>NZ_SZWM01000164.1:0-1001244 GCF_005280805.1 Citrobacter sp. TBCS-14
GTTAAAGGTATGAGCGGTGCGATCAACGCGAAAACCGTAACCTATGACTTCGAACGTCTGATGGACGGCGCTAAGCTGCTGAAATGTTCTGAGTTTGGTGACGCGATCATCGAAAACATGTAATCCACATTCTGGGTTGTATGAGAACGGGGGCCGATTGGCTCCCGTTTTTTTATACCTGTAAAATTCCTTCCCCAAAACTCTCGCCAAAACGTTTCCCCAAAACCAGGTTTGGCACTTATGTCAGCTTATCCGGTGCCAGGGGGGAAGAAACCGGACTGTTAGTTTAATTATCATTATATTAATGGATTGTTGTTCTCGACATCTTCCATGTATAAAAGTGTATCGTCGACAGAGTAGTAATACCGTTTGTTATCATTGACATCAGTAACCCATCGGAAAACGCCAGCACTAACAAGTGTTGTAATATATTCCCGAAATGTGGATTCCCCGGAAATATGTGTCTGGGCTGCTTTTTTTACTTGTTCAGGGTCCTTGGTTGTACTGACTTTTAATAAATCTCTTTTCCCTCTTATTAATATTACTTCATCATTCGCTGTAACAGCTCTGATGTTATCAGTAGCCAGGTAGTAAATATAATGAGCAATATTCTGGCGTTTTAGTTCAGAGTAAAACCACGAAAAATTATGTTCCTTTCTCACTTGCTCAAACATCTTTTCAAGAACAGTAACCTGATCCATCAGGGTTATAACCTATTGTTAGTTATGAGAGCGTGTAGTGTGCACGATCAGTTTTGTCGCTTCAATCTGGTCAGATCTCTTGGTGTGGTGCGGATAGCGAGGTCATGGGACGATTAAGGGTTCTCCCAGTAGGGGGGCCTTGCTACGGGGCGGGTGCGGCGCGTAGCAAGGCTGGTTTTTGCATTTTCATCGGCCATCACTGTTAGTATAATTTATTGATATTTAATGAGATAAATTTCATAGTGTCGAATATGTGCGCTTTGTTCATCACTGACGCCGTTTTTAAAAGGTGCTTGCAGGATGCAAGTTTTTTCCTCGGGTGAACTATGGATTGTGAACTAAAAAACTTACAACTAAATGTTAGCCAACTGGCCACATTGTCTGATGTGCATCGTCAGACCATTGCGGCGTGCATTAAAAATGACCGGCACCGCTCATTGCGTGAATATTCAGTAGTAGGGGAGACAGCCACAGATGTGGCTGTCGTTTCCATCCTTGGTTAGAAGTTGATGCGGAAACCTACGCTACCGGTTACCGGAGACTCGATATTCTCTCCTTTCTGGTAGTTTGCCTCAGCCCACACCCCTGCGTTTGGTGTCAACTGGGCACTCACCCCGACACCGTATTTACCTGTCGTGCCTGAGATATCGTTGGTAAAGTCATAGCGGTTGTTGATCTGCACCTTGTTGTTGTCCGAAAACTCGTGGCTGACCGCAGCCTTGAGGTACGGTTTGACTGTTTTTCCGGCAACGTCAAGATTCATACCCAGATTCACACCGGTCTCGGCCTGCAAAGACTTGGTTGCCCCGATGCTGGCTGTCATGCCGTTATTCAGGTTGATATCCTTCTCATCTGCCCGGAACGCCGTTGTCCGCACGTATGGCTGCGCCCATGTATTCTCATTCAGGTTGAAGGTCTTACCAGCTTCGAGACTGCCGCCAAAACCATTCTGGCTGTAATCTCCCTTCACCGCCGAGCCGTCACTCATCCAGGTGCGCAGCTCATTACTAAAGCGGTTGAATTTGATAACCCCGTCCACGTAGTAGCCGTCATTATCAAACCAGGTTGCGTACAAACCACCGCCTGTGCTGTCGATAGTACTTTTTCCACCACGGGCATGCTTAATGCTGTTGTCGGTGTAAGAGAAGAAAGCACCCACAGCTAAGTGGCTGTCACCCAGCTCAAAGACCTTGTCGCCACCAGTTTCGAAACCGTTCTGGGTCAGAGAATAGCCCGAGCTGGCCCCGCCGCTGATGCGGTTATCTGACCCTGTATAACGGCCCCATACTCCTCCTGGTGCACGGGTGTTCTGCATCACGTCACCGTGACGGAAACGCAGATTCTGCAGTTCGCTGTTGAAGACGTATGCCGGTGCTGTCGCCATGCCCAGTACCGCGTCGGCAGATTTTGTTGTGCGATGTGCAGGAGACGGCACACCTGCATCCGGGTTACCTGCATCCGGGGTGGTCGGCGGAGTAACCGGAGGTGGGGTGTCAGTCTTCAGATACCAGTTGGTATTTTCCTTGCTCAGGCTGTATTCCCAGGTACCAGCATCGACTTTCCCGCCTTTCAGGGTAAACGCGGCGTCACCGCCACCGGTCTGCACCACCTGAAGCGGCGCACCAGCGGATACTGGCTCCCGGCCGGTATTTTTGATATCCAGCACAAAGTTACCACTGGCGTTGCCCGCGACATTCAGCATATCTCCGGTATGCGACGCGATATCAGTGTTCATCCGGAATGTCCCGCTACCCGACAGGCTCCCGAGCGACAGCGAAACCGCCTGGAAGGCTGGCGTCAGACGTGTGGTTGTTGACGGACGGAAATCAACGGTCCCGTTATCCAGCGTTAATGCGCCGACAGTGGAGTCACCATCGAGATGCCAGACAGATGCACCTTTAATCGCCATGTCACCTGCGCCGGTGCTGTCTCCTGCAACGTTCCCCGTCAGGATAGTCCCGTTATCCAGAGTCAGGGTGGTGCCTGATTGTGTCGTCACATTGGCTTTAGCCTGAAGGGCATCCATCGTCATGGCACCGCCACTCTTAAGGACAATCCCACCGTCCTGAGACAACAGACCGCTGAAGCGGGTGTTTCCTCCTTCCTGTGTCAGGGTACCGGTCCCCGTCAAGGTACCTGCAAAGGCTGCAGCACTGTTGTTGAGGTAATACAGGTTGCCTTCATTTGTGACTACGTCACCGACCAGCGTCCCTTTATCAGTCAGGGTGGTGGTGCCGTAGAGCACACCGCCGCTGCGAATATCCAGCGTCCCGTTGCTGCCAACAGTTGTATCGCTGGCCTGATGACCGCTAAATACTGTCAGATAGCCTTCGTTCTCCAGCAGCATATTGGCTGCACTGCCGCCCGCGATACTGAAATTGCCATTATGGTTGGTACCACTCAGGACTGCACTGGTATTGGTGACGACAGCACCGCCACTGTTCTGGGTAACCTTAGAGGCTGAACCACCGGCCTCCACCTGCAGCATGCCGCCGCTTGTAATGGTCGTTTCTGTGACATTTCCATCGATGTAAACATGCTGACGTCCACCGCTGTAAACGGTTGTGTTAGTGGCGCTGCCACCACTGGAGACGTACTGGCGTCCGCCGTTGTAAATAGAGGTGCCCGTGGCACTTCCGCCGTAGAGATACACCCTCCCACCGGAATTAATTGTAGTGTTAGTGGCACTGCCGCCGCTGGAGACAAACTGGCGTCCAGTATCGTTAATCACGGTGTCTGTGGCACTGCCATCGCTTGAAACATACTGGATCCCGCCGCTGTTGATGGTGGTACTAGTGGCACTGCCGCCGCTGGAGACAAACTGGCGTCCAGTATCGTTAATCACGGTGTCCGTGGCACTTCCGCCGTAGATAAACTGCCCCCCACCGGAATTAATTGTAGCGTTAGTGGCACTGCCGCCGGTACTGACAATCTGTTGCCCACCGGAATTAATTGTAGTGTTAGTGGCACTACCACCGCTGGAGACAAACTGACGCCCAGTATTGTTAAGCACGGTGTCCGTGGCACTGCCGCCGTCACGGACATACTGGCGACCACCGCTATTAACAGAAGTCGCCTTGGCGATGCCGCCACTGGAGACAAACTGTCGCCCACCGTTTTCGACCGAGGCGTTCAATGCATTAGCACCGTTGTAGACATACTGGTCTCCACCGCTGTTAATTATGGTGTTCATGGCACTGCCGCCGCTGGAAACAAGCTGAACCCCGCCGTAGTTAATGGTGGTATTTGTTGCCGTATCATTAGCATTCAAAACCATGGATGAGTTTGCTCCGCCACTCTCCAGCGTCTGATTGTCGTAGGTCGCCGCCAGCACGGGCTGTGACGGCATAAGCAGGCCCGCAATCAGCCCTGCCAGCGCGGTTCGCTTGATTTGACGGGGGCGTCGGCCCCCTCTACGGGTCAGTTCTGAGGTTACGACCCACGTTCCTGTGGATTCATTCCAGACAGTGTTATAAACCTTATTCATTGCTTACTCCTTTTTTCAGGGTGGCCTCAACACCCTGTTCAGTTAAAGAACGGTGAAGTTTGTTGATGACGCCTTTGACCTGGGCGCCGGTTATCAGTCGGGTACATTCAAATTGCCGGTCGGTGTTTTTATGTCTCGGGCACCACAGAAAATCGTGGTGGTCAAAATTCAGCGATGTATCGTCCCAGCATCCGTAGCAGCCATGGGGGTTAAATACCCGCCACGGGGTATAAAATTCGCTGTTCGGGAGGCTGAAGCCACTTATCAGCACCACCGGAATACGGGCAGCCCATGCCAGCCATGACAGGCCGCTTGGCAGGCCAATGAAAAAGCTGGCATGGCGCAGCAGGTTCACCCGTTCCTGAAGGGGGAGCTTACCGGTAAAGTCTTCGGCTCCCCAGGGAATGTGATTCCAGACAAAACCCTGGCCATAATGGGCATCCCGGTCAATGCACAGCACCCGGTAACCCAGTGATTTCAGGTGTGCGACAACCTCACTCCAGCCGGTGCCGTTGTTCCAGTACTTCGCCTGACAGGTGGACTGTGTGGCGATACACACATAAGGCTCCTGGATAACTCGGGGTGCAGACAAGTCAAGCCGGACGGGGGCTTCACGCGGGTCAACGCCCAGAATGTAGCCTGCAGAACGATGGAAACCGACTTTGCGAAAATCCACGGGCTGATTATCTGTATCGCCACCAAAGTAGAGACCTACGCGGTAAGTTGCGTAAGGTGCTACCGTGCGTGGATTATCCGGCGTGGAAAACTGTATCTGCGGGTACTGAGGTGCCAGCAGGTCGATAATGTCCTGTGCCATCGTGCACTCCAGCTGGCACTTGTGCAGAGTCTGGAAGCGTTCGACATAAGGAAACCAGCCGAGCAGGTCGCCTAACGTCCCGGTGGGGAATGAAATCAGCACAGGCCGGTCTTTTAATTTCAGGGTTTCATCCAGCAGGGGAGTCTCTTCCCCCTGACGGAATACCTGAATGCGGAAGCGCACAAAATATTTCTTACTACTGGTCACCCACCCGTTATCTGCATCGCAGCAGAAAAGAATGTTATCGGAGTCGGCATCAAGCAAACGTACGTGCCATTTCCCTTCAGGAAGCAGAACACGAGCGCCATCATTAAAATCATAAAAGATATTTTCAGGTCCGGCCTGCGTTGGAATATCAGGCGGAGGGATAAAAAATGTATTCTTCAGCGTTGACATATTCCCACCTTAAAAATATATAAGCGTTGAAAAGTACAGAAATCATTAAGTATTAGTTGCGGAAAACTGACAGCAGTATCCGCAAACCTCATGCGCCCAGGATGTGTAATGATTTCAATATCGTCTACCGGTTACAAATTTGAGATGCTCTTAAAACTCACTGCATTACTCGAAAATATTGAATGGTTACGCAGGGAATTCATTCGGTCATTTCGCTTTTTGACATCTTATAATAATTAAGTAGCGCATTAACAACCTGGATGACATGCTCAAATCTGCTGATGCATACCCCAAAGTAGCCATTGCTAACACCATGTTTATCGCAACAGTGAGATCTTGGGCGATTCAATACAAAATAATCGTGCAACGCCCTGATGATTTTATCGCTGCGGATGGGTGTCAGTTCGATCAGAAACCAGAACTCATCATCAGACATATTTCCTGAAGGAAGAATATGATTCTTTTTTTCCAGGAAAGAGCCCTGCTGAGGTTGCTGGCTATGTTCTTTTATGTATTCCACCTTCGTCTCCATTAAGCATTATCTAATTCATAACAAGGACTGTCATCATTAAAAACAATACCATCCGGGAGCGGTTGGAAGTATACCAAAGTGAATTTCAAGAAAAAACAAAAACTAGTAGTGTAAAAATCTGACATAATAAATAATAGTATATTTTATGCTAATTAATGTTGGTTATTAAAAATATTATTTTGCAAAAATGTATTTTATTGGAATTATTATCTTTTTTTAACAATGTTGAATTTGTTTTGTTTTTTGAAATTAGCAACATTTCAAATATGGCTTATCTATGAAAATGGTAAACAATGTGATTGTTTGTTGAGATATCATCAGATGCTTAATTTTCTCAAGGAACAATGTTGCGTTAAACTATATAGCGTTGTATTAACTATTTTCACAATTTAACAAAGAAATCTTCAGGGGATTACCAAACCGTGCAGGGTGATAAGTACGACAATTCCAACCACGTCACTGCTTTGACTAAACGTGTTTAATTGCTGATATGAATATATACTGACCTTCAGCGATGAAGATTACTCCCCAACGACAGAGTGTGGAGGTTTAAATAACTTCATAGGAACTGCGCCACTCCTGGAGTTAACAGGAGATGAATCTATGAGTTTTTTACGTCATCATGAGTAATTTAATGAAATAATGACTGCCCCACATGGGTTGGACTGAAGCGGCTGACCTGATCGTTAAAGGTATGGACGGCGCGATTAACGCCAAGACCGTAACCTATGACTTCGAACCTCTGATGGACGGCGCTAATCTGCTGAAATGTTCAGAGTTTGGTGCCGCGATCATTGAAAATATGTAATCCAGATTCTGGGTTGTATGAGAACGGGAGCCGATGGGCTCCCTTTTTTTTATTTATGGAAGACCCCAAATAGGCTCTGTTTCTTAATCCTGCTATCTGATCAATAGACAGGACTAACCTGGAGGATATCTATTGCGGGCATGCTGATTTTTCAACGACGTGTATCAACGGACATTTCGCCATTCATACTGTTTACCCGTGGTATCCATGATGAAAATAGTTTTATCGTAATTCATTAACCAGGAACTCAGCGTATTGATTGGCGCACCCTGACGATGAATACCCAGCCACAACTCCGCAAGCGTATTAAGATCATCGGAAGACCACTGGGTACGATAATCCCCAGTGAGTTTAGTTTTTGCATCAACCAGTTGGCTGTACCAGATAAACATCGGAATATGCAGCGCCTCTTTTGGCGGTGTGACGCCACCGTGTGAATAAACGACTGCGCGCTTGGGGTCTCGGATCAGTGCATGATCGGAAAAATACATTACAGATGAGCGGGTATTTTGCAGTGCACTAAATATGTTGCCCATAAGTGTGTCAGTATAACGAATAGAGTTGTCGTAACAATCATCAGCCTGACTTTCCCCGGCTAATATAGTACTACTTTCAGGAAAACGCTCACAGGATGGTTCATGGCTGCCATAGAGATGCAGCACAATTAGTTTCTTACCGGACTTCTGTAAGGCATTTTGCAATAATGGCAGTAAGGCCTCATCATAGCCATGATCCACCCATTCTTGCTGATGGGCGTTCATGGCAATCCCGGTAATAATATTGTTATGCGCCCCCCCTTTTCCTTGACGACTATACCAATAAGTATCGTAACCAGCTTTGTTACTGATATTGATAACATTATCGCTATATTTTCGAGGATCGTGGGCGTTCACGGAATCCGCTGTCATTGCCATTGGGACAGCCATAATGGTCACCGGTGCCGGGGCAATCGCGTTTTGAAACAGCAAAAGCTGATGTTTTTGCTTGATGAGTTCAGGCGTTGTATCTCTTGGATAGCCATAGAGCCCCATATTTACCGCACGTGCAGACTCTCCAATAATAAGTACATAGTTTTCAATGCCGGTATCGGTTAAAGTAATTTTATAATCTGGTATATTGTTACCGATATCAGACATGATAGAGATATCCTGTATTGCCTGCATAAACACTTTGCCGGTACTGAGGGGAGTGGCAGACAGGACTCGTTGCATCAGGCTTTCAACATTACTTTTCCTTATTTGGTGTAGATATGCCTGGCCAACAAATGCAATGATGGTTATAGCAAGAAGAATAGGGGGATAGCGATGAAATCGATACGGTATCAGGTTTGCTCCAGTATTCGCCGCATATATAAAAAATGCTGCTAACGTGACAAACGAAAGACAATCGCGCCAGTATAACCCGAGCATCCCTTTGGCCTCACTCGGCGTAGTATCCAAAATACTTAGTGCGAAACCATAGCTAAATTCTGTTCTAAAGTTATGCCAGGCATATAATTGAATCGTAGTGTCCAATGCAACAGGGATCAAAATCACAACGGCCAGAGTATTTCTCAGTAAATTATGCTGTATGCATCGCAATGAAAACATGATCAATATAAATACTAGCGTCCGGTTGATTACCGCGTTATATTTCGCGGTTAAAATATTAACACCAAAAACTATTAGCACGGAAATAATGAGTGGGGAAACTTCAGATAGTCGCGAAACCTTTTCAGCTGTTTTAAGTCTAAGTTGGATGAACATAATTTATAATTAACTGATCCGATTTTTAAATTAGAGTAAAGCGTATGTAGCGAAATTGTCTCTAGCTTGTTCGCTCTTTTGTGTTTATTTATGCAACTGTGTACTGATGAATAAGTGATATGGCTACGACTCGTGTAGGCCTGCCTACGGCTGAGTACCCGTAACGTCAATGTAACTCGAATTATTTAGTTTTTATTCTGCTTATCCCGTTAGTTATGAAACAGAACGCATGCCTCAACGCGTTAATCTAATCACTGGCTGGCATTCAGGCGTGCGGGCACAACCACATCACTCTGATGAAAGCATTCCGTTCCTGTAAGAAATAAGCTTGGCTGATTTAATACTATACAGTTTTTGGACTGGATCAGCTAACATCATATGTATAAATGGATATTCCCCAAGATCTTCCGGCCATGTTACTGCTCGGAGCCGGTTGATTGTGTCGCAGGGACGGTGAGTTTTTATTTGCCACGAAGCAACACTTTTAGGCGTAGCAATCTGCTTTTTAGATCTTTTTTACCGTACATTTTGAACAAATAAAACCATCTGTTTTTTCCAAGGTAGTTTAGCTTTGTCAACTCCGGGTTTAAGTAATGGCACATGATGAAAATCCCTTGATCATCATCAACTATTTTATTTCTAAGGGTCTTTATTTGGCAGCGGCGTACCAGTTTATAAAACGCTTGCCATTTTTCTTGTGTCGCAACGATGGCACCGCCAATAATATAAGAGCGATTATTGATCATGTGTTCAAAAACATGATCAATGGATTTGGGGTTTAGACCACGTTTAACTGTGAATAAATTTACTTTACGTTTATCAAATGGATAATTCCATAAGGATAAACCGTTTGTGACTTCCGGGTTACGGCAATAGCCGAAATCAATCCAGGCAACCATCTCATTGTTAACAAGATTCATCTCTAACGCTTTGTTTATGAAATAAGCTTTCAGGTTACACACCAGCACGTACTCAGCGGACCAATATTCAGGGTTTATTAGCTGGCGCGTTTCAAGTCTGTTTCTGAAAGCATCATCTTTTTGGATGTCGTGAATTTTTTGCCGAATTGCAGTGAACTTAGTGTTAATGTCAAAGGTAACAACTGTGGTTTTTTTACCCGCTCTAATTTTTTCAATTGCTGGTTTAAGGTCGTAAGAGGTAAAAATGATCATTTCGTTATCCAGAGTGGATAAGTTTTTAAAATAATCAATGTAAGTTTCAGGCGTTCTCTCTAAATGTGGCGAGAAACCTTTATTGGCTGTCCAGTTACCTCGTCCAATATCAAAAAATGCTGTAACGATAGTTATCGATGAATCCATTTCCGTCAACCTGCGTACTTTGTACTTATCCAGTAGGTAATTATATAAAAATAATAAGTCTGACATTTTTAGACACAGTTTATCAGTCCCCACGCCAAACAGGAAGTTGAAATCCATACAGTAAGTGATACGCGGTGTTGATCTAAAATTCTGGTAGTTGACAGCAGTGAATATATTCTGTGATTTTACGGACTGTTTGCAGGTGCAGAGACAACATCAGAAAGAGGCCGGGCGATTCGTTATAGCCCGGCCTGTAGGTGAAAAACCAATTAGAACTGGTAGTTTAACGATACCCAGTAGTTGCGACCCGGATTGACGTATCCGGTTGTGGATTGTGCGGTCTGGAAGTAGTCGCCCGCGTAGGTGCTGCTGCGGCCAACCTGATACAGAGTGACGTCGCTAAAGTCTTTATCTAACACGTTATTTATCGCCGTATTCAGCGTCAGTTCTTTGGTCAGCTTATAGGACATGCCCATATCGAGAACGGTCCAGGCTTTTAAATTGGCCCCTTTATCATCGTACACGGCTTTTTGGACTGCACTAAGGTTGTCATAGTTTTCGGTAAAGCGTGGGGCTTTACCACGATAGCGTGCGCTTAACCAGGCATTCATATCTTCGGTTGCCTGCCAGTTCAAACGGGCGTTAGCCATATGTTTGGGGGTATAGCTCAGCGGTGCGCCTTTGTTTTCGCCATCTTTTTGTTTGCTCTGGGTATAGGTGTAGTTGAGCGATAAGCTCAGCACGTCAGACCAAAGCGGGAAGGTGCTGGCGAATTCAACGCCGTCCGTTCTCGCCTTGCCGCTGTTGGTATAGCTGTTGGTATTGTCATCGATGGAATACGAGACAATTTTATTTTTGTATTCGGTGTAGAAGCCAGTAACGTTGGCGTTCAGCCCCGCGTCGTTCTCATAGTACAACCCGGTTTCATAGCTGGTGCTTTCTTCGGGTTTAAGGTCGGGGTTGCCGACCGTATTGACGGTTCCCTGAGCAGTCACACCGCTGATGCCGTTGTGCAACTGGCTGAGTGACGGGGCTTTGTATCCGGTTGTGACGCCACCTTTCAGGGTCCATTCTTCCGATACGTCCCACACCATGTAAGCTCGTGGGCTAAGGTGTCCGCCAAAGACATCGTTATGCTCATAGCGAGTGCCTGCGGTCAACGCCAGCGAGTCGAGAATATGCCACTCATCTTCCGCGTAGGTCGCCCAGGTTTTCTGGTGGAATGTCTCACCGGTATTGGCCAGCACCACCCCATCTTTCATGCGGGCATCCCAGTATTCGCCGCCGAGAGTAAGCAGATGCGAATCACCCAATGGCGTCAGCAGGACCGAGTCCAGGATGACGTTGGTATTTTTCAATTCACGAGCGTCACCGGCCCGGCCCGCGTTTTCTGGCGTGAGTGCGGATGAGACCAGTTGGCGGCCTTTGTTCTCGGTTTCATTCCAGCCCACGGAGGATTTCCAGGTACCAAATGTTAATGCGGTATCGTGACCCAGCGTGACCTTATTACGTTCATAGCGCAGGGTTTTATCGTATCCGCCGGTGAGATTACCCAACTGCCCATCATCATTGTCGTAGCGCTGTCTGGCGGAGTCGAGATCCAGCCACAGCGTATTATTTGCGCCGGTTTTCCAGTCCAGACGGGTACCGATGTTGTAGTTTTCAGATTCCGTTGGATACGGCACGCGCGTCGATGTGGTATCGCTCAGAGAGGTGACGCTGGAGCCTTGTCGTTGTGTCGTGCTGCCGCGTACCTGCATGTCCAGCACGCCAGCAATTAGCGGGCCGCTTGACCAGAAGTTGGCTACCGTGCTGTTACCCCATTTATTGCTTTCTTGCAGGTTAACGCCGGTATTAATGGACGTGTTCCATTTGTCCGTACTTCTCTTGGTAATGATGTTAACGACACCGCCGATAGCATCTGAACCGTACAGCGTCGACATGGGACCGCGGATCACTTCAATATGATCGATGGCTGCCAGCGGAGGCATAAAACTGGTGTTCATGGCAGAGAAGCCGTTGGGCGTCACGTCACTACTGCCATTTTGACGAATACCGTCTATCAGGATCAGCGTATAGCTGGCAGGCATGCCGCGAATACTGACCTCCAGACCGCCGGTTTTACCGGTGCTGCTTTCAACATCAACCCCTTCAACGGAGCGCAGGGCTTCACCTAAGTCATTATATTTATTGGTTTGTAATTCTTGTTGAGAAATAACCGACACGCTGGCAGCCGCGTTGGTGATCTTTTTTTCGTAACCCGACGCGGTCACGACCATGACATCATCGGCGAAGGCATAAGTACCGCTGAATCCAAGGCAGGACAGAACGACAGAGGCAACAGGTTTTAAACGCATAGTCAAACTTCCTTTGTTAAAAATTCAAAGGCAGTAAGATAATTGATGAAAATGATAATACAAATAATTATCATTACAAATTTACATAACTTGTCACTCTATGTATATTTCTTGAATAAATATACATAAGTTGTCACTAATTTTAGATAGGGAGTAATGACAAAACGCGTGAGTAGTTTTTACGGTAATTATTAATATTCATTTAATATGAGATTGAATAATAGAGAAGGAGATAAAAATCACGGCAGTGAATCACTGCACGTCGAGAGGTGAGAATTCGACAGTTGTATGATGTTTTTTTGAAATCGTCATACTTTTCTGCGCTGTATCATTTTTTTAGCCAAAGTGGTCCGCCATAATCCCTTCCCCAGGAGACCTCACAACGGGTATGTGCTGTTGTGCGGTATAAAAACAACGCAAAAGCGGGATAAGGTAATGATTAACGGCAAGCTGGCACGGTTGACGTGCGCACTGACTCTGGCATTTTCGACCTCCCTTTTCGCAGCACAACCGGCGGTGGAAGGGCAAACATTGAAACTGGCAATTGGACCCGAACCCACGGAGGGATTCGACCCAATGCTAGGCTGGAGTCACGGCAGCTATTTGCTCCTGCATGCACCTTTGTTAAAACAAAATGCCGATATGAGCTGGGGAAGCCTGCTGACGGAGAAGGTGGAGACCAGCGCTGATGGGAAAACCTGGACATTAACCTTAAAACCCGATCTTAAATTCTCTGATGGCTCCCCGCTCACGGCGGAAGATGTGGTATTTACCTTCAACAAAGCCGCGAAAAGCGGTGGGAAAATCGACATGGGGAATTTCACCCATGCCCGCCTGAAAGATAATCGCACGGTAGAAATGACGCTACGCAGTCCGCAGAGTACGTTTGTGAACGTGCTGGGCTCGTTAGGCATTGTTCCGGCAAAACAATACGATGAAAAAACCTTTGCCAGAAATCCAATTGGCGCAGGCCCTTATCGGCTGGTGAGTTTTCAGCCGGGCCAACAGCTCATCGTCGAAGCGAACCCTTGGTACGCGGGTAAGAAAAATGATTTTAACCGGCTGGTGTTTGTCTTCCTGGACGAAGATAACGCTTACGCGGCCGCACGCAGTGGTCAACTGGGGCTGGTGCGTATTGCGCCATCAATGGCCGTTGCACCTCAGCAAGATAATTTGAAGCTGTGGGTTCGCAACAGCGTAGAGAACCGGGGGATCGTGTTCCCGATGGTCCCTGCGGGTAAAAAAGATGCTAACGGTTATCCGGTCGGTAACGATATAACGGCCGACGTCGCGATCAGACGGGCTATTAACTACGCCATCGATCGTAAGCAACTGGCTGAACAGGTTATGGAAGGCCACGCTATCCCGGCGTACAGCGCGGTGCAGGGACTGCCGTGGCAGGGACCATCGGTTGCGTTTAAAGATGGCGACAGTGACAAAGCGCGCGCGCTTCTGGAACAGGCTGGCTGGAAAGTTGGCCCGGATGGTGTGCGTGTAAAAGACGGCAAAGCAGCTCGTCTGACCTTATGGTATGCGAGCGGCGACAGTACGCGTCGTGATTTAGCCGAAGCGGTGCGTGCCATGCTCGAACCTGTTGGCATTGCGGTGGCCCTGCAATCCGGAAGCTGGGAAACCGTTGAGCGCCACATGCATTCGAATCCCACGCTGTTTGGTTGGGGGAGTTTAGATCCGATGGAGCTTTTCCATCACTACAGCGGGCAGGCCGCGGGCGTTGAGTATTACAACCCCGGTTATTACAGCAATCCTGCGGTTGAACAGCATCTCAAACAGGCCATTGATGCGCCGGACTGGCAAAAAGCAGTGCCTTTTTGGCAGCAGGTGGAGTGGGATGGCAAGCAGGGTGCAGGCGTTCAGGGTGACGCTGCGTGGGCATGGTTGCTGAATATCCAGCATACTTATCTGGCTAATCCGTGCATTGACCTGGGCAAAGGGGCGCCGGAAATTCACGGCAGCTGGTCCGTGCTCAACAATCTTGATGAATGGACCTGGACCTGCCGTTGATGAAGTCTGTTGTGGGTCATTTTCTGCGGCTGATCGTATTGTTGGTGCTGGTCGCTGCTGGCACCTTCATCTTGCTCAGCTTCTCGCCGGTCGATCCGATTCGTGCCTATATTGGTAACGATCTCCTGCATGTTCCGCCAGAACAGTATGCGCGTATCGCTGCACGCTGGGGGCTGGATCAGCCGCTGTGGGAGCGTTTCGGGCACTGGTTTGCACGCGTCTTACAGGGTGATCTCGGGTATTCGATGCTGTTTAATGCACCGGTCGCCAGCGTGATCAAAGAGCGTTTTGCGACCTCATTTGCTCTGCTCTGTGGCGCATGGTTGATGTCGGGGTTACTGGGTACGGCAATGGGGTTCGTTGCCGGGCGCTTCCTGAACCGTTGGCCGGATAAAATGATCTGCCGCCTCAGCTATCTGCTTTCATCGTTGCCAACCTTCTGGATAGGAATGCTGCTTCTGGCCGTGTTTGCGGTACGCTGGCCGGTGCTCCCGGTCTGCTGCGCGTGGGAGCCTGGCAACAGTGGTGATATGGCTGGCTTCACTGAGCGTCTGCGTCATCTGATTCTTCCGGTATGCGCCCTCAGTTTATTGGGGTTAGGGCAAATTACGCTGCACACTCGAGAAAGTATCGCCAGCGTGATGAAAAGCGACTTCGTTCGCTTTGCTCGCTCGCAGGGAGACAAGGGATGGTCGCTGCTGCGCCACCAGGTCCTGCGTCATGCGATAACGCCTGCGCTGTGCCTGCAATTTGCTTCGCTTGGCGAACTTTTTGGCGGCGCATTGCTGGCAGAAAAAGTCTTTGCGTATCCCGGACTGGGGCAGGCGACCATTGATGCCGGATTACGCGGCGATGTGCCGCTGCTGATGGGGATTGTCTTGTTCAGCACCGTTCTGGTGTTCATCGGCAACTCGCTCTCTTCCTGGTTAGTCCATGTGCTAAATCGCGCGGTGGAGCGTCCAGATGCTCTATAACCCAACCCCAACGTTGATTCGCCTTCTGCTGTCTGCGGGCGGTTTACTCTTCATCGCCATTTATGGCAACGCTACGCTGGATAACGCACTGAGCGTTAATCTGCTGGCCCGCCATCTGCCCCCGGATGCGCTGCACTGGTTTGGCACCGATAATCTCGGGCGTGATTTATGGGTGCGCTGCTTTCAGGGGGCGTTAACCAGCCTGCAAATTGGTATCGGCGCGGCGGTGTGTAGCGGGGTAATTGCTTTATTGATGGCGGCGGTTTCGCGTTTGCATCCGCGCATGGATGTTCTGATGCGCTTAGTCACCGACGCGATGTTGTCGATGCCGCATCTGCTGCTGCTGATTTTGATCTGCTTTACTCTCGGCGGTGGTAAAAGTGGGGTGGTGCTGGCGGTTGCGCTGACCCATTGGCCGCGTCTGGCCTTGATCCTGCGCGCGGAGGCGGAACGCGTCGCACACAGTGACTACCTGATGCTGACCCGACGGCTGGGACACGGGCATTTTTACTGCTGGCGTCATCACTACTTACCTGCGCTATTGCCACAATGGTTGACCGGGACGTTGTTGATGTTTCCGCACGCGGTGTTACATAGCGCGGCGTTAAGTTTTCTTGGTTTCGGGCTGGCGCCGCATGAGCCGTCGCTGGGTCTGTTGCTGGCGGATGCGCTGCGATTTATCAGCCACGGCAACTGGTGGCTGGTGCTGTTTCCGGGGTTAATGCTGTTCAGCCTGGTGATGTTATTTGATCAGTTTGCCCGGGCAGTACATCGTTTGTGGTTGAGAGGTGACGCATGTTGAGTTTACAGCAGGTCTCGCTGGACGTGGCGCGCTATCGTTGGTACGGCGCGAGAAAGTGGTCATCGCTACTCCAGGATATTTCTTTTGATATTGCTCCCGGTCAAATGGTGGCATTAGTCGGCGGCAGCGGGGAAGGTAAGAGTCTGCTGTTGCAGTGTCTGCTCGATCTGTTACCAGACAATCTGCGCGTTCAGGGCGCGATAACCCTCGATGGAAAAACGCTGGATCGTAATGACATCCGTGCATGTCGCGGCAATACCTTTAGTTATGTACCGCAAGGGGTTCATGCGCTTAATCCACTGCTGACCATTGAAAAGCATTTGAAAAGAGCGAGTCAACTCTCCGGTCATCCCTGGGACGCGGGGAAGGTAACACAACTTCTTGAACGGAGCCAACTGGACACCAGCGTATTAGGTGCTTTCCCGCGCCAACTGTCCGGTGGGATGGCAAAACGTGTTCTGGCGTGCCATGCGTCACTCAGTCAGGCGCGCTATATCCTTGCTGACGAAATTACCGCCTGGCTGGATGCGCCTTTGGCGAATCAACTGCTGGGGCATTTACGAGGCCTTTGCGAGCAGGGCTGCGGTGTGCTGTGGGTAACCCACGATCTCACGCTGGCTGCACGCCATGCGGACCGGATTGTTGCCCTGCATCAGGGACGGGTATCGGATAACGTGAGCCGGGAACAGCTGCTGCGTGGCGATATCAGCGAACATTTGCAGCGGCAATGGCGGGCGTTACCTGAGAGAAACCAACTATTTGGAGAGCTGAATGCTGTGCTGTCGTGATGTTGTTATACGCCAGGGCGGTAAGGTGCTGTGGCAAAACCTGACGTTCTCGCTGGCTGTTGGGGAGCGCATGGGGATTTGCGCTCCTAGCGGGACCGGGAAAACCACGTTGGGACGCGTGCTGGCTGGCTGGCAAAAACCAACCTCCGGTGAGATTTTAGTCGATGATAAACCGTTACCGGTCGGGCAATATTGCCCGGTACAACTGGTGCCGCAACATCCTGAATTGACGTTCAACCCCTGGCGAAGTACCGGTGATGCGGTGCGGGATGCCTGGCAGCCGGATGCCTCAACGCTCGCCCGTTTACATATCAATCCCGAGTGGTTAACCCGCCGACCCGGGCAGCTTTCTGGTGGTGAACTGGCGCGTATTGCGCTACTGCGCGCGCTTGATCCGCGCACGCGTTTTCTCATTGCCGATGAAATTACCGCCCAGCTTGACCCTTCTATTCAACGAGACATATGGGCGTTGCTTCTTGAAGAATGCCAGCGTCGTCCGTTAGGAATGCTCATCATTAGCCATCAGCAGGCATTGCTTGATCAGCTTTGTTCGCGAAGGTTGCCCTGGCCGTAGTCGTCCTTTCTCCGTGTGGCCGATTTATCGCTGCGGATGAATTTTGCATAACCTCGTTGATTAAAATGTTACGTTATATTATAACAATTCACTCGCAACCATATTGAGGGTGAAATTTTGGCTATTCGTTTGGAAAGACTGGCGGTTGTTTTCGGGATGCTGTTAGCCAGTAGCCAGGTACTGGCACATGGGCACCATTCCCATGGCGCACCGATGACAGAAATAGAGCAAAAAGCGTCAGAGGGCGTTTTTGATAATAGCCATGTGAAGGACAGGGCTCTGAGCGACTGGGATGGCGTGTGGCAGTCCGTTTACCCTTATCTGCAGAGCGGTGAACTGGATCCGGTATTCAAGCAGAAGGCCGAAAAGGATAAAAGTAAAACGGCGGAGGAGTATAAAACCTATTACCGCACAGGCTATGCCACTAGCGTGGACACTATCGGTATCGAGAACGGTGTGATGGAATTTCATACGGGTAATAAGGTCGCGTCGTGTAAATATGATTACGCCGGATACAAAATATTGACCTATACGTCAGGCAAGAAAGGTGTGCGGTATCTGTTTGAGTGCAAAGAGGCAAATAGTCAGGCGCCGAAATACGTTCAATTTAGCGATCATATTATCGCGCCACGCAAATCGAGCCACTATCACATCTTTATGGGAAATACCTCACAGGCAGCGCTGCTTGAAGAGATGGACAACTGGCCAACCTATTATCCGTATCAGCTCAAAGCAGAAGCGGTTATTGACGAGATGCTGCATCATTAATTCCCATCCGGCTGTATTTAAACCCGCCGATAACGGCGGGTTGATAAATTGCGGATATTATTTTCCGGAAGCCAGCGTGCTGTAACTGGTCATCAGGTTGCGATAGTCAGGAATATGGTTGGAAAACAGCGTGCCCAGCCCTTCAACGTCATTACGCCAGTCGCGGTGTAATTCACAGGCCAGACCGAACCAGGTCATCAACTGCACGCCGGCAGAAGACATACGGTTCCAGGCAGAGTCGCGGGTCAGCGGGTTAAAGGTGCCGGACGCATCGGTAACCACGAACACGTCGAACCCTGCCTCAATGGCCGATAGTGCAGGGAAGGCGACGCACACTTCGGTGACGACACCGGCAATGATCAGCTGTTTTTTACCCGTCGCTTTAATCGCGTTGACAAAATCGTCGTTGTCCCAGGCGTTAATCTGCCCCGGGCGGGCAATGTAAGGGGCGTCAGGAAACAGCGCTTTCAGCTCAGGAACCAGAGGGCCATTAGGACCGGTTTCAAAGCTGGTGGTCAGAATGGTGGGGAGTTTGAAGTACTTCGCCAGATCGGCCAGCGCCAGCACGTTGTTTTTAAACTTGTCGGGATCAATATCACGGACCAGCGACAGTAAACCTGCCTGGTGATCGACCAACAGTACGGCAGCCTGATCCTTATCCACACGTTTATAGGTAATCGTCATTTTTTCTTTCTCCAGGTGATGAGAGGGGGCCTCGACGGCGAAATCTATTGATAAACAGTAGTGGCTATCCGGGGTATTGGGTAGTCGCAAAAATGAGTTTCATCGTTGCAAATCTGGAACGAAAAATATTCTGCAACAGAGTGCGCTATTCATAAGCTTCTCTTTCCATCAGGTGATGCATTCGTTAGCATATTGTCTCGCAGCAAGTGCATGTGTTTTATCAGGAAGAGGTTAACGTGTTCGCAGAGTATGGAGTTCTGAATTACTGGACGTATTTGGTGGGGGCTATTTTTATTGTACTGGTACCGGGGCCCAATACGATATTCGTGCTGAAGAACAGCGTAGGGCGAGGGGTGAAGGGCGGTTACCTTGCAGCCTGCGGGGTGTTCATCGGTGATGCCGTGCTGATGTTTTTGGCCTACGCAGGTGTTGCGGCATTGATCAAAACAACGCCCGTTTTGTTTAATATCGTGCGTTATCTGGGGGCTTTTTATCTGTTATATCTCGGCGCGAAGATTCTGTATGCCACGTTAAAGTCGAAGGCCACGGAGACTGCGGCCGAAGAAACGCCCTTTGGTGCTATTTTCAAACGTGCATTAATTTTGAGTCTGACTAATCCCAAAGCCATTCTGTTTTATGTGTCGTTTTTCGTTCAATTTATTGACGTCAATGCACCACATTCAGGGTTGTCGTTCTTTATTTTGGCCATTACGCTTGAAATCGTGAGCTTCTTCTATCTGAGTTTCCTTATTTTCTCCGGTGCTTTTGTCACGCAGTATATTCGCACCAAGAAGAAACTGGCGAAGGTGGGCAATTCTCTCATCGGTTTAATTTTTGTGGGATTTGCCGCCCGTCTGGCGACGCTTCAGTCTTAACGCCATTAGCCCGCTCCTGGCGGCGGGCTTTGCGTTTTCCCCATTCTTATCATTGCCCATCAGTAAGAATACTAACCAATAAATGGTATTTTAAATGTATATTTTGAGGCGTACCCTGTTCACAGCAGCGATTCAATAAGGCTCGCTGGTTGTCGACTGGAAAAGGGAAGAAAGATGCTTCAAATTCCACAGAATCACATTCATACACGCTCAACGCCGTTCTGGAACAAAGACACTGCGCCTGCCGGAATTTTCGAACGCCACCTTGATAAAGGTACCCGTGCGGGGGTTTATCCTCGACTGTCGGTTATGCAGGGGGCGGTCAAATATCTCGGATTCGCAGATGAGCACAGCCCGGAACCCGTAGAGGTGATGATTATTGAAGCCGGTCAGTTTGGCGTTTTTCCACCGGAAAAATGGCACAACATTGAAGTGATGACCGACGACACCTACTTTAATATCGATTTTTTCGTTGCGCCTGAGGTTCTGATGGAGAGTGCTAATCAACGAAAAGTCGTGCGTACCGGCAAGGAGTGAGTCATGAGTAAAGCAACCTATACCGTCACCGTAACCAATAACAGCAATGGCGTTTCTGTTGATTATGAAACGGAAGCGCCAATGACGCTGTTGGTACCCGACGTGGCAGCCGAAGTGGTCAAAGATCTGGTGAATACCGTACGTTCGTACGATACAGAAAATGAGCACGATGTTTGCGGCTGGTAACGCCATAAACGCCGTTACTCTATGATTTATATAAAAAACCGCAGCATGCTGCGGTTTTTTTATTGACTGACATCCTGTGACTGGTTACTTAAACAGTCCGAAAAAAGAATTCTTAAGAAAACCTTAAGAACATCGCATTCATTGCTAATAGGCAACCATTCACAGGGGTTATGATCGGTACACAGTAACACTACAGAACATCTTGCTTATGAAATTGAACACCCAGCTTACATTACCCACACTCATTCTTGGATTGGTCATCGTCGCGATCCCGTTCACCGCAAACTGGAATCTTCCTCTGTTAAACGGCACCGTTGTCAGATGGATTGAAAATGGGCAGGCGCTGTGGCTACTGTTTGGCGCGATATTTACTCTCGTCTATATTCGGCCTTTATCTCGTCCTGAAGGTGAGAAGCAATTTTGGCTGTGGGCGGCAGTGTGGTGGCTGGTTTTACTGGGCAGAAGCACCAGTTGGGGACGTGATTATTTCCCTGAGCACCCTAAACTTCTGTTCAGAACCATTTCAGTCGTGTTAATTGCCATGATTATTCTGCCAGTGTTATTGTCGAAGCGCTTACGGCAGGATATTGCACATCGTGTACGTAATGAACCGCTGCCGATTTGGCTGCTGGCAATCACCACCTGTGCATTTTTAATATCTGACACCGTAGAACATCATCGCCTGCTGTCGCCACTGTTTCTGCATAATGCCCATTACGGCGATCTTATTGAAGAACTGTATGAACTGCCGTTTATGGTGGGATTATTTCTGATGAACCTTGGTTTTATGCGGCGAGATAAGAAGGAAGAATACGCATCTGTTCGTGTAGGCAAGCAACTGCTGGCTAAGTGATCGAAATAACAGCCTGAGCCTTGAACAAAAGACTCAGGCTGTGTGTACTGTTATTTACGCAATAGCCTCACATAAACGTGACTTCATCTCGCTATATGATTGCGCAGCATACTTCTCTGCCCAATGTTGATCGGTGATGTGTTCGATATTCACCGCGCAATACTTGGTTTCCGGCGTTTTCGAGATAGGATCAAGATTATCCTGGGTTAACTCGTTACATGCGCCAATCCACCACTGATACGTCATATACACCGTTCCGCTATTGATGCGCTCGGAGACATCGGCACGGCTGATGACTTTCCCTCGACGGGAACTCACCCACACCAGGTCACGATGACGGATCCCCTGTTTGGCGGCATCCTGAGTATTGATTTGCACATAGCCCGGTTCATCTGCCAGCGCCTGCAGTGCTGCGCAATTGCCGGTCATGGAACGACAGGAGTAATGCCCCACTTCGCGTACGGTACAGAGCACCATCGGGTATTTTTCATCCGGTACTTCGGCAGGGGCTCGCCACTGAGCGGCAAACAGCTTGCCCTTACCGTTGGCGGTATCAAACCGACTATTCTGATAGAGATA
Source organism: Citrobacter sp. TBCS-14 (assembly GCF_005280805.1). Classification (NCBI taxonomy): domain Bacteria; kingdom Pseudomonadati; phylum Pseudomonadota; class Gammaproteobacteria; order Enterobacterales; family Enterobacteriaceae; genus Citrobacter; species Citrobacter sp. TBCS-14. Next base: position 21,805 of record NZ_SZWM01000164.1, read on the forward strand.
CGGGGTGCCAGGGTGATCGAGATCCGGGCAAGGCCACTGAATATGGCCCATATCGCCCATTTTCTCATACGTTACCCCATAGAATAGCGGACAGAGTTCGCGCATCTCATCCCAGATTTGCTGGTTGTTTTGATACTGCATTGGGTAACCCATTTCGGTCGCCAACAGACTGATAATTTCCCAGTCGCGCTTCACATCCCCGGTGGGTTCGATCGCCTTCTCAAAACGCTGAAAACCACGATCGGCGCAGGTAAAGACGCCACCGTGTTCGCCCCATGAGGTTGCGGGCAGGATAACGTCGGCCATTTCCGCCGTCTTGGTCATGAAGATGTCCTGCACCACGATAAAATCAAGCGCGTTGAAGCCTTCTCGAACCAGGCCCAAATCGGCTTCGGTTTGCAGCGGATCTTCCCCATGATGTAGTAGGCTTTAACTTTGCCTTCAATCGCCAGATGCGGGACTTCGGTGATCCGTGTGCCCACCTTGTCATCCATCAGGTTGACGTCAATCCCCCAGGCTTGAGCAAATTTCGCTCTCACTGCGGGATCGGTAACGTCCTGATAGCCCGGAAATTGATTGGGAAGCACGCCCATGTCGCATGCGCCCTGAACGTTATTCTGCCCGCGTACCGGGCCGACGCCGACGTTAGGTCGACCCAGATTGCCGGTCAGCAAGGCCAGACTCGACAACCCACGCACGACGTCGACAGCCTGGCCGAACTGCGTCACGCCCATTCCCCACATCACCGTCGCTGACGGTGCGGCGGCAAAGGTGCGCATCGCCTGGCGTACCTGTTGAGCTGGCACCCCGGTGAGGTGTTCAACGGTTTCAGGCGCATAGTCCTTTACGGTTTCCCAATAGCTTTCCAGGCCTTCGGCATGCTTTTGTACGTATTCACGATCGTAGAGCTGCTCTTCAATCAGCACGTGTCCAAAGGCGTTGACCAGCGCCATGTTACAGCCATTTTTCAACTGCAGGTGCTGGTCTGCAATACGCGCGGTTTCAATGCGGCGAGGATCGCAGACAATGATTTTCGCCCCGTTCTGACGGGCTTTGATGACCCGGCGGGCGACTATCGGATGAGAGTCTGCGCAGTTATAGCCAAAGATGAGCAGGCATTTGGAATTTTCAATGTCGCTGATGGAATTGCTCATTGCGCCATTGCCTAAGGTTTCCTGCAATCCGGCAACGGAAGGGCCATGGCATACGCGAGCACAGCAATCGACGTTGTTGGTGTTGAGCACGCCACGTGCGAACTTTTGCATCACATAGTTGGTCTCATTTCCTGTTCCACGGGAAGAGCCAGTAGTCATGATGGCGCGGGGACCATGAGCCTTTTTGATGTCTGATAGGCGTTTTGCGGTGTAGCGAATGGCTTCATCCCAGCTGACGGGCGTGAACTTTCCCCCTTTTTCATAACGGATCAGCGGGCGAGTTAGACGGGGAGTCAGAAGGCGCGTGTCGTTAAGAAAATCCCAACCGTAGTAGCCTTTCAGACATAGCTGGTTTTGGTTGGTCACCCCTTCAGCGGCTTCGGCGCGGATGATTTTGTTATTTTCAACAACAAGCTTGAGCTTGCACCCGGCCCCGCAGTATGGGCATACACTGGTGATTTTTTTCATCAATAACAGACCTGTTAAATGCTGAAATAGCGCGAATTGTAGACGCAGCCACGTGAATAGGTCACGGGCTACGATGTATCGTAGTGACGGGCTGTTAAAGCATAAAGTGTGCCAGAATTGAAAACGTAGTCACGGTAGGGTTGGGCTGCGAAATTAAACGTAAAGTCACTGACGAAACGACATTAATGACGATAAACGTCAGAAAAGATCGCCATTTGCGGTGATCTAAGATCATGAAACATCGGAATAAGATGAAAATCCATGGTGATGGTGATCACAAATTTTAATTTTTCAGCGCTATGCTATGCTTTTAAATAACGAGTCAATCGTTCACGTAAAAACATAAGCGAGGAAAAAAATGGGTATACTTTCATGGATTATTTTCGGTCTTATCGCTGGGATATTGGCAAAATGGATTATGCCAGGCAAGGACGGCGGCGGATTCTTTATGACTATTATTTTAGGGGTTATCGGTGCAGTCGTTGGCGGTTGGATCAGTACATTGCTTGGCTTTGGCAAAGTGGATGGTTTCAACTTTGGCAGCTTTGCCGTGGCGATTATCGGCGCGCTCGTTGTTCTGTTTATCTACAGAAAAGTCAAAAGCTAAATCAAAACAGATATTGAAGTAGAGGCCACTTCGTGTGGCCTTTATTTTTTTACCACCAGCCCAATTCGGTGCCGAGTACCACAATAATGGCGACGCCAATCATGATGAGCGTTGTTTTTTTCATGGTTATGCTCCCGGAGCGGCGTAGCCGCCAATAAAGAACCAGGATAAAAAAACAACGGCGGAAATGAAGATAATGACAGGAAAAATAATACCAATCCGCATGGTTTCACCAGCCTACGTTATGTGAAGATGAGCCAGAATAACAGGGCTTAATGCGTGACAAAAGTAGTTTTGCCCTCGCGTTTTTTATCCAGGTACATCGCGCTATCAGCGTTATGAAGCGCACAGTTTAAGTCGGTTTCTCGCGGATCGACTTCAATCACGCCCAGGCTGGCGCCAGGATAAAACAGGCTGATAGCGCCAAGCTGATAGTCGCCGCAGAGTTGTTGTTGCAACTGGTCTTTAACCCTTTGCATGCGCGTGTGTTGATCTTCTTCACTTTTTTGTGACAGACCCGCGACGAGAAATTCGTCGCCGCCCAGTCGGCCGAGAATATCGTTTTCACTACACACATGGCGCAAACGTTGCCCAACCTGGATCAAAAATTGGTCACCAACTTCATGGCCAAAACGGTCATTGATTAGCTTGAAATCATCTAAATCAATATAGGCGACGATAATTTTTTGCTGCAAATGGCGAGCCAGCGAAAAGAGGGTTTCCATATTTTCGAAAATGGCCCGACGATTAGGTAATCCGGTGAGTGCGTCGGTGTAGGAGTGTGCAATGAGTGCCGCATTCGCTTCACGTAATTGCGCCACCAGTGACTCTTTTTGAATCGACTGGGCAATCAGACTCGCAAACAGATGCAGGACCTGCTCTCCGCGTTGGCTCAACGTTTGTTGCTGCCGGCTGGTGGCGCAAAGCGTGCCGTAAAATGTCCCATCCGGAAGGTGGACAGGCGTGCTCAAAAAGGTGGTAATTTCCAGCGCGCGTGCGGCGGCGCAGTCTGGCCAGCGAGCGGGGACGTTATCACTGTACAGGCAGTTTTCTTCGATTGCGCGCTTGCACAACGTTTCATCCCACGGCACCGACAAACCCTCGGGTATATGCATCTGTCGGCTGTTACGTGCATACAGAATATGCTGCAGGCGTGCATCTAAATCGACTTTGGTTAAATAGGTCGACTCCATGTCAGTCACCATTTCCAGCATCTCCAGAAGTTGCCGAACCAGACCCTCAACAGACTGTTCGGTGGCTAATGATTGTGAGACTCTGGCAAGGATCATGTCAGACATGAGAGGTAAATACTCCTGAGTAGTAACAACGACGGTGATGCCTGCATGATAAAACAACACTGTGAAAGATGAAACAAGCCGAACTGTATGAAATGTAAGCGGAGAATGAAAACGCATCAGTAAAACATGGAGGTAGGCGGGCAGTCAGGGTAATCTTCCGCAATAACATTATTTGCAGGAGCGGTCATGAAATCTATGTTTATTGTGTTGCCAAGTATGCTGATGTTAGCGGGATGTTCGACGCAACCCGATGCACCAATGCCACCGAAAGTGGGTATGGCGAATCCGGCATCCGTCTATTGCCAGCAAAAAGGAGGTTCGCTGACTGCGGTACAAACGCCGCAAGGGGTACGTTCTGACTGCAAGCTCCCCGGAGGAGAAGTAATCGACGAATGGGCGCTTTGGCGCAGAGATCACCCGGCTAAAACGCAGTGAGAGCCTGCTACCATTGACGTAGCCACTCGGCCAGCACGAGAGCGTGGTTTTGTTGCGTATTTTTTGCCGCATACAGTAGCGTGACGGTCTGTTGACGCGCGATGTCAGCAAGCCGTTTCCCTTCCTGCTGCTGTTGAGCAAGCTCGGCGCGGTATTGTTCAGCGAAATGTTTAAAATCAATAAGTTCAGCATGAAATGCTTTGCGTAATTCAGTCGAGGGCGTGAGCGCTTTATTCCACTCATCGCAGGCCAGGTCGGTTTTTTTTAACCCCCGTGGCCACAGTCTGTCGACCAGAACGCGATAACCATCATTTTGTTCAGCCGGGTCATACACGCGTTTACATTGAATATTCATTTCTCAATCCGCTCCGTTATGTCACCGAATGGAGACGTTTTATTATCGTCTTTACGGTACATTAAGATCGTAAAACGTGACCATTATAGCATTTTGTCGCGACTGACTCCCAATTTAAGGGATTGTGAAAACAACAAAATATCGGTAGGGTGAGGCTCCTTATGTTGTCCCTTATTGTCTGGACACAAGGAAACTCTCATGGACATTTCCCCTGTAAAAAATACACTTCGCATTGCGCTGGTCGGTGACTACAACCCTGACATTGTCGCGCATCAGGCGATTCCCCTTGCTATTGATGACGCTGCCGCGGTGCTGGAATTAATGGCGGATTACGACTGGCTAACCACATCGGATATTAATAGCGGTGAGGACCTGGTCGGCTATGACGCTATTTGGGTGGTGCCCGGTAGCCCGTATCAGCATCCAGAAGGTGCGCTGACGGCTATTCGTTACGCCCGTGAAAACAGTATTCCCTTTCTCGGCACCTGCGGTGGTTTTCAGCATGCCATCCTCGAATATGCCCGCAACGTGCTGGGTTGGCACGATGCCGCACACGCAGAAACGGATACCGAAGGTCGCATGGTAATTGCCCCGTTGAGCTGCTCGCTGGTCGAAAAAACGGATGATATCGAACTGCGGGCGAATACGCTGATCGCCAGAGCCTACAATCAGGAGGTGATCTCCGAAGGTTATCACTGCAACTACGGCGTATCGCAAGCCTTTGCCGACGAACTGGAGCGTGGGGATTTGCGCGTAACGGGCTGGGATGAGGCGGGAGATATTCGGGCCATTGAACTGGTGACGCATCCTTTTTATGTTGGCACGCTCTTTCAACATGAACGGGGTGCCTTGGCGGGGAAACCCGTGCCGCTGGTTCAGGCGATGTTACGCGCGGCGCGCGGATAAAAAGTCGGGCAGGTCTGCAATGAGCCTGCCCCATGCGTTATGGCGAGGTTATCTCACGGCTGCGTCCAGCATACAGGCCAAACACAGCCATCAGCGTCGCTAGCAGGGCGACGCCAATCAACGGTATCTTCCAGTTACCGTTGAGGTCGTGAATTTTGCCCATTAACGGCGGTCCACACGCCGCCAGCAAGTACCCCACAGACTGCGCCATACCGGATAGCGCAGCCGCCTGGTGCGCAGAACTGGCACGAAGTCCGATGAACGTCAGTCCGAGGATCATCGTCGCGCCCGAGCCAAAGCCAAATAAAATCGTCCACAACACGGCCTGGTTGGGTAGCAGCCAGAATCCTGCGGCTGCAATCGCACACATTAATGAGACCAAAGCGGCAATGGCGCGTTGATCCTTCAATTTAAGCAAGATTAAAGGGATCAGTAAGCCGGGTGCGGCAGTAGCGAGTTGCAGCAAACCGTGCAGCGAACCCGCCTGCGCCTCGCTGTAGCCATGGCTAATCAAAATAGCGGGCAACCAGCCGATAATCACGTAATAGACGAGTGAGTTGATCCCCAAAAACAGCGTCACCTGCCAGGCGAGGCTGGAGCGCCAGATCCCTCGGGAATGCAACGCGCGCGAGTTACTCATCGTGGCATGGCTCGTCTGGCGATACTGCGGTAGCCAGATAAACAGCGCCAGCAGCGGAAAGACCATCAACATCATCAGCGCACCGCGCCAGCCGAATCCGTTAAGCGCCAGCGGCACCACGATGGCTGAGCCAATGGCGGCCGCAGCTCCCATCGTCAACGAGTACGCCCCGGTAAGTTTTGCGACATGTTGTGAAAAATCACGCTTAATCAGCCCCGGAAGCAGCACGTTGCCTAATGCTATCCCACAGCCAATGAGGGTGGTTCCACCAAATAAGAATGGCGGCGAGGGCAATGAACGTATGGCAATACCGGCGCAAATCAGCAGCATGGCGGCAAACAGACTGCGCTCAATACCCCATCGACGGGCAACGCCCGCCGCCAGGGGGGAAACTAACGCAAAGGCCAGCAGCGGTAGGGTAGTCAGGAGCCCCGTCTGGGCGGTCGTCAGCGCGTAATCTGCGCGAATGGCATCCAGCAGCGGCGCTGCACCCGTAAAGGTAACGCGAAGCGTGGTGGCGATCATCAGGATACCCGCAATCAGCAATGCACCTTGCTTGCCGCGGGGGGAAGGGGAATAAGTCATCTTTTTCTCTTATCGTCAGGCGAGGCGATACCTTACCGTTTTTACACCATGGATGAATCAAGCTAAAATGACAGATTATCGCTAAAATCGGACAACGTTATGCTGGGACTGAGGCTGGACGGGTATGAACCGGATCGCTATCACGATGCTGCTGTGGCTTTTTGTATTCAGGCTCAGGAAGATGAACTCTTCAGCCCGCTGCATCAGCACCGTAAAGGCCAGTTGATCCTGGCATTGCATGGCGCGATTACCTGTGAAGTTGAACACGCCATGTGGATGGTGCCACCCCAGTACGCGGTGTGGATCCCGGGTGAGATCCCTCACAGCAATCACGTCACCGTTGGCGCTGAGCTGTGTTTTTTGTTTATTGAACCGCAGGCGGTGGTGATGCCTGAACGTTGCTGCACGCTGAAAATATCACCACTCTGCCGGGAACTGATTCTTTCGCTGGCGACCAGAACCGATGCCCAGCGGCTGGAGCCGTCAACGCAGCGGCTGACGCAGGTCTTGTTTGATGAACTTCCGCAGCAACCGCAGGAGCAAATGCAGCTGCCGGTTTCCGATCATCCGAAAATTCGCAGGATGGTCGCAACGATGGCGCAGGAGCCCGCGCAATGGCAGACCTTGGGCCAGTGGGCCAGCGTGTTTGCGATGAGCGAACGTAATCTTGCCCGGCTGGTGGTGAAAGAGACCGGGCTGAGTTTTCGCCGCTGGCGTCAGCAACTACAGTTGATTCTGGCATTACAGGCGCTGGTTGATGGTCGTAACGTCCAGCAGGTCGCCCACATGCTGGGTTACGATTCAACAACCGCCTTTATCACCATGTTCAAAAAAGGCCTGGGTCAAACCCCAGGCCGTTATCTGACGGGGCTGGCTACTGTTTCCCCACAATCAGCGAAACCAGACCCGCGGCGATGAGCGGCCCCACAGGGACGCCGCGAAACAGCGCAACGCCCAGTACCGTACCGACCAGCAACCCGGCGACTAACTGCGGCTGACTGCCCATCAGTGTGACGCCACGTCCACCCAGCCAGGAGACGAATACGCCGATAGCAATGGCGACCAGTGACTTCCAGTTTACGAAGGAGTTAATGAGCGTGGAGGGCGGTAGCGTTCCGCTGGCGATCGGTGCCATCACGCCAATCGTCAGGATAATAATCCCGACAGTCAGGCCCTGTTTTTCAATCCACGGGAAAAAGGTGTTCAGCGGGGTGACACGGACAATAATCAGCACCAGGATTGAAACGGCGACAGTGGTGTTGTGGCTGACAAAGCCCAGAGCTGCCAGTCCGAGCAGGATCAGCAGAGTGACATCAAACATCGTAGTTTCCTTGCCAAAAAAGATAAGCCTGCTTACTGTACGCGCAAATGCGTGGTGGAACAGGCTTTTTTTAGTGATGTATACGCTATTTGGGCGAACGCATAACCGTGCGTTTCTGTGCCGGTAACGGGGCGTTATAGCGTGTTATTGCGTGCGGCGAAACGTGACTAACTCCGGTTGCGCAATGCGCAGGTAATCTTGGGTGTCCATAATGACCGATTTTTCCAGCACCCCAGCGTTAAAGGCAATCTCATCAAAACGCTCGAACAAGAGTGGATCGGCGACCAGCTTGAGCTGAGGATGGAAGCTGAAGGGAGGAATGGCGCCAAAGACGCATCCCGTCAGTTCATCCACTTCAGCAGGGCTTGCCAGGGAGGCCCTCAAGCCGCCAAGATGGCTGGCGAGTTGGCTCAGATCAGCCTGTTGATCGGCAGAAAGAATAGCAAGCACATGCTGATTGACGCCATTGCCTTTCACTTTACACACCAAGGCTTTTGCACCCTGACCCAAGGCTGTGCCACGAATCTCTGATACCGCTTCGCATTTGCCGACGGCGTCGTGGCTGACCACGCGGTACGTTGCGCCGTGTTCCGACAATAACGCGAGCAAACGTTGATGGGTTACATTACCTGTATTTACTTCCGTCATCTCTTACTCCTGATACCACAATAAAAATCCTGCGCAGAAAAAGTATCACGAACGAGGGTGCTTTTTCTGTTTGTTGAGATACAGCTGGGCGTCAGAGGCTTTGTAAGCATCGTTAATGGTGTCACCCGGCTGCATATTATAAATGCCGGCGGAAAAGCTAACGGAGGTCCCCGGCGCAATAATGTGTAAGTTCTCGTCGATCCGTTCCAGCAACTGAGGAGTGAGCTCGGCAGGATAATCGATCAGAATCATGCAGAACTCATCGCCCCCGAGGCGAATAGCATAATCACTTTTGCGGATCGCGTTTTGAATCGCTTTGGCCAGAATAGTGATAATACGATCGCCTTCCTGGTGTCCCAGCGTGTCATTAATGGTTTTTAGCTTGTCACAATCAATAGCGATAAATGTCACCCGCGTTCCGGCGTTGACCAGTTGCTGCAAGCGTTGCTCAAGCGTTGGCGTTAAGATTTTACGGTTGTACAACCCGGTCATCGCATCGCTGATATTTTCGCGCCGGACGTTATGATACAAACGAAAGTGGGTTCTGACCAAATTCAGCAGTAGCGCGGTTGCTAGCAGGTAAAAAACGAAAATTTTCCAGGAAGAGACAATAAAGTACATTAAATCAAGGGAGAGTGTGATCCGTATTCCGCCGGGAATATCATTAACATATTGCACATACTGGAACAGGTTTGATTCACTCTGGTTGATGACGATCTCTTTTCCTGAACTGACGTCAGACAACGTGACGTTCAGATAACGCCAGACGAGGGGACGATCGCTGGTATAAAAAATATGCCGCAGATTGTCCTTGTTCACATCGACCATCACGACGCCTTTGAGTTTACCGGCGTAATAGACCGGGGTGATAAAGCTCATGACTTTTTCTTGCGTCAGATCATCCTCATAAATACTGGAAATGACGGTGCGGCCGGTAAAAACATCATCGATATCGTTCTGGTGAATTCCCAGCGTGCCTTTTTGCAAAAAAGACCAATGATTCATCGTGAACTGATTAGAGTTAATCAGGTTGTAGAAATAGATATAGTTATTATTTAAATCAATGTAATAACGAAATTTATACTCCAGTGTGGCTAATCCATGGCCATAATCGACCAGTTCACGATTGACGTTGACCGCCTGGTCGAAAGCGGGCAACAAGAATATGTCATCAAGTTGTTCAATACAGTTTGCTGAGTGGGTCTGTAAAGTACCGCGTAACGGCAGGTAGCTATGTGAGGTGAGATTCAGCCCGTACGTGCCGTTAACGTGCTCAAATGCCTGGCACAGTGCTTTTCGTTGTTCAGCAGAAACAGGGGCTTTGGGCGATGAAAAACGGCGCATTAAATGGGCGGCAATACTCTGATTAGTGTATTTATCATACAGGAAAGAAGAGTCGGCTTTCTCAATGACATAACGCATATAGGCGTTCATTGCCCGATCGCTGGCAATCAGTTCGTACACCAGAAAAGAAGAGGTCAAAACAATAACGCTTACGGAGATAAAGTGCCGGAGCGCTTTATGATGAAATTTCATAATGTTTTTCAGCCCTGTAAGTCCGATACTTCAGTTTATCACACGCTAAACGTCCACTCTAACGGTATGGGAATGACCCATTGTCGGCTATTTTTGTAATAAAAATCATTCGTACTCTTCACCTTTAATCTTTAATGTTGTATTTATAATGCAACTTATAGAAAAGGAGACAGGCCGATGAGTACGATGGAAAAAGCAGGCCATACATTTCTGGCCAGCCTGGGGAAAACCCGCCTGCGCCCGGGGGGTATAGAAGCCACAGAATGGCTGTTCAGCCAGTCGCAATTGACGTCAGACAGTCAGGTGCTTGAAGTGGCGTGTAACATGGCGACCACGGCGATTGAACTGGTGCAACGCTTTGGCTGCACTGTATACGCCATTGATATGGATAAAAATGCGCTGGTTAAGGCGAGAAATAACGTCGCCGTCCATGGGCTGGAAAATCACATTCATGTCATGGCCGCTAATGCGAATACTATTCCTTTCGCCGACAACAGTTTTGACGTGGTGATTAATGAAGCCATGCTCACGATGTACGGTGATAAGGCTAAGACGAAGTTGATCGCGGAATACCATCGGGTACTGAAACCTGGTGGACGCTTGTTAACCCATGACATTATGTTTACGGCGCAAAAACTGGGAGAGGGCGATCAAAACCAGCTTCAGCAGGTTGTGAAGTCAAATGTGAGTCCACTGACGCAGCAAGGCTGGCGCGATCTATTTCTGGGCGCGGGATTTGAACAGGTGCTACAGCAAAATGGTGAAATGTCGCTAATGTCGCCGCAGGGGTTAATTCGTGATGAGGGATTTAACGGTGCCCTTAAAATTGCTTATAACGGACTACGCACGCATGAGAATCGCCAGCGTTTTCTTAAGATGTTCCGTTTTTTCCGCGCACAGCGTCACCAACTCAACTATATCGCCTGCTGTTCCGTAAAGGGTAAATAAAAAGGATAAAGGGATGAATCTGGATAAAATGAAACATCAGCACGTTGATATTCTCGAAAAAATATCTTTTCTACGTACGTTAAGCCAGTCCGGGGTATCATCCAATGCGCAGCAAATTGCTGCGGCGATCGTGAGCATGAGTGCGATCATTAAAACGCATCTGTCAGCGGAAGATCAGTTTCTTTATCCTCAAATTGAACAGGATGGGAATAGTAAACTCAGACAGGTCAGTACCCAATTTCAACGTGAAATGGCGGATATTGTTGGTGAGTATGATGCGTTTTCGCGCCGCTGGAATATTGCCAGCAAGCTGATGGGTAATGACGAGGCGTTCAGACGCGACGCCAATACCGTATTACGCAAAGTGTTTGAGCGTATGCAGCGGGAAAATAAAGATTTCTATCCGCTGGTAGAAAGGATGTAATGTGCGTTAAGAACATAACTGAGTAAAGGGCTACTGGAATGTCAGAAAAACACTGGTCGAGAATGGAATATCTTCACCAGACAGTGACGAATCCCAATATCGTAATTAAAGGGACGCACAGTTATTACAGCGACTGCTGGGATAAAGGCTTTGAGGCTTCAGTCGTGCGATATTTACTTGGCGACGAGGTTAGCAGAGAGTGGGAACCGCTCGGGCATCTGGATAAGTTGATCATCGGTAATTTCGTCTGTATTGGTGCCGAGAGCGTGATTGTTATGGGGGGAAACAGTACCCACCGGTTGGACTGGATAAGTCTTTACCCCTTTATGGCGTCCATCAACGATGCCTACCAGTTTCGCGGAGACACGGTTCTCAAGGATGGCTGTTGGTTAGGTATGCGCGCGATGATTATGCCTGGCGTGACGGTTGGAGAAGGCGCTGTCGTGGCTGCGGGTGCTGTCGTGACCAAAGATGTACCTCCGTATGCGATTGTCGGCGGGAATCCGGCGAAGATCATAAGATATCGACTTCCCGAAGAGGATATTAAACGATTGCTGGCGCTGGATTTGTATCAACTGGCGGAAGAGACGCTGGTGGCGTTGCAACCGCTGTTGTCATCTGGCGATATTTCAGCGTTGGAGTTGAGCGTTGCCCGGCAGAGACAAGTGTAAACGGCGAATTGTGCGTAGAGTGGGCGTATCATGTTGAAAAATCAGCCAGAAACAGTACGTAACTGGCCGATCGTCAATGGTTCATCTCAACTTGTGGCACTCTGCTTATGAAACAGTTCCCGGAACACCGGATAGATATCATCCTGGTCACGGATATGTTGCATGGCAAAGTTATCAAAGGTCGATTGCAGATGCTCGTACTCACGCCATAAGGTCTGGTGCGCGCGGCGGGTGATTTCGATATAGCTATAATATCGCACCACCGGCAGCAGTTTTTTCGCCAGAATCTCATGGCACAACGGTGAGTCATCCGCCCAGTTATCGCCATCTGATGCCTGCGCCGCATAGATATTCCATTGGGCAGGATCGTAACGATCTTTCACCACTTCATCCATCAACTTCAGCGCGCTGGAGACGATGGTGCCCCCGGTTTCCTGAGAGTAGAAGAACTCATGCTCGTCCACCTCTTTTGCCTGGGTATGGTGGCGAATGTAAACCACTTCCACGTTTTTGTAGGTACGGCTTAAGAACAGATACAGCAGAATGTAAAACCGCTTGGCCATATCTTTCGTTGACTGATCCATCGAGCCGGAAACGTCCATCAGACAGAACATCACCGCCTGGCTGGAAGGATCGGGTCGTTTTTCATAATTTTTATAGCGTAAATCAAAGGTATCGATAAACGGGACGCGTTCAATTTTTGCCCGCAGTTCAGCAATCTCTTTGCGTAGGCGTTCTTCCTCCAGCAACTGCGCCGGTTCTGTATTGGCGATGGTCTCCAGGTCAGCTTCAAGCGCGTGCAGCTCCCGACGTTTACCTGCCGTCATCGCCGTGCGGCGCGCCAGTGAGTTTTGCAGGGAACGCACCACGCTGATATTGGCTGGCACCCCATTGGAGGTGAAGCCCGCACGGTGGGTTTTGTATTCCGTTAACTGACGTTGCTGATTTTGCTTCAGATTCGGCAGTGCCAAATCTTCAAACAGCAGATCCAGATACTCATCTTTAGAAATTTGAAACACGAACTCATCCTGGCCTTCTCCATCCTGGCTGGCCTGGCCTTGCCCGCTTCCTGAACCCCCGCCGCCGCCCTGAGGGCGTTCTATACGGTCGTTCTGCACAAAATGGTCGTTACCCGGATGTACGCGATGGCGCAGGCCTCCACGCCCCTGATGGAACATCGGTTCGCTAATATCATCGGTTGGGATAGAGACAGACTCGCCACTATCGACATCAGTCACCGAACGCTTATTAATGGCCTCGGAGATCGACTGTTTAATTTGTGATTTATAACGGCGCAAGAAGCGCTGGCGGTTAACCGTGCTCTTGTTTTTACCGTTAAGACGTCGGTCTATGAACCAGGTCATATGCCCCCCGTACTGCCAACTGTTCGCCATGTCTGTAAGTGCCGGATGGCGCTGGCGCTTATCCGGCCTACGGAACATTGTTTTGCATGCCCGGTAAGCGCATGCGCCACCGGGCACTTATGTTAAGACGATTTACGTACGCGCAAATACCATTCGCACAGTAAACGCACCTGTTTACGCGTGTAGCCTTTTTCCATCATGCGGTCGACAAAATCGTCGTGCTTTTTCTGCTCGTCAGTTGAGGTTTTAGCGTTAAACGAAATGACCGGCAGCAACTCCTCGGTGTTGGAGAACATTTTCTTCTCAATAACCGTGCGCAGTTTTTCGTAACTGGTCCAGTTTGGATTACGACCGCTGTTATTCGCTCTGGCGCGCAGAACAAAGTTGACGATCTCATTACGGAAATCTTTCGGGTTGCTGATACCCGCCGGTTTTTCAATTTTTTCCAGTTCTGAATTCAGCGACTCGCGGTCAAACAGCTGACCGGTATCCGGGTCACGGTATTCCTGATCCTGGATCCAAAAATCCGCATAGGTGACATAACGGTCAAAAATGTTCTGTCCATACTCGGAGTAGGATTCCAGATAGGCGGTCTGGATCTCTTTGCCAATAAATTCAGCGTATTTCGGGATCAGATAACCTTTCAGGAACTCGAGATAACGTTCGGACTGCTCCTGCGGGAACTGCTCGCGCTCAATTTGCTGCTCCAGAACATAGAACAGGTGCACCGGGTTGGCCGCCACTTCTACATGGTCAAAGTTAAACACGCGGGAGAGGATCTTAAACGCGAAGCGCGTTGACAGACCGTTCATCCCCTCATCGACTCCGGCGTAATCCCGGTACTCCTGATAGGATTTCGCTTTCGGATCGGTGTCTTTCAGGCTCTCGCCATCGTAAACGCGCATCTTCGAGTAGATGCTCGAGTTTTCTGGCTCTTTCAGGCGAGAAAGAATGGTAAAGCGAGACAGCGTTTCCAGCGTACCCGGTGCGCACGGCGCGTGGGTCAATTCACTGTGATTAAGCAATTTCTCGTAGATCTTGATCTCTTCGGAAATGCGTAAGCAATACGGAACCTTCACGATGTATACGCGGTCAAGGAAGGCTTCGTTATTTTTGTTGTTACGGAACGTCACCCATTCAGATTCGTTTGAGTGGGCAAGAATGATGCCGTTAAACGGCAGGGCAGAAATACCTTCTGTCCCGTTGTAGTTACCTTCCTGCGTTGCGGTCAGCAGAGGATGTAGCACTTTAATCGGTGCTTTAAACATCTCCACGAACTCCATAATCCCCTGGTTAGCCCGGCACAGTGCGCCGGAATAGCCGTAGGCATCCGGATCGTTCTGGGCGTGGTGTTCGAGTTTACGAATATCCACTTTGCCGACCAGCGCGGAAATGTCCTGGTTGTTCTCATCGCCCGGTTCCGTTTTGGCGATAGCGATTTGTTCCAGAATAGACGGCCACACTTTAACCACGCGGAATTTGGTGATGTCTCCACCAAAATCATGCAGACGCTTCGCGGCCCATGGCGACATAATGGTGCCAAGATAGCGACGTGGGATCCCGTACTCTTTCTCCAGGATTTGTGCATCTTCCTGTGGATTAAACAGGCATAACGGGTGATCGTTAACCGGGCTGCGTTCACCGTTGGCGCTCAGGACATAAATCGGTACCCTCTGCATCAGCGACTTCAGTCGCTCAGCAAGAGAGGATTTTCCTCCCCCTACAGGCCCCAGCAGATACAGGATCTGCTTCTTCTCTTCCAGCCCCTGCGCCGCGTGCTTCAGATAGGAGACAATCTGTTCAATCGCGTCTTCCATGCCGTAAAACTCTTCAAACGCGGGATAACGTGCAATAACCCGGTTAGAGAAGAGTCGAGAAAGTCGAGGTTCATGGGCAGTATCGACCATGACAGGCTCACCAATAGCCATTAATAGCCGCTCTGCCGCGTTGGCATAAGCACTGCGATCTTGCCGACAAGTGGTAAGAAACTCCTGCAGCGTGAACTCTTCGTCCTTGGCAGCTTCATAACGCTGGCGATAGTGATCGAATATATTCATGGTATGCCGTCCTTTCGTTTTTTAGCACATGTTAAGAGCCGTTCATATGAATAGTAGAGGCCCCTGAAGAGGTAAACTGAACGACGTCGCTGCTGGAAAAATAAGCAACTCTCATGCCATTTTGATGGTCAGAAGATCAACGTATTCGGTGATACACCTTCTAAAATTAAGCGTAGATGGCATTTGCAAAACTTGCCTGCGCGCGCAAACGAATTTCAATGGCATATCAATAACTCATCGGCAAAAAATAGACATCTTATGTAAAGAAATAGGGCGGAATTCATGCCTTGTTCATCGGACTGCAAGTAAAATGTCATCACTCGCTGAGAAATTAGAGGGTTACATAACGAGATGAATACGTAAAATAGTTGGGCTGTCACGCAATGACGGTTACACTTTGGGTGCTTTACATTTGAATAAGGAATTATGGACTGTGACCAAACTCAAACTTCTGGCACTTGGCGTGCTTATTGCCACTTCTTCCAGCGTAGCACAAGCAGAAAGCGACCTGTCGCTGGGCGCGGGCGTTGGTGTGGTTGAGAACGCTTATAAACAATACGATAACGACGTTTACCCGGTACCTGTAGTGACCTATGACAGTGAGAACTTCTGGTTCCGTGGGCTGGGGGGCGGTTACTACCTGTGGAATGACAATACCGATAAGTTGTCTGTCATGGCTTACTGGTCACCGATGTACTTTAAGCCGGGCGACAGCGATAACAGTCAATTGCGTCGACTGGATAAACGTAAGAGCACCATGATGGCCGGTCTGTCTTACGTCCACAATACGCAATACGGCTTCCTGCGCACCAGCCTTGCGGGAGACGCGCTGGACAACAGTAATGGTATCGTCTGGGATCTGGCGTGGTTATATCGTTACACTAACGGTGGCCTGACGCTGACGCCGGGGATCGGTGTCGAGTGGAACAGCGAAAACCAAAACGAATACTATTATGGTGTATCGCATCATGAATCCTCTCGCAGCGGCCTGCGTAGCTACGATCCAAATAGCAGCTGGAGCCCGTACCTGGAGCTGAGCGCAAATTATAACTTCATCGGCAACTGGAGTGCATACGCGACGGCGCGTTATACCCACCTGTCTGATGAAGTGACCGACAGTCCGATGGTAGACAAATCCTGGACGGGTCTGATCTCCACGGGTATTACCTACAAGTTCTGATAACTGACCATTCTAAACAGAAGCCCGCATTACAGCGGGCTTTTTTTTGTCTGCTGGCAGGCCGGGCAACAAATAGCCCAAACGATGATGGTGCAATTTGTGCACCATTACAGGACACATGCGCACTGTTTTGCTTTACTGTGGTGCAAAATACAGGAGAGTGCGATGACAGATAAACAGGTGATGTTTACCGGGCAGGCCACGCTTCCTGCTATCGGGCAAGGGACGTGGTATATGGGTGAAAACGCCCATTGCCGGGGAGCTGAAGTGGCGGCGCTGCGTGCTGGACTGGATCTGGGTTTGCGCCTTATTGATACTGCAGAAATGTACGCTGATGGTGCAGCGGAAGAGATTGTCGGCGAGGCGTTATTGGGGCGACGCGATGACGCTTTTCTGGTATCAAAAGTTTATCCCTGGAATGCTGGGGGCCAGAAAGCCATCGCGGCCTGCGAAGCGAGCCTGCGGCGACTGAAGACCGATTATCTGGATCTCTACTTACTGCATTGGACGGGTAATTTTTCATTTGCAGAGACGGTTGAGGCGATGGAAAGGTTGATCGCGCAAGGGAAAATCCGCCGCTGGGGCGTTTCTAACCTCGACTATGAAGACATGCAGGCGCTATGGCAGGTTACTGGTGGACAGCAGTGTGCCACGAATCAGGTGCTGTATCATCTGGCGTCACGCGGCATTGAGTTTGATTTGCTGCCATGGTGTCAGCAACGGCAGATACCGGTCATGGCCTACAGCCCGTTGGCCCAGGCGGGGCGTTTACGCAGTGATTTGCTCACTAATCCGGTGGTGAGTGAGATTGCGCACGCGCACAAGGCCAGCGCCGCGCAGATTTTATTGGCGTGGGTTATTCGACAACCGGGAGTGATAGCCATTCCGAAGGCGGCAAATGTCGCACACGTTGAGCAGAATGCCGCAGCGCTAAATATGACGCTTTCTGACGAGGAGTTGATGTTGTTAGACTCGGCTTTTCCTGCGCCAGCAGCTAAAACACCGCTAGATATGGCCTGATAAAACGCCAGTTGCCATCAGGCAACTGGCAAAATCTTAGCGCTTAGCAACACGAATTGTTTGTGCCAGGCGAGAAGGTTTCTCAGTGGTGGTTTTCTGCGGCGCGGTCGCGTAAGCGGTTTCTACGCAGACAAATGTTTTGTACCCGTCGTCCGGCATGTCACCCATGCTGACAGACAGGGCCGGCCCTGGGTTCCAGCCGACAACGTTCAGATGGTGATGGTGTACGACGTCGATGTTGCGGTTCAGTGAATCGTCATGGATGACGCTGCACGCTTCCGGGTTCAGATACACGCGGTCGGTGCGGTCCGGGAACGTCTGGATACCGTCAGCCAGGACATCTTCTTTCGCATCGTTAACTTTATCGATCAGACGGTCACCAAGGCCACTCACTTTCACCGCTGCAATGTCACCGACGTTAAAATAGGTGTGCAGCGCGGAGGTGGTTTCAAATTCACCGTGGGCTTCCAGTTCTATTTCACAAGTAGCACCCACGTTGAAACGCGCTAACAGCGTAAACTCATGCGGCCAAAGCTGACGCGTTTCAGCACTGCTTTGCAGTTCAAACGTCAGAACTACACCGTTGTCATCTTCGTTGTGCGCTTTCAGCGTCCACGGCAGATTACGGGCAAAACCGTGCGAGGGAAGCCCTGGCTGTGCCGCCGGGCCAAACCATGGCCAGCAAATAGGGACGCCACCACGCAGCGCTACGCCCGTTTTAAACGGCGTATTGTTGCTTAACCACAGGACCTCATCTTCGCCGGTCGGTTTCCATGACAGAAGATGCGCGCCCTGTAGGGCGAAAGAGGCTTTCACCTGCGGGTGATCGACCACCACGATCTCCAGTTCATCCAACTGACGACGGGAGAGGACAGGGGAAATTTGTTCGATTATCGGAAGTGCAAAAATTTTATTAATCATGATGCAATCCTTGATGTTGAAAACCATAAAAAAAGGCGACCGAGGTCGCCTTTTTGGATCAGATTTTCATCTCAACTTATTTGGAGATGTGAGCAATCAGATCCAGAACTTTGTTTGAGTAGCCGGTTTCGTTGTCGTACCAGGATACCAGTTTCACGAAGTTGTCGTTCAGTGCGATACCTGCTTTAGCATCGAACACGGAAGTGCAAACTTCACCGTTGAAATCGGTAGATACAACGTCGTCTTCGGTGTAACCCAGAACGCCTTTCATCGGGCCTTCGGAAGCAGCTTTGATTGCTTTCTTAATTTCTTCGTAAGAAGCAGCTTTTTCCAGACGAACGGTCAGGTCAACAACGGATACGTTCGGAGTAGGAACGCGGAACGCCATACCAGTCAGTTTGCCATTCAGTTCTGGCAGTACTTTACCTACTGCTTTAGCAGCACCGGTAGAGGACGGGATGATGTTCTGTGCTGCGCCACGACCGCCGCGCCAGTCTTTGTGAGACGGGCCATCAACGGTTTTCTGAGTCGCGGTGGTCGCGTGAACGGTAGTCATCAGACCTTCGATAATACCGAAGTTGTCGTTGATAACTTTAGCCAGCGGAGCCAGGCAGTTAGTGGTGCAGGAAGCGTTAGAAACGATGTCCTGACCTTCGTATTTGTCAAAGTTAGCGCCTTTAACAAACATCGGAGTGTTGTCTTTGGACGGGCCAGTCAGAACCACTTTTTTCGCGCCAGCAGTGATGTGCTTACGAGCGGTTTCGTCTGTCAGGAACAGGCCAGTAGCTTCAGCAACTACGTCAACACCAACTTCGTCCCATTTCAGGTTAGCCGGATCACGTTCAGCGGTAACACGGATTTTTTTACCGTTTACGATCAGATGACCGTCTTTCACTTCAACGGTACCGTTGAAACGGCCGTGAGTGGAGTCATATTTCAGCATGTAAGCCATGTAGTCAGCGTCTAACAGGTCGTTGATTGCAACGATCTCGATGTCAGAACGTTCTTGAGCAGCACGGAAAACAATGCGACCGATACGGCCAAAACCGTTGATACCTACTTTGATAGTCATATATTCCACCAGCTATTTGTTAGTGAATAAAAGGTTGCCTGTAAAATTACAAAAACCTTACGCAGCGTCAAGCGGAATCGTGTCAATCATTGCGACAAATCAATCTGCTGCCTAAGCTTTGCGCAACTGACTCGCCTCACTCTTCCTTTGGGCTTGAAACCACATGGGGGCGGCGGCCCGAATTTTAAAGGGCAATCAAGATAAAAACGTGATTGCTATCACGATTTATAGGCTGCCATTTCGCAATGATCAAGTTTAGAACAAAAGTTCGCCCTGCGGTGTTAATGTTTTGTTAGAATCTGTCTCGCAATGTGAGTTTAGATAAAGCGAGATGTGAGCAAATGGCTAATCAACCTTCTCCAGAAGACCTAAAGAAAAATTTATCCGAAATGCAGTTCTACGTGACACAAAATCATGGGACAGAACCGCCATTTACCGGGCGTTTGCTGCATAACAAGCGGGACGGTGTTTACCTCTGCCTGATCTGTGACAAACCGCTGTTTCGTTCTGATACAAAATACGATTCTGGCTGCGGCTGGCCTAGCTTTTACGAGCCTGTCAGTGAAGAGGCGATTCGTTACATTAAGGATACGTCACACGGCATGCAGCGCATTGAAATTCGTTGCGGCAACTGTGATGCGCATCTGGGACATGTCTTCCCGGATGGTCCAAAACCTACCGGTGAACGCTACTGCGTCAACTCAGCGTCTTTGAACTTTACTGACGATGAAAACGGTGAGCAGATTAAAGGCTGAAGAAACGATTCAGCAAATTATTCTACGGGAATGGGTTTAAGATGAATCTTGATGAGATGATTAACAGCATGACGCCGGAAGTTTATCAGCGCTTATCGACGGCCGTTGAGCTGGGAAAATGGCCGGATGGCGTCGCGCTGACGGCAGAACAAAAAGAGAACAGCATGCAACTGGTGATGCTATGGCAGGCGCGTAACAATATCGATGCGCAGCATATGACTATCGACACCAACGGTGAGATGGTCATGAAGAGTAAGCAGCAGCTGAAAGTTGAATTTGGGATAACGCCTGAGCCGATTGCGACGTTCAAATCCTGATTGCGGAAACAACATGAATTCGCAGGTCCGGCACGGCTTACCGTAACGGACCTGCAAAGTCTTACTTCTTGTTCATCATCGCCTTAAGGTCGGCAAACGGGTTGTATTTCGCCTCGCCGACGTCTTTCTGCGCATCTTCGCCCGCTACCACGGTAGAACCATACTGATCCACTTCGGTGTATTTCGAGTGCTCATGATCGTGGCAATACAGGCATAACATCTCCCAGTTACTGCCATCTTCCGGGTTATTGGAATGGTCATGATCGATATGGTGTACCGTCAGCTCGCGCAGGTTGGAATACACGAACTCGCGCGAACAGCGCCCGCAGACCCAGGGGAACAGTTTAAGCGCCTTTTCCCGGTATCCGACTTCCAGACGGGCGTAATTTTTAGGGATAAAAGCCATAAAACCTCGTGCTCCTGTAGAATATGAAAAGCTGCGCCAACGTCAGGCGCAGCAGATGGCGATAATCATAACCTATTGTGCATGACGTGGGGATCAGTGTTTAATCCCTAACGACTCAGCCAACTGCTTAGCCAGTTGGTTTTTATCGTCCGCGCCATACTCCCAGAACATGGCCCCGCCCAGCCCCTTGCTCTTGATGTAGTCTGCTTTGATTGCCACCGATCGTGGGTTCTCGTAAGAAAGGGCAAACAGCGCTTTGCCGTCGGCCGACTGCACCGACAGCCATGGCACTTTTGCTTCATCATCCCAGTGCTGGGTAAAGCGTTTTTGCGGATCGTTGATGAGCTTCGCCACAATGTCGTTGTATTTCACATAGGTATCTTTGGTCAGATCCACGCCCAGTGATTTGAACAGTTCAATTTGCTGGGCGCTGAAGTAGGGCTGGGTGACCGGATTTTTCTGCGCATCGGGTTTGCTCCAGTCAATCCCTGGCTCGACGGCGCGTTTAGGCACCCGGCCATAGAAACCAATTCCCAGGTTCATCTGGCTCGGTTTTAATCCTGCGGCAAGATAGTTACTAACCACAAAATCGGCGCTGTATTTATCTGCCGCCGCCACCGTTGGCCATTGTGTTGAATCATAGAGATTGGCGTTGAAGTACTGAGTGCCGTAAGCCATGTCATAGGTCATCAGATTGATGTAATCGAGCGACGGGGCTATCGCCTTCATGTCCACCCAGCTTTTCGGGCTATCCGCGTTTGCGCCCACGGCAATGGTGACCAGTTTTTGCTGGCCCATTGCGCTACGCAGTTCTTTCAGTAGCGAGGTAAAGTTATCCCGATCGGCGGGTTGGCTATCGACCAGTCCCCATGCACCGTTTACCGGGTACTCCCAGTCGAGATCGATACCATCCAGGCCGTATTTCTTCACAATCTCCTGTACGGACCGAATAAACACTGCTCGCGTTTCTTTGGTTGCCGCCGCACCTGAGAATCCGCGCGCCCCCCAGCCACCCACAGAAAGCAGCACTTTCAGGTTAGGGTTTTGCTTACGCAATGTGGGGATCTTCTGCAAATCAGCCTGTACTTTTGGCGACAGCCAAATCTGATGCAGCTTGCTGGCATCTTTTAATGCGTCATTGGTTTCGTCTTTTTCGTTGTTGTAGACCAGACCAAAGGAGTAATTGAGATGGGTAATCTGGCGGACGTCCAGTTTATCAATATCGCCACCGGGACCGGCAGTAACATCGCCACCGCCGTTAAAGTAACCGACAGACATCAGGGTATTAGCGGACACAACGCTCGCGCAGAGCAGGGGTAATGCTGCCAGCAAAGGCAAAAGTTTCATCGGTGTTCCTCTTTGACATTTAAACAAGCAAACACGCCACGATAATGGCGTGGCGAAAAAAACAGCTCTCGCAGGCTAGCAGTTTACAAAAAGGAAAAATGCGAAGGGGTTCACGCCATGTTTAGCGAAGCGGCTTCCATGGTCCTTTGAAATTTGGGATATGTTCACTTCTATTTGTGATCTGAGTTGTGAAATACAGATCATTATCTTTGTTTTAAAGATTTTATGTTGACCTTGAAGATGGCGTGGTTAAGTATTGGTGCCACTGATGCAAAACTAAACACAAAGGAAGATGCAATGAAAGCACTGGCAAGATTTGGTAAGGCCTTTGGCGGCTATAAGATGATTGACGTGCCGGAACCAGTATGTGGTCCGGATGACGTAGTGATTGAAATCAAAGCGGCGGTTATCTGCGGTGCGGATATGAAACACTACAACGTCGACAGCGGTTCCGATCAGTTCAACTCCGTTCGCGGTCACGAATTTGCCGGCAATATTGTGCAGGTAGGGGAAAAGGTCAAGGACTGGAAAGTTGGCCAGCGGGTGGTTTCTGACAATAGTGGGCACGTCTGCGGCGTTTGTCCGGCCTGTGAACAAGGTGATTTTCTGTGTTGTACAGAAAAAGTGAATTTGGGTCTGGATAACAATACCTGGGGCGGTGGATTTTCAAAATACTGTCTGGTACCGGGTGAGATCCTCAAAATTCACCGTCACGCGCTGTGGGAAATCCCGCAGGGTGTTGATTATGAAGAAGCTGCGGTGCTGGACCCTATCTGCAACGCTTATAAATCTATCGCTCAGCAATCAAAATTCCTTCCCGGTCAGGATGTGGTGGTCTTCGGTACCGGTCCATTAGGCCTCTTCTCGGTCCAGATGGCGCGCATTATGGGGGCCGTCAATATCGTGATGGTCGGGCTGGAGGAGGACGTTGCGGTGCGTTTCCCAATCGCCAAAGAATTGGGTGCGACGGCGGTAGTCAACGGTTCGACCGAAGATGTGGTCACGCGCTGCCAGGAAATCTGCGGGAAAGACAATCTGGGGCTGGTCATCGAATGCTCCGGTGCCAATATCGCCCTCAAACAATCGATCGAAATGCTGCGTCCAAACGGTGAAGTCGTCCGCGTGGGTATGGGCTTTAAACCGCTCGATTTCTCCATCAATGACATCACGGCGTGGAACAAAAGCATCATCGGTCATATGGCCTATGACTCCACGTCCTGGCGCAACGCGATTCGCCTGCTGGCCAGCGGCGCGATCAAAGTTAAACCGATGATCACTCACCGTATTGGCCTCTCACAATGGCGCGAAGGGTTTGACGCTATGGTCGATAAAACCGCGATTAAAGTGATCATGACTTACGACTTTGATGAATAACCTATTTATTAAAGGAACGTTATCGCATGGAAAAAATAACAAAACCGCACTGCGGCGCCAGGTTGGACAGGCTGCCTGACTGTCGCTGGCATTCATCGATGTTTGCCATGGTCGCCTTTGGATTACTGGTGTGCTGGAGCAATGCCGTCGGCGGATTAATTCTCGCACAGTTAAAAGAACTGGGCTGGACCGATAATTCCACTACCGCCACGTTTTCTGCAATTACCACGGCGGGCATGTTTCTTGGCGCGCTTGCCGGGGGAATTATCGGGGATAAAACCGGGCGCAAAAATGCCTTTATCCTGTATGAAACGATTCATATTATTGCCATGGTCGTGGGGGCGTTTTCGCCAAATATGGCCTTCCTGATCGCCTGCCGTTTTGTCATGGGGGTGGGATTTGGCGCGCTTCTGGTGACCTTATTTGCCGGGTTCACCGAATATATGCCTGGCAGAAATCGCGGTACCTGGTCCAGTAGGGTCTCGTTTATCGGTAACTGGTCTTATCCGCTGTGCTCGCTGATTGCAATGGGGCTGACGCCGTTAATCAGTGCTGAATGGAACTGGCGCGTGCAACTGCTGATCCCGGCGGTGCTGTCGCTGATTGCAACCGCTATTGCCTGGCGCTGGTTCCCCGAGTCGCCTCGCTGGCTGGAGTCTCGTGGGCGCTATCAGGAGGCTGAAAAGGTGATGCGGGCCATTGAGGAGGGCGTGGTTCAGCAGACGGGTAAACCGCTGCCGCCGGTGGTGATAGAAGATGACGGTAAGCCCCCACGCTCTGTCCCATATTCGGCTCTATTAACCGGCGTATTACTCAAGCGCGTTATTTTAGGTTCCTTCGTTCTGATTGCCATGAATGTCGTGCAGTACACCTTAATTAACTGGCTACCGACGATATTTATGACTCAGGGTATTAACCTAAAAGATTCCATTGTTTTAAATACCATGAGTATGTTCGGTGCGCCGTTTGGAATATTTATCGCCATGCTGGTGATGGATAAAATTCCCAGAAAGACCATGGGTGTGGGGTTATTAGTTTTAATCGCTGTGCTGGGATATATCTACTCACTGCAAACCAGCATGCTGCTAATTACGTTAATTGGCTTCTTCCTGATTACCTTTGTGTATATGTATGTTTGCTACGCTTCGGCGGTGTATGTTCCGGAAATATGGCCGACCGAAGCAAAACTGCGTGGCTCCGGACTGGCAAATGCGGTAGGGCGCATCAGCGGTATCGCCGCACCTTACGCGGTAGCCGTACTGCTTAACGGTTACGGTGTGACGGGGGTATTTGTGCTGCTGGGGGCGGTATCCATTATTGTCGCCATCGCCATTGCTACTATCGGAATTGAAACCAAAGGCGTCTCTGTCGAAAGTCTCGGTATTGATGCCGCGACCAGCAAATAATATTGATGGGAAAGAAAATGCAAAATTCAAAAGCAATATTAAAAACACCCGGCACGATGAAAATTATTACCGCCGATATGCCGGTACCGAAAGAGCATGAAGTGCTGATTAAAATTGAATACGTCGGTATTTGCGGCTCAGATGTTCACGGTTTTGAATCGGGCCCTTTTATTCCGCCGAAAGATCCGAATCAGGAAATCGGTCTCGGGCACGAATGTGCAGGTACCGTGGTGGCGGTAGGGAACCGCGTATCCAAATTCAAACCCGGCGACCGGGTCAATATCGAGCCTGGCGTGCCGTGCGGTCACTGTCGTTATTGTCTGGAAGGGAAATACAACATCTGCCCGGACGTCGATTTTATGGCCACCCAGCCAAACTATCGTGGTGCGCTAACCCACTATCTGTGCCATCCGGAGAGCTTCACCTACAAGCTGCCCGACAATATGGACACCCTGGAAGGGGCGCTGGTAGAGCCTGCGGCAGTGGGGATGCACGCTGCGATGCTGGCAGATGTTAAACCGGGTAAGAAAATCGTCATTCTGGGGGCAGGCTGTATCGGCTTAATGACTCTGCAAGCCTGTAAATGCCTGGGCGCAACCGATATTGCCGTCGTTGATGTGCTGGAAAAACGCCTGGCTATGGCCGAGCAGCTTGGGGCGACGACCGTCATCAACGGAGCTAAAGAGGACACGGTTGTCCGCTGCCAGCAGTTCTCTGGCGATATGGGGGCCGACATTGTTTTTGAAACCGCAGGCTCGGCGATCACCGTCAAGCAGGCCCCGTATCTGGTGATGCGCGGCGGCAAAATCATGATCGTCGGCACGGTGTCCGGTGATTCGGCAATTAATTTCCTCAAAATTAACCGTGAAGTCTCGATTCAGACCGTTTTCCGCTATGCCAACCGCTATCCGGTCACCATTGAGGCTATCTCCTCTGGTCGTTTCGATGTGAAGTCGATGGTGACGCATATTTACGATTATGAAGATGTGCAGCGCGCGTTTGATGAATCCGTTAATAACAAACGCGACATTATTAAAGGCGTTATTAAAATTAATCATTAATTAATTGAAAAGGGAGAAATAACCATGCTAGCAGATATTAAATATTGGGAAAATGATGCTCAGGATAAACATTACGCTATCGCTCACTTTAACGTGTGGAATGCGGAAATGTTAATGGGGGTAATTGATGCGGCGGAAGAGGCAAAATCGCCGGTCATTATCTCATTCGGCACCGGGTTTGTCGGTAATACCTCGTTTGAAGATTTTTCGCATATGATGGTTTCCATGGCGAAAAAGGCGGCGGTGCCGGTGATTACCCACTGGGATCACGGGCGCAGTATGGAGATTATCCATAACGCCTGGACCCACGGCATGAACTCGCTGATGCGTGATGCTTCCGCTTTTGATTTCGAGGAAAATATTCGCCTGACCAAAGAGGCGGTCGATTTCTTCCATCCGCTGGGTATTCCGGTGGAAGCCGAGTTGGGGCACGTGGGTAATGAAACGGTCTACGAAGAAGCGCTGGCCGGCTATCACTACACTGACCCAAGCCAGGCGGCTGAGTTTGTCGAGCGCACCGGCTGTGACTCGCTGGCGGTAGCGATTGGTAACCAGCACGGCGTCTACACCTCCGAACCGAAACTGAACTTTGACGTGGTTAAACGCGTGCGCCATGCGGTATCCGTTCCGCTGGTGCTGCATGGTGCTTCCGGCATCAGTGATGCGGATATTAAGAAAGCCATTTCATTAGGTATTTCGAAAATCAATATCCACACTGAACTGTGTCAGGCCGCGATGGTCGCGGTGCAAGAAAACCAGGACCAGCCGTTCCTGCACGTCGAGCGTGAAGTACGCAAGGCAGTTAAAGAGCGCGCGCTGGAGAAAATCAAATTGTTTGGTTCAGACGGTAAAGCGGAATGACAATATGGATAGAATCGAGGTTATTTGTATAGGGGCGGCCATTGTTGATATTCCCTTGCAGCCGGTAAGTAAAAATATCTTTGATGTAGACTCTTATCCGTTAGAACGTATTGCCATGACCACCGGGGGAGATGCGATTAATGAAGCGACGATTATTTCTCGCCTCGGTCATCGCACCGCGTTAATCAGTCGGGTAGGTAATGATGCCGCCGGGAATTTTATTCTCGACCACTGTCGACGCGAGAATATTGATATCCAGAGTCTGAAACAGGACGCGGATATTGATACTTCTATTAACGTGGGCTTAGTGACCGCCGATGGTGAACGCACCTTTGTCACTAACCGCAACGGCAGCCTGTGGAAACTGAATATAAACGATGTCGATTTTGACCGTTTCTCGCAGGCAAAGCTGCTATCGCTGGCAAGCATCTTTAATAGCCCCTTGTTGGACGGCAAAGCGTTAACGGAGATATTTATTCAGGCCAAAAAGCATCAGTTGATCATTTGTGCCGACATGATTAAGCCGCGGCTTAATGAAACGCTGGACGATATTCGCGAAGCGCTGAGCTATGTCGATTATCTGTTTCCCAATGTCGACGAGGCGAAACTGCTAACCGGGAAAGAGACGCTGGATGAGATAGCAGACAGTTTTCTGCACTGCGGTGTGAAAACGGTAGTGATTAAAACCGGTAAGAAAGGCTGCTTTATCAAGCGTGCTGATATGAAAATGGCGGTACCTGCGGTTTCGGGAATTACCGCTATCGACACCATCGGTGCGGGCGATAATTTCGCTTCGGGGTTTATCTCTGCGCTGCTTGAAGGCAAACCGCTACGCGACTGTGCGCTGTTTGCTAACGCGACGGCAGCGATATCGGTACTCAGCGTGGGCGCTACGACGGGCGTGAAAAACAGAAAACTGGTTGACCAACTTCTCGACGAATACGAAGGGTAATAGCGGCAGATGAAAATGATTCCTTTAGGCAGTACGGATATTACGCTTTCCCGCATGGGACTGGGCACCTGGGCCATCGGTGGCGGCCCGGCATGGAACGGCGATCTTGATTTGCAGGTTTGCATCGACACCATTATCGAAGCGCATCGTTGCGGCATTAATCTGATTGATACCGCACCGGGCTACAACTTCGGTAATAGCGAGAAGATTGTGGGTCAGGCGCTGAAAAAACTGCCGCGCAACGAGATTGTTGTCGAAACCAAATGCGGCATTGTCTGGGAGCGGGAAGGTAGCCTGTTCAATAAAGTGGGCGAACGCCAGCTGTATAAAAATCTCACGCCCGAGTCAATTCGTGAGGAGGTGGACGCCAGCCTGCAACGGCTCGGTATCGACAGCATTGATATTTATATGACCCACTGGCAGTCGGTAGAGCCTTGTTTTACACCGATTGCGGGAACGGTCGATACGCTCAACGCGCTCAAGAAAGAAGGGAAAATCCGTTCTATCGGCGCGGCGAACGTGGATGCTGAGCATATTCGGGAGTACGTAAAACACGGCGAGCTGGATATCGTGCAGGCTAAGTACAGCATCCTCGACCGGGCGCTGGAAACTGAGCTGCTGCCGCTCTGTCAGCGGCACGGCATTGTGGTTCAGGTCTATTCCCCGCTGGAACAGGGGCTGCTGACCGGAACTATCACACGGGATTATGTTCCCGGCGGCGCGCGGGCTAACAAAGTCTGGTTCCAGCGCGAAAATATGCTGCGCGTGATTGACATGCTAGAACGCTGGCAACCGCTGTGTGCTAAATACCGCTGCACAATCCCGGCGCTGGCGCTGGCGTGGATTTTAAAGCAAAGTGATTTAATCACCCTGTTAAGCGGAGCGACGGCGCCAGAGCAGGTTCGTGAAAACGTCGACGCCCTGACGATCGCGTTAACCGACGCGGATTCTTTATTGATGCGAGAAATGGCAGAAGCATTGAATAATAAATAGGTAAATAGAAAACGCCTCTGTTTCTGTGTAAAAGACCATAAAATCTGTGATTCAGACATGTTGTTTTGAAAATAAACATAGCCTGTGAGATACTGGTAACTTATCATGATGTTGAAGGAAACAGAGGTGTAATCGTGGCGGCAAAAGACAGAATTCAGGCTATCAAGCAAAGGGTAGCCAACGACAAGAAAGTAACGGTATCTAATCTGAGCGCTATTTTTCAGGTTACAGAAGAAACGATTCGCCGCGATCTTGAAAAGCTTGAAGATGAAGGTTTTCTGACCCGTACGTATGGTGGTGCGGTACTAAATACCGCCGCGCTGTCTGATAACATTCATTTTTACAAGCGAGCTAAATCATTCTATGAAGAAAAGCAGAAGGTCGCTCGCAACGCACTGCCGTTTATTAAAAATAAGACCACTATGGCGGCTGACTCCAGCAGTACTGCAATGGAGTTATTAAAGCTTCTGAAGGAACGTAATGACCTCACATTATTAACCAACTCGGCGGAAGCCTTTCATGAACTGGCACAGTCTGAGATTAATGTCGTTTCGACGGGGGGAGAATTAAACAAAAATACGCTGTCACTACAGGGGCGTATTACCAAAGAGATCATCAGCCGATATCACGTTGATATCATGGTGATGAGTTGTAAAGGACTGGATATCGCCAACGGTGCGCTTGATTCAAACGAAGCTGAAGCAGAGATCAAGAAAACCATGATTCGTCAGGCTGCTGAAGTAGCACTGTTGGTTGACCACTCAAAATTCGATCGTAAAGCATTTGTTCAGTTGGTAGATCTTAGTCATATTAATTACATAATAACAGATAAAGCACCGGGTGCAGAATGGATTTCCTTTTGCAAGGAAAATAATATCCAGCTCGTATACTAATAACGGGATTGTGATATCGATAGCGTTTTAGTTTGCATCCGGATAATGCCCAATAAAATGATGATGGTAAATGCGGCAAAGTTAACTCTGCCGCGCGTTGCCATAATTTATTATTTTATATTTTGCTGCATTTGAGGCATCCAGATGGAACAATATGAATATATCGGTGCAAGACTAGATCGCTTACCTTTCTCGCGATTTCATTTTCGTATTTTTGGTATCATAAGTTTTGGTTTATTACTGACCGGGTTTCTTAGTTATTCCGGTAACGTGGTACTGGCAAAGTTGGTTAGTAACGGTTGGTCAAATAATTATCTCAATGCAGCGTTTACGTCTGCGCTGATGTTTGGTTATTTCATCGGATCGCTGAGTGGTGGATTTATCGGTGATTATTTTGGTCGCCGTAAAGCATTTCGTATCAATCTACTGATTGTTGGCATTTCTGCAATCGCCGCATCTTTTGTTCCCAACATGTACTGGTTGATCTTCTTTCGAGGCCTGATGGGAACCGGCATGGGGGCGCTGATTATGGTGGGCTATGCCTCATTCACTGAGTTTATTCCGCCGGTGGTGCGCGGAAAATGGTCTGCGCGTCTGTCTTTTGTTGGCAACTGGTCGCCGATGCTGTCGGCGGCGGTTGGTGTGGTTGTTATCTCATACTTAAGCTGGCGAGCGATGTTTTTAGTCGGAGGCGTGGGAATGCTGCTGGCCTGGTACATTTCTGGAAAATACTTTATTGAGTCTCCCCGGTGGCTGGCAGGTAAAGGTCAGCAGGACATGGCGGAGAAGCATTTATTCGATGTTGAGTTGCAGGTAGAAACAGAAAAGCAAATCACATTACCATTGTGTCCAATACCGAAGAGAAAGAGCGAACTCCGCACCGTAGACGGGTCATTCTGGCTGTTATTCAAAGGACAGATGCTGCGTCGGACACTGGTGGCTATTACGGTATTGATTGCGATGAATATCTCACTGTATACCATTACCGTATGGATCCCGACTATTTTTGTTAACTCGGGTATTGCTGTGACGAAGTCCATTTTGATGACTGCGATTATTATGATTGGCGCACCGGTAGGTATTTTTATTGCGGCATTGATTATCGACCGCTTTCCGCGACGTCTCTTTGGTTCGTTGCTGTTAATTATTATTGCACTTTTGGGCTATTTTTATTCGATTCAAACGCAGGAGTGGGCGATTTTAAGCTGTGGTCTGGTCATGATTTTCTTTTTATATATGTATGTCTGTTTTGCCTCTGCGGTATATGTCCCGGAACTGTGGCCAACGCATCTCAGATTACGTGGTTCAGGTTTTGTCAATGCTGTGGGTCGAATTGTCGCCGTCTTTACACCCTATGGCGTTGCCGTATTATTGACTCAATATGACTCTGTTACCGTGTTTATCGTCCTGGGTATCATGCTGGTGGTATGTGCGCTGATCCTGTTTTGTTTTGGTATTGAAACCCGCCTGGTTTCACTAGAAGAAATCTCAACTTTGGGGTGATTACTTGCCTGATGGCTGTACCATCAGGCAACGTTCTATCTTTGCGTTTCTTCCCAGTCTGCCAGCGTATACAGCGTTGCACCCGCAGCGGCCATTTCCATAAACGCCTGCGTGCTGTCCTGAGGCTGAATATTCACCCCTCGACAACCGTCGGTAATGACGTTCACCGTATAGCCCAGTTCCAGCGCATCGAGGACGGTAAACTTCACGCAGTAGTCGGTTGCCAGCCCCATGATGATGAGGTCGGTAATACGCTGTTGCATAAGCCACGCATTCAGTTCCGTTGCCTGACGGCGACCGTTATCAAAAAATGCGCTGTAGCTGTCAACCTGCGGGTTTTCGCCCTTATAGAACGTCTTATCAATGCCGTGCTGATTCAGCAGAGGGTGCAGGGCCGCTCCCTGCGAGTTCTGTACACAGTGATCCGGCCAGAACGTCTGCGCCAGGCCGTCCAGTTGTCCCTGCGTGTAAGGGGCGACCTGATGCTGGCTGGCAAAGCTGCCGTGATTAGCCGGATGCCAGTCCAGACTGGAAACAACCTTCTCACCGCGCAGCGAACACCAGTCAATCAGGCGATTGGCGACATCCACGGTGCTATCACCTTCTGGAACGGCAAGTGCGCCTCCGGCACAAAAATCGTTTTGTAAATCAACCAGCAGTAATGCTCGTGCCATCGTCACTCCTCCTTCAATCATCCGGCGTCAGTTCACCGCGCAGGTTTTGCGTCATCGCGTCACGGATGGCCTGCGTGTCCAGACCCTGGCTCAGCAAATAATGCAGCTTGGTCAGTGTTGCTTCAACGGTCATATCCGCACCGCCAATCACGCCCGCATGTGCCAGCGCATTCCCCGTCGCATAACCGCCCATGTTGACCTTGCCGGACATGCACTGCGTGAGGTTAATGACCACAATACCGCGTGAGCTGGCATCCTCAAGCTCCTTCAGGAACTCTTTATTCTGCGGGGCATTGCCCACGCCGTAAGAACGCAGAATTAACGCTTTGACTGGCTGGCGCAGGAAGTTACGCACCACGTCTGCGGAAATTCCAGGATAAATCGTGACCACGCCAATCGGCTGCGGGGTGATAGGGTGCACAATCAGCTCGCCCGCACCGTGCGGCGCGGGCGGGGTGCCCAAACGACGGATGTGGATCCCGGCTTCCAGTAAAGGTGCAAGGTTAGGTGAAGCGAAGGCGTCAAAACCGTCGGCGTGCGCTTTGGTAGTGCGATTACCACGATACAGTCGGTTATTGAAGAACAGAGTGACTTCATTGATCGGATAATTGGCCGCAACGTACAACGCATTCAGCAAATTGATTTGTCCGTCTGAACGTAGCTCAGCCAGCGGGATTTGTGACCCTGTCACAATAACTGGCTTGCCCAGATTCTCCAGCATAAACGACAGCGCCGAGGCGGTGAACGCCATGGTGTCGGTGCCATGCAGGATCACAAAACCGTCGTATTCGTCGTAGTGAGCTTTAATATCTTCCGCAATATGCTGCCAGTCTTCTGGCGTCATATCGGAGGAATCCATCAGCGGGACATATTCGTGAATGGTGAAGTCTGGCATCTCAGGGCGGTGGAATTCAGGCATCAATGCCAGTTGACGCTGAAGATGGCCGGAAACCGGAATATAACCTTGTTCTGAGCGCTGCATACCGATGGTACCGCCGGTATAGGCAACGTAAATCGATTTCTTCTGCATGACTTTTCTTCTGTCTCAAAGAAAAACCCCTCTTCATCCCGAAGAGGGGTCAAGAGTTAGCGGACGTTGGCGCAGGTCAGGCAGAACGCATAACGGTTCTGCGGGTCGTTAAACGCGGCCAGCTTATCACTTTCGGTTTTTACCACGCTTGCCGCAGAGGCCAGTGGTGCCGGGAGCATGGCCTGAATGGCTTCTGGTAGCATAGCGCGAACGGAACCAGACATGCTGTCCATGACCATATCAACGAACGTGGGCTCGTCCTGATAATACTCAATATGCCATTGTTTCAGTTTCGCCAGTTCTGCCGCTTTTGCTACAGCGTCGTCGAAATCGCCGAGACTGTCGACCAGACCATTCGCTTTTGCATCCTGACCGGTCCAGACGTGGCCCTGGGCGATTTTATCAATCTGCTCTGGCGTTGTCTTACGTGCATCCGCGACCAGCGTGATGAAGCGCTTATAGCCGTTCTCGATGCTCAGTTGCATCATCTGCTGCACTTCCGGCGGTAACGCTTTGGTGACGGAAATATCGGCCAGCGGCGAGGTCGCCACGCCGTCGGTATGTACACCAATGGAATCGAGGCTGTTTTCAACGGTGTTGATCACGCCAAAGATGCCGATGGAGCCGGTCAGGGTGCTGGGGTTCGCCACAATGTAGTTTGCCGGGGTTGAGATCCAGTAACCGCCGGAGGCCGCCATGCCGCCCATGGAAACCACCACCGGTTTACCCGCCGCTTTTGCTGCAGCCAGCTCAGCGCGGATCACTTCCGAGGCGCTGACGCTGCCGCCTGGACTGTTAACGCGCAGGACAATGGCTTTTACCTTCGGGTCGAGACGCGCTTCACGGATTTGTGCCGCAGTGGTGTCGCCGCCGACGTTCCCCGGTGTTTCTTCTCCGTCCATGATCGCGCCATTGGCGAAGACTACGCCAATGCTGTCACCGGTATCCGCCGGGGTTTTTAGCGTGTAATCGTAATAGCTGACGGCACTGTAGTTCTTCTCTGTTTTGCTCCAGCCAAACTGTTTAGTCAGCAGTTTTTCCACTTCAGCGCTGGAGGCGAGAGCATCGACCAGTTTATTGTCGAGGGCGTACTTCGCGGTGTCGCCACCCACTTTCGTCAGGCCGTCAAGCATCGCCTGTGCGCCCGGGAACACTTGCTGCGCCGGGATCTGGCGGTTAGCAGCAACGGTATCGAGATAGTTCTGCCACAACTCGCCAATCCAGCGACTGTCGGCTTCACGTGCGGCCGGGGACATATCGTCGCGAATAAACGGCTCGACGGCGGACTTATAGGTACCGACGCGGAAAACGTGGGTGGAGACTTTTAGTTTATCCAGCAGAGACTTGTAATACAGACCGTTGGTCGCAAAGCCGTGCAGGTCAACCGAACCCTGCGGGGAGAGCCAAATTTTGTTGGCAAAGCTTGCGAGGTAATACTGTCCCTGGCTGAAGTTATCGCCCACGGCAAATACCGGTTTTCCACTGTCGCGGAATTCGCGCAGTGCTTTGCCGATATATTGCATGGACGGCTGATCGGCCCCGGCAAAGTTTTTTAAATCCATCACGATGCCGGTGATGTTGCGATCGTCTTTTGCCTGGCGAATGGTGTTAACGATATCGAACAGTGAGTTTTCTTGCAGGCGATCGGAACTGGCGCCAAACAGCTGACGTCCGATGACGCTTAAGCGGCTGGTGCTCGAGGGCTTATCGACAATAACGCCAGAGATATCGAGCAGCAGTGCGCCACGCTCCGCGTGTTCGCTGGAGGTGCTACTGCTGACCTGCATCCAGATCCCCACGCCCACCAGGACCAAAAAGATAAAGAACAGGTTCAGTACACATTCGCGGACGAAATTCAGTATTCGCCACGTCCATTTAAAAATTCCGGCAATAAAACGCCACAGGGTTTGCATGTATTCTCCCTACCGATGAACAACACGCCCCCCGTTTTACCGGAGAAGGCGTTAAGATGTGGCTATCGTAATGACCCGGCAGGCACTTGTCAGCAGGAATCACCGCCGGCGCTGTAACAAAATCCGCTCACGTGTTAATTTTGTGAACAAATTTCATTGTTGGAGTTAAGCAAATGGATGCACTCGAATTACTTCTTACCCGCCGTAGCGCCTCTCGTCTTGTTGAACCCGCTCCCGTGGGTGAGCAACTGCAAAATATCCTGCGGGCGGGGATGCGCGCCCCGGATCACAAATCGCTGCAGCCGTGGCGTTTCTTTGTGATTGAAGGTGCAGGGCGTGAGCGTTTTAGCGCCGTGCTCGAAAAAGGGGCTATTGCCGCAGAGGGCGACGAAAAGGCTGTCGAAAAAGCGCGTACTGCGCCGTTTCGTGCCCCGCTGATTATTGCGGTGGTGGCGAAATGTGAAGAAAGTGACAAGGTTCCACTGTGGGAACAGGAAATGTCAGCGGGTTGTGCGGTAATGGCCATGCAAATGGCGGCGATTGCGCAAGGCTTTGGCGGGATCTGGCGCAGCGGTGCATTAACCGAAAGTGCAGTGGTGCGCGAGGCATTTGACTGTCGTGCGCAGGATAAAATTGTCGGCTTCCTCTATCTGGGCACGCCACAGCTTAAAGCATCCACCACGATTAACCCTGCCGATCCGAGCGCATTCGTCCAGTATTTCTGATTTCAGCGGCTAAACTGTCTGGATTATGAGCAAAGACACCCGAATTCAGACAGTCACTCTTACCACATCATGGAATGAGCGCTACCATAGCCCGATTGCAATGACAGGAGATGTCCATGAGCGAGCACGCTATTCGTTTAACGCAATACAGCCACGGAGCCGGTTGCGGTTGTAAAATTTCCCCCAAAGTGCTGGAAACCATCCTGCACAGCGAGCAGGCGAAATTTGTTGATCCGAATTTACTCGTGGGGAATGAAACCCGCGACGACGCGGCCGTGTACGATCTGGGTAATGGCACCAGCGTTATCAGCACCACCGATTTCTTTATGCCGATAGTCGATAATCCGTTTGATTTTGGCCGCATCGCCGCGACCAACGCCATCAGCGATATCTTCGCGATGGGTGGCAAACCGATTATGGCTATCGCGATTCTGGGCTGGCCGCTCGATAAGCTGGCACCGGAAGTCGCCCGTGAAGTGACCGAAGGCGGGCGTTTCGCCTGTCGCCAGGCCGGCATTGCGCTGGCGGGTGGTCACTCTATTGATGCCCCAGAGCCGATTTTTGGTCTCGCCGTGACGGGCGTGGTCCCTACCGAGCGCGTGAAGAAAAACAGCACCGCAGAAGCGGGATGTAAGCTGTTCCTCACCAAGCCGCTGGGCATTGGCGTGTTGACCACCGCTGAGAAAAAATCGCTGCTTAAGCCTGAGCATGTTGGGCTGGCGACGGAAGTGATGTGCCGCATGAATATTGCGGGCGCAGCGTTTGCGGACATTGAAGGCGTGAAAGCCATGACCGACGTGACCGGTTTTGGCCTGCTGGGACACCTGAGCGAAATGTGTCAGGGCGCGGGCGTTCAGGCGCAAATCGTTTACCAGGATATTCCAAAACTGCCTGGTGTTGAAGAGTACATCGCGCAAGGCGCAGTGCCGGGCGGCACGCAGCGTAACTTTGCCAGCTACGGGCATCTGATGGGTGAGATGCCGCAGGCGGTACGAGACCTGCTGTGCGATCCGCAAACCTCCGGCGGCCTGCTGCTGGCGGTAACACCGGAATCTGAGGCTGAAGTGAAAGCGGTTGCCGCGCAGTTTGGCATTGATCTCACCGCGATTGGTGAGCTGGTTGAAGCACGTGGCGGTCGCGCCATGGTTGAGATCCGTTAATTCGATGCGGTTGTTTATTGCCGAAAAACCGAGTCTGGCGCGCGCGATTGCCGATGTGCTCCCTAAGCCACATCGCAAAGGTGATGGCTTTATTGAATGCGGAAATGGGCAAGTGGTGACCTGGTGTATCGGTCACCTGCTTGAACAGGCGCAGCCAGACGCCTACGACAGTCGCTATGCACGCTGGAGTCTGGTCGACTTGCCGATTGTACCGGAAAAGTGGCAACTGCAGCCGCGTCCCTCCGTCACCAAACAGCTCAACGTCATCAAGCGCTTTCTGCATGAGGCCAGTGAAGTCATTCACGCGGGAGACCCCGATCGTGAAGGACAGCTGCTGGTCGATGAAGTGCTGGATTACCTGCAACTGGCGCCGGAAAAGCGGCATCAGGTACAACGGTGTCTGATTAACGACCTTAACCCACAGGCGGTGGAGCGGGCAATTTCTCGTCTGCGCGCCAACAGCGAGTTCATCCCGCTGTGCGTTTCGGCGCTGGCGCGAGCGCGTGCCGACTGGCTGTACGGCATTAATATGACGCGCGCCTATACCATTCTTGGGCGTAACGCGGGTTATCAAGGCGTGCTGTCCGTGGGGCGTGTGCAGACGCCGGTGCTTGGTCTGGTGGTGCGCCGTGATGAAGAGATTGAAAACTTCGTCGCCAAAGATTTCTTTGAGGTCAAAGCGCATATCGTCACACCTGCCGACGAGCGGTTTACCGCTATCTGGCAGCCGAGCGAGGCGTGTGAACCTTATCAGGATGAAGAAGGGCGCTTACTGAACCGTACGCTGGCGGAGCATGTGGTGAAACGCATCAACGGTCAGCCAGCGATAGTCACCAGCTATAACGATAAACGGGAATCAGAATCCGCACCGTTGCCGTTCTCACTGTCGGCGTTGCAGATTGAAGCCGCTAAACGCTTCGGACTGAGCGCGCAAAACGTGCTCGATATCTGCCAGAAGCTGTATGAAACCCACAAATTGATTACCTATCCGCGTTCTGATAGCCGCTATCTGCCGGAAGAACATTTTGCCGGTCGCCATGCGGTGATGAATGCGATTAGCGTGCACGCTCCGGATTTATTTCCGCAGCCTGCGGTTAATCCCGATACGCGTAATCGCTGCTGGGACGATAAAAAGGTTGATGCGCACCACGCGATTATTCCCACTGCGCGTAGTTCATCCATCAATTTGAATGACAATGAAGCCAAGGTGTACAACCTGATTGCGCGTCAGTATCTGATGCAGTTCTGCCCGGACGCGGTATTCCGCAAGTGCGTCATTGAGCTGGATATTGCGAAAGGCAAATTTGTTGCTAAAGCCCGTTTCCTGGCGGAAGCCGGGTGGCGTACGCTGCTGGGTAACAAAGAGCGCGACGAAGAAAACGACGGCACACCGTTGCCGGTGGTGGCTCGTGATGACGAACTACTGTGTGAAAAGGGCGAAGTGGTGGAACGCCAGACCCAACCGCCGCGCCATTTTACCGACGCGACGCTGTTGTCGGCGATGACCGGGATCGCACGGTTTGTGCAGGATAAAGATCTGAAAAAAATCCTGCGTGTCACCGACGGACTGGGAACGGAGGCTACGCGTGCGGGGATTATTGAACTGCTGTTTAAGCGCGGGTTCCTGGTGAAAAAGGGTCGCTATATACACTCGACGGATCCCGGAAAGGCGCTGTTCCATTCGTTGCCAGAAATGGCAACGCGTCCGGATATGACCGCGCACTGGGAGTCGATCCTGACGCAAATCAGTGAAAAGCAGTGCCGCTATCAGGACTTTATGCAGCCGCTGGTGGACACGCTGTATCAGCTGATTGACCAGGCTAAACGTACGCCAGTACGCCGATTCCGCGGGATAACCGCGCCGGCTGGCGCGGAGAAGAAAAAGAGCGCGCCGCGAAAACGTCCGGCGAAAAAAAGCCCGCCTTCAGAGGAGGCAGGCCTGTAATGCGGTCATGACTGATGATTAAATCACACCCTGGCCCAGCATCGCGTCGGCAACTTTCACGAAGCCAGCAATGTTGGCGCCTTGCACGTAGTTGGTTTGTTTGCTTTCACCACCGTACTCGACGCAGGCGTGGTGAATATCCAGCATGATGTGGTGCAGGCGCGCATCCACTTTCTCCGCTTTCCAACCCAGACGCGCGGCGTTCTGCGCCATTTCCAGGCCTGATGTCGCCACGCCACCGGCGTTGGCGGCTTTACCCGGCGCAAACAGTACGCCCGCTTCGAGGAACAGATCGGTGGCTTCGATGGTGGTCGGCATGTTTGCGCCTTCCGCCACGGCCTTGACGCCGTTGGCAATCAGCATCTGCGCAGCGTCCACATCCAGTTCGTTCTGCGTAGCGCACGGCAGGGCGATATCCACCGGCACTGACCACGGTTGCTTACCTTCCAGATAGGTCAGGCCAAACTCACGGGCGTAATCCGCCACGCGGCCATCGCGGCTGTCTTTAATGGCACACAGACGCGCCAGTTTCTCTTTCGTGAAGCCACTCTCGTCAACCACGGTACCGCTGGAGTCGGAGGCGGTCACCACACGGGCACCAAACTCCATGGCTTTCTCAATGGCGAATTGCGCCACGTTACCGGAGCCGGAAACGGCGACACGCATGCCTTCAAAGCCCAGACCATGGCGCTTAAGCATTGCTTCGGTGAAGTACACCAGGCCGTAGCCGGTCGCTTCCGGGCGGATCAGACTGCCGCCGAACGACAGACCTTTGCCGGTAAAGACGCAGGCGCTGTTGTTGGAGAGTTTTTTCATCATCCCGGCCATAAAGCCGACTTCACGACCGCCTACGCCGATATCACCCGCCGGAACGTCAGTGTCTGGCCCTAAATGGCGGAACAGTTCGGTCATCAGGGACTGGCAAAAACGCATCACTTCGCCTTCGCTTTTGCCTTTTGGATCGAAATCGCTCCCGCCTTTACCTCCGCCCATCGGCAGCGTGGTGAGGGCGTTTTTAAAAGTCTGCTCGAAGCCAAGGAATTTCAGGATCGACAGGTTTACCGACGGATGGAAACGCATGCCGCCTTTGTAAGGACCAATCGCCGAGCTAAACTGTACACGCCATGCGCGGTTAACCTGTACCTGATTACGATCGTCCAGCCAGACCA
This sequence comes from Citrobacter sp. TBCS-14, assembly GCF_005280805.1. Taxonomy (NCBI): domain Bacteria; kingdom Pseudomonadati; phylum Pseudomonadota; class Gammaproteobacteria; order Enterobacterales; family Enterobacteriaceae; genus Citrobacter; species Citrobacter sp. TBCS-14. The sequence goes on from NZ_SZWM01000164.1 coordinate 61,899, forward strand.
CGCGGAACTGGATCACGCGCTCAGGTTCAACCAGACGTTCCAGCAATGACATTTGACGATAGCGCGGGTTTTGTTCGAGGAACGGCCACAGCGTCGTCATGACCTCACGAACGGCTTGCGCGAACTCGGTTTGATTCGGGTCGCGCTTTTGCACATGGTTGAGAAATGACGCCAAAGAACATGTCTGATCCATAGATATAAGAACCTCTTATGTATTGATATGGTTATATTTTTGATGTTTATGTTATGTGTTGTGCAGTTTTTGACTATAACATCAGCAGTGTGACGGGACGCAAGAAAAAATTAACCCCGCTAAGGAAATTAATATTGCGGCGTAGGTCATAACTAAAAACGATGCGGGAAGGGACTAAAGTTTCAGCCGGTTTATACCGTTATACTGAGCATAGAGGTCAGTTTAAAAGGAAAGAGTATGCGCCGTTTTATCATGGCAGGTGCGCTGGTTTTGCTCTCCAGCACGGCACTGGCAAATCAGCTTTATCGCCCGGATGTGCAGGTTAATGTGCCGCCAGAAGTGTTCAGTTCCAGCGGTCAGCGGGCGCAGCCCTGTAATCAGTGCTGCGTTTATCAGGATCAAAACTATTCGGAAGGCGCGGTGATCAAGGCTGATGGCGTGCTGTTGCAATGCCAGCGCGATGAGAAAACGATCGGCACTAATCCGCTGGTCTGGCGTCGCGTAAAAGAATAAATGCCTGTAAGAGCGGGATGTCGGCAGGCGCCAGCGGATACGTCAGCGCCTCTTCAGGTAGGCACCACACCAGTTGCTGATGCTCATGCGCGTGCAGTTCGCCCTGATAATCTGGCACATGCCAGGCATGCAGATGGATAATCCGGCCTGATACTTCGCGTTGATGGCTGGCAACGTACTGCCCAACAATCGCCTCAATGCCGAGTTCTTCGTGCAGTTCACGCCTCAGCGCCTGCGGCTGGTTCTCGCCGGGCTCTACCTTACCGCCCGCAAACTCCCACATACCCGGCTGATCCGCATGCGCCGGGCGCTGAGCGAGTAATATTTTGCCATCACGTTCAAGGATAGCGGCGACCACGTCGAGGGTTTTCATCATATTCATCAAGATCTAACAGCAGAAAGTGACATACTATCGCTATCTTTGTTTTATCTAAAGTATTCAGGAGTCACCGTTGAACGATCCTCAGGCGTGGGTAAAACCGTTGACGCGTATCCCTTCCAGTTTGAAACCGCTTGTCGCGACGCAGAAAAAACATTACGGCGACGTGCTGCATCCCACGCGCTGGTGGGGGCGTATGCCGTTTCTGTTTTGGCTGGTCGCGCTGTTTGTCGGATTTCTGGAGCGTAAACGGGCGCGATTAACCCCGGTGATGCGCGCGCTGTTGATGACGCGGGTGTCGCAGGTGTGTCATTGCGCGTTCTGCGTGGATGCCAACAGCTTACGGCTGGCCGAACGCAGCGGTGCGCTGGATAAAGTGTTACAGGTGGCGAACTGGCAATCGTCTGCACTGTTTAGCGCAGAAGAGCGCGTGGCGCTGGCCTATGCGGATGCGATGACTGCCACGCCGCCGCGCCTTGATGATACGCTGAAGACGCAAATGCAGCAGCATTTTACCGATGACACGATTACCGAAATGACCGCGCTGATTGCCTTTCAAAATCTCTCGGCACGCTTTAACGCCGCGCTGGATATTCCTTCGCAGGGATTGTGCGACAGTTTCAAAGGACGGCCAGATGCTTGACCGCCATCTTCATCCGCGGTTAAAACCGCTGCTACATCAGTGCGCTCGCATGATTGATAAGCCCGGTATTTCGCCGGACGGTCTGACGCTCTTCGGTTTCGCTATTGGCGTGCTGGCCTTGCCGTTTCTGGCATTAGGCTGGTATTCGGCGGCGCTGGTCGCCATTGTGCTTAATCGTCTGTTTGATGGGTTGGACGGCGCGCTGGCGCGGCGCAGGGGACTGACCGATGCCGGCGGATTCCTCGATATTTCACTCGATTTTCTGTTTTACGCGCTGGTGCCGTTTGGCTTTATTCTGGCGGCACCCGAGCAGAATGCGCTGGCGGGCAGCTGGCTATTGTTTGCGTTTATCGGCACCGGCAGCAGTTTCCTGGCCTTTGCCGCGCTGGCGGCGAAGCATCAGATTGATAACCCCGGTTATGCGCATAAATCGTTTTATTATTTAGGTGGGTTGACCGAAGGCACCGAGACGATATTGCTGTTCGTGCTGGGCTGTCTGTTCCCTGATTATTTTGCCGTGCTGGCGTGGATATTTGGTGCGCTGTGCTGGCTGACAACGTTCACGCGGATCTGGAGCGGATACCTGACGCTGAAATCGGTCCAGCGTCAGGAATAATCAGCGATTACTTGCTGGTGTCCGGGCCGCGCTCGCCGCTGGCTACCGGGTTCTTCGGATTGCTGCTCCACTCGAACCAGCCACCGTCGTACACCGAGACGTTTTTCCAGCCCATCGCACGGGCGTACATAAACGTCTCCGAGGCACGCCAGCCGGTACCGCAGTAGAAGGAAACCTGCTGATCCGGCAAGATGTTCCACTGTTTCCACATTGCGGCGATATCGTCTGCGCTGCGCATGGTGCCGTCCGGGTTATGGAAATCTTCCATATGCGTGGAGTCGCTGCCCGCATGACCCCAACGCGCCCCCGCAATTTCACCTTTTGGTTTAATGTAGCTGTAACCGCTGGTGGTGCCGACAAATTCCGGCCACGAACGAATGCTGACCAGCGACGCATCCTGACGATGCAGCAGGCCACGCGCCTGTTCCATATCCAGCATCAGCTGCGGCTGGGCAGGGATCGTCGCGCCAAAATCAGGCTCCGGTTTAACCGTCGGTGCCGTGCCGCGTTCGACCGGTAATCCTGCGTCGGACCACGTCTGCCAGCCGCCGTCGAGCAGGCGAACATCTTTCACGCCTGCGTACAGCATGATCTGTGCGACACGCGCCGCCGCATAGACATCACGGCCATACAAAATCACCGTCGTGTCATGACGAATACCGTGTTTAGCCAGCATCGCTTTGAGCTGCGCGTCGGAGACTTTGTTCCACAGCGGTTCGCTTTCGACTTCGTTGGTATCAATGTATCCGGCACCCGGAATATGACTGAGCAGATAGAGCTTCGGTGCCCCCCAGGCCGCTTCAATGACTTTCCAGTCACCGGCCGGTTTAGCGGTGACGGCTTTGCCTTGTTGCAGGTCGTGTAGCCACTGCGGATAGACCAGCTGTTCGAAGTGCGGTAGGCGCTGCAGGCGCGCGGGATCCTGCAGTGCATCGCTGAGCGTGGAAAGCTGGCTAAAGCCCACTTTCTGCAGACGCGCTTTAACGGCCTGCATGTCGCTTTCGCTGCCATACAGCGCTACCGGTGCATCGGTTTTTAACTGATGTTGCTTAACCCAGGCGGTGAGTTGCTCGTCGTTCATGTTGTCGAGCCAGGCGGCAGACAGGTTCAGGGCGGCAGGTTCATGGCCGGAAGGGCCATTAAGCGATTGCGGCCAGCCGTTATAAAACGCACTTTGACGGGTATCGATTGCCGCGCCTTGTTGCTGCTGTAACTGGTGGAGGGTGAGCGTCTGTGCTGTTTCAGCAGCCCAGGAAGAAGCGCAAGCGAGCCCTAAAGCCAGTGCCAGCGCGGTCATTTGAGAAACACGTTTCATCGAATAGCCCGACGTTGAAAAAAAGAAGACGACATTCTGTGCCGCCAGCCCGATAAAATCATTGCGTTAACGCAGCATATCGCCACATTCACGCCCAGTTTGCCATCTGCAAAACGCGGCCCGCGGGCGGAACGTCCTGCGCGTCATGGGTAACCTGCACCACGGGAATACCCAGCTTGCGCACTTCGGTAAAGACCCACTGGCGAAACGCGTCGCGCAGCGAGGTGTCCAGTCGGCTGAAGGGTTCATCCAGCAGCAGCGCCTGTGGTTGTGCCAACAGCGCGCGCAGCAGGGCGATACGCGATCGTTGCCCGCCGGAGAGTGACGCCGGATCGCGATGATAAAAGCCCGCCAGCCCGGCACGCTCAAGGGCGCGCTCGACCTTATCTCGTCTGGCCGATCCTTTCAGACTTGCGGGGAGTGCCAGCAGCAAATTTTGCCCCACGCTGAAATGGTCGAACAGCAGGGCATCCTGGAACAAAATGCCAATCTGGCGCTGCGCCGTGGGCAACGAGTCGATGCGCCGGTCGTTAAGCCACAGCTCGCCACTCGCCTGAAACGTTGGAGAAAGTGCGCCAATCATCCACGAGAACAGCGATGATTTGCCGCTGCCGGAGGGACCCATAATAGTGACAATGTCACCTTTGTTGACCTCGAAATTGGCCTTGTTGAGCAGAACGCAAGGTCCCAGATGTAGCGAAACATTTTTCACAATTAGCATTAGCGGAGTCCTTGTCGACAGCGGCCAACCCATGCGGAGAGTAATGCTGACAGTGCGAAAACCAACAGCGGCAGCAGCAGTTGCCAGAGCGCCTGTGACGCAAGCCGTGCCGCGCTGCCGCCGCTGCTCAATGCAACGGCCTCGGTGGTCAGCGTGGGAAAGCGTCCGGCCCCTAACCACAGGGTCGGCATATACTGGGCGATACTGACGGAAAATCCCACCGCGAAAGCAATCAGCGCCGGACGCAGCAGCAGCGGACATTTCACCTGCCAGAAGATGCGCTCCCGCGACCAGCCCAGCGTCTGCGCAATCAACATTAACCGCGGATCAATTCGCTGCCACGCCGGTTTGAGGATAAACAGCATCCACGGTGTGACCCACAGCAAATGTCCCCAGACAACCGTCAACAATTGACCATCCAGCTGTGAGTGTAGCGCCAGCGTATATTGTCCGGTGACCAGCGGGAGTGCAGGCAGGATAATCGGCAGCCAGACCCAACGATGTCCGCGCTGTGGTCCCCATTCCAGCCATAGCAACAGCGTGATTAATGCCAGTGCGCTGGCAATCATTCCCACTTGCAGGCTGGTGAATAACGTCTGGCTATCGATGAATGAATACTGTGCAACCAGGGCCAGAACCAGCAGGCAGAGTACGCCGCTTACGGGCACCAGTTGCGCCAGTGAGCGCCCCAGTGGATAGGATGAAAAACGCTGACGCTTCCCGCTAATCCCCGGCAGGGTACGCCGCCAGCTGCGCCAGAGCAGATAACCAACCAGCGCATACACACACAGCAGCAGTACCAGCAGCAGGCTGGCGAGCGAGCCTTTTATCTGTTGGTCGGCATCGCCCTGAGTGAGCCATTGCCAGCTCAACACCGCAAGCGTTGGCGGATTGCCCGGACCCAGCACGATCGCCACATCCACCGCCGACAATGACCATGCAGTGGCCGCCAGCATCACTTTTCCCAGTGCCGGTGCGATGGCGGGTAAGACCAACCAGTTGAGGCATTGCAGGCGGCTATATCCCAGCGAGTCCAGCACGGTCACCTGCCGGGCAAGCTGCTTTTCACTGAGCAGGGCCGAGAGTACCCATAACAAAAAAGCGCTCTCTTTGACGGCTAGCGTCAAGCCCAGACCGATCCCGTAGCGGTCAGCCTGTGGGGTAAGAAAAGGCAACACGCGGTACAGCAGACCGCCTTCGGCAAACAACAACAGGACGCTGGTGGCAAACGCGACGTGCGGAATCGCCAACAGCCACGGCAGCCGGGTGCACAGCCGCGCCCAGCCCGCGCCGGGCCACATGGCGAGGATCGCCAACAGGGCAATGACCAACGCACCGAGGGTCGCCAGCGTCACGGAAACCAGCGTCGCCATCAGCGCCTGCGGCAGCTGGGGATCGGCAAACAGCGCCAGCCAATAAGTGATGGAGAGCGCAGGTGTGAAAAGTGCGATGGCGGCAGGTACCAGCGGCAAATAAATCACCGCCATGACGCCCCATATCAGCAGGATTAATGCGTACCGTAACGGCGTAGCCATTCTTGTTCCAGTACGTTTACCCAGGCCGCATGGGGTTCAGGAAGCACGGTGGGTAATCCTTTAGGGATCCGTGCCTGCAGAGCTTCACGTTGTGCCGCAGGTAATTTTTGCGGGTCGAGAACCGAAGGGTCGCCCCAGTAGGCGGGATCGGCTTTACGCAGTTGCGCCTCCGGAGAGAGCAGGAAGTTGGCGACGACTTTCGCCCCTGCGCTGGCGCTGGCGTTAGCCGGGATCGTGACAAAATGCACGTTGCCAATCATGCCTTGCGTAAAACCAAAGCTGTAGCTGTTTTTGGGCAATTCACCGCTGACCACTTTTTGTTGTGCATGCGCGGGGTTAAAGGTCAGCGACAAGCGCAGTACGCCGTTGTTCAGCAGCGTATCCATTCGTGCGGGCGTAGGCGGGAAGTCTTTACCTTCACGCCATAAAAACGGATGCAGCGTGTCAAGATACTGCCACAGCGGAGCCGTAACATCAGCGAACGTCGCGGTATCGGGCGCCATTTTCAACGCTTGTGGTTGGGTAGTAAGCGCCATCAGCAACTGCTCAAGAAATGCAGTCCCGGTAAAATCCGGGGGGCGCGGGTAGGTCACCGTACCAGGATGCGCTTTGGCAAATGCCAGCAGCGCCTGCGGGGTTTGTGGTGGCTGTTCGGTCACATCACGGTTAGCGATAAAAGTAAGCTGCGCGCCTCCCCACGGTGACTCGGCTCCCTCTGTAGGGATGGAGAAGTCTTCGCTGACAGGCTGCAGGGTATCAACGTAGCGCCAGTTGGGTAGCGTCTGCGCCCACTGCGTTTGCAGCAGGTTTGCCTCTTTCAGCGTACGGAAGTTTTCACCGTTCACCCACAGTAAATCGACAGAGCCGCCGGTTTTACGCCCGGAAGCGGCCTCTGTTTGAATACGCTTAACCGCGTCGGCAGCATCGGCCAGACGCACGATTTTCAGGTTAATGGCGTAATGTGTTTTCATCTCGCCGCTTACCCAGTCGAGATATTGGTTCACTGCGTTATCGCCTCCCCAGGCGTTGAACCACACCGTCTGGCCGCGGGCGTCGTTTTTGATCTGCTGCCAGCTGTGATCTTGCGCGAAGGTCGCCAGCGGTGAAAACAGCAAACTCAGGCACAATAAGCAATAACGCATACACTCTCCAGTTGTTAAGGGGGGCCTCAGACGTGTTTTCTGTGCCGTTCAAGATAAATGCTTCTCGCCACGGAGATAACCACAGTCAGCGCAAATAATACAAATAGCCCGGTCACGAACCAGAATGCTCCTCCGGTTAACAGGCTGCCGGCCCAGGAATAGACGAGTGTCGCGGGTAGCTGACCGACGCCGGTGGCGAGGAAAAAATGACGAAAGCGGATCGATGTCAGACCGGCGGCGTAACTGACCGGATCAAAGGGAACGAAAGGTAACAGGCGACAGACCAGAATAGTGTGTTTGCCGTAGCGTGCAAAAAAGGCGTCCATGCTATTCAACACCGTTTTTCCGGTCAGCTTTTCCACCGTGCTACGACCAAAAACACGGGCGATGAAAAAGCATAGCGCCGCGCCAGCCATTGCGCTGGTCCAGGAGAGTACGCCTCCCCAGAATGCGCCGAACAATGACGCATTGGCAAAGGTGATCACAAACGCCGGAAGCGGGGCGATAATGGCTTGTAAGATCATTAAGCAAAACGATACCACCGCAGCCTGAGCACCGTATGACCGAATGAGATTTTCAATGGCGTGCTGGTCAACTGTGGCGAATGCCGCCAGGCTGTGACTGACAAAATCACTGACGCCGGGCACCCATATCCAGGCGATCGGCGCCAGCAGTAGCAGGAGAATCAGCCCGGTCCGGCAATAGCGTATGACGTGCGTTTTGTTCAGCTTCATGATTTATCGGCTAACTCACGTTGGACAGAGGGATCAATACGCTTCACGCGGGCCCAGGCTTTGGCTGCCTGTACCAGGGTAAATAAAATAATGCCAGCAATACTGAGTTTAACCATAAACGCCAGGGTGATACCGTCGCTGACGAGTTCATGCGACATGAGCGTATAGATGAACAGGCCGGGGAAGGTGGTGAGCGCAGAAATGACGGTGAATGACCAGAATGGGATGGCGGTCAGCCCATAGGCATAATTTTGAATATTGTACGGGAATAACGGCACCAGGCGGGTGAGGATCAGAAAATCGCTACCGCTTTGGGCAATGCCTTTTTCTATCGCCTGGAAGGTGGCCGTATGCCCGACATATTTCAGCAGCAGATCGCGACCCAGCCAGCGGGCAAGTAAGAACGACAGCGCCGAGGCCACGGTGGCTGCAAACAGCGATACAAGCGTCCCCACCAGCGGGCCAAACAGGATACCGCCGACGATCACCAGCATGCTGCCGGGTATCAGACACAGCGCAGCGACGATAAACAGCAGAATGTACAGCACGTAGCCGTATATGCCGCTCTGGCGGATGAGATCTTGTAAAAGGTGGAAATGGGTTATCAGGCCACTCAGGCCAGAATAATGGAGAACGCCCACCAGGACACAGAGGAGTAGCGCAACGATCAGCAGTCTGTATTCTGCTTTATGCGAACTTCTTTTTCATGGGGGTCTCCTGTAATACCGAGGGTAATAACGCGTTTCGCCAGCGAAAGTGCGCGCGAAGATATAATAAATCCCCGTTGGCAACAATGTATTACCGTGGTTTTTTTGATTTTGCTCAGGCTACACCGACTCTCCAGGCAAGGCCCGGAGAGTGGCAACGCTGAGGCGATCAGACGCGGAATTTGGCCCATACCGGCGCATGGTCGGACGGTTTTTCCATACTGCGGATCTCATAGTCGATGCCGGTTTCTTCGCAGCGCTCCGCCAGCGGGTTGCTCGCCAGCAGCAGATCGATACGCAGACCACGGTTATCGTCAAAGCCTTTTGAACGGTAATCAAACCACGAGTACTGGTCGGCGGTGTCCGGATGTGCGTGACGGAACGTGTCCACCAGACCCCATCCCATCAGTCGTTCCATCCATTCACGCTCTTCCGGCAGGAAGGAGCACTTGCCGGTACGCAGCCAGCGTTTGCGATTCTCTTCACCAATACCGATGTCCAGATCGGTTGGGCTGATATTCATATCTCCCATGATCAGCACCGGATTGTCGCGCTTCAGTTCAGTCTCCAGATAGTTTTGCAGGTTCTGATAAAACGCGGCTTTGGCTGGGAACTTCAGCGGGTGGTCACGGCTTTCGCCTTGCGGAAAATAGCCGTTAATCACGGTGATATTCCCCAGTGGAGACGGGATTTCGGCCATGATAATACGGCGCTGAGCTTCTTCGTCATCGTTCGGGAAGCCACGACGCACCGAAATGGGCGTTTCTTTCGTCAGCAGCGCGACGCCGTAATGGCCTTTTTGACCGTGATAGAAAACGTTGTAACCCAGCTTTGCGACCTCTTCGAGAGGGAACATGTCATCGTGGACTTTTGTCTCCTGCAAGCCGATCACATCCGGTTGGTGTTTTTCGACAATGGCTGCCAGTTGATGAGGACGGGCACGCAGGCCGTTGATATTAAAAGAGACAAATTTCATAGTCGCTGCCACTTTGCAAGATGAATAGTGCAAGGATGGTAGCAGAATTTCCGCAGGCTGACTGCTTCTTGTCACCTGATTCCAACAATGATTGCTAATGGCGTTAACGATGGGGCAAAAACTGCACTGTTTTGGCGCGATACGCGTCAGAATGGGGCAATAATTTCCGAAAAATTTCGTATACGATCACAATTCCAGAATTATATTTGGCGACTGAATAGAATTGCGTTTTTTCCTCTAATTATTCACCCCGCTGGCGAACGTATTCACTTTATATGCACATATGATGAATATTGATGGTTCGTAACTTATTGATATTTCGTTGTCTCATCGTGTTTATGCATATTTTTTGCTGGCTGGCACGAACCCTGCACTCTACATTTACACCGCAAACACTATATTTATTAACATATAAATAACTTTTTATTTACCGTAGAGGTCGCTATGTCTCTGTCAGTTACGCGTGAAAATTTTGATGAATGGATGATGCCCGTATACGCACCGGCTCCTTTTGTGCCGGTTCGCGGTGAAGGCTCGCGACTGTGGGATCAGCAGGGCAAAGAGTATATCGATTTCGCGGGAGGCATTGCGGTTAACGCGCTGGGTCACGCACACCCGGCTTTGCGCGAAGCATTAAACGATCAGGCCGGTAAATTCTGGCATACCGGAAATGGCTACACTAACGAGCCGGTACTGCGGCTAGCAAAAAAACTGATTGATGCCACCTTTGCCGAGCGTGTCTTCTTCTGTAACTCCGGCGCAGAAGCCAACGAAGCGGCATTAAAACTGGCGCGTAAATATGCTCACGACCGTTTCGGCACGCAGAAAAGCGGCATCGTCGCGTTTAAAAACGCCTTCCACGGTCGCACGCTGTTTACCGTCAGCGCCGGGGGCCAGCCGGCCTATTCGCAGGATTTTGCGCCATTGCCGCCGGATATCCGCCATGCGGTGTATAACGATCTTGACTCTGCCAGCCAGCTGATTGATGACACCACCTGTGCGGTTATTGTTGAGCCGATTCAGGGTGAAGGCGGCGTGGTGCCTGCGACAAAGGCCTTTTTGCAGGGACTGCGCGAACTCTGCGATCTCCACAATGCGTTGCTGATTTTTGATGAAGTGCAGACTGGCGTGGGACGTACCGGCGAATTGTATGCCTATATGCACTACGGCGTGACGCCGGATCTGCTGACCACGGCCAAAGCGCTGGGCGGTGGGTTCCCTATTGGGGCGCTGCTGGCTACTGAACCATGCGCAAGCGTTATGACGGTGGGTACGCATGGCACCACTTACGGCGGAAACCCGCTGGCTTCTGCGGTGGCCGGAAAACTGCTGGAGATCGTTAACACGCCGGAAATCCTCACTGGCGTGAAACAGCGTCACGACTGGTTTGTGGAGCGTATTAACGCCATTAACGAACGTTTTGGATTGTTTAGTGAGGTTCGTGGACTTGGCCTGCTGATCGGCTGTGTGCTGAATGCAGAGTTTGCCGGTAAAGCGAAGCTTATCTCGCAAGAGGCGGCCAATGTCGGCGTGATGGTGCTGATTGCTGGCGGTAACGTGGTGCGTTTTGCACCTGCGCTGAACGTTAGCGAAGAAGAGGTTGCCAGCGGACTGGATCGCTTTGCGCTGGCCTGCGAACGTATTAAAGCAGGAGGTTCATCATGATGGTGATCCGTCCCATTGAACGCGCCGATATTACGGCGTTGATGCAGTTGGCCAGTAAGACCGGCGGTGGGCTGACCTCGCTTCCGGCTAACGAAGCCACGCTGATGGCGCGTATTGAGCGTTCACTGCAAACCTGGCAGGGCGAACTGCCAAAAAGTGAGCAGGGCTACGTTTTTGTACTCGAGGACAGTGCCACCGGTACCGTGGCCGGGATCTGCGCGATTGAAGTGGCGGTCGGGCTAAACGACCCCTGGTACAACTATCGCGTCGGGACGCTGGTCCATGCCTCGAAGGAGTTGAACGTCTATAACGCGCTGCCGACGCTGTTTCTCAGTAACGATCACACCGGCAGCAGCGAACTTTGCACCCTGTTTCTTGATCCGAACTGGCGTAAAGAGGGCAACGGCTATTTGCTGTCGAAATCGCGCTTTATGTTTATGGCGGCATTCCGCGACCGGTTTAATGAAAAAGTGGTGGCCGAGATGCGCGGTGTGATTGATGAACACGGCTACTCCCCGTTCTGGCAGAGCCTCGGCAAACGCTTCTTTTCGATGGAGTTTAGCCGTGCCGATTTTCTTTGCGGCACCGGGCAAAAAGCCTTTATTGCCGAATTGATGCCCAAGCATCCTATCTATACCCACTTCCTGTCGGATGAAGCGCAAAGCGTGATTGGCGAAGTGCATCCGCAAACGGCACCGGCGCGTGCGGTACTGGAGAAAGAAGGCTTCCGCTATCGCAACTATGTCGACATTTTCGACGGCGGACCGACGCTGGAATGCGATATCGACCGGGTGCGGGCGATTCGGAAAAGCCGGCTGGTGGAGGTGGCTGAAGGCCAGCCCGCGCCGGGAGAGTATCCGGCCTGTCTGGTGGCGAATGAAAACTACCATAACTTCCGCGTCATGCTGGTGCGCGCCGATCCGCATACCCAGCGGCTGGTGCTGACGGCAGCGCAGCTGGATGCCCTGAAGTGCCATGCGGGTGACCATGTCCGTTTCGTTCGTCTATGTGCAGAGGAGAAAACAGCATGACTTTATGGATAAACGGCGACTGGGTAACGGGCCAGGGCGAGCGTCGGGTTAAAACTAATCCGGTGGGCGGCGATGTATTGTGGCAAGGCCATGATGCAGATGCTACGCAGGTGGCGCAGGCATGCCGCGCCGCACGAGCGGCATTTGCGGGCTGGGCCAGGCAACCCTTTTCCGCGCGCCAGGCGGTGGTGGAAAAATTCGCCACATTGCTGGAGAGCAACAAAGCCGAGCTGACGACCATTATCGCCAGAGAAACCGGAAAACCACGCTGGGAAGCAGCCACCGAACTGACAGCGATGATCAATAAAATCGCCATTTCCGTAAAGGCGTACCACACGCGTACCGGAGAGCAACACAACGAATTACCCGACGGCGCGGCGACGTTACGCCATCGTCCTCACGGTGTGCTGGCGATATTTGGTCCGTATAACTTCCCCGGCCATCTCCCCAACGGTCATATCGTTCCGGCGCTGCTGGCGGGCAATACGCTGATTTTTAAACCCAGTGAACTGACGCCGTGGACCGGTGAAGCGGTGACTAAACTGTGGGCGCAGGCGGGACTCCCTGCGGGCGTGCTAAACCTGGTGCAGGGTGGGCGCGAAACCGGGCAGGCGCTAAGCGCGCTGGAAGATCTCGACGGTTTGCTGTTTACCGGTAGCGCCAATACGGGTTATCAACTGCACCGACAGCTCTCCGGTCAGCCGGAAAAAATCCTCGCGCTGGAGATGGGGGGCAACAACCCGTTAATTATTGAGAATCCGGAAGATATTGATGCCGCCGTGCATCTGACTATTCAGTCTGCGTTTGTCACCGCCGGGCAGCGTTGCACCTGCGCCCGCCGTCTGCTGGTAAAAAAAGGTGCGCAGGGCGATGCGTTTCTGGCGCGCCTGGTTGAGGTCAGCCAGCGTTTACTGCCCGGCAAGTGGGATGACGAGCCGCAACCGTTTATCGGCGGACTGATATCTGAGCAGGCGGCGCAACACGTCTGTGATGCCTGGCAGCGTCTTGAGGCGTTAGGTGGCCGTACGCTGCTGGCGCCGCGACGGGTAAAAGCGGGCACGTCACTGCTGGCGCCGGGCATTATCGAACTCACCGGTGTGGCCAACGTGCCGGATGAAGAGGTATTTGGTCCGCTGCTCGGCGTCTGGCGTTATGACTGTTTCGACGAGGCAATAAGCCTTGCGAACCACACCCGATTTGGCCTGTCATGCGGATTGGTCTCACCGGATCGCAATCAGTTTGACCAGCTGTTGCTGGAAGCTCGGGCGGGCATCGTTAACTGGAATAAACCGTTGACCGGGGCGGCGAGTACGGCACCGTTTGGCGGAGTGGGGGCTTCAGGAAACCATCGTGCCAGCGCGTGGTATGCCGCAGATTACTGCGCCTGGCCAATGGCGAGTCTGGAGTCACCGGCATTAACATTGCCGACGACGCTGAGCCCAGGTCTGGATTTTTCTCGTGGAGAAAAGCGATGAAAGCGCGTGAGGTCAATTTCGACGGGCTGGTGGGACTGACCCACCATTATGCGGGGCTGTCGTTTGGCAATGAGGCCTCGACCCGGCACCGTTTTCAGGTGTCGAATCCCCGTCTGGCGGCGAAGCAGGGCTTATTAAAGATGAAAGCGCTGGCAGATGCCGGGTTTCCTCAGGCGGTGATCCCGCCGCATGAACGTCCGTATATTCCGGTTCTGCGTCAGCTCGGCTTCAGCGGTAGCGATGAGCAGATCCTGGAAAAGGTGGCGCGTCAGGCGCCACACTGGCTTTCCAGCGCCAGCTCGGCCTCGCCGATGTGGGTGGCGAATGCGGCCACGGTCTGTCCTTCGGCCGATTCACTGGATGGGAAAGTGCATCTGACGGTGGCGAACCTGAACAACAAATTCCACCGTTCACTGGAAGCGCCGACTACCGAAGCGTTATTACGGGCGATATTCCGTGATGAGCATGCTTTTGCGGTCCACAGCGCGCTACCTCAGGTGGCTCTGCTGGGCGATGAAGGGGCGGCCAACCACAATCGCCTTGGCGGAGATTACGGTGCACCTGGTGTGCAGCTGTTTGTTTACGGTCGCGAGGAGGGGAATGTGTCACAGCCGAGGCGCTACCCGGCCAGACAATCGCGTGAGGCCAGCGAAGCAGTGGCGCGGCTGAACCAGGTTAATCCACATCAACTTATCTTTGCCCAGCAAAACCCGGACGTTATCGATAGTGGCGTGTTCCATAACGACGTTATCGCGGTATCGAATCGCCAGGTGCTGTTTTGCCATGAACAGGCATTTGTCCGACAGCAGGCGCTGTTGAGCCAGCTACGCGCTCAGGTTGATGGGTTTACGGTGCTGGAAGTGCCTGCTGCGGAGGTGTCGGTGGCGGATGCGGTGGCAACGTATCTGTTTAACAGCCAGTTGTTGAGCCGTGATGATGGCTCAATGATGCTGGTTTTACCACAGGAGTGTCGGGAACACGCGGGCGTGTGGCGCTATCTGAACGGTCTACTGGACGCGGATAATCCGCTTGACGACCTGCGAGTATTCGATCTGCGTGAAAGTATGTCGAACGGCGGCGGTCCGGCATGCCTGCGACTGAGAGTGGTGTTAACACCACAGGAACTGCAGGCGGTGAATCCGGCGGTAATGATGAACGACACGTTGTTCAATACGCTCAATAACTGGGTTGATCGTTACTACCGGGACCGGCTTACCGCTGCAGATCTTGCTGACCCCCAGCTGTTACGTGAAGGGCGCGAAGCGCTGGATTCGCTGACGCAACTGCTCAATCTCGGCTCGGTGTATCCTTTCCAGCAGGAGCGGGCGATCTATGGATAACTTTCTGGCCCTGACCCTCGCGGGAACCTCGCCGGATATCACCCACGGTGAGGCTCATAGTTTTAGCTGGCGGTGGACAGGGCACGGGATGCTGGAGCTGACGCCGGTCGCCGAGGTTGATCGTTCGCTGGTGATCTCTGCAGGTATTCATGGCAATGAAACGGCACCGGTTGAGATGCTGGATGCGCTGCTGTCCGCGCTTTTTCGTGGCGAGTTGACGCTGACATGGCGGTTGCTGGTGATTCTGGGCAATCCGCAGGCGCTGGCGGAGGGGAAGCGCTATTGCCATAGCGACATGAACCGTATGTTTGGCGGGCGCTGGCAGATATTTGTCGAGAGCGGTGAAACGCGGCGCGCCCGCGAACTTGAGCTGTGCCTGGAAGCGTTTTATTCGCGCACCAGGGAGTCCGTGCGCTGGCATCTGGATCTGCACACCGCCATTCGTGGTTCGCATCATCTGCGCTTTGGCGTACTGCCGCAGCGCAACGTGCCCTGGGACGAAGGGTTTCTATCGTGGCTGGGGGATGCGGGACTGGAGGCGCTGGTTTTCCATCAGACACCGGGCGGGACATTTACCCATTTCAGTGGCGAGCATTTCGGTGCGCTGGCCTGTACGCTGGAGCTGGGTAAGGCTCTGGCGTTCGGGCAAAACGATTTGACGCAGTTTGCTCACACGGCGGAGGCGTTGGCGGCTTTGTTGCAGGGTGAGCGTGCATCATCCACGCAAACCACGCCGCTGCGCTATCGCGTGGTGTCGCAAATCACGCGACACAGCGACGATTTTGTTCTTCATATGAACAATCAGACGCTGAATTTTACCCCCTTTAACGAGGGCACATTGCTGGCGCAGGACGGCGATGCGCGTTTTGTTGTTACTCATGATGTTGAATATGTGCTGTTTCCCAACCCAAACGTGGCCTGTGGTTTACGCGCGGGGCTGATGCTGGAAAGGTTATAATCAATATCTTTCCCTCGGGTTTATCTCCGGGGGGTATTTTTTGTGTGCGCTTTCGTTATTACGGATTATTCCTGGTGAGTTGCTTTATTAATAATCAGGCTTCATGTATAATTCTCCATAATCCTTTCAAAATCATCCTGTTGTAATATTTAATTTCAACTCTGCGCAATTAATTCTTTTTTTCTCCATAATTGATGAGAATTTGTTTTTTATACTTTCATTGTTTTACCGTTGCTCTGATTAATTGACGCTTCTACCGGTAAAGTTAATCTCGTCAACACGACATCCGATGAGATAAGCATCGTAAGAATGTCGTCAGAATAACTGAAAGGAAGGATAGAAATTATGCGTAAACTGACTGCTCTGTTTGTTGCCTCTACTCTGGCGCTGGGCGCTGCAAATCTGGCACACGCCGCTGATACCACAACTACCGCTCCGGCTGATGCCAAACCGATGATGCACCATAACGCTAAGTTTGGCCCGCACCACGACATGATGTTTAAAGATCTGAATCTGACTGATGCCCAGAAACAGCAGATCCGCGACATTATGAAAGGCCAGCGCGATCAGATGAAACGTCCGCCGCTGGAAGAACGCCGTGCAATGCACGATATCATCGCCAGCGACAGCTTCGACAAAGCGAAAGCTGAAGCGCAGATTGCGAAGATGGAAGAACAGCGCAAAGCTAATATGCTGGCGCATATGGAAACCCAGAACAAGATTTACAACATCCTGACGCCGGAACAGAAAAAACAGTTTAATGCCAATTTTGAGAAGCGTCTGACAGAACGCGCGGCGCAGAAAGGTAAAATGCCAGAGGCTGCTGAGTAACCGATTAGCGTCTACACTACATTATTCGCGTTGTGTCTGGGCATTGCTCAGGACGGCGCGAATCAAAACTCAAGACCGCCGGCCTTGTCCACAACACGTTTAACGAGGTGGGCAGGATCGGCGGTTTTTTCTTTCCAGCCTATTGCACCCTGCAACCGACACGCTATTCTCCTGAAGCCTGCGAAAATTCTACCTGGATCAGCGCGTTAATCTTTTTTCTTAAAACGTCCTCATCCTCGCTAAGGCAAATCAACTCTGCTGCCGATAACAATAAATGTGCAGAGTGAACTTATGGCGGCCAGGGAGCGTCACGCTGACGTACCGCGCCTTTCTGGAGGGATGATGGAATACTTTGATATCCGCAAAATGCCGGTCAATCTTTGGCGCAATGGTGCGGGTGAAACGCGAGAGATTTGTTGTTTTCCGCCAGCGACCCGCGATTTTCACTGGCGGGCAAGTATCGCGTCCATTGCCGCGAACGGTGAGTTTTCTCTTTTCCCGGGCGTAGAGCGAGTGATTACCCTGCTGGAAGGAGGCGAAGTGACTCTGGAAGGCGCCAATCCCTTCAGCCATACCCTGAAACAGCATCAACCGTTCACCTTTGCGGGCGATCAGGTAGTCAAAGCCAAACTGACAGAAGGTCAGATGTCGATGGATTTCAATATTATGACCCGTCGTGATGTCTGCCAGGCCAAAGTCAGGGTTGCGGATCGAACGTTTACCACCTTTGGTTCGCGCGGCGGTGTGGTGTTTGTGTTAAGCGGAGCCTGGCAGTTGGGCGATAAGTTACTGACGGCGGACCAGGGCGCATGCTGGCACGACGGCAAGCACACGCTGCGGTTGTTAAAAGCGGAAGGGAAGCTGCTGTTTAGTGAGATTAACTGGATGCCGGGGCATTCGCCGGATCCAGTTCAATAATGTCATAGTGACCGGACATTACCGGCCGGCAGAGAATTTTGTAACCATCATGATCGAAGCCGGCGGGCATTCGTGCCAGCGTAGCGGCTTCATCCAGCGATGAAACCGCGCCCAGCCATAGCCAGTTATTGATAATGTGATATTGGGTCATTTCTGCGCGGCTTTCTTTTAGCGCAATCGCATTGCTCCACGGCCAGCAGATCACGCGCAATCTTTCCAGTGCCGCCATCAGACGCAGATGATGCGCCTCGGGACTTTCTTTCCCACAGCAGGCTCCGGCGCAACGTTTAAGCGCTGAGCGAAAGCAGGCGCGACCGCGACTTAGCGGTTCTAGTCCCAGCAAACCGTAGCAAAGCTGGTGCTCGTCGGCGACCGTCTGTAATGCCTGCAGCGCCGCACGCCGGTGTGCAAACAGGCCAAACAGATTCGGGGTATGTGAAAAATCCACATCGCGCGCGTAGATAACCTGGACGCGTTGATCGGTTAATTGCAGAGCACAGAGTTGGCGAGTGCGGCGCAGACGCTTATTGAATAAAGGCTGTTGTTCTTTAATTAGCCGTGCCTCCAGCAACAGGGCACCCATTTCACCCGCCGTGCAAATCCAGGTAATACGTCGGGATTGATGCAGCATGGCCGCTTCGTCTGCGTTGCGTAGATGCGCCATCACCCGGCTGCGAACATTGATGCTTTTACCGATATAAAGCGGCATGGTGTCACTTTCGCCGTGAAACAGATAAACACCGGGCGTGGCCGGAAGCGCTTGTAAAAAGGGGCGCAGTTGCTCGGGGTACTCATAAATTGCAGCTGCTTCAAAGGTAATACGAGGGGCTGATTGGCGGCGTACCACTGTTTACTCCGGATGCTGGTTATTCATCCAGTATAGCAGGTGATTATTGATTGAAAAAGCAACATGCGTGAGGTTGTTGACGCCGGACATGCGAAGCTTTGTTGCTGTCCGGCGTTATGCAAGAAGGTGGGTTACGCTTTTTTCCAGAAATCGTCAAACACCGTAATGGGCGTACGACGTTTGTGTTCCGTCTTTAAATACCAGCCTTCAATTTTCTTCGCGATAGTATCATCCAGAATTTTGCCTTCCAGATAATCATCAATGTTGTCGTACGTTACGCCTAAGGCGGCTTCATCGGGCAGAGAAGGGCGATCGTCTTCGAGGTCGGCGGTAGGCGCTTTCTTATATAAGTGCTCCGGACAGCCTAGCGCGGCCAGCAGCTGTTTCCCCTGACGCTTGTTGAGGCGGAATAGTGGGTTAATGTCGGTGCCGCCATCGCCATATTTGGTGAAAAAGCCGGTAATCGCTTCCGCAGCGTGATCGGTGCCAACCACTACGCCGCTGGTCATTCCGGCGATGCTGTACTGTGCCTTCATACGTTCACGGGCTTTTTCATTACCGCGCACAAAATCGCTCAGCTCAATACCGGCTTCACGTAATGCCTGTTCGCTGGCCAGCACCGCAGCTTTGATATTGACGGTTAACACGCGATCCGGCTGAATGAAGGTGATGGCGTCCTGGCAGTCCTGTTCATCGGCCTGCACACCGTAAGGGAGGCGCACGGCAATAAACTGCAGCGCGTCGTTCCCGGTCTCGTCGCGCAGCTCTGAAATGGCCATTTGGCATAACTTTCCGGCGAGCGTTGAATCCTGACCGCCGCTAATCCCTAATACCAGTGATTTCAGGAAAGGATAGGTTTTCAGATAGGATTTCAGAAAATCTACGCTACGGCGAATTTCTTCTTCTGCATTAATGTGCGGCTGTGCGCCAAGTGCCTGGATTATCTCTTGCTGCAGAGTCATCTAACCCCTCCGAAAAAAATAATGACAAAAAATATGATCGGTTAAAGCTAACGCGTTGACGTCCAAACGACAAGGGATGCAGCCTGATATCGCAGTATTTTGTTTTAATATACCCGTCATACTTCAAGTTGCATGTGCGTCGGCTGCACTCGTTCTCCCCAGTCACTTACTTTAGTAAGCTCCTGGGGATTCGCTCCCTTGCCACCTTCCTGCAACTCGAATTATTTAGGGTATAGATTTTTCCGAAATGGTCTGAGACTCATCTGTAAGCTTGAAAAATGTGTTGTTGTGCTCCAGGCTTATATAACACGCTGAAAAACAAGAGGACGAGAAAATGAACAAGAATCTAACAGGAATTCTGGGTGCAGCGGCGGTATTGACTATGCTGGCGGGGTGTACGGCCTACGATCGTACAAAAGACCAATTTGTTCAGCCCGTGGTGAAAGATGTGAAGAAAGGGATGAGCCGGGCGCAGGTTGCGCAGATTGCCGGCAAGCCGTCTTCTGAAGTGACAATGGTGCATGCTCGCGGGACGTGTCAGACCTACATCCTGGGTCAACGAGATGGTAAAGCAGAGACCTATTTTGTAGCTTTGGATGATACGGGACACGTGGTTAATTCTGGTTATCAGACCTGTGCCGAGTACGACACCGATCCGCAGGCGGCGAAGCAGTAACGACTGCTTAATGCCTGAGCACTCAACGGAACCGGCCATTGCGCCGGTTTTTTTGTGCCGTACGATCTTATTTAATGTCGCGAATTATTTGCCTGAAATGTGAGGGGTGTCATAACGCAAGGTCAATGAGAGACAATTTAGTTGGTCAAGGAAATACCATCCTCTGGTGCAATCCCGTATACTCATTTCAGCCACCTAAAAAAGTAATTTAGCTGACGCAAGTTACCCAGAGCATGGATGCAGGTTATGGCTTGCGGAGTGTCTGGATGACAGATAATCGCATATGAGGATCGTTTTTATGGAAAAGAAACACATTTATCTGTTTTGTTCTGCGGGCATGTCGACTTCCTTGTTAGTTTCAAAGATGCGTGCGCAGGCTGAAAAATACGAAGTACCGGTTATTATTGAAGCATTCCCTGAAACGCTGGCTGGGGAAAAAGGTCCTGTTGCTGACGTCGTGTTATTAGGCCCGCAAATTGCTTATATGTTACCCGAAATTCAGCGTTTGTTACCTAACAAGCCTGTAGAAGTGATTGACTCGCTGTTATATGGCAAAGTCGATGGTTTAGGCGTGCTTAAGGCTGCAGTTGCAGCAATTAAAAAAGCCGCAGCAAATTAATTATATTTTTTAAATTTCCCGTCAAAGAGTTATTTCATTAACATTCACCGCAATATTATATTGCGGTATTTAAGGGTATTTTTCTATGAGTAACGCTATTGCTTCACTTGAAAAGGTACTCCTTCCTTTTGCTGTAAAAATTGGAAAGCAGCCACACGTTAATGCAATCAAAAACGGTTTTATTCGTTTAATGCCGTTAACCCTCGCAGGGGCCATGTTTGTATTAATAAATAACGTTTTCCTGAGCTTTGGGGAGGGGTCGTTTTTTTATTCAATGGGTATCCGACTTGATGCTTCGACTATTGAGAATCTCAATAGCTTAAAAGGTATCGGTGGGAACGTTTATAACGGTACGCTGGGTATCATGTCATTGATGGCGCCTTTCTTTATCGGCATGGCGATGGCCGATGAACGCAAAGTTGACTCTCTGGCCGCAGGTTTGCTCTCCGTCGCAGCTTTTATGACCGTCACGCCTTATAGTGTGGGTGAAGCCTATGCCGTTGGTGCTAACTGGTTGGGTGGTGCGAACATTATTTCCGGTATTATTATCGGTCTTGTGGTCGCAGAAATGTTCACCTTTGTGGTCCGTCGTAATTGGGTTATCAGATTACCCGATAGTGTTCCTGCCTCGGTCTCGCGCTCCTTCTCAGCACTGATTCCTGGATTTATCATTCTCTCCATTATGGGGATCATTGGTTGGGCACTGGCAATCTGGGGCACCAACTTCCACCAGATCATCATGGATTCTATTTCGACTCCGCTGGCGTCGCTGGGCAGCGTAGTGGGTTGGGCTTACGTGATTTTTGTTCCGCTGCTGTGGTTCTTTGGTATTCACGGTTCACTGGCGCTGACCGCGCTGGACAGCGGTATCATGACGCCTTGGGCACTGGAAAACATCGCTATCTATCAACAGTTTGGTTCCGTAGACGCAGCATTGGAAGCCGGTAAGACGTTCCACGTCTGGGCAAAACCGATGCTGGATTCCTACATCTTCCTCGGCGGTAGCGGCGCAACCCTGGGTCTGATTATTGCTATCTTCCTGGCATCTCGTCGTCCGGATTATCGTCAGGTGGCGAAACTGGCCCTGCCGTCAGGTATCTTCCAGATTAACGAACCGATTCTGTTCGGTCTGCCAATTATCATGAACCCGGTTATGTTCATCCCGTTCATTCTGGTTCAACCGATTCTGGCCGCGATTATGCTGGCAGCCTACTACACTGGCATTATTCCACCGATTACCAATATTGCGCCGTGGACGATGCCAACCGGGTTAGGCGCGTTCTTTAACACCAACGGTAGCGTTGCGGCTCTGCTGGTGGCACTGTTCAACCTTGGGGTCGCCACGCTGGTGTATCTGCCATTCGTTGTCGTCGCCAACAAAGCGCAGAACGTTATTGATAAAGAAGAAAGCGAAGAAGATATCGCTAACGCATTGAAATTCTAAATTTAATCCGGCATGGCTTCTCGGTCATGCCGGACTGAACCAGAGGAAAAGAGTATGTTGGATATCGAAAATATCGTGGATACATCGTCAGAAGCTGAAGAGCTTGAAGAAGTGGTGATGGGGCTTATCATCAATTCGGGGCAGGCGCGTAGCCTGGCCTATGGCGCACTCAAGATGGCCAAACAGGGCGATTTTGAGGCGGCGAAGGCCATGATGGAACAGTCTCGTATGGCGCTGAACGAAGCGCACCTCGTACAAACGAAACTGATTGAAGGCGATCAGGGCGAAGGTAAAATGAAAGTGAGCCTGGTTCTGGTTCACGCACAGGATCACCTGATGACGTCGATGCTGGCACGCGAGCTGGTGACGGAACTGATTGAGCTTCACGAGAAGCTGAAATAGCGAGGAGTGCATGATGCAATTACAGATTAACGCACCGGAAATCAAAACCGTTTACGAGCAGCAGTTGTTTAATGGCAAAAATTTCCATGTGTTTATCTATAACAAAACTGAAAGTATCAGTGGACTGCATCAGCACGATTACTATGAATTTACGCTGGTATTAACCGGTCGCTATTATCAGGAAATCAACGGTAAACGTGTGCTGCTGGAACGTGGTGACTTTGTTTTTATCCCCCTGGGATCGCATCACCAAAGTTTCTATGATTTCGGCGCCACGCGGATCCTTAACGTCGGTATCAGTAAGCGTTTTTTTGAACAGCACTATCATCCTTTATTGCCGTTTTGTTTTGTTGCATCGCAGGTGTATCGGGCGAATAACTCCTTTCTCACCTATATCGAAACGGTCATTGCATCACTGAACTTTCGCGAGAGCGGGCTGGATGAATTTGTCGAAGTGGTCACCTTCTACATTATTAATCGACTCCGGCATCACCGTGAAGAACAAGTGTTGGATGACATTCCACAATGGCTGAGAGCGACCGTGGAAACGATGCACGACAAACGTCAGTTTAGCGAGAATGCGCTGGAAAACATGGTCCAGCTGTCGGCAAAATCTCAGGAATATCTGACTCGTGCCACCCAGCGTTATTACAGTAAAACACCGATGCAGATTATTAATGAAATCCGCATTAACTTTGCTAAAAAACAGCTGGAAATGACCAACTATTCGGTCACGGATATTGCTTATGAGTCTGGTTACAGCAGCCCAAGCCTGTTTATTAAAACGTTTAAAAAACTGACGTCGTTTACGCCCAATAGCTACCGGAAGAAGTTAACTGAGTTTAATCAGTAGCTATTATTTGCCAATAACCCATTTTTATAGCTTGCCCAAAATAGCGTCGGGACAGCCACGCTATATCTGACAAACGGGTTGAGCATAATACACGTCAGTGTTTTGACACTGAAGGGAGAAAGTATGAGCCAGAAATTAAAAGTCGTCACTATCGGTGGCGGGAGCAGCTACACCCCTGAATTACTTGAAGGCTTTATTAAGCGTTATCATGAGTTACCGGTGTCTGAATTGTGGTTGGTTGATGTCGACGGCGGTAAAGAGAAGCTGGATATTATTTTCGACCTGTGCCAACGCATGATCGACAAAGCTGGCGTGCCGATGAAGCTGTATAAAACACTGGATCGTCGCGAAGCGCTGAAAGACGCTGACTTTGTGACCACGCAGCTGCGCGTTGGACAACTTAAAGCCCGTGAGCAGGACGAGCGAATCCCGCTGAGCCACGGTTACCTGGGCCAGGAGACAAACGGCGCGGGCGGCCTGTTTAAAGGTTTGCGGACTATTCCGGTTATTTTTGACATCGTGAAAGATGTCGAAGAACTGTGCCCAAATGCGTGGGTGATTAACTTTACTAACCCGGCCGGAATGGTCACTGAAGCCGTCTATCGCCATACGAATTTTAAGAAATTCATCGGGGTATGCAATATTCCGATCGGCATGAAAATGTTTATTACCGACGTGTTGGCGTTAAAAGAGAGCGATGATTTATCTATCGATCTGTTTGGCCTGAACCATATGGTGTTTATTAAAGATGTGCTGGTCAACGGCGAGTCACGTTTTGACGAACTGCTCGACGGCGTGGCCTCGGGGCAGTTAAAAGCGTCCACCGTGAAGAACATTTTCGACCTGCCGTTTAGCGAAGGATTGATTCGCTCGCTGAAACTGCTGCCGTGCTCGTATTTGCTTTACTACTTCAAGCCAAAAGAGATGCTGGCGATTGAAATGGGTGAATACTATAAGGGCGGTGCACGCGCGCAGGTTGTGCAAAAAGTGGAGAAACAACTTTTTGAGCTGTATAAAAATCCTGAACTGAATGTGAAACCGAAGGAGCTTGAGCAGCGTGGTGGGGCGTATTACTCCGATGCGGCGTGTGAGGTGATCAACGCCATCTACAACGACAAGCAGACCGAGCACTATGTCAACATTCCTCACCATGGCCATGTAGACAACATTCCTGCGGACTGGGCTGTTGAGATGACCTGTACGCTGGGGCGCAATGGCGCGACCCCGCATCCACGGATCACGCATTTTGATGAGAAAGTGCTTGGCCTTATCTATACCATTAAAGGTTTTGAGGTGGCGGCGAGTAATGCGGCACTGAGCGGTGAATTTAATGATGTGCTGCTGGCGTTAAATCTGAGCCCACTGGTGCATTCTGACCGTGATGCCGAAATTCTGGCGCGGGAACTGATCCTTGCCCATGAAAAATGGCTGCCAAACTTTGCCGGGTGCATCGAGACGCTCAAAAGCGAACAACACTGATAGAGGTCGGCTATGGAACGCGTACTGATTGTGAATGCGGATGATTTTGGCCTGAGCAAAGGGCAAAACTACGGCATTATTGACGCTTGTCGCCATGGTGTTGTCACCTCGACAACGGCGCTGGTCAACGGCGAGGCCATTGAGCATGCGGTGCAGTTGAGTCGTGAGCTTCCTGAACTGTCTGTTGGCATGCACTTTGTGCTGACGCTGGGGAAACCGCTGACGGCAATGCCAGGGCTGACCCGCGACGGACTGCTGGGGAAATGGATCTGGCAGATGGCCGAGGAGGACACCTTGCCGCTGGATGAAATTTCGCACGAGCTGGCCGCACAGTATCAGCGTTTCATCGACCTGTTCGGCCGGGAGCCGACGCATCTGGATAGCCATCACCATGTGCATATGTTCCCGCAGATTTTCCCTGTAGTGGCCAATTTTGCGGCCCAGCACGGTATTGCGTTACGCATCGATCGTCAGACGGTGTTTGAGGCTGCTGACTTACCTGTTGCGTTGCGCACGTCGCAGGGATTTAGCAGCGAGTTTTACGGCGAGGCGATTTCCGAAGAGCTGTTTTTGCAGGTGCTAGACGCCTCAGCAGACAGGGGCGAGTCCTCGCTGGAAGTGATGTGCCACCCGGCCTTTGTCGATAATATCATTCGACAAAGCGCCTACTGTTACCCCCGCTTAACTGAACTTGATGTGCTGACGTCTCCGGTATTGAAATATGCTATTGCGGAGCGCGGTTATCGTCTCGGCAGTTTTCTGAACGTGTAATTCCTGAGTTTGCGGCGCGTCAATGCGCCGCTTTTTTTAGGCCGGAATGGTGTCGACTTTTCCGCTGCGAGACCAGACACGGTGCGCGGTCATGAGTGCCAGCAAAGTATCCATAAACTGCGCATCTGCGCTGTCCGCTTCAACAATCCCTTCTTCACCCTGATTGCTAACCTTCAGCACGGCTTTCAACTGACGCGCATTGCCTGCCAGCGCAATGGGTTTCAAATGTTTGTATGCTTCCAGTAAGTAGTAACGGGTATCGCCGCGCATGTCGATATCCGCAATATTGCCGCAAGGCACAATGACCGCATCCACGGTCAGTGATGGCGAACCGGCAAAGGTACCGGCGATGTTCAGCACCGAGCCATCGTCGGCAACCACGTTCCCCATACGCGAATAGAGCAATTTTGCATGCACACCGCGGGACTGGAGAGCTTGCATGATGGTGAGCATATCGGCCGATTTGACCTCGTCATTCAGCAAAATGGCCACTATCCGGCCTTTGATATCGCCTTGTGCCCCTGCGTACAAACTGAGTGATGGGGCTTCAGTTAACCCGTTGACGTCCGCAGGTGGGGCGATTTGCTGCTGTTCGTCGGTTAGTTCAAAACCGAGGTTGTCGGCAACAGATTGTGCAAGGGTGGTATCAATGTGCGCCAGTTGTTCAACCACTCTCTCGCGGATATACGGGCGGGTGACTTTGCTCAGTTCAAAACTGAATCCGCCAACAATATGCTGCTGCTCAATAGGCATCTGACTTAGCCAGAACAGGCGAGGGTGCGCATAGTATTCGCCGAAAGAGGGGCTTCTTTCACGTATCTTACTGCCTTCAATACGTTCCTGATATGATTCAAATCCCCCGCGTTTAGGGCCAGGTGGCGTTTCGCGCGGCCAGTTATCATTGATCGAGTTTGGTTCGTAGTTGGCCGGGTTGGTATCAATATCCATGCGATGCATGCCTTCGCGCTGGAAATTGTGATACGGGCAGGTCGGGCGGTTAATCGGAATTTCATGAAAGTTAGGTCCGCCCAGACGGCTGATCTGCGTGTCGGTATATGAAAACAGTCGGCCCTGTAGCAGCGGATCGTTGGTGAAATCAATACCGGGGACGATGTGTCCTGGATGAAATGCTACCTGCTCGTTTTCGGCAAAGAAATTATCCGGGTTACGGTTAAGCACCATTTTTCCGACGCGCTGAACCGGAACCAATTCCTCGGGGATCAACTTTGTTGGGTCGAGCAGATCAAAATCGAATTTAAACTCGTCCTCTTCCGCAATCAGTTGCAGTCCCAACTCATATTCCGGGTAATCACCGGCTTCGATGGCCTCCCACAGATCGCGACGGTGGAAGTCAGGGTCTCGACCGGTAAGTTTTTGCGCTTCATCCCAAACCAGAGAGGCTTTGCCTGCCAGGGGTTTCCAGTGGAAGCGTACAAAGGTGGCTTTACCTTGCGCGTTAATCAGTCGAAACGTGTGGATGCCAAAGCCTTCCATCGTGCGATAGCTACGAGGGATCCCACGGTCTGACATGGCCCACATCACGTTATGCAGTGTTTCTGGCTGTAAAGAGACGTAATCCCAGAAGGTATCATGCGCGCTTTGTCCCTGTGGAATAGCCCAGTGCGGCTCTGGTTTAACCGCGTGGACGAAGTCCGGGAATTTATGGGCGTCCTGGATAAAAAACACCGGTGTATTATTTCCTACCAGGTCAAATATCCCCTCTTCGGTATAAAACTTTGTGGCAAATCCGCGAATATCCCGGACCGTGTCTGCTGAACCGGCGCCGCCCTGGACGGTGGAGAAACGCACAAAAACCGGGGTTATCTTATTTGCCTCGCACAGGAAGTCGGCTTTGGTGACGGCACTTAAATCGGCATAGGACTGAAAGTAACCATGCGCGGCGGAGCCACGGGCATGAACGATCCGTTCCGGAATGCGTTCATGATCAAAATGGGTAATCTTCTCACGCAGGATAAAATCCTCGAGCAGCGTCGGCCCACGGTTTCCGGCGCGTAATGAGTTTTGATCGTCTGCAATGCGGACACCCTGATTGGTGGTCAGGGCAAAATCTTCACTGCCTTTACGAAAAGGCTCCAGTGAGTTGAGTTTGTCATTAACGGTGTCGGGGGCCTTTGCACTACCAGGGGCAGTGGGCTGCATGCCCGGCGGTGTGGGTTTGGCGTCGGGTTTGTGCGAGCCGTCTGCGGGGGCCAGGGAATCTAGCCCTGGTCTGGATTCGCTGGCATCATGAACCGGTGCCGGGTGATTGAGTGGATGCTTGTCATTCTGCGACATGAACTCGTCTCCTGTTTTCATTGCTGAAAGGGTCGTTGTTGCTGTCAAAAACATTAACTATAGACCACGCATCCAGGTGAGCCGGGATCCGTTGAAGGGGAATACTGTAATGAACAAGGCAAACAGCGCACGCAAGGCAGGACGTCAGGGCGCAAAATCGGCTAAGATAGCGTTTTTCTGATTTTTAGAATTTGTCTTTAGTGAAGCAACTGATTATGAAACCTCTTCGCCAACAAAATCGCAAGGTTATCAGCTACGTTCCGCGTGTGGAGCCCGCGCCACCAGAGCATGCGATAAAAATGGATGCGTTTCGTGACGTATGGATACTGCGCGGAAAATATGTCGCTTTTGTCTTAATAGGAGAGGCGTTTCAACGTTCGCCTGCGTTTACGGTTCCGGAGTCGGCGCAACGCTGGGCAAACCAGGTCCGTCAGGAAAACGAACTGAGCAATTAATGGGATATAAAAAAACCGCCGGGGCATGATACTCCGGCGGTTTTTTACGCTTCAGGAAACCGGTTTAACGGTGTGCCAGTTCGGCGTTATCGTCACTGTCCAGAATCGTTTTGTCGGTTTGCTTCAGCCACTGACTGGTGAGCGTACCGGCAGTCATGGAGCCACTGACGTTCAACGCAGTACGACCCATATCGATCAGCGGTTCTACGGAGATCAGTAGAGCGACCAGCGTAACCGGCAGGCCCATCGCCGGCAGCACGATCAGTGCGGCAAACGTTGCACCCCCACCCACACCCGCGACTCCGGCGGAGCTAACGGTCACAATACCGACCAGTGTTGCAATCCACATTGGGTCGAGCGGGTTAATCCCCACAGTCGGCGCAACCATCACTGCCAGCATTGCCGGGTACAGCCCCGCACAACCGTTTTGACCAATCGTGGCGCCAAAAGAGGCGGCAAAGCTGGCAATCGACTCAGGCACACCCAGGCGACGGGTTTGCGCTTCCA
This sequence comes from Citrobacter sp. TBCS-14, assembly GCF_005280805.1. Classification (NCBI taxonomy): domain Bacteria; kingdom Pseudomonadati; phylum Pseudomonadota; class Gammaproteobacteria; order Enterobacterales; family Enterobacteriaceae; genus Citrobacter; species Citrobacter sp. TBCS-14. The sequence goes on from NZ_SZWM01000164.1 coordinate 90,901, forward strand.
CATTCAGCGGAATAGACGCAGCGCTGGAGCGGCTGGTGAAGGCAAACGTCAGTACCGGCCAGACTTTACGGAAGTACTTCAGCGGGCTCACGCCGTTAATACCCAGCAGAATACCGTGTACCACGAACATGATGCCCAGACCGAGGTACGAAGCCACCACGAAGCTGCCCAGCTTAATAATGTCCTGCAGGTTGGAGCCGGCAACCACTTTGGTCATCAACGCCAGAACACCGTACGGCGTCAGCTGCATCACCAGACGAACCAGCTTCATCACCCAGCTTTGTAGGGTATCAATAGCGGTTAATACGCGTTCGCCTTTCGGGGCATCATCTTTCAGCAGTTTCAGGGCCGCGACACCAAGGAATGCGGCGAAGATAACAACGCTGATAATGGAGGTTGGGTTAGCGCCAGTGAGATCGGCAAACGGGTTTTTCGGGATAAACGACAGCACCAGCTGCGGCACGCTCAGGTCGGCAACTTTACCCACGTAGTTGGTTTCGATGGCGTTCAGACGGGCGGTTTCAGCACCACCCTGTACCAGTCCATCCGCCGTCAGGCCGAACAGGTTAGTGACCAGTACCCCAACTAACGCGGCGATAAGTGTTGTAAACAGCAACGTCCCGATGGTCAGGAAGCTGATTTTCCCCAGCTGAGAGGCGTTGTGCAGACGCGCAACGGCGCTGAGGATAGAGGCAAATACCAGCGGCATGACGATCATTTGCAGAAGTTGAACATAGCCGTTGCCGACAATGTTGAACCACTGTACAGAATCTTTCAGTACCTGGCTGTCTGAGCCGTAAATCGTATGCAGGGCAAGGCCAAATACCACGCCCATAACCAGACCAACCAGTACTTTTTTGGCCAGACTCCACTGTTTGTGACGGGCTTGCGCCAGCACGAACAGCAGTACAACGAACACGATAATGTTCGCGATTAATGGAAAGTTCATCCCCGTTCTCCTGATCTTTTTTTATGTATCACCGAACTACAGTGATTCTGTTGGCGCAAGATTAGCAGAACTGTGACTTGCCTCTTATATTCAAATGGAATTGTTTATGCCAAAAATGACATTTTGGCCGATTTCTTAATCAGCCTGGTGTTTTATAAAACGATTAAACTGCATTTGTAGCGTATTAATCATCTGCGATGACCAGCGTACTGCACTGTTTTCAGGCAAAGTTTGTGGCATCCAGATAGCCCAGGCAAACAGCGCCATGCATAAAAAACGCTCCAGCTGGTTGCCTTTTTGCGGTACGAGGATCGGCAGGCGAAAGCGCCAGCGGCAGGGCCACAGCAGAGGAACGCCGGCTGGGGTCAGCATATCGGCCAGAATATGACTAAGGTAGCCGAGCACCATCCCCTGTAACGCATCCGCCGGGATTATCCAGGTCTCGGGTACTTTCAAATAGAACGTCGCCAGCAAGGCAAACACCGCCAGCAGGCTATGCGTAAACCCGCGATGACCAAATGCCCGGGCTATGGGCTTTGAGACCAACTTCAGACGCTGCCCCAGCAACGATTTGGGATGATCGATATCGGGCAGCAGGCAGGTCAAGATAGCTGAAGGAACAATATGCCACCAGTCACCCTGCGCGAGAACGGGCGTCAGTTCGGCATTCTTGGCAAATACCGCACAGGCAATAGAGAAAAGAAGGTGGCCTTCCGCCGTCATGATAAAACCCAATAAACTGTCAATTCATACAGTATAGGGGTTTTATACAGTAGGCGAAAGAGGTGACGTTGTAACCCTTTGTCACAAATAGGCGATTAACGTGCCAGCCAGCCACCGTCGACGGCCAATGTATAACCATTAATGTAGTCAGAGGCGCGGCTGGCAAGGAATACCGCCGGGCCTTTCAGGTCGTCAGGCGTTCCCCAGCGTCCGGCCGGAATACGGTCGACAATCTCCTGATTACGGTCGGCATCGTCCCGCAGTTGCTGCGTATTGTTGGTCGCCATGTAGCCCGGCGCAATGGCATTGACGTTAATACCCTGTGCGGCCCATTCATTGGCCAGCAGGCGGGTTATGCCCAGCACGCCGCTTTTTGAAGCGGTGTAGGAAGGTACGCGGATACCGCCCTGGAAGGAGAGCATTGACGCAATGTTGATGATTTTTCCGCCCTGACCCTGGCTCAGGAATTGTCTGGCGACGGCCTGTGACAAAAAGAAAACGGATTTGAGATTCAGGTTCATCACATCATCCCAGTCTTGCTCACTAAAGTTCAGGGCGTCCTCACGGCGAATGGTCCCCGCGTTATTGACCAGAATATCGATCCGACCAAAGGTGGAGACCGTTTGCATCACGATATCGTTCAGCGAGTCCTGCTGGCTGAGGTCGGCCTGGATAGTCAGAAAGCGTCGCCCGAGTGCATGGATTTTCTCAGCGGTTTGCACAGGAATTTTACGATTGACGCCGACCACATCGCAGCCGGCCTCCGCCAGCGCGACCGCCATACCTTGCCCAAGCCCGGTATCACATCCGGTGACGATTGCTACTTTACCTTCAAGACGAAAAGCATCCAAAATCATATTCACCCCAGCTATCAAATGGTTTTAACGCATGCTGTGAGTGAAAGAATAGGAGAGGCTGGCAGGAAATACAATGAAAAATGAAACAACGTTTCAAAAACATGACTGACCTGGCAAAACGGGCAATGCAACCATTGCCCATCAGGGAATTATCCGCGTAGATGCGTGACTGTGAGATCGGCCAGCGAGGTCAATTTAACGTCAGCAAGAACAAAGCGGGCATCGTCCTGGTTCTCATGTGCAGGTACGACGATCGCGCGCATGCGTGCTGCTTTTGATGCAATCATGCCGTTGACAGAATCTTCCAGCGCTACGCAAGATAAGGGCTCCACACCCAATTTTGCCGCGCAGTCGAGGTAGACCTGAGGATGCGGTTTGCTGTAGGGCAATTTTTCTGCCGAGGCCAGCGCATCGAAGCTGTCGCGAAGATCAAACATCGTCAGCACTTTTTCCAGCATATGCAGCGGGGAGGCCGATGCCAGACCCACTCGTAAGCCCTGGGATTTGCACAGCGCGACGGCTTCACGTACGCCAGGCAGCAGTGGTTTTGTCTCTTCAACCAGGGCGATAGCCCGGGTGATAATGCGATCGGTGACCTCCTGGAGAGATGGGCCGCTCCACGGTTGCTGGGCGAACCATAGATCTACAACCATATCGATACGCAGCCCCAGCGTATCGGGCAGTTCATGGCGGCGAGTGATATCTACGCCTAAACTTGCGATCACATCCAGTTCAGCCTGATCCCAAAGGGGTTCAGAGTCGACCAGTAATCCATCCATATCGAAAATTGCAGCAAGAATTTGACGCGGGGTTGACATCACAACCTCTCCTTTGAACATGAAACAGCAGGGATTAAGAGCCTGGGTGAACCGGCTCTCAGCGTTCATTATGGCTAATCCTCGATTATACCGCCTTTAAAGATCAGGCGAAAATGGTTATCAACGGGTAAACTTAGGCCAAAATGACACGTCTTAATCAAGGGGAACTCATGACGTATCAACAAGCTGGACGCATTGCTGTCTTGAAAAGGCTGGTGGGATGGGTGATTTTCATCCCGGCGCTGATTTCAACGCTGGTTTCAGTACTGAAGTTTATGTATGCGCACAGTGAAAAGCAGGAGGGGATTAACGCGGTGATGCTCGACTTTGCCCACGTGATGATTGACATGATGCGGGTAAACACTCCCTTTCTTAACCTGTTTTGGTATAACTCACCGACACCTGATTTTCAAAGCGGACTGAATCTGGTTTTCTGGCTGATTTTTATTCTTATTTTTATCGGGCTGGCGATGCAGGATTCGGGTGCTCGCATGAGCCGTCAGGCTCGTTTTTTACGTGAAGGCGTTGAAGATCAGCTGATTCTGGAGCAGGCGAAGGGCAGTGAAGGGTTATCGCGAGAGCAGATTGAGTCGCGTATTGTCGTGCCGCATCATACGATTTTCTTACAAATATTCCCGCTCTATATTTTGCCGGTTATCGTCATCGTGATTGGCTATTTCTTCTTTTCGCTACTAGGTTTTTTGTAAGCGCGTCACTATCAGGCCCACGCGAAAGCTGCGGGCCTGATTAGCAAAGAACTTCCGCTATATATCTGTTAAGCCGCCAGTATCCTGTCCATCGCTTTCTGCGCCACCACCATATGTTGCCCGCCGAACAGAATCGCTCGATTCAGCAGCGTATAAAGCTGATAGACAGGCTGCCTGTCGAGAAAATCCAGCGGCAGGGGGGAAACCGACTGATAGCCGTCATAAATTTGTGGTGGCTGATCGCTATGTAATGGCAGCATTGCCAGGTCGCACTCTCTGTCGCCCCAATAGCAGGCGGGGTCAAAGATGTAGGGACCATGAGGGCCAAGGGCGCAGTTCCCCGACCACAAATCGCCATGCAGTAGTGAAGGCTGTGGCTGGTGTGATGACAAACGCTGCTGAACATGGTCAACAATGGCGTCAATATTGCCAAATGCGATCCCTTTTTCGGCGGCAAGCTCCAGTTGCCAGCCAATCCGCTGTTCTGCAAAAAAGGTAGACCAGCGACGCTGCCACGTATTGGGTTGAGGCGTGGTAGAGAGTGCATTATCAAAGTCGAGGCCAAACTGCGGCTGATCGCTCCATTCATGAAGATGCGCGAGCTGTTGTCCGAGAATAAAGGCGTTGTGGGCATCCAGTGGACGGGGAGGGAGGAAATCCATCACCAAAAAGCTGTAGTCTCTGTCTGCACCGACCGCCCAGACCTTGGGGACTGAAACGGTATTGCTGCGGGAAAGCAGTTCCAGCTGGTCGGCTTCTGCCGTAAAGCCGGTTAATAGCTCCCTTTCATCGCATTTGACGAAAAAATCGCGCCCCGCATAGCGTAAATGCCATGCGGCGTGGATCTCACCGCCGGGCAGTTCATTACGCAGCTCGATTTCGCCTTCACCGAGTTGCTCGCTTAAAAGACGACTGATAGCCTGCCACATGATGTCTCTCCCCATGTTGTCTGCCAGATCATAAGGTTAGCGCAATAATGCGGTAAAAAAACACGAACCAACGCACACCGTGGACGCGTTATCGCTGAAAAAGCACGTAATGTTTGTTGCTATTTCACTCCTTGCCAGAGCGCTGCAGTTATGGGTTCACGTGATCCACTGCTTTGTTATCACGTGATTTTTCAGCATAGACGCATAACACGTATGTCGACAGTTTTGTTGGTAAATCCCCCTTGATGATGAGGGGGAAGGGCATTACCGCGAAAGGTATGCGTATATTTTCTGCGTATCGTCCTGCGAGCATAAACGGGTACCCTGATTGAGGGTTGCCGCGCTACCTGCCGCTACGCCAAAACGAACAATATCGTCAAATGGCGCATTCTGTGCCAGCTTCAGTGTCATCGCGCCGACCATACTGTCACCCGCGCCAACGGTACTTTGGCTCTTAACCGGCGGGGGTACCACCTGTACGCAGGTTTCACCGTCAACGCCCAGTGCCCCTTGCGGTCCCAACGAAACGACAACACGTTGCGCTTTACCGCTGTGCACAATTTCCTCTGCGGCCTTACGGACGTCATCAGGTTGTGTGAGTTCGCGGTTAACCAATGCGCTGAGTTCTTTGAGGTTGGGTTTGACCAGTTCGATATTGCCGAGCGTTAATGCGGCAGTCAGTGCCTCACCTGAGCTATCAACAATGCAGCGAATGCCCTGCTTTTGTGCCGCAGTAATAAGCTGGGTGAGTTTTTCAAGCTTCACGCCGGGTGGCAGGCTGCCGCTTATCACCAGCAGCGCGCCGGACTCAATTTCCAGCACCTGATCCTGAAGCTGGTGGAACTCGTCATCGGTAAGTGTTGCTCCAGGCATAACAAATCGATACTGCTCGCCGCTGGATTCTACGTGGACGTGAAGATTTTGCCGGGTCCAGTCTTTGGCCTCTATGGTGGCGACCGGGACATTTTCATCGGCAAGCAATGATACCAGGTGTTCCCCGGTAGCGCCGCCAGCCGGAAAGATAGCCGTTGCGTTTCCGCCAAGATGAGCAATGGCGCGGGCCACGTTAATACCACCACCACCGGGTTCAAAAACCGGCGAGGTGCAGCGAAGTTTACCTTCGGGATAGATTTGCGGGGTGATTGTTGCGCTATCGAGAGAGGGCGCAAGTGTTAACGTATAGATACGTACCATCTTTACCTCCTGTTAGGCTGTCCTCAGTCTGGCACTTAATGTGACGAAAGTGAAGTAATTAACAACATGATTTATCGCATCTTTATTTAAAATTATCTCGGCAAAGATATATAAATAAAATTACGGTTTAAGAACGCTCTTATTCAAAAAATGAAATAAGAAATTATTGCTATGTTATTCGAGTCTTTTTATAATTTGTTACCTTTCAAGGGGCTTTTGTCATTGATCCCTATGAAAGTTTCCGAGACCGTAATGGTCTCTTTTTTTGTTGTACGGACTCTTTATAAATGAAGCTTTTGAAGACAGTACCCGCAGCACTCGTGCTGATGGGGGGCGTGTTTGCGTCAATGCATGCCGCCGCCGATGATTCCGTTTTTACTGTCATGGATGACCCCTCCAGCGCGAAAAAACCCTTTGAAGGTAACCTGAACGCGGGATACCTCGCCCAGTCAGGCAACACAAAAAGTTCTTCTTTAACCGCAGATACCACCATGACCTGGTACGGTGAAACCACGGCGTGGTCTCTGTGGGGCAATGCCAGCAATACCTCGTCGAATGATGAACGCTCTTCGGAGAAATACGCCGTAGGTGGTCGTAGTCGTTTTAATATGACGGATTATGATTACCTATTCGGACAGGCCAGCTGGTTGACCGACAGATACAACGGCTATCACGAGCGTGACGTACTGACTGCAGGTTATGGTCGTCAGTTCCTTAATGGGCCGGTACACAGCTTCCGTTTCGAATTCGGTCCAGGCGTACGCTATGACGAACACACCGATGGCACAACCGAAACGCAGCCGCTGGGTTATGCGTCAGGCGCTTATGCGTGGCAGATGACGGACACCACCAAATTCACACAAGGGGTGTCGGTGTTTGGTGCTGAAGATACGACGCTTAACTCTGAAACAGCGTTAAATGTGGCTATCAACGAACATTTCGGTTTGAAAGTGGCTTATAACGTCACCTGGAACTCAGAACCACCGGCTACGGCACCGGAACATACCGATCGTCGTACGACCGTTTCGCTCGGCTATCGTATGTAGTAAAAAACCGGGTCAAATAAATGGCCCGGCTTTTCCAAATAAAATTTCAGTGTTATTATTTTCTGACCGGCATTTTAATTTTTTCGAAAAAAACTTTTCTTCATACTTTCTCCATAATTACTCTTTTGGGTACATATTCAATTTATTTGACACGAATTGATAAATAAATTGACTAGGAAAAAATGTGAGCCAGATCTACACTCTTACCTACAGGCAATTAATCGCCTTCAGACCTTAGCATTAATTCAAGTAAGAGAAGATACCTATGAAAAATATCAAAGCGACGGCTGCTGTCATCGTGCTTTCTGCGCTGTCCTTCGGCGTGTTTGCAGCCGTTCCGGTCACCAACGCACCGTCTGATAACACGACACAAGTTGGCATCACGCATGCCTCTGATGTGGAAGCAGGTTCAAATATCGCTCCTGGTTCCCAGTCAACTGGCCAAAGTATGAATGATGCGTTTAATGTTCATACCCTGGTTGCTGGCGAATGGTCTTAATATCTTCATCAGTGTCCAGACGTCTATTCAGCCAAATGTCGTAATGAAAAAACCGGATATTGATGTACCGGTTTTTATTTTGTCATAAACAGTAAAGTAATATTGAAATATCTTTTTTAATTTATTGGAAGCATCTGTGTACATCGCAAAATAACGCAAAGTACCATTTATTAACGGCGTGACGGTTCAACCCCAAATCATTGCTGCCCACCTTAACATCAGCATTGCCGCGCAAATGACGAGCAGTACCACAACCATTTTCCAGTGTTTTTTGGCAAAGCGATTTTTTGGCATGGTTCTTTCCTGGTCAGTAACAATGATTACCGCATAGTGTAACAAAGACGGCAGGGCGCCAGTGAATTGATTTACATCATAGATGGCGCGTTGATTGTCGCTTTGAACGACCCGTAATGCCGTGTACACTGTCAAGCGGTGTTATCAAAAAGCGGGTGTAGGTTACAGCGTTGCCAGTCAGGTAATGCGTGACATATTTCGCAGAGTGAAGCGGGAATCAGCCCACACCTTTTTGATAAATTTTAAATAGTGAAACTTTGTATGTGCTCTTACGTGTGGGGCACCACTGCAAATAAGGATATAACATGCCTGTTATTACTCTTCCTGATGGCAGCCAACGCCATTACGACCACGCTGTAAGTCCCATGGATGTTGCGCTGGACATCGGTCCAGGTCTGGCGAAAGCCACTATCGCTGGCCGTGTAAACGGTGAGCTGGTTGATGCTTCCGATCTGATTGAACAGGATGCGAAACTCTCCATCATTACCGCTAAGGATGATGAAGGTCTGGAGATCATTCGTCACTCCTGTGCGCACCTGTTAGGGCACGCGATCAAACAACTCTGGCCGCACACCAAAATGGCGATCGGACCGGTTGTTGACAACGGCTTTTACTACGATATCGATCTTGACCGTACGTTAACCCAGGAAGACGTCGACGCGCTCGAAAAGCGGATGCACGAGCTCGCTGAGAAAAACTACGATGTCATCAAGAAGAAAGTCAGCTGGTACGAAGCGCGTGAAACGTTCGTGAAGCGTGGCGAGACCTATAAAGTCTCTATCCTTGATGAAAATATTGCCCATGATGACAAGCCTGGCTTGTATCATCATGAAGAATACGTCGATATGTGCCGTGGCCCGCACGTGCCGAACATGCGTTTCTGTCATCACTTCAAACTGATGAAGACCGCTGGGGCATACTGGCGCGGCGACAGCAACAACAAGATGCTGCAGCGCATTTATGGTACTGCATGGGCCGATAAAAAAGCGCTGAGTGCCTACCTGCAACGTCTGGAAGAAGCGGCTAAACGCGACCACCGTAAAATTGGTAAGCAGCTTGACCTGTATCATATGCAGGAAGAAGCGCCAGGTATGGTGTTCTGGCATAACGATGGCTGGACAATTTTCCGTGAACTGGAAGTTTTCGTTCGTTCGAAACTGAAAGAATACCAGTATCAGGAAGTGAAAGGCCCGTTCATGATGGACCGTGTGCTGTGGGAAAAAACAGGGCACTGGGACAACTACAAGGATGCGATGTTCACCACCTCTTCAGAGAACCGTGAATACTGCATCAAGCCAATGAACTGCCCAGGCCACGTTCAGATCTTTAATCAGGGTCTGAAATCGTATCGCGACCTGCCGCTGCGTATGGCGGAATTTGGTAGCTGTCACCGTAACGAACCGTCAGGTGCGCTGCACGGCCTGATGCGCGTACGTGGCTTCACTCAAGATGATGCGCATATCTTCTGTACCGAAGAGCAGATTCGTGATGAAGTTAACGCCTGCATTCGTATGGTCTACGATATGTACAGCACCTTTGGCTTCGAGAAAATCGTTGTCAAACTGTCCACTCGCCCCGAGAAACGTATCGGTAGCGATGAAATGTGGGACCGTGCTGAAGCGGACTTAGCGGTTGCGCTGGAAGAAAACAACATCCCGTTTGAGTTCCAACTGGGTGAAGGCGCATTCTACGGTCCGAAAATTGAATTTACCCTGTATGACTGCCTCGATCGCGCATGGCAGTGCGGTACTGTACAGCTGGACTTCTCTCTGCCGTCTCGTCTGAGCGCCTCTTATGTTGGCGAAAACAACGAGCGTCAGGTACCGGTAATGATTCACCGCGCGATTCTTGGGTCAATGGAACGTTTCATTGGTATCCTGACCGAAGAGTTCGCTGGCTTCTTCCCGACCTGGCTTGCGCCGGTTCAGGTTGTAGTCATGAATATTACCGATTCGCAGTCTGAATACGTCAACGAATTAACGCAGAAACTACAAAATGCGGGTATTCGTGTAAAAGCAGACTTGAGAAATGAGAAGATTGGCTTTAAAATCCGCGAGCACACTTTACGTCGTGTCCCTTACATGTTGGTCTGTGGCGACAAAGAGGTAGAAGCAGGCAAAGTTGCCGTGCGTACCCGTCGTGGCAAAGACTTGGGCAGCCTGGACGTAAGTGAAGTTATCGAGAAGCTGCAACAAGAGATTCGCAGCCGCAGTCTTCAACAACTGGAGGAATAAGGTATTAAAGGCGGAAAACGAGTTCAAACGGCACGTCCGAATCGTATCAATGGCGAGATTCGCGCCCTGGAAGTTCGCTTAACAGGTCTGGAAGGCGAAGCTTTGGGTATTGTGAGTCTGAGAGAAGCTATCGAAAAAGCTGAAGAAGCTGGAGTAGATTTAGTTGAAATCAGCCCTAACGCCGAACCGCCAGTTTGTCGTATTATGGACTACGGCAAGTTCCTTTATGAAAAGAGTAAATCTTCTAAGGAACAGAAGAAAAAGCAAAAAGTTATCCAGGTTAAGGAAATTAAATTCCGTCCTGGCACCGACGATGGCGATTACCAGGTAAAACTCCGCAGCCTGGTACGCTTTCTGGAAGAGGGTGATAAAGCTAAGATCACGCTGCGTTTCCGCGGCCGTGAGATGGCTCACCAACAGATCGGTATGGAAGTGCTTACGCGCGTCCGTGACGATCTGAGTGAACTGGCAGTGGTCGAATCCTTCCCTACGAAGATCGAAGGCCGCCAGATGATCATGGTGCTCGCTCCTAAGAAGAAACAGTAAGGCCTTCAAGTAGCAATTCCTGTGGAGCCTACGGGCTTCGCAGGTTTTGTTCGCCTATGTTTCGTTTATTAACAATGCGAAGTGGAAGTTATTAAAATGCCAAAAATTAAGACCGTACGCGGTGCTGCTAAGCGCTTCAAAAAAACCGGTGGTGGTGGATTTAAGCGTAAGCACGCAAACCTGCGTCATATTCTGACCAAAAAATCTACTAAGCGTAAACGTCACCTGCGTCCAAAAGGCCTCGTGTCTAAAGGCGATCTGGGTCTGGTTATCGCGTGCCTGCCGTACGCATAAGCCGTTAACGTTTAATTAATTTTTTTACTAAGAATATAGATACAGGAGAGCACATATGGCTCGCGTAAAACGTGGTGTAGTTGCCCGTGCACGTCACAAGAAAATTTTGAAACAAGCTAAAGGCTACTACGGTGCGCGTTCTCGCGTATACCGCGTTGCCTTCCAGGCTGTTATCAAAGCTGGTCAGTACGCTTATCGTGACCGTCGTCAGAAAAAGCGTCAGTTCCGTCAACTGTGGATTGCGCGTATCAACGCAGCAGCACGTCAGAACGGTATTTCTTACAGCAAATTCATCAACGGCCTGAAAAAAGCCTCTGTTGAAATCGACCGTAAGATCCTGGCTGACATCGCAGTATTCGACAAAGTAGCGTTCACCGCTCTGGTTGAAAAAGCGAAAGCAGCTCTGGCATAAGCCGGTGAAAAGAGGGAGCCTGGCTCCCTCTCTTTTATTTGTAGCGTAATCAATTAGTTGACAATTCACCCGTAAGCCTTTTCAATAAAGGTTGTCCGGTTTTTACTACATAAGGTAACGCAAGCATGAATGCTGCTATTTTCCGCTTCTTTTTTTACTTTAGCACCTGAATCCGGGAGGCTCGCGCGTGAAAGAAGAAACGGAAAACAGCGCCTAAGAGCCTCCCTGGTGGAGGCTTTTTTTATACACGTAATCCTTCAAGCGGCCCCTGTATTGGCTGCATTTTGCTCTCTTGCCGCCTGGATGCAACTTGAATGATTTTGTGTATATATGAGCGACATATGAATATCGCCACACAACGAGGAAAACCATGTCACATCTCGCAGAGCTGGTTGCCAGTGCAACGGCCGCTATTAACCAGGCTTCAGATGTTGCCGCATTAGACAATGTCCGCGTCGAATATTTGGGTAAGAAAGGGCATTTGACCCTGCAAATGACAACCCTGCGCGAACTGCCGCCTGAAGAGCGTCCGGCAGCAGGTGCGGTTATCAATGAAGCCAAAGAGCAGGTACAGCAGGCGCTGAACGCGCGTAAAGCTGATTTAGAAAATGCTGCGCTGAATGCACGTCTGGCAGAAGAAACCATTGATATCTCCCTGCCGGGCCGTCGTATTGAAAACGGCGGGTTGCATCCGGTCACACGTACCATCGACAGGATTGAAAGCTTCTTCGGTGAGCTCGGATTTACCGTGGCGACGGGACCGGAAATCGAAGATGACTACCACAACTTCGATGCGCTGAATATTCCAGGCCATCACCCGGCGCGTGCTGACCACGACACGTTTTGGTTTGACGCCACGCGCCTGCTGCGTACTCAGACCTCTGGCGTGCAGATCCGCACCATGAAAGAAAAACAGCCGCCAATCCGCATTATCGCACCGGGCCGCGTGTATCGTAACGACTACGATCAGACGCACACCCCGATGTTCCATCAGATGGAAGGCTTGATTGTTGATACCAACATCAACTTCACCAACCTGAAAGGCACGCTGCACGATTTCCTGCGTAACTTCTTTGAAGAGGATCTGCAGGTACGTTTCCGTCCTTCCTATTTCCCGTTCACTGAGCCTTCTGCGGAAGTTGACGTAATGGGAAAAAATGGCAAATGGCTGGAAGTGCTGGGCTGCGGTATGGTCCACCCGAACGTGCTGCGTAACGTTGGTATCGACCCAGAAATCTACTCAGGTTTTGCCTTCGGTATGGGTATGGAGCGTCTGACCATGCTGCGTTACGGCGTCACCGATCTGCGTTCTTTCTTCGAAAACGATCTGCGTTTCCTCAAACAGTTTAAATAAAGGCAGGATAAAACAATGAAATTCAGTGAACTGTGGTTACGCGAATGGGTAAACCCGGCAATTGATAGCGATGCGCTGTCAAACCAGATCACCATGGCGGGCCTCGAGGTCGACGGCGTTGAAGCCGTTGCCGGTGAATTTAACGGCGTAGTGGTCGGTGAAGTGGTTGAGTGCGGCCAGCACCCGAACGCAGACAAACTGCGTGTCACCAAAGTTAATGTGGGCGGCGATCGTCTGCTGGATATCGTCTGTGGCGCACCTAACTGCCGTCAGGGATTAAGAGTCGCCGTGGCGACCATCGGTGCCGTTCTGCCGGGCGATTTCAAGATTAAAGCCGCCAAACTGCGCGGTGAGCCGTCAGAAGGGATGCTGTGCTCGTTCTCTGAGCTGGGTATTTCCGATGATCATAACGGGATTATCGAACTGCCGGCGGATGCGCCGATTGGCACCGATATCCGCGAATACCTGAAGCTTGACGATAACACTATCGAAATCAGCGTTACGCCGAACCGCGCCGACTGCTTAGGCATCATCGGTGTTGCACGCGATGTTGCGGTACTGAACAAAGCCCCGCTGGTTGAGCCGGAAATCGTCCCTGTGGCGGCGACAGTTGATGACGTGCTGCCAATCCAGGTTGAAGCCGTTGACGCCTGTCCGCGCTATCTGGGCCGTGTGGTTAAAGGTATCAATGTTAAAGCACCAACGCCGCTGTGGATGAAAGAGAAACTGCGTCGTTGCGGGATCCGTTCCATCGATGCCGTGGTTGATGTGACCAACTATGTACTGCTCGAACTGGGTCAGCCGATGCATGCGTTCGACAAAGACCGCATTGAAGGCGGAATTGTTGTGCGTATGGCAAAAGAGGGTGAGACCCTGGTATTGCTGGACGGCAGCGAAGCAAAACTGAATGCGGATACGCTGGTTATTGCTGACCACAACAAAGCGTTGGCAATGGGCGGCATCTTTGGCGGAGAGCACTCTGGTGTGAATGATGAGACGCAAAACGTCCTGCTGGAATGTGCGTTCTTCAGCCCGCTGTCCATTACGGGTCGCGCGCGTCGTCACGGTCTGCACACCGATGCCTCTCACCGCTATGAGCGTGGCGTCGATCCGGCACTGCAGCACAAAGCTATGGAGCGTGCAACGCGTCTGCTGATTGATATCTGCGGCGGCGAAGCCGGTCCGGTTATCGATGTGACGACCGAAGCCACGCTGCCAAAACGCGCAACCATTACGCTTCGTCGTAGCAAACTGGATCGTCTGATTGGCCATCATATTGCCGATGAGCAGGTGAGCGATATTCTGCGTCGTCTGGGTTGTGACGTGACGGAAGGCCAGGATGAGTGGCTGGCGGTTGCACCGAGCTGGCGTTTCGACATGTCGATTGAAGAAGACCTGGTCGAAGAAATTGCCCGCGTATACGGTTATGACAATATCCCGAATACGCCTATTCAGGCAGGCCTGATCATGGGGACGCATCGCGAAGCAGATTTATCGCTGAAGCGTGTCAAAACCATGCTCAATGATAAAGGCTACCAGGAAGTGATCACCTACAGCTTCGTCGACCCGAAAGTTCAGGCGCTGCTGCATCCGGGTGAAGAAGCGCTGTTGCTGCCAAGCCCAATCTCAATCGACATGTCGGCAATGCGTTTGTCCCTGTGGACCGGCTTGCTGTCTACGGTGGTGTATAACCAGAACCGTCAGCAGAACCGCGTGCGTATTTTCGAAACGGGTTTACGTTTTGTTCCCGATACCCAGGCTAACCTCGGGATCCGTCAGGATCTGATGTTGGCAGGTGCGATCTGCGGCAACCGTCATGATGAACACTGGAACCTGGCAAAAGAGGCCGTTGATTTCTATGATCTGAAAGGCGATCTGGAAGCGGTTCTCGACCTGACCGGTAAACTGGGTGACATTCAGTTCAAAGCTGAAGCCAATCCGGCATTACATCCGGGCCAGTCTGCGGCGATTTATCTGAAAGGTGAACGTATTGGTTTCATTGGGGTTGTTCATCCTGAGCTGGAACGTAAACTGGATCTGAACGGTCGCACTTTAGTGTTTGAACTGGAGTGGAACAAGCTCGCAGACCGCGTGGTGCCTCAGGCTCGTGAAGTTTCTCGCTTCCCGGCGAACCGCCGTGATATCGCCGTGGTGGTGGCAGAAAACGTTCCCGCTGCGGATATTTTATCCGAGTGTAAGAAAGTTGGCGTAAATCAGGTAGTTGGCGTAAACTTATTTGACGTGTACCGCGGTAAGGGTGTTGCGGAGGGTTATAAGAGCCTCGCTATCAGCCTGATCCTTCAGGATACCAGCCGTACACTTGAAGAAGAGGAGATTGCCGCTACCGTCGCCAAATGTGTAGAGGCATTAAAAGAGCGATTCCAGGCATCATTGAGGGATTGAACCTATGGCGCTTACAAAAGCTGAAATGTCAGAATATCTGTTTGATAAGCTTGGGCTTAGCAAGCGGGATGCCAAAGAACTGGTCGAGCTGTTTTTCGAAGAGATCCGTCGTGCTCTGGAAAATGGTGAGCAGGTAAAACTCTCTGGTTTTGGTAACTTCGATCTGCGTGATAAGAATCAACGCCCGGGACGTAACCCGAAAACGGGCGAAGATATTCCCATTACAGCACGGCGCGTGGTGACCTTCAGACCCGGACAGAAGTTAAAAAGTCGGGTCGAAAACGCAACGCCCAAAGAAGAGTGATTTGACGTTCCGCTAAGTCACTTACGCCGCCATCAAAGCGGCAGTGAAAAGCATGACGTATATATACCCTAAATACTTCGAGTTGCAGGAAGGCGGCGACGCAGCGAATCTCCAGGAGCGTACATAAGTACGTGGCTGGGGTGAGCGAGTAAAGCCAACGCACATGCAGCTTGAAGTATGACGGGTATAACTAAAAAGGCCGCTCTGCGGCCTTTTTCCTTTCCACTACCGAATCGGCACCGTAAAATCCCCTCATCTCTTTTCAGCAGAATGGAAAACATGCTGACCTTCGCCCATCAACAACAGCGACGAAATGTACGCTGGATATTGTCTCTGTCAGCGCTGATGCTGCTGGCAACGATCCTCAGCCTGTGCGCAGGCGAACAGTGGATTGCGCCCGGCAACTGGTTTAGCGCCCGTGGCGATCTGTTCGTGTGGCAAATTCGACTTCCTCGTACGCTGGCCGTACTGCTGGTCGGTGCCGCGCTGGCGCTGTCCGGTGCTGTGATGCAGGCGCTGTTCGAAAACCCGTTAGCCGAACCAGGCCTGCTGGGCGTGTCTAACGGCGCAGGCGTTGGACTCATCGCCGCGGTGCTATTGGGGCAGGGCCAGTTACCCGGCTGGGCGCTGGGCCTGTGCGCGATTGCCGGGGCGCTGATCATCACGCTTATCCTTCTGCGTTTTGCCCGCCGCCACCTGTCGACCAGCCGTCTGCTGCTGGCGGGCGTGGCGCTGGGTATTATTTGTAGCGCCTTGATGACGTGGGCTATCTACTTCTCAACCTCTTTTGATCTGCGACAGTTAATGTACTGGATGATGGGCGGCTTTGGCGGTGTCGACTGGCAGCAGGCCTGGCTGATGGTCGCGCTGCTGCCCGTTTTACTGTGGATTTGCTGTCAGTCGCAGCCGATGAATATGCTGGCGCTGGGGGAGACGTCTGCGCGCCAGCTAGGGCTGCCTTTATGGTTCTGGCGGAACCTGCTGGTGGTGGCCACTGGCTGGATGGTGGGGGTCAGCGTGGCGCTTGCTGGCGCCATTGGTTTTATCGGCCTGGTTATCCCGCATATTCTGCGACTGTGTGGATTAACCGATCATCGCGTATTGCTGCCTGGCTGTGCGCTGGCGGGGGCTATTGCATTACTGTTAGCGGATGTTGTGGCACGTCTGGTGCTGGCGTCGGCTGAACTGCCTATCGGCGTGGTAACGGCAACCATGGGTGCACCGGTATTTATCTGGTTATTGTTAAAATCCGGGCGCTAGACGTCTGCGGTTCGGACTATGATTAAACACGGAAAATTGATCGCTGACTATCCACCTGGAGATGCTATGCAAGACACTATTTTCAATACCGAAGTGACGACTATCGACGGAGATGTCGTCTCATTACAAGCGTATGCCGGAAAAGTCCTGTTAATTGTTAATGTTGCCTCAAAATGTGGATTAACGCCGCAGTATGAGCAACTGGAGAATCTGCAGAAAACATGGCACGAGCAGGGATTTACCGTGTTGGGGTTCCCCTGCAATCAGTTTCTCGGTCAGGAACCCGGTAGTGAAGAGGAAATTAAAACCTGGTGCAGTACTACCTGGGGCGTTACTTTCCCCATGTTCAGTAAAATAGATGTCAACGGCGAAGCGCGCCATCCGCTGTATCAGAAGCTGATTGCCGCCGCGCCCACCGCCGTAGCGCCAGCCGACAGTGGGTTTTATGCGCGCATGGCGAGCAAAGGGCGCGCGCCGCTCTACCCGGACGATATTCTGTGGAATTTCGAGAAGTTTTTAGTCGGGCGCGATGGTCAGGTTTTACAGCGTTTTTCACCCGATATGACGCCTGAAGATCCCATCCTTGTGGAACATATCAACGCGGCGCTGGCAAAATAATGTCTCCTTTGATGCAGCTCCAGAATGTGGCGGAATCGACCCGGCTTGGCCCGCTTTCCGGTGAAATAAGGGCCGGGGAGATCCTACACCTTGTCGGACCCAACGGCGCAGGAAAAAGCACGCTGCTGGCGAGGATGGCGGGGTTAACGACCGGTGAAGGAACCATCGTGTTGGGTGATGTGCCGCTCGATGACTGGCCTGCGGCAAAACTGGCGCAACATCGCGCTTATCTTGCGCAACAACAAACCCCCCCGTTTGCCATGCCGGTTTGGCATTTTCTGACGCTGCATCAGCCTGATAAAACGCGTACCGATTTGCTGCAGGAGACGGCCGACGCGCTTGGGTTGGGTGATAAACTTGGACGTGGGTCGAATCAGCTTTCTGGCGGCGAATGGCAGCGGGTGCGTCTTGCGGCGGTAATACTGCAAATTTGTCCGCAGGCTAATCCGCACGGCCAACTGTTGCTGTTAGATGAACCGATGAACAGTCTGGATGTTGCGCAACAAAATGCGCTGGACCGCCTATTGGGCCGACTCTGTCAGCAGGGAATTGCAATTGTGATGAGCAGTCATGACCTGAACCATACGCTGCGTCATGCGCACAAAGCCTGGTTACTCAAGCGCGGGAAGTTGTTGGCCAGTGGTACACGCGATGCGGTGCTGACGCCGGCTAATCTCTCTCAGGCTTATGGCGTAAACTTCCGTCGTCTGGATATCGAAGGCCACAGAATGCTCATATCAACCACTTAAGTTAAATGGGCTCTTGAAAACCCCATTATTTCCACGCTAAATTGGCGCAAGAATAAAAAATAGAGGATTCGTCCTGCATGCGTTTTTGGCTTCTTTTTATCACAGCATTGTTTTTGGCAGGGTGCAGTAGCCATCGCGCTCCCGCACCCAATGCCCGGTTATCGGACTCTATCGCCGTGATTGCCGGTCTTAACGACCAGTTACAGCACTGGCGTGGTACACCTTATCGTTATGGCGGCATGAGCCGGAGCGGCGTGGATTGTTCTGGCTTTGTACTGATGACGATGCGCGATAAATTCGACCTGCAATTACCGCGCGATACGCGCACGCAGTCAAAGATTGGTACCGAAATTGATAAAGATGAATTGCTGCCAGGCGATCTGGTTTTCTTTAAAACCGGATCGGGTGAAAGCGGGCTACACGTCGGTATTTACGATACCAATAATCAATTTATTCATGCCTCCACCAGTCGTGGCGTGATGCGCTCCTCGCTTGATAATGTCTACTGGCGTAAAAATTTCTGGCAGGCGCGACGTATTTAAATCTCCCGGGTGATGGGGCTGGTCATGTATGAAGCAGTTCCATCATCGCCATTTAAAGTCAACTTTCACTTCAGCTGCTGCACTGACAATAACCCTGTGCATTAAGAGAGTATTTTGCTAAAAATATGATTTATGCCGAGTTATTAAAAAGTACAAAGCTGGATATTAGCTTATAATCAGGATAAGCTAAAAAAAAGGATTCGATTTACTGGCTAAAAAGGGAAAAATGAAAGAGCCTCAATTTGCATCTGATGTGACGTATTTTTCCATCCTTTGCTACAGGATGCCGGATTACACCCATGCAGCGGGGCTGGCACAATGATAGTTTCACTGGATAATCTTTATCATTCTGAGTTCTCTTTTCTTCCTGCGCGAAGTGCAGGAGGCGATCTTAAATACGTAGACATCATCACCCATTTTGTTAGTCCTGACGGCGTAGTGCATATGCCATCAGGGTTGGTCATACCTCGGATGTCGGACGATGAGCAGCGTCGTTTATTTAGCGAAAAACTCGAATTAATCGAAACATGCCAACATTTTTTTATTCAACGCAACATTTCTGCGTGGCTTAATTTAACTCCGGCAGTCGCTAATACTTTATTATTAGATGCAGAATATGCTTCGCGTATTGAACGATTTTCATTTATTGAATTAACCATTAATGAAAGTTTTCCCGAGTTAAACAAGGGTAAAGAAAATCCAATACTGGCGGCATTAGCGGCGCGATTTCCATTAGTCTTGACCAACTTCGGTGCGCCAGGCATATCCACGCGTGCAATTTTTGATGGCCTGTTCAAACGTGTCGTACTGGATAAACACTTTATTCAACAACGTATTACGCAAAATTCGTTTGAGCCTTTTATGCGCGCCATTCAGGCACAAATATCCCCAGACTGCGAATCAATAATCATCAGCGGCATTGATACGCAGGAGATGCTCGAACGGGTATTGCCCCTGGGATTCAGCGCCATGCAGGGTGCGCTATGGCCGGCTGTCTTACCCGCGCAGATAACCTCATTGATGCAAGGATAACCCTTGCATTTGCCGGTGTTTAACCGTTCGTTAACAGTCTACACTAGAGGCAGGAGGCCCTATGACCCTGTCTTTTACCACCCGCTGGCGTGATGAATTGCCAGCAACCTATACGGCACTTTCGCCTACTCCCCTGAAAAATGCGCGCGTAATTTGGCATAACGATATGCTTGCTGAGCAATCAGGGATCCCGGCTACGTTGTTTAATAGTGAAAATAACGCAGGCGTTTGCGGCGGTGAAACGCTGCTTCCCGGCATGTCGCCGTTGGCGCAGGTCTATAGCGGACATCAGTTTGGTGTTTGGGCAGGGCAGTTGGGTGACGGACGCGGGATCCTGCTGGGTGAACAGCTGCTCGCCGATGGCTCGACGCTTGACTGGCATCTGAAAGGCGCGGGACTTACGCCATATTCGCGCATGGGAGACGGGCGTGCGGTACTACGTTCGACGATCCGCGAAAGTCTGGCCAGCGAAGCCATGCATTATCTCGGGATCCCCACGACGCGAGCGCTGTCGGTGGTCACCAGCGACACGCCGGTCTACCGCGAAACGGTAGAAGCCGGGGCGATGCTGATTCGCGTGGCGCAAAGTCATATGCGCTTTGGTCACTTTGAACACTTCTACTATCGTCGTGAACCCGAAAAAGTACGTCAACTGGCCGATTTTGCGATTCGCTATTATTGGCCGCACTGGCAGGACGAGGCGGATAAATATCAACGGTGGTTTCAGGACGTGGTCACGCGCACCGCGATCTTAATTGCCGACTGGCAGACGGTAGGGTTTGCGCACGGGGTGATGAACACCGACAACATGTCGATTCTGGGGCTGACGATGGACTACGGTCCCTTCGGTTTTCTGGATGACTATGTGCCTGATTTTATCTGTAATCATTCGGATCACCAGGGGCGATACAGTTTCGATAATCAACCGGCTGCCGCGCTGTGGAATTTGCAGCGGCTGGCGCAAACCCTGTCGCCGTTTATTGCGGCCGACGCACTCAATGACGCGCTGGATAACTATCAACTGGCGCTGCTGACCCGTTATGGGCAGCGGATGCGACAAAAGTTGGGCTTCTTTAGCGAGCAAAAAAACGATAACGAATTGCTCAGCGAACTGTTTAGCCTGATGGCACGGGAAAGAAGCGATTTTACGCGAACGTTTCGTATGCTGAGTCAGACGGAGCAACATAGTGCGTCTTCGCCGTTGCGCGATGAGTTTATCGACCGCTCAGTATTTGATGACTGGTTTGCGCGCTATCGTTCACGTTTGCAACAGGATAACGTGGCGGACGAAGTAAGACAGGCGCAAATGAAAGCTGCCAACCCGGCAATAGTGTTACGCAACTGGCTGGCGCAGCGGGCAATTAGCCAGGCAGAGCAGGGGGATTACGCTGAACTGCATCGCTTACACATTGCGTTGCGCACGCCGTATGCCGACAGGGATGATGACTATGTCAGCCGTCCGCCAGACTGGGGTAAGCGGCTGGAAGTCAGTTGTTCAAGCTAACGGGCGAGAAAAACCTGCGGCGAGGCGTTAGCCGGATGCAGGCCAATGTGAAGCTGGGCGCCGTACCAGCGCATCAGCTCATTGGCCTGTAATACGGCTTCCGGCGTCCCCTGAGAGACTATATGTCCGTCATGGAGCAAGATAATTTTGTCGGCCCACAGCGCGGCAAGATTGAGATCGTGAAGGACTACGCATACGTGTAACTCCCCCGCAGCCGTTAGCGACGTTAACAAACGTAACAGCTGCTGCTGGTGGTAGAGATCTAACGCTGAAGTAGGTTCATCAAGGAATAGCCAGCCGCGCGGCGCGCCATCGCACCACAACTGCGCCAGCGCACGGGCAAGCTGTACTCGTTGCTGCTCGCCGCCGGAAAGCGCGGCGTAGTGCCTGCCAGCTAGCGGTGTACATCCGGTCATCGCCATCACCTGAGCAATAAGCGCCGGTTCGGGTCGTTGGGTCCAGGGCGCTCGCCCCATGGCGATCACGGCTTCGACCTGCCAGTCAAAGCCTATCTGTGTTTGTTGCCGCATGACTGCGCGATGGCGAGACAGACTCTGTATACGCCAGTCATTCAGCGGTTTTCCGTTCAGTAAGCAGCGCCCGGCTGTCGGCGTCAGAAAGCCGGTCAGCAGGCGCAGCAGCGTGGACTTCCCCGCACCATTTGGGCCGATCAACGCCACCAGTTCACCCTTTGTCAGCGTCAGTGACACGTCGCGAATCACCGAACGATCCGCCACATGATAGTACAGATTTTCGGCGATAAAATGTTCAGCCATGCGGACCTCGCTGACGAAAAATAAGCCACAAAAACCACGGCGCACCGAGAATACTGGTCAACAGACCCACCGGCATCTCAGCGGGCGAAACCGCTGTTCGCGCGAGGGTGTCGGCGATCAACAGTAAACATGCCCCCGCCAATACAGAGCCTGGGATCACCGCCCGATGATCGCTACCAAGCCACATGCGCATCAAATGGGGGATAACCAAACCGATAAAACCAATTACGCCGCAGACCGCGACGGCTGCGGCTACTAACAGTGCGCTGCATAGCAGTAAAATGCACTGCACCCGACGGACATCCACGCCAAGATAGTGCGCGTCTTCCTCTCCGAGCTGCAGCAGATTCAGCGTCGGGGCTAAACGCCAGATGAAAAGCACCGTGGGCAGCATCAGCGAAGTGACCGCCAACAGTGTTGACCACTGCGCTGTTCCCAGACTGCCCATCCCCCACAGCGACAACTGGCGCAGTTGCGCATCATTGCTGACCCACGACAACACGCCGACCGCAGCTCCGCACAATGCATTGATGGCAATACCCACCAGCAACAGGCGTGAAAGCGAACCGTCGCGCTGTTGACTGAGGATAAAAATCACTCCGGTGGCGGCGAGTGCGCCGAGAAACGCCGCCAGCATCGGGGCATACAGCATCAGCAGCGCCGGTAAGGTGACCGGTAATACTACCCACAATGCGACGGCGCAGGCGGCTCCGCTACTGATCCCCAGCAGGCCCGGATCGGCAAGTGGATTGCGAAACAACCCCTGCATCACACAGCCCGCCAGCGCCAGTGAACCGCCAATCACCAGTGCCAGCAGCACGCGCGGTAGTCGAATAGTGAGCCAGATTTGACGCAGCGCGCCATCTCCCTCACGCCAGAAAAGGCTTACCGGCAGACGCAATGCGCCAAAACCGGTGGCCACAATCGTCATCACGACCAGCGTAGCGGCCAGCATCCACAAAGAGCAGGTGATACGCCAGGGCATCAGGGCAATTGCTCCGCTTTGGCACGCAGTTGCTGGATGGCCTGCGGCGTACGCACGCTAAAACCCAGCAATGCCATATCGTCAATCTGCAACACCTGCTTATTACGACCAGCGGGCGTTTGCGCCAGTCCCGGCAGCGTCCACAGATTATCTTCACCCCCCATCGCGTTGACGCCGTCTTGGGAAATCACCACCAGATCGGGCTGACTGGCAATCACTCCTTCTTGAGACAAGGGTTGGTAACGGGTAAACCCTTGCATAGCGTTGCGCAAACCTGCGGCACGAATGGCTGCATCGGCTCCGGTTTGCTGTCCGGCCGCCATGGCGGTCATTCCGCCGTGATTGAGAATGAACAGCACGCGTTTGTTGAGTTCCGAGGAGGGCAGTTCAGCCAGCGTCTGGCGTAGGGTTTGGCGTAGCGCCTCGCCTTGAGCCTGACGATGGGTTGCCTGTGCAATCACCCGGACTTTCTCATCAATCACGCTAAGCGCATTACCTGCCGGTACCGTAACAACGTTGACCTGACTTTGCTTGAGCTGTTCAAGCACCAATGAGGGCTGCGCCTGCGCGCTGGCCAAAACCAGCGTAGGGCGGGTGGCCAGGATCCCTTCGGCATTGAGCTGACGTAAATAGCCCACGTCCGGCAATGCCGTTGCCGCCGCCGGCCACTGGCTGGTGCTATCCCGCGCCACAAGGGATGACTGCGCGCCCAGCGCGAAGACAATCTCTGTCACGTCACCGCCGAGGGTGACCACTTTCTCTTCGGGCGCGGCCTGAGCCGTCAGCGGCAGAAACGCCATCAGGACCCACAGTATCTTCATGCGGCCAGCCCTTTCGGTGCTAACGCGTCGATTTGCGTACGCCATTGCTTCTGTTCTGGCTCGCCCTCCGTACGCTGCCCATACAGCTGGGCGATTTGCGTACCGTCTGCTGCAAACAGTTCCAGGCTGGTGACGTGACCGTCAGCGGTCGGCTTACGCGTGACCCACGTCTCGGCGACGGTCTCTTCCAGCAGGTGCAGCGTAAAGGTAGGGTTGAAAATATTCAGCCAGCCTTTCATTGGCACCAATTTTTCTACCACGCCGGTAAAAATCTGCACGCAGCCGCGGTTGCCGACAAATACCATAATTTCGTTGCCATCCTGACGTGCAGTTTCCAGCAATTGGGCCACCGCACTGTTCGCCACTTTGCAGGCCAGATCGTCACCCACCAGGCGAAAGGCCTGCTGACGGGTTAGGTTGTGGCGTTTCAGCAGGCCAAAAAACTGGTGCACATCGGTCATGGTGCGCCACTCTGCATCTACCGCCGTAGCGTCTGCGTTAACGCCAGAAACGGCGGTTTCGAGGGTTTGCAGCATCAGCGGTGGGTTTTCCGCAAAGATGAAACGGGTCAGCAGCGAGCCCCAGGCAGCAATATCGGTATGCTGCGTGGTGTAGACCTTTAGCAACGCGTCGCCCTGACTATCGAAAAACTGGATGCTCTGGCGCTCGCCGTGAGCGGTGTTCTCGCTGATGTGAAATGCGCAGGCCCATTGATTCAAGAACAGGCGCAGATCGAGGGCGCGCGGATTCAGAATGAGCCCAGCATGGCCGTTCAGGTGTTGATTCGTAAACGCGCCAATAACTTCATGCACCGCGTATTCATTGCGACAAATGCATTTGGTTTCGCCCACGGCCTCCAGTGCACAGAGGATCTCGCGCACCTCACCGCGCAGGCGCCAGGCGTCATGACCAACGCGCGCAAAGGCCAGTTCAGCTTCGCTGATATGCAGCAGACCTGCGATGTCACGGGCGTACTTGCCAGGATGTTCTTTTTTCAGTTCCAGCCAGCGGGTGTAGTAATTCATTGCCTCTTCCTTTCCGATTGCTGCCCCGGTGTCCGGGGCAAAGTGATTACCACTGATAACTCACGAAAATTTTGCCGTTGCGTCCATCTTGTGGAATGCCCTGCGGCGACCAGTATGCTTTGTCAAAGGCGTTACCCAGCACCAGCGTGGTGGTCATGCCTTTCAGCGCCTGCTGCCCCTGGTAGCTGACATAGAAGTCGTTGACCGCATAGCCGGGCTGTTTAGTGTAGCTGTTGCTGATATGGGTTGAACGGTCGGCAAAGGTACCGAGCCAGCCAACTGAGAAACCGCTGTGCGCGACAGGCACGTTTAGCTTGCTGGTGACGGTGTCCGGGTTAATGCTGGAAATATATTCACCGGTGTCGGTGTCTTTGCCGCGCGTGCGGTTATAGGCCAGATCCAGGCTGAACAGATCGGTGGAATAAGTTGTCATCACGTCCCAGCCCCAGATTTTGGCGTTAGCAACGTTGTAGGACATCGTCGTTGCGGCGGCGAAATCGACGCGGGTGGAGATATAGTCTTTCGCTTTCGTGTCAAAATAGCTGGCTTTAAATTCAAGGGCATCGTTCGCCAGCAGCAAATCGTCAAAGCGCAGACCAAAACCATACTCCTGCGTTTCGTTGGTTTCCGGGCGCAGATTCGGATTAGGTACCCAGTAGTTGGTGTAGAAGCGACCGATGGAGAAGTGTTTTGCATCGTTGTACATTTCGCCCATGGTTGGCGCACGGAAGGCCTGGGCGTAAGATCCAAACAGCATCAGCCAGTCGGTTGGGGTTACGGTCATTCCTGCGCGGGACGACCATTTATCGGCATCGACATCTGCGTAACCGTCGCTGCTACCGCGATAAGAGTCATAACGCGTGCCGCCCAGCAAGGTCACCGGCAGGTCACGCAGGGTGATTTCGTCCTGTAGCCAGCCGGAGCTGAAATCAATTTTCGCCTGTGGGAAACCGGTAGTGGCTCCCGCTGGTTTTTGCTCCTGACGATAGTACTCGCCGCCATATGTCAGCAGATGCGCGGCAAAGGTGTCGCTAAACAGGCGCGTACGGTTGTCAATCTTCCCACCTGTGGTGGTTTGCTTACGAAACTCGCCGGTGGCATCCGGGTTTTGTGCGTTAATGCGCGCTTCAGACCAGTAAATGCGCGCATCGGCATTCAGCCAGTTTTTATCCGCCGGGGCTACCGAGTAGGTCAGTTGGGCATCGCGCTGGATCGTCGAACGGTCGGTCATTGGATTGCTGCTGTCAGCGTCACTGGCCTGCGGGTTTTTAGGTTCCCGTGCATCGTTGTTGTAATAGCGCAGTGAGCCGGCCAACGTCTGGGCGTTGTCAATTTTCCAGCTGCCTTTCGCCAGCATATTATTAATCGCTTCGTTGTTCGGCGCGGTGGTGCCGTTACTCTGACGGAGGTCACCCCGGTCACGGCTGGACCAGGACAGCAGTCCGTCCAGCGTATCGGTGCGGCCATACGTGCTGGCACCCATCCCGAGGCTGTGATCCCCCGTGGCAGCGGTACCGAACACGCGATACCCGCTGTTTTTTCCCGCGCCCAGTAGATCGCTGGCATTCGCCGTCTCATAGGCAATGACGCCGCCCAGTGCGCCGCTGCCGTACAGCAGCGCGGACGGGCCGCGCACCACTTCAATACGCTTGATGAGGGCAGGATCGAGGAAGGTGCTGTTGAGGTGTCCGGTGTCAGTGCCTTGACGGACGCCGTCAACCAGTACCAGCACGCCGCGTCGGTCGTAGCCGCGCAGATTGACGTCCTGGCCGTTGGTGCGACCGGTGCCGTCAAGAGTCAGGCCGGGGACCCTGCGCAGCAGGTCTGCGGCGGAGCTGGCGGTTTGATTTTCCGGGGCCGTCGCGTCGATGACGCTGACCATCATCGGTGCTTCAAAGGCGCTGCGAGCATTGCCGGTCGCGGTAACGGTCATGTCTTCAACCGCCGCGTAGGCGGCGCCAGGAAGACTGCAGACGATCGCCAGCGCCAGCAGCGATGGGCGCATCCTCGCGGTGTGCAGGTAAGGCATAGCAACTCTCCATTAGAAACTCGAAAAGCGCTGGCTGCCTGGGGATAACCTGGGTGGCTGGCGAAATGTGTGGGGTTATTTCGTTAAAATTAGTTTTCCGGCATGGGTCTGGCGCAGCAGGTAATGCTGCCCGTCATGCTCAATGATCACACGTCCCTCATTGCCCAGCAGGCTTTTGCTGTCAATTCGACGCTCAGCGACGGGGGCAGGGAGTGGTGTCTTCTTTTTTGCAGGCGTTGCCGTTGTGTTATCCATACGTGACATAGTGTTTAAAAATAACAATCAATGTAACAATGATAATCATTATCATCAAAGTAAAAATTTGCGGCAAGCCTTTTTGTGAAAAAATTGTGACGAGAGCGATTTTTGAGCAAAAAAGAGGAAAAAACAGGAGGAAAACAAGGGATTGTCACCGGGTAACATATGCTACCCGGCGAAAAAGTTAGAAGCGGCTATCCACCGCAGCCGCGAGTTTTTCGACCAGCAGTTCGGTATCTTCCCAATTCAGGCAGGGGTCGGTTATGGACTGACCGTAGACCAGCGGCTGACCGCTGACGATTTTTTGTGTCCCTTCGCGCAGGAAACTTTCTGCCATAATCCCGGCAATGGCCGTTGAGCCATTGCGAATTTGCTGACAGACGTCATCACACACTTCCAGCTGGCGGCGATGCTGCTTCTGGCAATTGCCGTGGCTGAAATCGACGACCAGATGCTCCGGCAGCGAAAATTCATGCAGCGTATCGCAGGCGGCGGCAATATCTTCTGCAAAGTAATTCGGCTTTTTACCACCGCGCATGATGATATGCCCGTACGGGTTGCCGCTGGTCTGATAGATGGTCATCTGACCGGTTTTATCCGGTGAGAGGAACATATGGCTGGCGCGGGAAGCGCGAATCGCATCGACGGCGATACGCGTATTACCATCCGTCCCGTTTTTAAACCCAACCGGGCAGGACAGCGCAGAGGCCATTTCACGGTGGATCTGGCTTTCGGTAGTACGTGCGCCGATAGCGCCCCAGCTGATCAGATCGGCAATAAACTGGCCGGTGACCATATCGAGGAATTCGGTGGCCGTAGGGACCCCCAGCTCGTTGACCTGTAGCAGGAGTTTACGCGCCAGCTCAATGCCGTGGTTAACGCGGTAGCTGCCGTTCAGGTCCGGGTCGGAAATTAAGCCTTTCCAGCCGACGACGGTGCGCGGTTTTTCAAAATAGGTCCGCATCACGATTTCCAGGCGTGCCTGGTGTTGGGTGCGCAGCGTCTGCAAGCGCGTGGCGTACTCCAGGGCCGCATCGAGGTCGTGAATCGAGCAGGGACCCACGATCACCAGCAAACGAGGATCTTCGCCATTCAGTATTTTTTCTATCCGGCGTCGGGAATCCGTCACGTGATGAGCGACAGAGGACGACACAGGATGCCGTTGCGCCAGCTCAGCGGGAGTGACCAGATTGTCAATACGCGCAGTACGGAGTTCATCAGTTCGGTTCATTACGTGTCTCAGAAATTTATTGCTTCAACGGCAGGACTACCGGGAAGTGATGCGCATCACGATAAACCAATCCCTGCTGATTTCAAGTGCGAGGCGTGTCACACCTCACAAGCCAAAGTTTATGCTAACAAAAAATGAACCATTGCACTAGCATTCTAGTACATGCGGCGATTTAGTCCCATAATATCGAGGATCTTGGTGGCAATTTCTTCTACCGAATAGTTGGTACTGTTGAGCCATGGGATCTTGTTTTTACGGTATAACGCTTCAACTTCGGCTACTTCCATGCGGCACTGACGCAGCGAGGCATAACGACTGTTTTCTCTACGCTCCTCGCGGATCGCCGTCAGACGTTCCGGATCAATGGTCAGACCAAAAAGTTTGTGTTGCAGCGGTTTTAGCGACGCGGGCAGTACCAGGTTATCCATATCATCGGCAATAAAGGGGTAGTTCGCCGCCCGAATGCCAAACTGCATCGCCAGATACAGGCTGGTTGGCGTTTTACCGCAGCGGGAGACGCCGAGCAAAATAACCTGCGCCTGATCGAGGTTGCGCAACGAAATACCGTCATCGTGGGCGAGGGCGTAATCAATGGCGGCAATGCGTGCGTCGTACTTATTGAGGTTGCCGGGATTCAGTCCGTGCGTGCGATGAGCGATTGGAGTCGGGTCGAGTTTCATCTCATGTTGCAGCGGTGCGACCAGCGCCTGGACGATATCCTGACAGAAGCCCTCGCTTTGCAAAATGATTGCGCGAATCTCCGGCAATACAATGGAGTAGAACACTAACGGGCGTACGCCCGTTTGCTGGTAAATGGCGTCAATCTGGTCTTTCACCGCGCGGGCGCGGCTCTCATTTTCAACAAACGGCAGCGTAATACTGCTGATCGTAACCGGAAATTGCGACATCACTGCGTGGCCCAATACCTCTGCGGTGATGGCCGTGCCATCAGAAATATAAAATACGTGACGATCAACAGCATTATCCATTTTGCTCATCCTGGGGGCAGATATAATTCTCTGAAAGCATAAATTAAAATGCGTCAGAAGCGAATATTGTTGTCGCCATTTTATAAAATGAAACGGTATTTTTATATTTACTGAAAAGTACATTTCATTTTTCGGAACGAATGTTTAGACCGACTGTTTTTGTGGTGATCCCGTGCCGCTCGCGGGTTTGCGCAAATGCGGAAACAATCTGAAAAAATAAAAAATAAAGTTGCTTGAACGATTCACCGTTTTTTTCGCCGCGGTAAATATGCAAAGATAATTACGCAAAATTGAGTTTCCTAACCTCGTTCATATATAAGGATTGTTCGATGTCCAACAATGGCTCGTCACCGCTGGTGCTTTGGTATAACCAACTCGGCATGAATGATGTAGACAGAGTTGGAGGCAAAAATGCCTCCCTGGGTGAAATGATTACTAACCTTTCAGGTATGGGTGTTTCCGTACCGAATGGTTTTGCAACGACCGCCGATGCGTTTAACCTGTTTCTGGAGCAAAGCGGTGTAAACCAGCGCATTTATGAACTGCTGGATAAAACGGATATCGACGATGTCACCGAGCTTGCCAAAGCCGGGGCGCAGATCCGCCAGTGGATTATCGACACTCCTTTCCAGCCTGAGCTGGAAAATGCCGTCCGTGATGCCTACGCGCAGCTTTCCGCGGACGATGCCCATGCCTCTTTTGCTGTGCGCTCCTCCGCCACCGCAGAAGATATGCCTGATGCTTCATTTGCCGGTCAGCAGGAAACGTTCCTCAACGTCCAGGGCTTTGATGCCGTGCTGGTGGCCATCAAGCACGTCTTTGCTTCGCTGTTTAACGACCGTGCAATTTCTTACCGTGTGCACCAGGGTTATGACCACCGCGGCGTAGCGCTTTCTGCTGGCGTTCAGCGGATGGTGCGATCCGACCTGGCCTCTTCGGGCGTCATGTTCTCTATCGACACAGAATCTGGCTTCGATCAGGTGGTGTTTATCACCTCCGCATGGGGCCTGGGCGAAATGGTGGTGCAGGGTGCCGTTAACCCGGATGAATTCTATGTGCACAAACCGACCCTGGCGGCTAACCGTCCGGCTATCGTACGTCGCACCATGGGTTCGAAAAAAATCCGCATGATCTACGCGCCGACCCAGGAACACGGCAAACAGGTGACGATCGAAGATGTGCCGCAGGAACAGCGCGATATTTTCTCACTGACGAACGAGGAAGTGCAGGAACTGGCGAAGCAGGCGGTGCAAATCGAGAAGCACTACGGTCGTCCGATGGACATCGAATGGGCGAAAGACGGTCACACCGGCAAGCTGTTTATTGTGCAGGCGCGTCCGGAAACCGTTCGTTCTCGCGGCCAGGTGATGGAGCGTTATACGCTGCATGCGCAGGGCAAAATCATTGCTGAAGGCCGTGCTATCGGCCATCGCATCGGTGCGGGTCCGGTAAAAGTCATTCATGACATCAGCGAAATGAACCGCATTGAACCTGGTGACGTGCTGGTTACTGACATGACCGACCCGGACTGGGAACCGATCATGAAAAAAGCGGCGGCGATTGTCACCAACCGTGGTGGTCGTACCTGTCACGCGGCAATCATCGCCCGTGAACTGGGGATCCCGGCGGTAGTAGGCTGTGGTGATGCAACCGATCGCATCACCGAAGGCGAGAATGTGACCGTCTCCTGTGCCGAAGGTGACACCGGCTACGTGTATGCCGATATGCTCGACTTTAGCGTTAAGAGTTCCAGCGTCGAAACGATGCCGGACCTGCCGTTGAAGGTGATGATGAACGTTGGTAACCCGGACCGTGCATTCGACTTCGCTTGCCTGCCAAACGAAGGTGTTGGGCTGGCGCGTCTGGAATTTATCATCAACCGCATGATTGGCGTGCATCCTCGCGCGCTGCTGGAATTTGATGACCAGACGCCGGAACTGCAAAACGAAATCCGCGGGATGATGAAAGGTTTTGATTCGCCGCGTGAATTCTACGTCGGTCGTCTGACCGAAGGGATCGCGACGCTGGGTGCGGCGTTCTATCCAAAACGCGTCATTGTGCGGATGTCAGACTTTAAGTCCAACGAGTATGCCAACCTTGTCGGCGGCGAGCGTTACGAGCCGCATGAAGAAAACCCGATGCTGGGCTTCCGCGGGGCAGGCCGTTACGTGGCAGACAGCTTCCGCGACTGCTTCGCACTCGAATGTGACGCGGTGAAACGTGTGCGCAACGAGATGGGACTGACTAACGTTGAAGTGATGGTGCCGTTTGTGCGTACCGTGGCGCAGGCCAAGGCAGTGGTGGAAGAGCTGGCTCGTCAGGGTCTGAAGCGCGGTGAAAACGGGCTGAAGATTATCATGATGTGTGAGATCCCATCCAACGCCTTGTTGGCTGAGCAGTTCCTTGAGTACTTCGACGGTTTCTCTATCGGCTCGAACGACATGACGCAGCTGGCGCTGGGTCTGGACCGTGATTCCGGCGTGGTGTCTGAACTGTTTGATGAGCGTAACGACGCGGTGAAAGCGCTGCTGTCGATGGCGATTCGCGCGGCCAAGAAACAGGGTAAATACGTGGGTATTTGCGGTCAGGGCCCCTCTGACCACGAAGACTTCGCGGCCTGGCTGATGGAAGAGGGGATCGACAGTCTGTCGCTGAACCCGGACACCGTCGTACAGACCTGGCTGAGCCTGGCGGAACTGAACAAGTAATACCCTGCCGGATGGCGGCGTAAATGCCTTATCGGCCTACGGTCAGCATTATTCGTAGGCCGGATAAGGCGCGAGAGCGTCGCCATCCGGCATTCATACCTTGCTCAGGCGCTGAATAATATCCTGACGAAGTTGATACTTCTGAATTTTACCGGCGGCGGTGCGCGGTAATTTATCGACAATCACCAGATGTTCTGGATATTTGTATTTTGCTACCCGCTTGCGGCTAAAGAAGGCCACCACCGATTCCAGCGACAGCGAGTGATGTGGCGGTTTAAGCACCACGTAAGCGCACGACCTTTCCCCTAAACGCTCGTCCGGCATCGCCACCACGCAGGCATCGTGAATACGCGGATGCTGCAATAAAATGTCCTCGACCTCACGGCTGCTGATATTTTCGCCACCGCGCACGATAATATCTTTCTTACGTCCGGTAATCTTAATGTAGCCCGCCTCGTCCATGCGGCATAAGTCACCGCTGTAGTACCAGCCGTCTTGATCCAGTGCTCTGGCAGTCATTTCGGGTTCATCAAGGTAGCCCATAAACACGTTCGGCCCGCGCGAGGCTTCTTCGCCTTCCACGCCAGGTGGCAGCGTATTACGTGCCTCGTCAACCACTTTAATTTCAACGCCCGCAGCGGCGTAGCCGTCGGTATGCATCATGTGGGAAAGCGAATCATCGAGATTCACCACTGCATGCGGTGAGCTTTCGGTCGAGCCGTAAACACTTAACAACTTAATGCCGCGCTGCTGACACTCGCGGGCAATTTTCTGCGGAATGGTGGTGCCCCCGCATAAGAAAAAGCGTAACGATGAGAGGTCGTAAGGCCGTTTTTCCACGCAGCACAGCATGTCATAGACGAAGGGCGTGGCGCCGAGGACGCAGGTACAGCGCTGTTGCTCCAGCAGTTCAAGACAGGCTGTTGGGGTAAAAATATCCAGCAGCACGCTGCGTGCGCCGATTAAAAAGGGGGCCGTGACACCGTGCAGAAAACCGGTGGCGTGCCCCAGCGGTGCAGGCATTAAAAAAACATCCTGCCAGTTGAGGTTAAGGCGGGCGCAGTAGGCGCGTTCGCTGGCGAGAATATTGTTATGGGTCAGCATTACTCCTTTTGGCATACCCTCTGTGCCGGAAGTGAACAGCACGGCGGCTAACGCGTCGGCGTGTACGCTAACGGTGTGGGTTAACGGGGGGGAGGTCAGAAGCTGGCTTAGCGCCAGCGAAGCAGTTGCCGGGGCCAGTTTATCCACGGCAATAATTTGTTGCAGGTGCGGCAACTGATTCTGTAAGGGCAGGATCAGATCCACCGGGCGAGTCTGTTTAAACAGGGTTGGCGCAAAGAAGAGCTTCGCCTTACATTTGTTTAGCACCCATACCAGCTCTGCTTCGCGCCAGGCAGGCAGTAGCGGTACGGAAACGGCACCGGTTTTCAGGCAAGCCAGATAAATCACGGTAAATTCACACCAGCCCGGCAACTGGAAGGCCACACGATCGCCGGGTTGAATGCCGCTGGCTAAAAACCAGGTGGCCAGGCTGCTGGCGGCGCGGTCAAGTGCGGCGTAGGTGTAGGCATCGCCGTGATTATCGACCACGGCAATTTTATCCGGTACGGCCCGGGCGGTCTGGCTCCAGTAATCGCCCAGTGAGGCATCACCCCACAGTCCTTGCTGTCGCCAGGCATGACGACGCTCGGCGTTAAACGTTAATCTGACACTCATTGCTTTGTCCCTGGATGATTGCGGCATACGTCTTGCCGGACGGCGACTGGGCCTTATCCGGCCTGCAACTGGCAATATCCGTTATCCATAACGAAAATCGATGCCAAAAGTGCCGAGCGGGTACGTCCATTGTTCAAGTATTGTTTCGCCGCACAGCACCCGACAGGTTCCGCACTCCAGACATCCGGCGGAATCAAAATGGATATTTCCGGCCTCGTCCTGCTTGTACAGTCCGGCGGGGCAGGCATAGAGCAGTTTGCGAAACTCGTTCAGATCCGGGTGGGTGGCCAGAATAATGTGCGGATGTCCTTCATCAACGTTGAATTTATTGACGCCCAGCTTGACGTCAACGTTCACGGTGTTGTCCTGGTTCATAACGCGGTCGCTCCCTTAATGCCGTCTTTCAGTAAGTTCATTAACCCAATGCGTTTTACATGGGGCATGATCCTTTTGCGCATTGGGGGCGTCGGACGTCCGTCAACGGTGAATATTTCGCTCATGATATCCGCCACCATGCGCGGGTACTGGGTGAACAGACGTGGGTTTTCCATCAGTGCCGGGATCTTGCGAAAATGCTGTAACTCATGCATGACGCAACCCTGCTCGAGGGAGCGCTTGTATTCCATCAAGCTGTTGGCGGAGAAATCCTGGCGTTCTTTCGCCGCGATAGCCGTTTTCGCCGCAGCCTCTGCGGAGGCAATGGCCAAATCCATACCGCGGATTGTATACCCCAGATTCAGGCAGAAGCCGGCGGCATCGCCGACGATCATCACACCGTCATCGACCAGTTTAGGCACCATTGCCAGGCCGCCTTCTGGCACCATATGCGCCGAATATTCCAGCAGTTCACCCCCGGCAATCAGCGGACGAATGGTTGGATGCTGCTTAAAGTCTTCCAGCATTTGTGGAACGCTCTTCGTTGCGTGGGCGATATCGCCCAGCCCACAAACCAGGCCCAGAGAAATTGAATCCTGATTGGTGTACAGAAAACCACCGCCCATCAAGCCGTTTGACGGGGAACCGGCAAACAGCCAGGCTGCGCCGTCGTTGCCCGAAAGATTGAAACGGTCTGCAATGACCGCGGGCGGCAAGCCAATCAACTCTTTAACGCCGACGGCGTAGTGGTGTGCTGAAGCGGGCGGGACCATGCCGAGCGAGCGACCGAGTAGGGAGTTGACGCCGTCAGCGAGGATGACGATGTTAGCCTCCAGAACATCGTCACCGGCCTGCACGCCCGTAACCTTATTACCTTCGCGGAGTAATGCATCGACGCGTACGCCTGGAATAAACTGCGCGCCGGCCTGTTCGGCTTTATCCATTAGCCACGGGTCAAAACGGCTGCGTAAAACCGTGTACGAATCCTGCGTTGCGGCCGTGTTTTTTTCACCATGAAAATCGAGCGTGACGGCGCTTTCTTCGGTTAGAAAAGAGATTTTTTCGCGCGTCACTTTGCGTTCGACAGGCGCTTCCTCGGCAAATCCTGGCATGATGCTTTCAAGGCTGTGTGCATAGAGACGCCCGCCGGTCATGTTCTTACTGCCCGCACGGTTTCCGCGCTCGATGACCAGTACGTCCAGTCCGGCTTTTGCCATTACGTAGCCAGCGACCGCTCCCGCCACGCCAGCACCAACCACAATGGCATCAAATTTTTCATCTGACATGCTTATGCTCCCTTCCCGCCGCGAGCGCAGCGGGAGATGTGGATTAAATGAGGGGGGGGGTTAGCGGCTTAACTGTTCGATCAGGGCCGGCACAACTTTGTAGATATCGCCCACCAGGCCGTAATCGGCATAATTAAAGATCGGCGCTTTTTTATCTTTGTTGATGGCGACGATGACTTTTGCACCATTACCGCCGACCATATGCTGGATTTGTCCGGAGATGCCCAGCGTCAGGTACAGGTCAGATTTCAGCAACACGCCGGAAACGCCAATGTAGCGTTCGCGCTCCATCCAGTTTTCGCCTTCAGCAATCGGACGGGAACAACCGACCTCTGCGCCCAGCACGGCCGCCAGTTTATGTACCATCTCCAGATCGGCTTGTGCCACCAGACCGCGGCCGACGCCCACCACGCGTTTGGCTTTGCTGAGATCCACGCTGCTCAGGGGTTTGGCGCGACGCTCCTGACACATAATTTCATGGTGAGGGGGGATGTACGGCGCAGCGGTAACAGGGCAGGTGTGTGCCGGGTTGGCCTCGCTCGACTCCAGTACGCCGGATGCAAGCGTGATTATGGCCAGCGCGCTATTGAGTTTTTCTTTACCGAATGCCAGACCGCCATACATGCGGTGTTCAACGAACAGTGCGCCAGCATCAAGACTTACCGAGGTGGCGTCATTCACCATCGCCGCATTGAGTTGAATGCTCAGACGCGCGCCAAGGGATTTCGCGCGCTTGGTGGCGGGCATCAGCAGTAAACCGTTGTGATCTTGCAGCAGCGAAGTGAAGATTTCGGCATAGTTTTCAATGCGCTGTAAGCCGGAAGATTGCTCAAGCACGATAATGCTATCGGCCCCCAGCGGCAGAACCTGATTTGCCTGCTCGCTACCTTGCACAATGATATGGACCTGTTCACCCCATTGACGCGCGCCGGTCATTAATTCTGCGTAGCGTTCAGCGTTATCGCTAAATACCCAGACGTTGGCTAATTTACTCATAATGTTTTCTCTCCGTTGGGCTTAATTCAGGGCTTTTTTCAGGTGGTCGGCCAGTTCAGCAATGGCGTCCGCTGAATCATTTTCCAGAATGATGCGTTTACGCTCGGTTTGTGGCGGAACCGTTATTGCCACCAGTTCCGCTAACGGCGGCACAGGCGTCCAGCCAATATCGCTGGCCTGCCAGGGGGTGACGGCTTTTTTCCCGGCGCCAAGAATGGCTTTCATTGACGGAATGCGCGGCGTGTTGATATCTGACGTGACGCAAAGCACGGCGGGGAGCGGGAGTTCAAGCACTTCGATCTCGTTCTCAAGCGTGCGCTCGACCAGAATCCGCTCACCGTGACGTTCAATCTTGCTCACCGCGTTGACGACGGGCAACTGCAGGAGTTCGCCTACCAGCAAGCCCACCTGCTGTGCATAGATATCGCCCGACCCTTCGCCGAATAACATCAGGTCACATTCGATTTTTGTTGCGGCGCAGGCCAGCGCCTGGGCGGTATCTCTGGGCAGTGCATGTTCCAGTTGCGCATCCTGGACCATAAACAGGCTGTCCGGCCCGCGGGACAAGACGTCTTTACGCACTTTGGAGTTTTGCAACAGCGAGCCGCCAACCGTTAAGGCGACGATCTCGTCACTTTCTGCAGCCAGTTGCGCTGCGGCTTCGATGGCGTTTAAGTCAAATTGGCTGATTTTGGCTTCGGCTCTGTCGAAATTAAGCGAACGCTCAGGGGTAACGACAATGTCCTGTTCTTCAGGGACCAACTTAAAGCAGGTGACTATTTTCATGGCATCTCCGGTGAATCATGTTCAGATGATGACGGGGAGCGTCATTATCGGCAGTAGGGAAAGTTGACTGAAATTAGTGTGCGGCAGGTGAGGGGCATTTTCGACGGGACAATCTGTTTTCGTTTCCAACAATCTTGCAAAAAAAAGTGTCGACCGGACGCTTTACTGATAAGCGCTGATTAAACGTCATGGGGGGCGGCAATAAACAGAAAAAACGCGCAGGATGTGAAAATTGCGAAATGCATCATGTTTTTAATCAACATATGATTATTTATGTTTCTGTCATGTGAATAATTGACGGCTAAATAATAACATTTATGCTTTTTATTAATTTTAAAACGTTAATAAGCTGTGCGGATAATGCCTGTTGACTATGCGTACCATCTTGCAGGAGGCCCCAATAATTTTGTTTCTTCAGGGTGAAATAACGTTGTATAACATGCTCAGTCCCTTTATTTCATCGCTATTATTCATCCAAAATTATCCGGTCTTAAGGTGGAGGTTGTCATGTATCAACGATGTTTTGATAATGCCATGGAAACCCTTTTTGAGCAGGGGAAAACCCCTGTGTTTTCACGCTTCGTCATCAGCGACGATCCGAACTGGGAGTCAGGCCACCATGTCCATGACAATGAAACCGAGCTCATTTATGTCAAAAAAGGTGTCGCCAGGTTCATTATCGACTCGTCACTGTATGTTGCCCACGCCGGCGATATTGTGGTGATAGAGCAAGGCAGGCTGCATGCGGTCGCGTCTGACAGCAGCACACCGGCTACCACCTACACTTGCGCACTGGCAGGATTCCGCTTTAACGGCTGGCAGGATAACCAACTGCTGCAGGCGCATTCGTGCCCGGTTATCAGCGTCGGACAGGGAAAGGAGGTGATTAAAAGTATTTTTAATGAACTGAGTATTATGCTGCCACGAAGCAAAAATAACCCGACCTCGACGGCTTACGCAGCTTTCGCCTATGCGTTAACCGTGCTGTATTATGAAAATTTCAAAAATGCGTACCGTTCGGAGCAGGGATATATTAAAAAAGATATCTTAATTAAAGATGTGTTGGTGTATTTAAATAACAACTTTCGGGAAAAAATTACACTTGAACAGTTGTCAAAAAAATTTCGCGCCAGCGTCAGTTACATTTGTCATGAATTTACTAAAGAGTATCGGATCTCACCGATTAATTATGTTATTCAGCGGCGAATGACGGAGGCTAAATTTTCTCTGACCAACACCGAATCATCACTGGCAGAAATTTCGTGGCGAGTGGGATATGAAAATGTCGATCACTTTGCCAAACTCTTTCAGCGCCACGTAGGCTGCTCGCCCAGCGAGTATCGCAAGCAATTTAAAAACAATCTGCTTGAGCAGGAATGCCTGATGCCGGAGATCTAATTAGCGGTTTTCTGCGTGCCCGGTAAGTTTGACGCCTACCGGGCCATTAACGCTTACTTGTTCTGGTAATCTTTCAGGATCTGACGGCCCGCAACGTAAATCATGATTTCATCCGTGCCGCCGCCAATGCGCTCACAGCGTACGTCGCGCCAGAAGCGGGACACGCGAGCCTCATCGGTATACCCCAGTCCTCCCATAATTTGAATCGCGTCGTCAATCACTTCCATCGCCGTACGCGCGCAGTACAGTTTTGCCAGCGCTGCGCTGGTCCTCAGTGATTGCTTCTGATCGGCCTGCCAGGCGACCTTCAACACCATATTGCGCATGTTTTCGATTTTAACGGCCATTAACGCCAGTTTTTCCTGGATCATCTGGTTGTGGCCGATCGGCTTGCCGAAGGCAATTCGTTGATTAGCATAACGCGCGGCATCTTCGAAGGCACACTCGGCAAAGCCGGTACTGCGTGCGGCGTTGATCAGCCGCTCCATTTCGAAGTTGTACATTACGTTGAGGAAGCCCATGCCTTCTTCGCCAACCCTATCGCTTTCGTCAACTTCAACGTCGTCGAGGTAGACTTCGCAGGTGCTTAACATGTGCCAGCCGATCTTGTGCAACGGGTTCACCTTAATACCCGGTTTACTGGAATCGACCCACCACAGCGTAAAGGCTTTCTTCGGATCTTTTGGCTCCGGGTCGCGGGCCAGTACCAGCATGTACGGGTACTCTTTAGCACCGGTAATGAACGTTTTTTGCCCGTTGAGATACACTTTGCCGTTTTTACGCGTGTAACTGGTGGTGGCACTGTTGTTGTCAGATCCGGCACCCGGTTCGGTTAACGCCAGCGCATATGCGGGATCACCGGTTTCCATGGTGCTTTCCGCCGTTTTACGTAACTGCTCGGCGGAACCAAAACGGAGCATGCTGTGAATACACTGCCCGTTAGTGATTAAAAATGCCGGAGCGCCGCATTTTGACACTTCCATCAGCGCCAACATCTGGGTGACATAATCTGCCGGTATGCCGCCGAACTCTTCCGGCACGCCCAGCATCGAAATACCGTTATCCGCAAGGGCGCGCATAAACTCTTTTGGGTAGGTGGCGGTCTGATCGCAAGTGCGGAAATATTCTTCCGGAAAATGGCTGGTGATCAGTTCGCGAATGCTGGCAAGAAGCAGCTCTTGTTCTTCAGTTAACGAAAAGTCCATTAGGGTACTCCTTTTAATTGGCTGCGTCGGGCAAGACAAAACCCATGGGGGTATTGATAAATAATCTTTCGTCCATCAGTTTTAACTCAGGAGAAATAACCGGGGTGAAATCCATTTTGTCCAGAATATCGTCTTGCAAAGAAACGCCGGGGGCAATTTCTACCAAATGGAGACCATCCTCTTTTAAGGTAAAGACGGCACGTTCGGTGATGTAACGCACCTCTAATCCGCGTTCGAGAGCAATTTTTCCACTGAAGGTTATTTCAGGTAATTCACTGACGAATTTTTTCACCCGACCTTCCTGGACAATATTCAGCTTGCCGTCGGCGACGTCTGTTTTCAGACTTCCGGCAGTGAGTGTGCCGCAGAAAATAATTTTCTTGGACGTGGCGCTAATATCAATAAATCCACCGGTGCCCATAATCTTGCCATTGAATTTATGTACGCCGACGTTGCCGTGGCTGTCCACTTCAGCAAAACTCAAATAGCACACATCCAGACCGCCGCCGTGGTAGAAATCGAACTGGGTGGTCATATCCATAATGGCACGGGTGTTAACGTTGGCACCGAAGGCAATGCCTTGCGAGGTTATCCCACCCACTGGACCAGTTTCGACCGTCAGAATAAAGTCGTCGGCGCAGCCTTCTTCACGAGCAACCAGACCAATGCCGTCAGCGATACCGACCCCCACGTTACCCACCGCGCCTTTGCGCATTTCGAACAGGGCGCGCCTGGCCACCAGTTTGCGCTGGTTGAGCGGCAGGGCGATTTGCTGGCTGTCATCAAGGACAAAGTCGCCGGAAATAAAACGGTTAACCGGCGCCCCGCCGTACAGTTGGGT
Source organism: Citrobacter sp. TBCS-14 (assembly GCF_005280805.1). Lineage (NCBI taxonomy): Bacteria > Pseudomonadati > Pseudomonadota > Gammaproteobacteria > Enterobacterales > Enterobacteriaceae > Citrobacter > Citrobacter sp. TBCS-14. The sequence goes on from NZ_SZWM01000164.1 coordinate 131,597, forward strand.
CTGATCAGGGTCAACCACCACGATGTCCACCAGATAGCCCGGGATCCGCACCGCTTTGGGGTGTAAGGTGGCTTTCTTGACCATTTTTTGTACCTGCATCATGACGATGCCGCCGTGGTTATGCACGGCCTGGGCAATCACCAGCGCATCGAGGTACATCACCTCATCCTCAAACGTGGCGTAGCCTTCGCTGTCACAGGTGGTAGCGCGAATGAAGGCGATGGTGGGCGCGATGGCCTTGTAGTAGAGGTACTCCTTGTTGTCTATCTCCACCAGTTTGATCAGATCGTCGGTGGTTACGTCATTGAGCTTGCCGCCCTGCTGGCGGGGGTCAACAAACGTGCCGATCCCAATATCACTCAGAATACCCGGCTGGTGGGCTGCGGCTGCACGCAGCGTTTGCGTCAATACGCCCTGAGGATAGTTATAGGCGGCGATTTTATTTTGTTCAGCTAAATCGGAAATGCGCGGTGATTGCCCCCAATGTCCGCATAGCGCCCATTTGACCAATCCTTCTTGTGCCAACGGGCTAATACCCCGGTCGGCGCGATCGCCCAATCCCGTCGGACTAATTAGCGATAAATTACGCGGAGTTTGACAGGTTTTATATTTCTCGGCCAGTGCGCTAATTAATGTGGTGGCCTCCAGAATACCGCCGCCGGCGCCTAATACGCAGAGCGTGGCTTCATCAGGAATATAATCAACTGCATCCGCTGCCGATAATACCGGCACCCGACCGTTAATACGTTCAGGTCTGTTAAGTTTCATATAAACTCCAGGTTACAGGCGTGAGGCTGCCTATCGTTTTATTCGATAAAAGAAATTCATTTATTTTAAAAATAACTAACCGTCTGCCCGGTATTCAAAATAATATGAATAGCAGGGCAGGGAGGTTATTTAAAACAGTACAGAAATATTTTGTTATTAAGCCTGATGCAAAATGGTCAGTACGCTGCGCAAATCGGAGACCGAGATCTGCCCGGGCGCGGAGGCTTTTTTCACCGCACCAAAGGTCGCCGCAGAACCAAAAACTTCACCCGCCAGTCGCGAAATTACGCCGGTTTTGGCCATCGACATAGTAATGATTGGGCGGTCGGCGTAGTGCTCCTGCATCTCAAGCGTAGCGCTAAGCAGCGTCAGGACATCTGTCTTGTTTTGTGGCATCAGCGCAATTTTCGGGATATCTGCGCCCAGCTCCTGCATTTTACGCAGCCGCTGGATAATCTCTTCTGCCGCCGGTGTTTTGTGGAAATCATGATTCGACATAATCACCAAGACCTGCTTCGCGTGCGCATGCTCGACGGTGGCTTTGACCTGTTCATCGCCGGTGAACAGTTCCAGATCGATCATATCCACCAGCCCGCTATCCACCGCCGCACGGTTAAGCGCAATATAGTCTGCAACAGACAGCGCCTGTTCACCGCCTTCTTTGGCGCTGCGGAAGGTGAAAAGTAGCGGCTTATCGCTCATCACGTCGCGGATTGTGCGGGCCGCTTCCAGCATCGCGTCAATGGAAGAGACATCGGCAAAATGGTCAACACGCCATTCCAGGATGTCGAAGTCCGCGTCGCGGTAGGCCAGCGCTTCGGTTTTTACCGTGGCGATGTCTTTACCCATTAACGAAACAATGATCTTCGGCGCACCCTCGCCAATCACGAGGTTTCTTACGGTTACGGTTTTCATTGATTACCCTTTAAAAATTCACAGATTGTTGCCCGTCAGGCGGCAAACCCCATAACCTGCTTAACGTATTCCAGCGGAAAATCTTTCCCGGTCCACAATTTGAACTGCTCAGCACCTTGCCATAACAACATGCCGTAACCATCAATGGTTTTGCAACCGGCACGCTGCGCCTGCTGCAGTAACTTGGTCATATGCGGATTGTAGACGCATTCGGTTACCAGCAGATCCGGGCGTAGGAGCGATTCATCGCTAACAATGGATTCGTTTTCCAGTGGTTTCATGCCGACTTTTGTGCCGTTGGTCAAAATGTCTGCGCTGGCCAGAGCCTCGGCGAACGCCTGTTGGTCTGCCAGATCGATAACGGTCACCACACAGTCGGTGTTTTCATTCACGCGTTTGGCGAACTCAAGCGCCTTGCTAAAGAAATCATCCTGACGGTTAAACAGTTTAATCTCTTTAATGCCCTCAATGGCGGCCTGTGCGCCGATCGCGGTCGATGCACCGCCCGCGCCCAACAGTACCATGGTTTTGCCTTTTATATCGAAGCCGCTTTCCTTAATGGCGCGAATATGGCCGGTGCCGTCGGTGTTGTAGCCACGAAGATAGCCATTGTCATTGACGATGGTATTGATGGCACCGACCAGTTTAGCGGCCGGGGTTAATTCATCGACATATTCGCACGCCAGCTGTTTATTGGGCATCGAGACGCCGGTACCGCGCATCTTTAACGCTTTCAACCCTTCAATGGCACCTGCAAAGGTTGTGTTATCGACTTCAAATGCCATATAGGTAAACGGCAGTCCGGCTTTTTCCAGCGCCTTATTTTGCATTTCTGGCGACAGGCTGTGTCTGATGGGGTAGGCCATCAGGCCAATCAGTTCATATTTTGCAGTAACATCCATTTTTAACTCCTTGTGAACTCTTTATTGAAAATAACGTTCGCCCAACCGCACATCGTTTTTGGGTATATCAAATACGCGGTAGTAACGGATAAAGACGATAATGGCCGTGATAAATGCCAGCAGGGCAAAGACCAGATCGAGCAAAATAATGTATTGCAGGCCGATGTTAGACAGGTATCCGGTGATCAGCGGGATAATGAAGTTGGCAACGCCGCCCATCATCATATAAACGCTGGTGACTTTGGCTTTGCTCTTCGGGAAGAACTCCGACATCACCGAGACGCCCAGTTGTAAAATACCGCCAGCGGCAGAGAACCCGATGAGAAATGAGCCTGCGTTACAAACCAGCGGCGAGGGGTACAAATAGATAACCGCTGCTGTAATCGTTGCCAGCCCGGCGTTAAAGACGTTGGCCCAGATCGGACGGACTAATTTCTTCAACAGTGCAGCAAAAATAAACACGCAGACCAGGGAACCCATGCTGTAGTAAGAGATGGTTTTCAGCGCGTCGGCTTCGGCCATCCCGGCAAAGGCCATGGCGTATTTCGGCATCCACACCACGATGACGTAAAAGGTTGAAAATGCGGCCACGCCGAACATCACTGATGCCACACCTTCCAGCCACACCAGCGGCTTACTGTTCATCTGCGGCAGATCTTTCGCCACGCCTGCGTCCACCACTTGGCTGGGGAAGCGACTCTTGAGCAGCATTAAGGTAATCACCACGAACAGGATGCCCGGGACAATGACGGCATAGCCGTACCAGATATGATTCAATAACATGGTGCTGACAACGAGCGGGTAGATCATCTGCCCAAAAGACACCATCGCCTTCACCAGAATAACCGCCGAACCGGACGCTTTGGGGAAGCACTCCATTAACGCCGGATAGCCACCGGTATCCAGCGCGGAGTTGGCGACGCCCACACAAACCGCCAGAATAAAAGCAATCATCAGATTTGGGCTGGCGGGAATACCGAAGAAGAACAGCATATAAAGAATGACGCCTAACAGGATAATAGCCCGACGACCAAATTTATCGGAGAGTACGCCAAAGAATAAAATACTGACCAGACGGCCCAATCCGATACCGGAAATTAAATAGGCAATCCCCGCATTGTCGGTAGAAAATTCCTCTGCCAGGGAAGTCATGTTTTGTGCCAGCGTAATGACACTAATGCCATGCAGGAAATAACTGAGATAAATACAGGTTATTGCCAGAAGAAATGGCGTATTAAAAGCCTTGCTCTGAGACATTTCGCATAACTCCTTGCAGATTTTAATAGGGTTCATTTTCATCGTGATAATATTGATTGCGATGATGATGTCATTACTATACCGAGTGACGGATGCTGTACCTACATAGCATGACGCTTAAGTGACCAGGTATATTGCATAGCAAAGTGTGAAATTAATTCTTCCTGTTGCCGTTTTGCTGTTGTTTTAAATAGTCCGCAAATTATTTTGCAGACGGGGGGAACAATATTGCATCCGTGCTATTCGGCGAGTGGCGCCATTTTTAATGGATACTTTGTCGCCATGCGGCTGCGATAACCAATGAACAGTGCCAGCAAGAAGCCGATGGCAGCCATGCCGGTATCAAACCACATGATATGGGCAATGCTGGATTGTGAGAGTTTTGCCGTAATCAAGGGAATGGTGAAAGTGGCAATACTGCCCGCACTGTAATAGATCCCGGTGGCTTTCCCCTTGGCATGCGGGAAGCGCGCCGCCATCAGCGTTAGCCCGATTTGCACCACGCCGCCAGCAGATGAAAAACCGATGACAAAAGCAAACGCGATCACCACCGTTGGTGTAGGGTGCAGGCAGACCGCCAGCAGAGCAATAAACGAGATGAAGGTGTAAAGCATTAACAGCGTCGGTGCGCGTTCGGCCTTCCTCGCCAGCGGGGCGGTGATCAGCACGCACAGTAGCGAACCGCACGTGTAAACGCTCAACAGCTTGATGGATAACGTATAGGACATGCCAGCGACAAACTGACCGTACTGAGCCAGCCACTGGCTCACCAGGTAAAAGGTGGCCATTGAGATGTAGCCGTACAGGGTGTAGCTGCCAAGATCGATCAGGGAACAACGATGCGTAGCCATCGTTGTTTCGGGTGCTTCCTTGACGGTGGGTTGGCGTCCCGGATGCGCAGGAAATCGGCAGCGAAATAAAAATATGCCGTTGGAAATCATGATGCCTGCCGCCAGCAGGAAGGACCAGCCAAACCAACATTCACCCCACACCAACAGACTGATGAACATCGGCAACAGGAACTGGCCGCTGGAGACAAAGGCTTTAATCAGAATATTCGCGGTGCTGGGTGTGCGGGGAAATGCCTCCATCAGGCTGGGGTATGTTCCCGCATCGAGAAAACTGTTCGCCATCCCGGCTAAAAAACCAAACGCGTAGGCAATGTAAATATTGTGCGTATTGATAATACCCACGAAGAAACAGAGATAGCAGGTCATGCCGAGCAGGATAAACGGCCTGCGCCCATAGCGATCGGAGAGTAAACCCGCCAGTAATAAGACGCTTAATCGACCAATGCCGAGAGAAGAAATGACAATCGACACGCCTGCCGCATTGGTTTGCCACTGTTGTTCCAGTGAGGACATATTGAGGCTCATCAAAATGACCCCCATACCATGTACCAGATAATTAAGGTACAGCCCTATCGCAGTGGAGAAATAGGTATTTTTCATAATGTGTTACTCAGCGAAGAGGCTAAAGGGTGTGGCGTCGCGGTTTCCTAGCACAAACGCTCGAGGTCATGGGCAAAAAGTTCAACTGCCGTCGATTGATAAATTTTCCAGTCGAGGAAATTATCGTCGTGATAGACCGCCTGAAAAGACATCAGGTCGGGGAAAAAACGCATCGTATTATTACCAATACGATTGTTGATTTTTTCGATGATGGCATTAATTCGCAATTTGCGCTTTGCTTTCATTTCTGCACAGCGCTGTACAATGCTCTCTGGTATATCACGATCACCATTTTCCCATTGTTGCCAGGTGGTAACATTGCCATCACCCGCAATATAACTCGCACTTTCTTCAATCGATAGCGCAAAAAGGTGGCGGAATGCCTGCAATTCGAATGCGTTCATCATGTCATCACTTAATAAAAACGGTGGAGTAGTAATAACATTACTGTGGATATTTCAACTTGAAGAGAGTCACACTATCTTGTGCAATATTATTTGTTATTGATCTGTAAATACGACGGGCATTGGCCTTTCAGGTCGCGAGTAAATCACCCCTTGCGGCCGATCACATTAACTAAATAACGTAATTCCACTGGCTATTTCCGCAATTGTTCACGTTGTCGCGCCTCTTGATACTTGTCAGAGCAATGGTTGATGGAGAGAGGGGAGTTACAATGATGAGTATTTACAAGGATGCAAAACGGCCGGTGCACGAACGCGTGGCTGATTTGCTGGCGCGCATGACACCTGAAGAGAAGTTCGCGCAAATGCATGCTTACTGGTTGGTGCTATCTGAAAAGGGCGACCACCGGGAACGCAGCGACATGAGTGACGAGTTTGCCGGTGTGAGCGGTCAGGCAGCACTCACCGAGCGACTGAAAATGGGTGTTGGACAGATTACGCGCCCGCTGGGTACCCATATCGTTGAGGCAAAAACGGGCGTGCGGGCGGCGAATCGTTTACAAAAGATGTTAGTGGAAGAGACGCGACTGGGCATTCCCGCGCTGTTTCATGAGGAGTGCCTGGTGGGGTTGTTATGTAAAGATGCCACCCTGTTTCCCTCGTCGCTGAACTACGGTTCAACCTGGGATCCTGAACTGGTCAAGCGTGCCGCCAGGCAGATTGGCCTGGAGGCGCGTTCAACCGGATGCCGCCAGGGGCTGGCACCGGTGCTGGATGTCTCACGCGATGTCCGCTGGGGTAGGACGGAAGAAACCTTTGGTGAAGATCCATGGCTAGTGGGGGTAATGGCCTGTGCCTATGTGCAGGGCTTACAGGGCGAAAAACGCGATGTGCTGGCGACGCTGAAGCATTATGTCGGGCATTCGTTCAGCGAAGGTGCGCGCAACCATGCGCCCGTGCATCTGGGATTCTGTGAGCTTAACGATACCTTCCTGCTGCCGTTCGAGATGGCGGTTAAATTGGCCAATGCCGGATCGGTAATGCCTGCCTATCATGATATTGATAACCAGCCGGGGCACAGTGACAATTATCTGTTAACCACCGTTTTGCGCGAGCAATGGGGATTTGATGGGATTATTGTGGCGGATTACGGTGGTGTGAGTTTGCTGCATCAGCATCATGGCGTGTCGCATGATGCTGCGCAATCTGCAGCGCTGGCCTTTAATGCCGGGTTGGACGTTGAGTTGCCGAAAGACGACTGCGCCCGCCATTTAGCTACGGCGGTTGAGCGTCGACTGATGACCATGACCAAAGTCGATGAGATTGTCTCCCGCATCCTGACGGAGAAATTCCGTCTTGGCCTGTTCGAACAGCCGTATACCGATGTGTCCGCGATTGACCTACAGTCCGATGAGGCACGCAAGGCAGCGCGTGATGTTGCCACTAGCTCGATAACGCTACTGGAAAATAACGGTATTTTGCCGCTGCAGGGCAGACCGCGCGTTGCGGTGATCGGCCCCACGGCGGACGACCCGCTGGCGCTGCTCAGTGGTTACAGCTTCCCGGTGCATCTGATCATCAGCGATATGGCTGACAGCGCCGTGTAGGTGACGACCCCGCTGGCCGCGCTGCGCCACTATCTGGGCGATGACCATATCGACTATGCGAAGGGCTGTCATATCATAGAGAAACGGTTGGCGGGCGCACCGGTGTTTCCCGGTGACAGCAGTGGCAAACCGATGCAGTCCTCCCCGGTTTCCACTGACCAACGTTTGATTCCTGAAGCGGTTGCCGTCGCCCGTCGCAACGATGTGGCGGTGGTCTGTGTCGGCGATCTGGCCGGACTTTTCCAGAGCGGCACGGTGGGAGAAGGCTCGGATACAGACAGCCTCACTCTGCCGGGTGTACAGCAACAACTACTGGAGGCTCTGGTGGCGACGGGTAAACCGGTTGTTGTGGTGATGACAGGCGGTAGGCCATACAACCTGCAGGGGCTGGAGGACCATGTCGCCGGACTGTTAGTGGCCTGGGCGCCGGGTCAGGAAGGTGGCTGGGCTATTGCCGATGTGCTGACCGGACGGGCTGAGCCGCTGGGCAGGCTGGTGGTTAGCGTGCCGAAAAGCGCAGGTGCTATGCCCTATTACTACAATCACAAACTGAAAAGCGGCGGAACGCCGTTTGCATTCCACTTTGGATCCCGCTATCCCTTCGGCTACGGCAAAGGCTGGACCGATTTTGCCTGTGAGGAGGTAGCAGCGCTGGCGAAGGATGTCCCGGTGGAAGGCGAGATTGCTTTGCAGGTAACGTTAAGTAACCGTGGCGAGCGCAGGGGAAGTGAAGTGGTGCAGGTGTATGTCCACGATAAAGTGGCTTCGATGGTACGCCCCGTTAAAGAGCTGAAAGCGTTTCAGCGCCTCACGCTGGAGCCCGGTGCACGCGCGACGCTGACCTTTTATGTGCCGGTGGATATGCTTAACTTCACCCGCCGGGATGGCAAACGGGTGGTTGAACCTGGCGAGTTCGACCTGATGGTCGGGAATTCATCTGCGAACATCTGGGCGAGCACGACGGTCAATGTGGTTGGTACGCTACAGATTATGCCGAAGAAATGGCAGATGATGAGCCGTTGCGTGGTGAGCTGCGAGTAAATGTTAAAAAAAAGCCCATCGTGGGAGATGGGCAAAGACTACACACAGCAATTCGTTGTTTCACTCAGGGGATTTCCATGCTTATAAATCAATGTGTTGATCTAAAGCCTTGAGACAATAGTAGGCATGTCGATTTTTCACGTCGATCAGATTCATCTCAATAGTTTAAAAACTGTAAAGAAATTGCGACACAAATGAGGGTTTTAAGGCATGAGGCGTGGGATTGGGGCAATGAGTGCTAAAGCATCAATAAGCTGTGCTAAACAATCAGGCGGTGATGCCGCCTGATGTCAGGGTTATTTGTTGTTTTCGATTTCAGCGATTTCTTCGAGGATTTCGTCCGGATCGTTACCTGGAGCCGGGGCTTCGTTCACCCAAGCAGAGAACAGACGCCAGGATACCGCCAGGACCACTGGGCCGATAAACAAGCCAATCATGCCGAAGGCAATTAACCCGCCGATGACACCCGACAGGATGAGGATCAGCGGTAAATCGGCGCCCATACGAATCAGCATCGGGCGGATTACGTTATCCAGCGTGCCGACCACGGCACTCCAGACCAGCAGCACCGTGCCCCAGGTGGAGTCCCCCGTCCAGTACAGCCAGATAATGGCCGGGATCAGCACCGGTAGAGGACCCAACTGCACCAGGCAGGACAGGATCATCAACACCGCCAGCAGCGTGGCGTACGGCACACCCGTTACCGCCAAACCAATACCCCCGAGAACGGCCTGCACCAGTGCGGTGACGACCACACCCAATGCCACCGCGCGGATCGCTTGTGCCGCCAGCAAAATAGCAGCATCACCACGCTTAGAAGCCAGGCGACAGGCGAAGTGCCGAATCCCTAATGCCACCTGCTCGCCGCGCCAGTAGAGCAGGGCGCTGAACAGCAGCATCAGGCCACAGTGCATCATAAAGCGACCAATGTGCGCGGCCTGACCAACAAACCAGGTCGTTGTGGAACCGATATAAGGACGCACTTTGGCCATAATTGCCGCGCCGCCCATATCCAGCAGGCTGTGCCATGCGCCATAAATTTTGGCACCCACTAACGGAATACTGTTCAGCCACTCCAGGTCCGGCAAGGTCATATCGCCTGCGGTTACGGCATGGATCAACGGTCCGCTGCCATCAACAATACTGTTGACCAATAGCGCGATGGGAATGATAAACAAAAGGACCAGCAGCAGGGTCATTACCAGCACGGCCAGAGAACGGCGTCCCCATAACAATTTCTGTATGCGTAGCAAGATAGGCCAGGTCGCAATGACCACGGTTCCAGCCCACGCAAAACCAAGGATAAAGGGCTGCACTATCCACAAACAGGCCACAATCAGGATGGCTAAAAACAGCACCGAGAGCAGCACTTGTGCGATATCCCTGGGCTGACGGAAATTTACCATAAATACTTTTTCACCTTTTCTGTACGTCAGGACGTTGACGCGACGTGAACGCTAAAACCCCACCCTATAATGATGAGCAATTTCAGCGGTTTTTAACAGGCAGATTCTGCCTTTAAATCTGCCGGGCGTATTAGAAAAAAATGTGATACAACAAACAAAGCAACACGCAAACGATTAAATTCACAACACAGACCGCAGGAAAGGGTCACTATAATGATTCCACAAATTTCTCAGGCACCTGGTGTCGTTCAACTGGTGCTTAATTTTTTGCAGGCGCTGGAGCAGCAAGGGTTTACGGGCGACACGGCAACGAGCTATGCCGATCGCCTGACAATGTCGACAGATAACAGCATTTATCAGCTTCTTCCTGATGCCGTGGTTTTTCCCCGTTCAACGGCGGATGTGGCGCTGATCGCCCGTCTGGCGGCAGAACCTCTCTTTTCCTCGTTGATTTTTACCCCGCGCGGCGGCGGCACGGGTACCAATGGTCAGGCGCTGAATCAGGGCATTATCGTGGATATGTCCCGTTATATGAGCCGCATTATTGAAATCAATCCGCAGGAAGGTTGGGTACGGGTCGAAGCCGGGGTGATAAAAGACCAGCTTAACCAGTATCTAAAGCCGTACGGCTATTTCTTCGCACCAGAATTGTCGACCAGTAACCGGGCAACGCTTGGCGGGATGATCAACACCGATGCGTCCGGACAGGGCTCGCTGGTATACGGTAAAACCTCCGACCACGTACTGGGCGTACGTGCGGTACTGATGGGCGGCGATATCCTTGATACACAGCCGATGCCGGTGGAACTGGCTGAAATGCTCGGTAACACCAATACCACCATCGGGCGCATCTATAAGACCGTTTACCAGCGCTGTCGCGAAAATCGTCAGCTGATCGTGGATAAGTTTCCGAAGCTGAATCGGTTTTTAACCGGCTACGATCTGCGGCACGTCTTTAACGATGAGATGACCGAGTTTGATTTAACCCGCATCCTCACCGGTTCCGAGGGCACGCTGGCATTTATTACCGAGGCTCGCCTCGATATCACGCCATTGCCGAAAGTGCGGCGGCTGGTCAACGTCAAATATGACTCATTTGATTCCGCTTTGCGCAATGCCCCGGTAATGGTTGACGCGCGCGCGCTGTCGGTAGAAACCGTGGACTCCAGGGTGCTGAATCTGGCACGCGAAGACATTGTCTGGCATTCGGTTAGCGAACTGATTACCGATGTACCGAATAAAGAGATGTTGGGACTGAATATCGTCGAGTTTGCCGGTGACGACGAAGCATTGATTGATGAGCAGGTCAGCGCGTTGTGTGAACGCCTGGACGGTTTAATTGCCCGTCAGGAAGCTGGCGTTATTGGCTGGCAGCTGTGTACTGAGCTGGCGGGCGTGGAGCGTATCTACGCGATGCGCAAAAAAGCCGTCGGTCTGCTGGGTAATACAAAAGGGGCCGCCAAGCCGATTCCGTTCGCGGAGGATACCTGCGTACCGCCTGAGCATCTGGCGGATTATATCGCGGAGTTCCGCGCGCTGCTTGACGGCCACGGCCTGAGCTATGGCATGTTTGGTCACGTGGATGCCGGGGTGTTACACGTCAGGCCTGCGCTGGACATGTGCGATCCGCAGCAGGAAGTGCTGATGAAACGCATTTCTGATGACGTGGTGGCATTGACGGCAAAATACGGCGGCCTGCTGTGGGGCGAACACGGCAAAGGATTCCGCGCGGAGTACAGTCCGGCTTTCTTTGGCGATGAATTGTACGGTGAACTGCGCAAGGTTAAGTCGGCGTTTGATCCGCAAAACCGACTGAACCCTGGTAAAATATGCCCACCGGAAGGCGTCGATGCGCCGATGATGAAGGTCGATGCGGTTAAACGCGGTACCTACGATCGCCAGATCCCACTGGCCGTAAGGCAGGAGTGGCGTGGGGCGCTGGAGTGTAACGGCAACGGGTTATGTTTTAACTTCGATGCCAACAGCCCCATGTGCCCGTCGATGAAAATCAGCATGAACCGAATTCACTCCCCCAAAGGACGCGCAACGTTGGTACGGGAATGGTTACGCCTGCTGGCTGACCGCGGCATCGATCCGGTTCATCTGGAAAAAGAGTTACCGGAAAAAGGTGCCAGCTTGCGCACGTTAATTGCCCGCACGCGTAACAGCTGGCATGCGCGCAAGGGGGAGTACGATTTCTCGCACGAAGTCAAAGAGGCGATGTCCGGCTGTCTGGCATGTAAAGCGTGTTCCACGCAGTGCCCGATCAAAATTGACGTCCCGGAATTTCGCTCTCGCTTCCTGCAACTGTACCACACGCGCTATTTGCGCCCGCTGCGCGATCATATGGTGGCAACCGTCGAAAGCTATGCGCCGCTAATGGCGCGTGCGCCAAAAACATTCAACTTCTTCATTAACCAGCCGCTGGTGCGTACGCTGGCCAAAAAGCATATTGGCATGGTGGATTTGCCGCTACTGTCCGCGCCGTCGTTACAACGTCAGCTGGTCGGGCACCGCTCCGCCAATATGACGCTGGAACAGCTCGAGCTATTGAGTCAGGAACAGAAAGCCCGCACGGTGCTGGTGGTCCAGGATCCGTTCACCAGCTATTACGATGCGCAGGTGGTAGCTGATTTTATCCGCCTGGTGGAAAAACTCGGTTTACAGCCGGTCCTGCTACCGTTCTCGCCTAATGGCAAGGCGCAGCACATTAAGGGTTTCTTAAACCGTTTTGCCAAAACGGCGAAAAAGACCTCTGAATTTCTCAATCGGGTGGCGACGTTGAACATCCCAATGGTCGGCGTCGATCCGGCGCTGGTATTGTGCTATCGCGATGAATACAAGCTGGCGCTTGGCGAGCAGCGTGGAGACTTCCATGTACTGTTGGTGAACGAGTGGCTGTCAACCGTCCTGGCCTCTCAGCAGCCTGCTGCTGTTGCGGGTGAGCCGTGGTATTTCTTTGGACACTGCACCGAAGTAACGGCCCTGCCGGGTGCGCCAGCGCAGTGGGCGGCCATTTTTGCCAAATTTGGCGCGCAGCTGGAAAACGTCAGTGTCGGGTGCTGCGGCATGGCGGGCACGTACGGTCATGAAGTGAAGAATCACCAGAACTCGCTGGGCATCTATGAGCTATCATGGCATCAGGCGATGCAGAGACTACCGCGCAATCGCTGTCTGGCTGCGGGATATTCTTGTCGCAGCCAGGTGAAACGCGTGGAAGGCACGGGCGTTCGCCACCCATTACAGGCACTGCTGGAGATTATTGGATGATCTGGAAACGTGAAGTTTCACTCGAGGCGCTCAATGCCATGGGTGAGGGAAATATGGTTGGTCTGCTTGATATTCGTTTTGAGCACATTGGTGACGATACGCTGGAAGCCACAATGCCGGTGGATCACCGGACCAAACAGCCTTTTGGCCTGTTACACGGTGGCGCGTCGGTGGTGCTGGCCGAAAGCATTGGCTCGGTGGCCGGCTATTTATGCACTCAAGGTGATCAAAAAGTGGTGGGTCTTGAGGTCAATGCCAACCATATCCGTTCCGCGCGGGAAGGGCGAGTGAGAGGGGTGTGCAGCGCGCTGCATACCGGTTCTCGCCATCAGGTCTGGCAAATCGAAATCTTCGATGAACAGGGACGGTTGTGCTGTACCTCGCGTCTGACGACCGCTATTTTGTGACGCATGTTGCGTTTGGTCATTATCTGCGCAGGGAAAGGTGCTATACTGTGCAGGTTTTGAACACAAGCGAGGATGATATGTCTACCCAATTAGACCCGGCCCAACTGGCAATAGAATTTATACGTCGTGATAACAGCGATCTTTCACCGGCTCAGTACCTGAAAAGACTGAAACAATTAGAGCTGGAGTTTGCTGATTTACTGGCGCTTTCTTCGACTGAACTCAAAGAAGAAATCTATTTTGCCTGGCGGCACGGCGTTCATTGATTCCAGTATGCTTATCGTGATGAAAACCCCGACACCTGTTCGGGGTTATTTTTTGCCTTAAATCGGGTTTACCATTTCATCTCCCCGGTATTGACCTTCGCACTCAGCTCCAGCGAGCTGTCGTCCGCAAGTCCTGGCCATGCCGCCTTCATCGTTTTAATCACATATGCAGACCCTTTTTTTGCGCCCAGCGCCTGCTCAAAAGCGTGCAAGTAATCACCGGTGAAGCGGATCGCTTGATCGCCTGCCGGGCGTTCGCCGATGTAGTGACCGGGGATCACCTCGGTTGGGCGTAAGGTTTGCATTTCGCTCAGCACGTTGCGCCATGCGCGACGCTGTTCAGGAGACTGTGTGTCCGCAGTCCAGACATGAATACCGGAAGCCACGCCGGTGCCGCCGAGGATCGCCCGGTTAGCCGGGATCCAGACATAGGCCGCGTAATCATTTGAGCGGCGCAGTTCCAGCGTTTCACCATCAATGGTAAAGCGTGTCTGCGTCGTGACCTGTGGCACGATGAGCGTCGTTGGTGCGCCGTCTTTCATCTGCGGGCCCCAAAACTGCAGTTTGGCATCTTTGGTAGCACGAATGTGCTCCACGACGTGCGGTGTTGCCAAAATCTTTACCTCGGGAAAGGCGTTAACAATCGGCTGCAGACCAAAATAAAAATCCGGATCGCCAGAGGTGATCACGATGGCCTGCAGTTTTTTGCCGCTGTCGCGAATCATCTGCACCAGCTTTTCACCGTCTTTGGTGCTGAATTGCGCATCAAATAAAATGGCCTCTTTCGGGCCGGACACCAGCGTTGAGGATACCGGGAAAATAGCTTTTTCCTGGGGATTGTAGACGTCAAGCTGGAGTGGCGCGGCGAATACCGGCGAGGCAAACAGAGGTAACAGCAGGGCCAGGGCGTTCACTTTCATGGGGGATAACCTTTTGCAGATGAAATGTCTTTTTCTTGTTCTTTATTTTACGGATATTTGGATCTGTTAGAATTCCTCTATCAGGACATGCTGAGTTTCATAAAACGATCGGATGGGATGCAATGGACAGAGTCATGGCGGCAACGGTGTTTAACCACATCTGCGATTTGGGCAGCCTGAGCGCCGCAGCGCGCGCGCTGGGGCTTTCCCGTCCGATGGTCAGTCGCTACCTCGACGAGATGGAAAAATGGGCGGGTGCAAGGTTAATCCACCGTTCATCGCGTCGGCTGACCATTACGCCCGCAGGGGAAGAGGCGTTAGTGAAGACGCGCTCGCTGGCGCAGCTGTCGCTGGATATCAGCGCCGCCAGCGCAGCAGAGATTCCTTCCGGCACGCTACGTGTGGCTTGCGCGCATTTTACTGCGATGCATATTTTGGCGCCGGTACTGCCCGTTTTTCTGGCGCGTTTCCCTGAACTGCGCATTGAGGTTGAGATTAACAATCAACCGGTGAGCCTGGTCGGTGAACGTATTGATGCGGCGATCCGCATTACGGATAATCCTGAACCGGGTACTATCGCCCGTCGTCTGGGTGACTGTGAGTCGGTGTTATGCGCCTCTGCGGACTACCTGCGCCAGCATGGCATTCCGCAAACCCTGGACTGTCTCGCCCAGCATAATTGCCTTTACTACAGCGGGTTTGCCGGAAAATCATGGCACTTTGATGATGAGCAGGGCAACGCTGTATCGGTGGCGATAAAGGGAAATCTCAGCGCGGGGATCTCTGCGCTATTATGTGAGTCGGCGCTGGCTGGTATGGGTATTGCGCTGGTGCCGGAACAAGAGGCGCGTGAAGGGCTGGCACGCGGCCAGTTGATCCGGCTTTTGCCCCAACTCAAGCCGCGACGTCTGCCAATTTACGGCTTATACCTGTCTCGTGAGCATCAACCGGCAGGGCTGCGTCTGCTATTGGATGCCCTGCATGAGATTCTGGTCTGAATATGTGAGCTGCGTCTGCCTGTAAATCAGACAAACCGCAGTTTGTGTTAAAAACACGGCGTCAGGTCGTGAGACTATTCTTATCGCCCCTTCAAGAGCTAAGCCATCGTGAGTGCCGGAGATAAGCGCCGGATGGGGTCGGAACCCTTAAGCCTGCTAATAGAGCAGCCTTAAGGGTTTTTTTATTGTCTGTCTGCGCTGTTTTGCACGCGGTTACCTCTATTTCTCCGTCTTTCCCCTATCTCTTAAATAGACATTTTCTATACATCTTTTTGCGTTTTACCTTGCTGAACGATTAACGGTTTGTAACCCATTATTTATCAAAGCATTGAACAAAATAATCGCTCTCTGTAAACCCTCGCCGCAGGGTCTATGCTTAATAAAAGTAACCAAAAAAGGCGGTTAACCCGAATGCCCCTGCTGATCAGGGGTTGAAGTGATAATCATTATCACTAACATGGTGTTGTAGCGTGCAGGTTAATGACTCGAGGTAACCCTATGGAATTGCATTCAGGAACATTTAATCCGAACGATTTTGCATGGCGTGGGTTGACGTTAACGTCAGCCGCAGCGGCGCATATTCGTGAGCTGGTGGCGAAACAGCCCGATATGCTGGGCGTGCGGTTAGGCGTGAAGCAAACAGGATGTGCGGGGTTTGGCTATGTGCTGGATACCGTCAGCCAACCGGAAAAAGACGATCTGGTGTTCGAAACCGATGGCGCCAGGCTGTATGTGCCGTTACAGGCGATGCCGTTTATTGACGGAACCGAAGTCGATTTTGTTCGTGAAGGATTAAATCAGTTATTTAAATTTCATAACCCGAAAGCCCAGAACGAATGCGGCTGTGGCGAAAGTTTTGGGGTATAGGCGGTACTATGTCGCGTAACACTGAAGCAACTGACGATGTCAACACCTGGGCTGGCGGACACCTCAATTATAAAGAGGGATTCTTCACCCAACTAAAAACTGATGAACTGGCGAAGGGCATCAATGAAGAAGTCGTGCGGGCGATTTCCGCGAAACGCAACGAACCGGACTGGATGCTGGCATTTCGCCTGGATGCGTTTAAGGCGTGGCTGACGATGGAGGAGCCGCACTGGTTAAAAGCGCATTACGATAAGCTGAATTATCAGGATTACAGCTATTACTCCGCACCTTCCTGCGGTAACTGCGATGAGACCTGCGCCTCCGAGCCGGGAGCGGTACAGCAAACGGGCGCGAATGCGTTTTTAAGTAAAGAGGTTGAGGACGCTTTCGAACAACTTGGCGTGCCGGTACGTGAAGGGCGAGAAGTGGCGGTCGATGCCATTTTTGACTCGGTATCGGTGGCGACCACCTATCGTGAAAAGCTGGCGGAGCAAGGCATTATTTTCTGCTCGTTCGGTGAGGCCATTCATGATCACCCGGAACTGGTGAAAAAATATCTCGGCACGGTGGTGCCGGGCAACGACAATTTCTTTGCCGCGCTGAATGCGGCGGTTGCCTCAGACGGTACGTTTATCTATGTGCCGAAAGGCGTACGCTGCCCAATGGAGCTTTCCACCTATTTTCGTATTAATGCGGAAAAAACCGGGCAATTTGAACGCACTATCCTGGTGGCGGATGAAGGCAGCTACGTCAGCTACATTGAAGGATGTTCTGCTCCGGTGCGCGACAGCTATCAGCTGCACGCGGCGGTGGTGGAAGTGATCATCCACAAAGATGCTGAAGTGAAATACTCGACGGTGCAAAACTGGTACCCTGGCGATGGCAACACCGGCGGCATTCTGAACTTCGTGACCAAACGTGCACTGTGTGAAGGCGAAAACAGCAAAATGTCGTGGACCCAGTCGGAAACTGGCTCGGCCATCACCTGGAAATACCCCAGCTGTATTTTGCGCGGCGATAACTCCATCGGCGAATTCTACTCCGTTGCGTTGACCAGCGGTCATCAGCAGGCCGATACCGGCACCAAGATGATCCACATCGGCAAGAACACCAAATCGACCATTATCTCGAAAGGGATCTCCGCCGGGCACAGCCAGAACAGCTATCGCGGCCTGGTAAAAATCATGCCGACGGCCACCAACGCCCGTAACTATACCCAGTGTGACTCGATGCTGATTGGTGCGGACTGCGGGGCGCACACCTTCCCGTACGTAGAGTGTCGCAACAACAGCGCCCAGCTTGAACACGAAGCCACCACCTCACGTATTGGTGAAGACCAGCTGTTCTACTGTCTGCAGCGCGGTATCAGCGAAGAAGACGCCATCTCGATGATCGTCAACGGGTTCTGTAAAGACGTGTTCTCTGAACTGCCGCTGGAGTTCGCTGTTGAAGCGCAAAAACTTCTCGCCATCAGCCTTGAACACAGCGTCGGTTAAAATTTAAGGAAAGCACATGTTAAGCATTAAAGATTTACAGGTCAGCGTCGAAGAGAAGGCGATCCTGCGCGGGCTGAGCCTGGAGGTCCGCCCGGGTGAAGTTCACGCCATTATGGGGCCGAACGGTTCAGGAAAAAGCACGCTGTCGGCAACATTGGCCGGGCGTGATGATTATGCCGTCACCGGGGGAACGGTGGAATTTAACGGTAAAGATTTACTGGAACTGTCGCCGGAAGACCGGGCTGGTGAAGGCATCTTTATGGCGTTTCAATACCCGGTGGAAATTCCCGGCGTCAGCAATCAGTTTTTCCTGCAAACCGCGCTTAATGCAGTGCGCGGTTACCGTGGCGAAGACGCGCTGGATCGATTCGACTTCCAGGATTTGATGGAGGAGAAAATCGCGCTGTTGAAAATGCCGGAGGATTTGCTCACCCGCTCGGTAAACGTCGGTTTCTCCGGCGGTGAGAAAAAACGCAATGATATTTTGCAGATGGCGGTGCTGGAGCCTCAGCTGTGCATTCTCGACGAGTCTGATTCGGGGTTGGATATTGATGCGCTAAAAATTGTCGCTGATGGCGTCAATTCGCTGCGCGACGGCAAGCGTTCATTCATTATTGTCACCCACTATCAGCGCATCCTCGACTATATCAAACCCGATTACGTCCATGTTTTGTATCAGGGACGCATTGTTAAGTCCGGCGATTTCACGCTGGTTAAACAGCTGGAGGAGCAAGGATATGGCTGGCTTAGTGAACAGCAGTAATGTGCTGCAGCAGTGGCATCACTTGTTTGAGTCACAGGGCGAAACCCGCTCGCAGCACGCGCAGCAGCACTTACAGCAGATGCTGCGTCTTGGGCTGCCTACGCGTAAGCATGAAGACTGGAAATACACGCCGCTGGAAGGATTAACCAGTAGCCAGTTTGTTAGTCATCTTGCCGCGATAACCCCGGCGCAGTGCGAGGCGTTAGCCACTGGCATTGATGCTGTGCGTCTGGTGTTTGTCGACGGGCAATTCTGCGAAGCGCTTAGCGACAGCACGGACGGTAGCGGCTTTGACATTACTGTTGACGATGCGCACCTGTCGCTACCGGCACCGATTCAGCCAGAGGTTTTTCTGCATCTGACGGAAAGCCTGTCGCGCAGTGTGACGCATATCAAGGTGAAGCGTAATCAGCGCCCGGCGAAACCGCTACTGTTGATGCACATCACCCAGGGAGTGGCGGGCGATGACGTCAATACCGCGCATTATCGCCACCACCTTGAACTGGCGGAGGGCGCAGAAGCCACCCTCATCGAACATTTTGTCAGCCTCAATGCGCTGAAGCACTTTACCGGCGCGCGCGTTACGATGAACGTGGCGGCCAATGCCCACTTGCAGCATATCAAGCTGGCGTTTGAGAACCCGGTCAGCCATCACTTCGCCCATAACGACATTCAGTTGGGCGCAGATGCTACGGCGGTGAGCCACAGCTTTTTGCTCGGCGACGCGGTGTTGCGCCATAACACCAGCACCCAACTGAACGGCGAAAACACCACGCTGCGGATTAACAGTCTGGCGATGCCGGTGAAAAACGAAGTCTGCGATACCCGCACCTGGCTTGAGCATAACAAAGGCTATTGCAACAGCCGCCAACTGCATAAAACCATCGTCAGCGATAAAGGTCGGGCGGTGTTCAATGGTCTGATCAACGTGGCGCAGCACGCGATTAAAACCGACGGACAGATGACGAACAATAATTTGCTGCTCGGTAAGCTGTCGGAAGTGGACACCAAACCGCAACTGGAAATCTATGCCGATGACGTGAAATGCAGCCACGGCGCGACGGTAGGGCGGATCGACGATGAGCAGATGTTCTATCTGCGCTCGCGTGGGATCGGCCAGCAGGATGCTCAACAGATGATTCTCTATGCGTTTGCCGCTGAGCTGACGGAAGCCCTGAGCGATGAAACGCTTAAACAACAGGTTCTGGCGCGTATAGCCCAACGCCTGCCGGGAGGCGTAGCATGACATTTCCGATTGAAAAAGTGCGGGCTGACTTTCCGGTCCTGACCCGTGAAGTGAACGGCCTGCCGCTGGCGTATCTGGACAGCGCTGCCAGCGCGCAAAAGCCGAATCAGGTGATTGATGCCGAAGCTGAGTTTTACCGCCATGGCTATGCGGCGGTTCACCGTGGTATTCATACCTTAAGCGCCCAGGCGACGGAAAAAATGGAGAATGTGCGTAAGCTGGCGTCGCTGTTTATTAATGCCCGCTCCGCTGAAGAACTGGTATTTGTGCGTGGCACGACCGAGGGCATTAATCTGGTAGCCAACAGTTGGGGCACCAGCAATGTGCGGGCGGGGGATAACATCATCATCAGTGAGATGGAACACCACGCCAACATCGTGCCATGGCAGATGCTGTGTGCCCGCGTGGGTGCTGAGCTGCGTGTCATCCCCCTGAATGCTGATGGCACCTTGCAGTTGGATACTCTGCCAACTCTGTTCGACGAACGCACCCAACTGCTGGCGATTACCCATGTATCCAACGTGCTGGGCACCGAAAACCCGTTAGCAGAGATGATTGCGCTGGCGCATCAGCACGGGGCAAAAGTGCTGGTCGATGGTGCGCAGGCGGTGATGCACCATAAAGTAGACGTGCAGGCGCTGGATTGCGACTTTTATGTCTTCTCCGCCCATAAGCTGTATGGACCCACCGGCATTGGCGTGCTGTATGCCCGTGAGTCGCTGTTGCAGGAGATGCCGCCCTGGGAAGGCGGGGGCTCAATGATAGCAACGGTTAGCCTGAGCCAGGGAACCACCTGGACGAAAGCGCCGTGGCGTTTTGAAGCGGGAACGCCCAATACCGGCGGTATTATCGGCCTGGGCGCTGCCATTGAATATGTGAGTGCGCTGGGTCTGGATAACATCAGCGAGTACGAGCAGTTCATGATGTGCTACGCGCTAGAACAGCTGGCCAGTGTGCCGGATCTGACGTTGTACGGTCCGCAGGCGCGTCTGGGCGTCATCGCGTTTAACCTCGGTAAACACCACGCCTACGACGTGGGTAGTTTTCTTGATAACTACGGTATTGCTGTACGCACCGGGCACCACTGCGCCATGCCGTTGATGGCATATTATAACGTCCCTGCGATGTGCCGGGCCTCGATTGCCATGTACAACACTCAGGAAGAGGTGGATCGACTGGTAACGGGACTTAAACGTATTCATCACTTATTGGGATAACAGGGAGGGGGTATGGCTGCGCTACCGGATAAAGAAAAGTTGTTGCGTAATTTTCTGCGCTGCGCGAACTGGGAAGAGAAGTATCTGTATATCATTGAATTAGGTCAGCGTTTACCAGAATTAAATGCTGATGATCGCTGTGAGAAAAATAGTATTCAGGGCTGTCAGAGTCAGGTATGGATAACAATGCGTCAGAATGCTGACGGAATTATTGAATTACAGGGCGACAGTGATGCGGCAATTGTGAAAGGACTGATTGCTGTGGTATTCATTTTATATGATCGAATGACTGCCGAAGATATTGTGCGTTTTGATGTGCGTCCGTGGTTCGAGAAAATGGCGCTGACGCAACATCTCACGCCATCGCGTTCACAGGGGCTGGAAGCGATGATTCGCGCTATTCGTACGCAAGCGGCAGCTCTTAGCTAAACTGATAAAACACGTTATCCGGCAAACCTTGCAAGATAACGCTGAGCAGATTTATGCAATGACTCGTCGGCCGGATACCGCAGCAGCCGTTATCCGGCAATAACGCCAGGGGGGTGAGTGAGTATGAAACGCGCGTCTATTATTACTCTAATGCTAATTGGCGCTTACAGCGCTATACAGGCCGCCTGGGCGGTCGATTATCCTTTGCCTGCGGCGAACAGTCGTCTTGTCGGGCAGAATCAAACCTACACCGTGCAGGAAGGCGATAAAAATTTGCAGGCAATAGCCCGCCGCTTTGATACCGCCGCGATGCTGATCCTCGAAGCGAATAATACGATCGCCCCGGTACCCAGCCCCGGCACCCTGATTACGATTCCTTCGCAACTGCTGTTACCGGATGCGCCGCGCGAAGGTATTATTGTTAATCTGGCAGAATTGCGTCTGTATTATTTCCCGCCGGGAGAGAATATTGTTCAGGTATTCCCGATTGGCATTGGTTTACAGGGACTGGAGACCCCGGTGATGGAAACTCGGGTGGGACAGAAAATCCCTAACCCTACATGGACCCCAACACCAGGCATCCGTAAGCGTTCTCTGGAGCGCGGCATTACGCTACCCCCTGTAGTGCCCGCCGGGCCCAATAACCCGTTAGGACGCTTTGCGCTGCGTCTGGCGCATGGAAACGGTGAATACCTCATCCACGGTACCAGCGCACCCGACAGTGTAGGCCTGCGCGTCAGTTCTGGCTGTATTCGCATGAACGCGCCGGACATCAAAGCCCTGTTTGCTCAGGTCAGAACCGGCACGCCGGTCAGAGTGATTAATGAGCCGATAAAATACGCCATCGAGCCTAACGGCATGCGTTATGTTGAAGTGCACCGACCATTGTCGCCAGAGGAAGAACAAAACGTACAGACCATGCCGTATGTACTGCCTGCCGGTTTTACCCAGTTTAAAGACAGTAAAGCCGTAGACCTGGGGCTGGTGGATCGGGCGCTGTATCGTCGGGCAGGTTATCCGGTTACCGTTACGGCCGGGCAGGCACCGATTGTGGCTAACGGGCCAGAGGTGAAGTCGGCACAGAATGGATTGCCAGAAGCAGGGGACGTGCGGACGATGCAGTAACAGGGAAGGAGGAATGAAGGGCAAAAAAAATGGCGCACAATGTGCGCCATTTCTATTACACAGATACTATTACTTACGGTATTTAGTAGCTGCGTTGTCCAGACGCTGGTTAGCGCGTGCTGCGTCATCTTTAGCAGCCTGAACGTCGGAACGCATTGCGTTCACGTCGTTGCTCAGCTGGTCAACTTTAGCGTTCAGAGTCTGAACGTCAGAAGACAGCTGATCGATTTTAGCATTGCTGGAGCAACCTGCCAGCAGAGTAGAACCCAGGATTACCGCGCCCAGTACCAGTTTAGTACGATTCATTATTAATACCCTCTAGATTGAGTTAATCTCCATGTAGCGTTACAAGTATTACACAAAGCTTTTTAGGTTGAGAATATTTTTTTGATGCGAATGCACTTATTTTTGATCGTTCGCTCAAAGAAGCATCGAATTGTGCAAAAACGGCTAAAAACCCGAGTGAAAACAGAAAGCTTCCATCGGATTCATCTTAGATAATCTCTAATTAGATAGTGAAATCCGATTTGATTTTTTATTAATAGTAGCTAACGCGGAAATAAAAAAAGCGCCGCAAGGGCGCTTTTTAGGCAAATTAATTCCCGATGGAATTATTACAGCACGTGAACAGATGCCGTGTTGGTGGTGCCGCTCGGTACCAGCGCACCGGAAACCATCACTACAACGTCACCTTTCTGTGCCAGGCCGCGCTCAACTAACTGCAGCGCAACTTCTTTACCCAGACGGTAGAAATCATCAGTAGAAGCGATTTCTTTCACCAGGTGCGGCACCACGCCTTTGCTGAGAACCAGCTGACGCGCAGTCACTTCGTTGGTGGTCAGCGCCAGAATGGTCGCGTTCGGGAAGTATTTACGTACGGCTTTAGCGGATTTACCACCCTGGGTCGCTACGACGATCAGCGGAGCTTCCAGTTTTTCAGCGGTTTCTACAGCACCACGGCAAACGGCTTCGGTAATACGCAGTTTGCGGTTGTCATGGCTGTTGTCCAGACGGCTGGTCATCACGCGGTCGGTACGTTCACAGATGGTTGCCATGATAGAAACGGCTTCCAGCGGGTATTTACCTTTAGCGGATTCACCAGACAGCATGACTGCATCAGTACCGTCGAGGATGGCGTTTGCCACGTCACCGGCTTCAGCACGGGTCGGACGTGGGTTTTTGATCATGGAGTCCAGCATCTGAGTCGCGGTGATGACCACTTTACGTGCGCGTACGCATTTTTCGATCATCATCTTCTGCGCGAAGATAACTTCTTCAACCGGGATTTCTACGCCCAGATCGCCACGTGCAACCATGATGCCGTCAGACGCTTCGAGGATCTCGTCGAAGTTGTTCAGGCCTTCCTGGTTTTCGATTTTGGAGATGATCTGAATGTTTTCGCCGCCGTGCGCTTTCAGGTGCTCACGAATTTCAATGACGTCAGAACGTTTACGGATAAAGGACGCCGCAACGAAGTCAACGCCTTGCTCGCAACCGAAGATCAGGTCCTGTTTGTCTTTTTCAGCCAGTGCTGGCAGCGCGATAGAAACGCCCGGCAGGTTAACGCCTTTGTTTTCGCCCAGGTCGCCGTTGTTCAGCACTTTACAGATAACTTTGTTACCTTCGATTGCGGTAACTTCCATGCCGATCAGACCATCGTCAACCAGCACGGTGTTGCCAACGGACAGGTCATTGGTGAAGCCTTCATAAGTAACAGCAACGATTTCGTTGTTACCTACGACAGATTTGTCGGTGGTGAACGTGAAGGTCTGACCCGCTTTCAGAGAAACGTCGTTACCGCCTTCCAGTTTAATGGTACGGATTTCCGGACCTTTGGTGTCGAGCAGGATGGCCGCTTTCTTGCCGGTCTTGCTCATCACGTTGCGCAAGTTCTTAATGCGCTGACCGTGTTCTGCGTAATCGCCGTGGGAGAAGTTCAGACGCATGACGTTCATGCCCGCGTCCAGCATTTTGGTTAACATCTCTTCGGATTCGGTTTTCGGACCGATGGTGCAAACAATTTTCGTCTTTTTCATGACAGTCTTAGTCTTTAAGTTGAGAAGGATATGGAAATCTGGCTTCCGTCGCGCACGGATGGGAAGCTAAACCTGAGTTACGAAAGTTGTGATGCCTCGCTCTAAGGATAGGTGACATCGAAAGAGCGTGCAGAGGAATGTGTGCTTGCGTTTCAGCCCAACGGGTAGGAGAGTTTTGTAGTCGTTGAGTTTTACAGGTCAATGTGCTGAAACCATTCAAGAGACAATTGGCGCGCATTATACGCTGAAAATTATCTAAAAGGAAAATGGAAACGGTGTTTCAAAAGCGTTCTGTGCAGTTTCACGAAAAAATATTCACGAATTTGTTCATTGCTATGGATAAAGAGGTTGTCCGCAGCGGTGGTCTGTTGCGCAACAACACGAGGTTCTCCATTCCCGGCTCTTGCAAACGACAATAGTGCAAAACAGTTATTCCTTATAGTTATATCAAATTCTTTTTAATTCATATCAAAAGCCCATTTCCCTGATTACACTCGTTTGGACATCCATACTGCTAAACAGCCAAAAGCGTTAGCAGGATAACGATAAGCAGCAGCGGATACCCAAACGACATGATTGTCCTGAAAAATATTTCGAAAGTGTTTACGCCAGGCAGGCTTGCTATTACCGCTGTCGATAACGTCAACCTGACGGTTGAACAGGGGCAGATTTACGGAATTATTGGCTACAGCGGTGCCGGTAAGAGCACCCTGATTCGCCTGCTTAACGGCCTTGAACAGCCAACTTCCGGCAGTGTGACCGTCAATGGTCACAATATCTCCACGGCGCGCGGGGAATCGTTACGCCAGGCACGACTGAAAATCAGCATGGTGTTTCAGCACTTTAATCTGCTGTGGTCGCGGACCGTCAGCGAAAACATTGCCTTCTCAATGCAAATCGCCGGTGTACCAAAAGCAAAAATTAAAGCACGTGTGGCCGAACTGATTACATTGGTCGGGCTGGATGGTCGAGAAAACGCCTGGCCGTCGCAGCTCAGCGGTGGGCAAAAACAGCGTGTCGGGATTGCCCGTGCGCTGGCGAACAACCCGGACGTGCTGTTGTGCGACGAAGCCACCTCCGCGCTGGATCCGCAAACCACCGATCAAATCCTGGATTTGCTGCTCGATATTAACCGGCGTTTCAAATTAACCATTGTGCTGATCACTCATGAGATGCACGTGGTGCGCAAAATTTGCGATCGCGTGGCGGTGATGGAGAACGGCAAAGTGGTTGAAGAGGGCGATGTGCTCAGCGTGTTTAGCCACCCGCAGCAGCCGATCACCCGTCAGTTTGTCCGTCAGGTAAGTCAATATGCCGAGGAAGATGAGTTTAATCCGCAACTGGCAAGCGAACTCGGCGGTGCGGTGATTAAGTTAACGTTTACCGGACAGCGTACCCATCGGCCTGTGGTCGGGGAGCTGACCCTGCGCTACGGCCTGCCGTTTAACATTTTGCACGGCAAGATGACGCAAACCGCCCATGGCGCGTTTGGTCAACTGTGGGTGCACGTGGTGGCCACTGAAGAACAACTCAACAATATTCTGGCCGATCTGCGCCACAGCGACGTTGACGGCGAGGTTATCCAACATGGCTGATTCCCTGTTTCCCCATCTGAAATGGGACCAACTGTTCGCGGCAACTCAGGAAACGCTCTACATGACCGCGCTTTCCGGTGTGGCGACCTTTGTGCTGGGTATTGCGCTCGGACTGGCGCTATTTCTGACCGCGCGTGGCGGCCTGTATCAGAACCGCACGCTGTACAGCGCCATCTCGTTGATCGTGAATATTTTCCGCTCAATCCCGTTCATCATTTTGATCGTGCTGCTGATCCCGGTGACCAAAACGCTGGTTGGCACCATTCTTGGTGCCAACGCCGCGCTACCCGCGCTGATCGTGGGTGCCGCACCGTTCTATGCCCGTCTGGTCGAAATTGCCCTGCGTGAAGTAGATAAAGGCGTTATTGAAGCGAGCCGCTCCATGGGGGCACGTCTGAGTACGCTTATTTTTCGGGTTTTACTGCCGGAATCATCGCCCGCTCTGGTGTCCGGTATCACCGTGACGCTGATTGCCCTGGTTAGCTACAGCGCAATGGCTGGTGTGATTGGTGCCGGTGGTTTAGGGAATTTGGCTTATCTGGAAGGATTCCAGCGCAACCACAGCGACGTTACGCTGGTGGCGACGGTGACCATTCTGGTTATTGTCTTCATCATCCAGTTTTGCGGCGATGTGATCACCTCTCTGTTAGATAAACGCTAATAAAATACGGAAACCATTATCATGAAAAAATCACTGACATTACTCGCCGCCGCCACCTTAAGCGCCCTGAGCTTTGCGTCGTGGGCAGATACGCTGACCGTGGGCGCGTCCAACGTGCCGCACGCTGAGATCCTCGAACAGGCGAAACCGATCCTGGCAAAGCAGGGGATCGAGCTGGAGATTAAACCGTTCCAGGACTACATTCTGCCAAACACCGCGCTGGCGGGGCGTGAGATTGACGCCAACTACTTCCAGCATATTCCGTACCTGAACAGCGTACTGAAGGATCATGCGGGTGATAAGACCTATGATTTCGTCAGCGCCGGGGCGATTCACATTGAGCCGATTGGTATCTATTCTAAAAAGGTAAAGTCGCTGAAGGACCTGCCGGAGGGCGGAAAGATCATCATGCGTGATGCGGTGTCCGAAGAAGGGCGCATTCTGTCGATTTTCGAAAAAGAGGGTGTGATTAAGCTCAAGCCAGGCGTTGATAAAGTCACCGCGCGCATCAGCGACATCGTTGAGAACCCGAAAAAGCTGAAGTTCCTGCCTAACGTTGAAGCGGCACTGTTGCCGCAGATGTATAACAACGATGAAGGCGATGCAGTGGTGATCAACGCCAACTACGCTATCGATGCCGGGCTGGATCCGGTGAAAGATCCGATTGCTGTCGAAAGCGGCGAAAACAACCCGTATGCCAACATCATTACCGTGCATCGCGGCGATGAGAAGAAAAAGGATATTGTGGCGCTGGTTGACGCACTGCACTCAAAAGAAATTCAGGACTGGATCCGCACCAAATATAAAGGCGCGGTGATCCCGGTAAATAACTGATCCACTTTCTGCCGGGTGGCGGCTTCGCCTTACCCGGCCTACAACGTCTGTAGGCCGGGTAAAACGCAGTAGCGTTGCCATCCGGCGCTAGAGTTGCACTCGCTCGATTCTCGCCGGTAGCCCTTGGCGCACAGACGCTCCTGAGACCCAGTCCAGCCAGGTATTGGCCACCTGACGCGTCGGGTCGGCAAAACCCAAATCGTTAATATTAATCCCCGATTTAATCTTTTCATCAAACGCCATCGGCTCTCCGTCAAGCGTATGCTGTGCTGCCCCCATTTCTTTATGTCCGTAGCCATGTTCAATTGCGATAACGCCCGGCATAACGCCGTTGAGCAGGCTGACCTGCGCTTGTGCGTGTCCACCCGGCGTGATGATGCGCACCGTGTCGCCGTGTGACACACCATAACGCGCGCCGTCCTGCGGGTTGAGCGCCACCAGATTCACAGGCTTGAGATGGTGAAGACGTGGGATCACCGCCGAGGCGCTGGACATGGTATTGGACTTAAAGGAGATCATCTTCAGCGGCCATTGCTGCTGCGGAAACAATTCGTCCACCGAACGCCCGTCGGACAGGCGGGAAGGATACCAGGCCGGACAGCCGCTGTAGCGCTCGCCGGTGATCGCATGGCGGTGCGCGGCGACATCCGCGTTCCAGATTTGCAGAGGTTTCTCCCACGCATTACCGACGCGGTTATCGGTGCGGCCACTCTTATCTGGCGCAAAACGACCACCGCGCGAGTAGACAAACGCCACGCGACGAACTTCGTCGGCTTTTAGCGTGTCGGTGATGACCGGCAGGATCCGCGTCACGCCGGTCAGCGAGATATCTTCCGGCGCGGCTTCGGCGACCGGCGCCTTACCCATAAACGCAATGTTGGCGGCCAGGCGCAGGTAGTAATCTTCCGCGCGGTTCAGCGGATAGTGATTGCCCTGCGGATCGGTAATGGCGTTATCGCCAAAGCCCGGCAGCCCGATGCGTTTTGCCACCGCGATGCAAAATGACTCCATGGATGCTGGTTGGCCGTCGGCGGTTTTGCTGGTGGCGGGTGCAACAATCGGCCAGCGGGCGGTGGTGGCCTTGCTCGCCACGCCTGCCCACGGGGCGCTGAATCCCCAGCTTTCGAAGTTGTGGGTATCCGGGACAATATAGTCCGCCAGCGCGGTGGTTTCGTTCATAAAAGCATCAATGGCAATAAATAGCGGCAGACGAGCCGGATCTTTGAGCTTTTCTTCCGCTACGCCACGCAGCCCCGCAATGCCGTAAAACGGGTTGGTCATGTTGGAGATCCAGGCTTTTAGCGGATACGGGTAGCCTTCGAGCGCCGAGACGAGTAATTCGGTCAACTGCCCGGCGACAAACGGATACCACGGGGCTTTTGCCGGGAAGGGCGATTGTCCAGCAGCCACTTTATTACGGTACTCTTCAGAGGATTCATAGGCGGTTTTGCTGCGTGCGATGCTCAGGCCTTTCGGTTTCACCTTTCCGACGAAACTGTCCATATTGTAGCGCGGTCCGTCAGTGGCACCGTTGAATTTACCGCCGCCCACAAAGACGCCGCCTTCGAGGCTGAGGTTGCCAATCAGCGCATTCAGCATCATCACCGCCCAGGCGTTGTAAAATCCGTTGCCTGCCATCATCCCGCCGTGGGTGATCACCGCCGCTTTACGCCCGTGACGGGTAAAGGCGTCCGCCAGCGCGCCTATTTTTGCCTCCGACACGCCGCACTGCTGGCTGTATTGCGCCAGTGACAGCTTTTCGGCAGACTCTTTCAGACGCTGGAATCCGCTTTTGACCGTCACGGTTTGCCCGTCGGCCAGCGTTACTTCGCGGGTCACGAACAGCTGTGCGCGTTGACAGCTGCTGGCTGCTACCATGTCACCGGTCTCGTTAACGACCAGCGGTTCGCCAGGCGCGTCGGTGTTCAGATGGGCGAGCGTGAGATGCTGTCCGGCAAGCGTTGGGATCTCATCGGTAATCACCAGATGCGTGGCGTTGGTCCAGCTTTTTTCTCCGGCCTGTTGCATGGCCTGGACACCAGGGATGGCGAGGTAATCGGCGTTGTAACGCTGCTTTTCGATGATCCAGCGGATCATTCCCATTGCCAGCGCCGAGTCGCTCCCCGGGTGCACAGGCTGCCAGTGACCGCGATCGTCAGCCAGTACCGTGGTTAATGGCAGGGCGGGTGCGACAACGACATACTCGAAATCATTGCGTAAGCGGGCGCTGGCGAGTTGGCGAGCCTGGCGCTTAAACGGGTTGCCGGACTGCGCCGGGGAGGTGCCCATAAATAACGCGAACTCAACGTTATCCCAGTCCGGTTTGACGTGGGTGTTTTTATCCAGATCGCCCATTAGCGCGCCGGAACCGGCCCGATACGCTAGCCCACAATACGCACCGTGCGCGCCGAAGTTTTTACTACCAAAACTGTTCAGTGCGAAACGGCGGATAAACGTATCGCGTCCCTCGTCGCTGGTATTGGTGACCAGCAGTTGATTGGATTTCGGGCCAAAGCCGGGGTGCTTAGCATCTAACGGGGTGATGGGGTCGTGGATGGCCCGCAGGCCGTCAACGTGACCTTCACCAAACAGGTCGCCGCCTTCCACCACCTCTTTGATGAGCTGTTCAAAGCTGATGCGCTGCCATTTACCTTCGCCACGTTTACCGACGCGCTTCATCGGCTCCAGAATTCGCAGCGGGCTGTACAGGCCTTCGAGCAGGGTTGCGCCCCGGGCGCAGGCGGTGGAACGCGCATCAAGACCGCTTTCGCCCGCCAGTTGTTCCATTGCCGTGGCAAACGGAACCGACGAATCAATGTGATGTTCATGCGACAGTGGGTGGTAGGGGTTGCCCGCAATGCGCAGAACTTTCCCCGCTTTGCTGTCGACGCGGACCCGCACACCGCACTGGGTCCAGCAGCCGAAGCACTGGGTCATGGCGATCACCTGCTGCGGATTCTGCTGCCAGCGCGGTTGGGCGTTGGCTTCGGGGATCAGCGCATTGCCGAAGATGCGATCGCGGGTGATTTTCCCCGAGGTGCCATCCAGCAAACCGTCAATCGCGCGCTTTGCCACATCCCGATAACTCAGGCCAAAGGTCACCATCCCGCCAACGGCGAGACCAACTTTAAGCCACTGACGACGGGTTAAATTAGCCATGTTGCATTCTCCTTGCGATCGCGTTGAGGCCTTCATGAACAATAATGAGTAGCGCAACCCACAGGCCAAAGGTGCCTACAATGGCCAGCCAGCCATCTGTGCCGCCGGGCAGGGAGTACGGATTGAATTGCGCGTTAAATTTGGGGATGGTCTGCACCTGAATCAGTATCGTCCAGCGCATCAGCCAGCACAGCGCCATGGCGCTGAAGGCCAGCGTAATGCGCAGCGGTAATGACGATGGGTGACGTAACACCCATCCGCAAAGTGCCAGTGAGACAGCCCACAGCACTACCCAGCCGATGGCGTAGTGCCGTGCAGACGCGGCGACATCCAGCCACTGGCGAATCGCCGACCCGGAAAGCGTATCGCCGCTCACCCACCACGCCATCACAATGGCCAGGGCGATCAACGTGACAATCTGCCCCCATGCCAGTTTGCGCGGTAGTGTGCTGTCGCGGTTTATGCTGGCGATAAGCAGGGCGAAGAAGGTTTGCAGCGCGCTGAGGAACATCGCCAGCGGGAAGGCATAGCTGAACCAGATGGGACGCGCCTGCACGACGGAGACTTCGCGGCCGGTATACACCAATAATCCAATGGCTGAGAGCGCGCTGCCCACAGCTAGCCATTTAGTGACGCTGTAACTTTTATGCGTAAACCGTTTGACCTGCTGCGCCAGAAACCACAGCCCGAGAAACCCGGTGAACAACGGTAAAAACAGTGCCCCCCACGGCATCCATGACCACGGTGTCGGATAGGCATAGAAATGCCAGACGCGCGCGGTCTGGTGCAGATCCGCGGTCAGCGCCAGCGGGGCGGTGATGGCACAGGTCAGGGCGATCAGCAGCGTCAGGTTTTCTAGCTGCGGCTGCGCTTTTTTACGCCAGTGGAGCACGCAGGCGAACAGCGCCGCGCAGGCGGCAATGCCAATGAAAAAGAAATACTGTACCGCCCAGGGCAACCAGCTTATTTCCTGCGGATGGGCCAGCACCTCTTCGATAATCAGTGAATGGGTCATTTAAACCTCCTGCCACAGAGTGGGTTGAGCACGTCCCATCAACGGGGTGACGAAGGCGTCATCTAGCCCCAGATAGAACACGTGAGGCGAGGTGCCGCTTTCCGGTTTCAGGACTTTGATGGTGTCATGGTGTTCGTGCAGCATGCGTGAAATCCGGCTGTGCGGATCGTTGATGTCGCCAATGATGCGCGCGCCGCCCACACAGGACTCCACGCAGGCCGGGAGCAGCCCGGCTTCCAGGCGGTGCACGCAAAATGTGCATTTGTCGGCGGTCTGCGTTTCATGGTTAATAAACCGAGCATCGTATGGGCAGGCTTGCACGCAGTAGGCGCAGCCCACACAGCGCGTATTGTCGACCACTACAATGCCATCTTCGCGCTGAAAGGTGGCCTGCACGGGACAAACGGGCACACAAGGTGGGTTATCGCAATGGTTACACAGGCGCGGCAGCAGCACGTTGGTGACGCTTTGCTGACCCTCAACCTGTACCTGATACTGGTTGACGTTGGTACGAAACGCGCCCTGAGGCGTCTGGTTTTCAATGGCGCAACTGACGGTACAGGCCTGACAGCCGATACACCGCCGCAGATCAATCAACATGGCGTAGCGATGCTGGCGCGACCCCTCGTGGCGTTCTGGCGAGAAGGGAAACTCGGCCTGAGCCAGGGGAACCAGGGATGCGCCTGCGGTCAGAACGCCCAGTTGCTGGAGAAACTGCCGTTTACTGCTGTCCATATTTTCTCCCGTCACAATGCAACAACGAAACATTGGTCACGCCGTTGGTTTGCGTGTGATGAATAAAGAATCTTGATGATTTACAGTGTAAAAATCGTGGCGGGGGTACTCTATTGTGGTTAACCACATACCCGGCTTGTTGTTGATCTAAAACAACATAAATGACAGGGATAATGGCGTGAGATGTAAAGTAGTACATTGCCTGACGGTGCTGGCAGCGTTGTGGATGCTGAGCGGAGCGGCCTGGGCGCAGACATGGAACATTGGCGTCTTAGCCATGCGTGGGGAGGTCACCACACGTAATCACTGGCAGCCGCTGGAAACCCTGCTGAATCAGCAAATCGCCGGTGAACGGTTTCATATTCAACCGCTGGACCTGCACCAGATGCAAGATGCCGTGAACCGGGGAACCGTGCAGTTTGTGGTAACCAATCCGGCGCAGTTTGTGCAGTTAAACAACCGCGCAGCGCTACGCTGGCTGGCATCCTTACGCTCCACCCGCGGCGGAAAAGCGACCAGCAATGTGATTGGTAGTGCGATCCTGGTCAGGCGTGACGGAGAGATCGCGTCGGCACACGATCTGATCGGCAAAACGGTTGGGGCGATCGATGCCCAGGCATTTGGCGGCTATTTGCTGGGTTATAAAGCGCTTATCGATGCGGGATTGCGCCCGGAGCGCGATTTGCGCCTGAGGTTCACGGGTTTTCCTGCCGATGCGTTAGTGTATTTATTGCGTGAGAAAGCCGTTCAGGCCGTGATTGTGCCGGTGTGTCTGCTGGAAAAAATGGATGAAGAAGGGCTGATCCATAAAGCAGATTTTAAGGTGGTGCTCAACCATCCGACGTCGATTCCCTGCCTGAGCAGCACGCCGCTTTATCCTGACTGGTCCTTCGCCGCACTGCCTGCAGTGAGTGATGAACTTGCCGATCGCGTCACCCGGGTTCTGTTTAATGCACCACAAGATGCGCCTTTTCGCTGGGGAGCTCCCGCCTCGACCCGCGAGGTCGAAACGTTACTACGTGACGTTCGTCAGCACCCGCAGCAGCGTCAACTGTGGCTGGATATCAAAAGCTGGTTTATCCAGCATCAACTGGTAATGGGGGCAGCAGCGGTAGTTCTGCTGTTGCTCACACTCAACTACATCTGGGTGATGCTGTTGGTCCGTCGTCGCGGCAGGCTGCTGGAGCGTAACAATGTACTGTTGCGCAAGCAGGAGCAGGCACTGGAAACCGCGCGTCAGATGAGCGTCCTCGGCGAGATGACGTCCGGGTTTGCCCATGAACTTAACCAGCCGCTCTCGGCTATCCGTCACTATGCGCAAGGCTGCCTGATTCGCCTGCGCAGTCAGGATCAACAGCATCCGCTGTTACCTGCGCTTGAACAGATAGATGCTCAGGCACAGCGGGGGGCCGATACGTTGCGCAATCTGCGTCTGTGGGCCAGCCAGGCCCAGGGCAATCCAGTAATGACGGATGACTGGCAGGCGATCAACATCCGTGATGCTGTCCACCACGTGTGGCAATTATTGCGTATGACACAGCAATTCCCTGACGTCACGCTGCAAACGACGGTCAGCGCAAACTTAACGCTGACGCTGCCCAGCGTTCTGCTGGAACAAGTACTGGCAAATCTGGTGCTTAACGCCGCTCAGGCAGGGGCCAGCACGGTGTGGTTTACCGCTCAACATGAGGACGACGGTATCAGCATACAGGTACAGGATAACGCCGGGGGAATCGATGAAACTCAGCTTTATCAAGCGTTCCAACCGTTTATGACTACCCGCAAAGAAGGAATGGGGCTGGGATTGGTCATATGCCAACGCCTGGTTCGCTATGCCGGCGGCGAGATTAGCATCAACAATCAACAGGCTCCAGATGGTCGGGCGGGTGTCGCGGTAAGATTACATTTTAAGCCAACACAGAAAGGGGGCGATTGTGGCGATCATTCATCTGCTGGATGACGATGTAGCCGTCACCCAGGCCTGCGCATTTTTACTGGAAAGTCTGGGATACGAGGTCCGGTGCTGGCAGCACGGAGAAACCTTCCTGGCCGAGGTCAATCTGCATCAGGTCGGGGTTGTATTGCTGGATATGCGTATGCCGGGACTGGATGGACAAGGTGTACATGACGAGATGCTACGGCGCGGCAGCACGCTGGCGGTGGTCTTTCTTACCGGGCATGGCGATGTACCGATGGCGGTCGCGCAAATGAAACGTGGAGCGGTCGATTTTCTGCAAAAGCCGGTTTCTGCCGGACCACTTCAGGTCGCGTTGGAACATGCTCTGCAGGTTTCCATTACGGCATGCACGCGCCATGAGATTGTCGCTTGCTACCAACAGCTTACCCCAAAGGAACGCCAACTGGCCGGTCTGGTGGCACAAGGGTTGATGAACCGGGAAATCGCAGATGCAATGAATATTGCGGTCCGTACCGTTGAGGTTCACCGGGCAAGAGTGATGGAAAAAATGCAGGCGGGGAGCCTGGCTGAGCTGGTTCACCGACTCCAGCAGGTTCTGTAGATTCATGACAGTTATTTGATTTTCATTGATTTTTTGTCTAATAAGCCAGACTGATATATGCTGTTGGTTTGAGCTAATGACGAGCAGGCAAATATGGGTAATCAGACCAAAGATGACGAACTGTACCGCGAGATGTGCAGAGTTGTTGGTAAAGTAGTACTGGAAATGCGCGATCTGGGACAAGAGCCTAAGCATATCGTCATTGCCGGTGTACTGAGAACCACCCTCGCCAATCAGCGTGTGCAACGCAGTGAGTTAGAAAAACAGGCCATGGAGACGGTGATTAAAGCGTTAGCCGGTTAATCCTGAAAAGGGCGGTGGAGAAAGGCTACCGCCCTGTAATTCTGCCACGGTATTCTATCAATATATATAATTCATCTTTGAAAATAAAAAGTGCAGAAAAATGTATTTGTCGTTATGTATTATATTATATATCGATTAAAACAAACGCTTATATTTGGAGGTGTAATCACAAATATTTGTAATGCAGATGAAATACTAT
This sequence comes from Citrobacter sp. TBCS-14, assembly GCF_005280805.1. Taxonomy (NCBI): domain Bacteria; kingdom Pseudomonadati; phylum Pseudomonadota; class Gammaproteobacteria; order Enterobacterales; family Enterobacteriaceae; genus Citrobacter; species Citrobacter sp. TBCS-14. The sequence continues at coordinate 167,408 of NZ_SZWM01000164.1, forward strand.
TTCAACCTGCCTTAATGATAATAAATATCACTCCGCATTAATTATTCTCCTTCCCGTTTTTACTTGATAACGATCAAGGTTACAGGCTATGAATAACCACATTATTTATCCGCCTAACCCTAAAGGGTTATTCCTGTCTTGAGGGTAAAGATTCACTCCGTTTAACCACCGTCATTGATGCGATCAGGTTAGGGCAAAAATATCACGTGTTGTCGGCAACATCAGTGGCCCGATTTGGCCTGCCCGGCGCGTATAAACATGAGCACTGGATGTGTTGCTGCTACAGCGTTTGCGAAGAGGATGCGAAATAAATGAACCAGGTTGATCGTCCATTTTTAGATTGTGGTTTAACGCGACTTGAATTTCTACGGATATCAGGAAAAGGTCTGGCAGGGTTAACCATTGCCCCCGCACTGTTATCACTTTTTGGCTGTAAGCAGGAAGATGTCGATAGCGGCACTGTCGGGCTGATTAACACGCCGAAAGGAGTGCTGGTGACGCAACGTGCACGCTGCACAGGATGCCACCGCTGCGAAATTTCCTGTACGAATTATAACGATGGCGCCGTTGGCACCTTCTTTTCCCGTATCAAAATCCATCGCAACTTTTTCTTTGGTGACAACGGTGTCGGTTCCGGTGGCGGACTATACGGCGATTTAAACTACACCGCCGATACCTGCCGCCAGTGCAAAGATCCGCAATGTATGGCTGTCTGCCCGATAGGCGCAATTACCTGGAAACAGGAAGACGGTTGTATTGCGGTGGATCACAAGCGCTGTATTGGCTGTAGCGCGTGTACCACTGCCTGTCCTTGGATGATGGCGACCGTGAATACCGAAACTAAAAAATCCTCGAAATGTGTGTTGTGTGGGGAATGCGCCAATGCTTGTCCGACTGGAGCATTAAAAATTATCGAATGGAAAGAGATTACCGTTTGATGGATCGCAGGCTTGCCTGATACGCGTCATTAATTGCCAAAAAAATTGCCGCTATGTACAGAAATGCGGCCAGCAAAATGACGGGTATATCTATTAAACCTTCTAGCAAAGGAAAAAATGATGGCTAATGGTTGGACAGGTAATATTTTACGGGTCAATCTCACGACGGGTAATATCACCGTGGAAGATTCCAGTAAATTTAAAAAATTTGTCGGTGGGATGGGCTTTGGTTATAAAATTATGTACGACGAAGTCCCGCCAGGCACAAAACCTTTTGATGAAGGGAATAAACTGGTTTTCGCCACCGGTCCCCTCACTGGCTCGGGCGCACCCTGCAGTTCACGCGTCAATATCACCTCATTATCAACCTTTACCAAAGGTAATTTAGTCGTTGATGCCCATATGGGCGGCTTCTTTGCGGCACAAATGAAATTTGCCGGCTATGACGCGATTGTGATTGAAGGTAAGGCGGCATCGCCTGTCTGGATCAATATCAAAGACGACAAAGTCAGCATCGAAAAAGCCGACTTCCTGTGGGGCAAGGGTACACGCGCTACGACCGAAGAAATTTGTCGCATCACCAGCCCGGAAACCTGCGTCACCGCCATCGGTCAGGCGGGAGAAAATCTGGTACCTCTGTCCTGTATGATCAACAGCCGCAACCACAGCGGCGGTGCTGGCACCGGTGCGGTGATGGGCTCGAAGAACCTGAAGGCCATTGCGGTTGAAGGCACAAAAGGGGTCAACATCGCCGATCGCAAAGAGATGAAGCGGCTGAACGATTACATGATGACCGAGCTTATCGGCGCTAACAACAACCATGTGGTGCCGAGCACGCCACAGGCGTGGGCTGAATATTCATCGCCAAACTCACGCTGGACGGCGCGTAAAGGGCTGTTCTGGGGCGCGGCGGAAGGCGGCCCGATTGAAACGGGGGAAATCCCGCCAGGCAACCAAAATACCGTCGGCTTTCGTACCTACAAGTCGGTGTTCGATCTCGGACCGGCCGCAGAAAAATACACGGTCAAAATGAGCGGCTGTCACTCATGCCCGATTCGCTGTATGACCCAGCTCAACGTCCCGCGTGTTAAAGATTTTGGTGTACCGAGTACCGGTGGTAACACCTGCGTGGCGAACTTCGTGCACACCACGATTTTCCCGAACGGCCCGAAAGATTTTGACGAGAAAGATGATGGCCGCGTGGTGGGGAATCTGGTTGGCCTGAACCTGTTCGACGACTACGGTATCTGGTGTAACTACGGGCAATTGCACCGTGATTTTACCTACTGCTACGCCAAAGGCGTTTTTAAACGCGTGCTGCCGGCTGAAGAGTATGCCGAGATCCGTTGGGATCAGCTGGAAGCGGGCGATCCTAATTTTATTAAAGATTTCTACTACCGCCTGGCGCATCGCGTCGGCGAACTCAGCCACCTTGCAGATGGGTCATATGCCATTGCCGAACGCTGGAATTTAGGCGACGAGTACTGGGGCTATGCCAAAAACAAACTGTGGTCGCCGTTTGGTTTTCCTGTTCACCATGCTAACGAGGCCTCGGCACAGGTGGGGGCGATCACCAACTGCATGTTTAACCGTGACTGCATGGCGCACACCCACATCAACTTTATCGGCTCTGGTTTGCCGTTGAAATTACAGCGTGAAGTGGCGGGTGAGTTGTTTGGCTCACAGGATGCCTACGACGAAACCAAAAACTACACCCCAATCAACGCCGCCAAAATTAAATATGCCAAATGGACGCTGCTGAAGGTCTGTCTGCATAACGCCGTCACGCTGTGCAACTGGGTCTGGCCGATGACGGTGTCGCCGCTGAAGAGTCGAAACTATCGTGGGGATCTGGATCTGGAAGCGAAATTCTTCCAGGCGGTAACCGGTGATGAAACAACGCAGGCAAGCCTGGATCTCGCCGCTGAGCGTATTTTTACGTTGCACCGTGCCTATACAGTGAAGCTGATGCAAACCAAAGATATGCGCAATGAGCACGATCTTATCTGCTCCTGGGTCTTCGACAAAGATCCTAAGATCCCGGTGTTTACCGAAGGGACCGACAAAATGGATCGGGAAGATATGCGCCAGTCATTGACGATGTTCTATCAGGAAATGGGCTGGGACCCGGAACTCGGCTGCCCAACGCGTGAAACCCTGAATCGCCTCGGTCTTGAGGATGTGGCAGCCGATCTGGCTGCGCAGAATCTGCTGCCGGCGTAAGGAACGTGAGATGACTAACGTGAGCGACGTTCTGGTCGCCGATGAGGAAGCGTGTATAGCGCTTCCTGATGAGGTGGATAGCCAAAAACGACAGTGGCTACAGGCGTTACACCCGGCCGTAGAGCACAGCAACACGCCGCAGGCCGAAGAGCCGGTGACGGCGGAGTCGATAATGGCGGATTTTATCCGCCAGCACTCCACGTCGGGCCAGTTGGTGGCGCGCGGTGTGTTTTTGCAGCCACCTTATTCAATGCCTGAAACAGACCTTACGCTGCTGCTGGACGCCATGCATGAGCAGGCGGGAAGTGCGGATATTACCTGCGTGCAGGGTGCGGAAGATGTGTATTTCTACTCGACGCAGACCATGACGGCTAACTATGCCGACATGTGCGTGCAGGTGGTGGAAAACGATATCTGCCGGGCGATCGCCGAGGCGGTGCGCTTTGACTGCCGAACGTATCCTCGCCCGTATAAGGTCGCCATGCTCGGACAGTCGCCGTATCACTTTGCACCTCAACAGATAGCCGCGGCGCTGACCGCCATGGAAACGCACCCGGATTACGCAGATATACGCGTTGTGGAAGCGTCGAATGCGGAACCTTATCTGTTTAGCGAGCGCTTTATGCGCTACGGCAAGGCGTACGGCCTGTGTGAATGGCTTGAGGTTGAGCAGTACCAGAACCCCTGAATTGATCAGGTAAATGTCATGGAACGTGTGGACGATCACTGTCACAGCATTAGAGGATAACCCGATGTCCTTCACCCGACGAAAATTTGTCATTGGCATGGGGACGGTGATTTTTTTCACCGGCCCAGGCCAAACCTTGTTAGCAAGTACCAAAAATACGCAAGCGGTTCGTTATGTCATGATTCATGATGAGTCATTGTGCAACGGCTGTAATATTTGTGCCCGAGCGTGCAGAAAAACCAACCATGTTCCAGCCCAGGGTAGCCGTTTGTCGATTGCCCATATTCCGGTGTCGGATAACGACAACGAGACCCTGTATCACTATTTCCGCCAGTCCTGCCAGCATTGTGACGATGCGCCCTGTATTGAGGTGTGTCCGACCGGTGCTTCCTGGCGCGATGAGAATGGGATTGTGCGGGTTGACGCCGCGCGTTGCATTGGCTGTAGCTACTGCATAGGGGCCTGTCCTTATCAGGTTCGCTATCTTAATCCGCAAACCAAAGTGGCCGACAAATGTGACTTCTGCGCCGAGTCACGTCTGGCAAAAGGCTTCCCGCCTATCTGCGTGAATGCGTGCCCGGAACATGCGCTGATATTTGGGCGCGAAGATAGTCCGCAGGTTCAGGCCTGGCTGCGCGAAAACAAGTTTTACGAGTATCAGCTGGCAGGCGCCGGGAAACCCCATCTGTATCGTCGGTTCGGTCAACATTTGATTAAAAAGGATAATGTATGAACGCGTCGCAGAATGCCGAACAGTTTCATGCGCAACTGGCGCAGTACGTCCCCTTGTTTAAGCCCGACTACTGGCCCGTCTGGCTGGTGGCTGCCGGGTTAATGCTGGTGGGGATGTGGCTGGTGCTGGCGCTACACGCCATGTTGCGCTTTCGCTCTGCCAATAAAGCGTCAGCCGGGCACGGTGAGAAAGTTTATCTGTACTCTAAGGCGGTCCGCCTGTGGCACTGGTCGAATGCGCTGCTGTTTTTACTGCTGCTGGGCAGTGGCCTGGTCAACCACTTTTCTGCCGTCAGCGCCCCGGTAATGAAAAGCCTGCATGCTGTGCACGAAATCTGTGGCTTCTTGCTGCTGGCGTGCTGGATTGGCTTTGTGCTGATCAACCTGATCGGTGGCAACGGGCATCATTATATGATTAAACGCCAGGGCTGGATTGGGCGGGCGCAACGACAGACGCGGTTTTATCTGTTTGGCATTATGCAGGGTGAGGCACACCCGTTCCCGGCATCCACGCGGTCTAAGTTCAACCCGTTACAGCAGGCGGCCTATGTCGGCGTAATGTACGGACTGTTACCGCTGTTGCTGATTTCTGGTTTGCTGTCGCTGTATCCGCAAGCGGTGGGCGATCTGTTCCCGGGTGTGCGTTACTGGTTGCTGCAGGCGCACTTTGCGCTGGCGATAGTGAGTCTGTTTTTCATTTTTGGACATCTTTATCTCTGCACCACGGGACGCACCCCGGGCGAAACCTTCAGGTGCATGGTGGATGGCTATCATCGGCATTAAGCAATGATGATAACCTCTAGTGACTTACGGGCCTGGCGCGTCGGGCCCGTGTTGTACCGCTGGTTTCTGCGTTCGTTTCCGGACGGTGGCAGCTATGCGGATGTTCACCGTGCGCTTGAGCGAGAGGGTTTCGGCGACTGGGCGGACAGCCTCGTGGAATATGGCTGGTCTAAATGGCTGGATGAAGCACGTTTTGTGCAGCAGGATATTTTCGCGATGGCGCGTTTAGCCAGCCCGCAAACGGCAGACGACAATGGCAGACAGCTGGCGAGTGCAACGGACAGCGACAGCCTTGGCAGTGCAGGTGATAACGTCAAAATCGCCAGCGCCGGGTACGCCGCACAGATTGCCAGCGCGGGGTACAGCGCCCGCATTGGCAGCGTGGGGTACAATACGCATGTCGGCAGCTCCGGCAATCGCAGCAGAATTGCGGTTGCGGGAAATTCCACGCGCGTCAGCAGCGTGGGAAACGGCACGCGCATCGCCAGTACCGGCATGCGTGTGCGTATCAGTTCGTTGGGCGAGCGCAGCCGTATTGCCAGCAGCGGCGATCTCACGCAGATCGCCAGCTTTGGCCCTGAGTCAAAGATTGCTAACTGTGCTGACAATGTGCACATTATTGCCAGCGGTGAAAATGCGGTCGTTGCCAGTACCGGCGAGGTCGATTCAATCATTCTCGGCCCCGGTGGATGTGCCGCGCTTGCCTATCACGACGGGGAGAGAATGCGGTTTGCCGTTGCCATCGAGGGTGAGAATAATATCCGTGCCGGTGTGAAATACCGGCTCAACGACGACCACCAGTTCGTGGCCTGTTGAGCCGTGGCATTATTTTAGCGCGAACCGATGCCGGGCGACTTTCTCCAGCCCAAAACACAGCAGGTAGTAAACCAGTCCGGTAAAGACAAAAATCGCAGCCGGGTAAATCTGCACGCGGCTGTTCACCTGACCGGCAACCGTCGTCAGTTCAGGGACGTTGACGATAAACGCCAGCGACGTATCTTTTAGTAACCCAATAAAAATCCCCGTCAGCGATGGCAGAATATTACGCAGCACCTGTGGCAGTAAAATCAGCCACAACGTCTGAAACGGGCGAAATCCTTGAGCCACTGACGCCTCATACTGACCGCCAGGCAGCGCGTTTAAGCCCGCATACACGGAGTGCATTACCGAGGCGGCGGTAAACCAGGCTAGCGCCAGCGTGACGGTCGCCGCCCCTGGCAGATCGCTGCCTGTCAGCATGGGCAGCAGGTACCACATCCAGAAAATGACAAAAATGAGCGGAATACCGCGAATAAACTCCGCCCAGACAAACAGTCCCTTGCGCACCACGCCCGGGAACCGCCACGCGCAGCAGGCGAGGAGAATCCCGGCGGGCAGCGCCAGCACCGCAGCGCCAATTGCCATCAGTAACGTGAGCAGAACTCCCCCCGGCTGTCCCTGTGCCGCGCGTCCCCACAGGAGATAGTCCAGATTGTCGGTAATCACCGAAATATTAGCGATCATGCTGTGGACTCCGGATGCTCAAGATGTGGATTTTTACCGCAGATCGTTTTGCCGGTACGGGCCGAGGGCCAAGTCGCGTGAGCAGCATTCCCAGCACAAGCCCAGTGAGCAGATACAGCCCGGTGCCGACGGCAAACGCTTCCAGTGCGTGGGCGTTATAACTCTCGATTTGCCGAACCTGGTAGGTCAGTTCAGCGAAACCAATACCGCTGGCAAGCGATGAGAGCTTCATTAAATTGAGATACTGCCCGACGATTGGCTGCCAGGCGTTAGCCAGGCCCTGAGGCAACAGAATATGCCGAAAGGCCGCCCAGGAAGAAAAACCCTGCGCCACGGCGGCTTCCCGATGCCCGCTGGACACCGCCTGTAAACCGGAGGCGATTTCCTCCACCAAAAAAGCTGACGTAAAAATCCCCAGCCCCCAGGCCGAACAGAGAAACTCCGGCGTTAACCACCAGACCTCTCCCGGCAGAATGGACCACGGGTGCTCAGCATTGATGAAGGTAATTACCCCCCGGGGAAGCAGATTCCATGCGGCGAAATACCAGAACATCAGTTGTACCAGTAACGGCGTGTTGCGAAAAACTGAAACCCACACGCTGACCATGCCACCGGCGATGCGATTACCCGAAAGGCGCAGGCCGAGCAGTAAGATGGCCAGCAATGTGGCGAGTACGATCCCCACCAGTGTCACCCATAGCGTGGTCAGAAAACCTGACATTATCCATTGCAGAGGTTGCCCGCTCAGCACTCCCTGCCAGTCCATTGCGTGCATTATAACGATGACTCCTGATGTAACGGGTCGAGAACTTTTTTCAGGAAACGTCGGGTCCTTGGGTGCTGCGGGCGGGTAAAGAACGCCTCGGGGGGCGCCACTTCGAGAATGTCGCCGCCATCAATGAAAACCACCCGATCGGCAATCTCGCGGGCGAAATGCATTTCGTGAGTGACGACAATCATCGTGATGCCACTATGGGCGAGGTTTTTCATCACCAGCAGCACTTCGCCGATCATTTCGGGATCCAGCGCGGAAGTGGGTTCATCAAACAGGATGATTTGTGGAGAGGAGGCCAGGGCGCGCGCGATGGCAACGCGCTGTTGCTGACCGCCGGAAAGCTGTGCGGCGTAGGCCCCGGCTTTGTCAGCCAGTCCGACCTGTTCCAGCAGCTCAAGTGCGCGTCGTTTCGCCTCCGTTTTATTCCAGCCGTGAACATATTCCAGCGCCAACGAGATGTTCTGCTGCGCCGTCAGATGTGCGTAAAGATTGAACTGCTGGAACACAAAACCAATGCGACTGCGTAACTGACGTAAGGCCGCGCCGCGCAGCTGGCCGATCGGGTGATCATCAATGAAAATATCGCCCCCGCTAAGTGATTCAAGCTGATTGATCAGGCGAATAAGCGTAGATTTCCCTGAGCCGGAAGGGCCCAGAATGGTGACCACTTCACCGGGCTCCACGGTCAGGTTAACGTCATTTAACACCACCTGTGCGTCATACTGTTTATGCACATTGCGCAGCTCGACCCGCGCCTGACGCAACTGCGTAAAATCCGCAGCTGGCGCTGCGGAGCGAGGAAACAGACCTGAGAGCATATTACTTCGCTTCTATTTTAAAGGCGCGGGGCTGGGGATTTTTGGTTTCAGGCCCAAACCAGACATCGTAGATTTTGGCCGCCTGACCGGTCGACTCAAGTTTCAGCAGTTCGTCGTTTACCGCGTTTAACAGCGCCGTTTCGCCTTTTTTCACCCCTACGCCGATCTCTTCTTTACTCAGCAGGTCAGGTAAAATTTTGAAATCTGCTTTATCCGGTGCGCCACCTAACAGGCCCGCCAGAATAGTACTGTCCTGGGTGATGGCCTGAACATTGCCATTGCGCAGTGCGGTCAGCGCCAGCGGAATATCGTCGTAGGCCAGCACGCGTGACTGTGGGAAGCGCTGATGTAGCGCCTGTTCACCGGTAGTGCCTTTCACCGCGCCGATGCGTGCCTTGCTGTAATCATCAAGCTTGTCCGGGGATTTTGCGGGCACCAGGAACTGCTGTCCGGTGACAAAATAGGGGACCGAAAAGTCGATGACCTGCGCCCGCTCCGGCGTAATCGTAATATCCGCAACGATTAAATCGGCCTTACCGGATTGCAACAGCGGAATGCGGTTGGCCGGATTGGTTGCCACCAGTTCCAGTTTTACACCGAGTGATTTTGCCAGCGCTTCGGCAAAATCCACGTCATAGCCGACAATTTTATGTGTTTTCGCATCAACAGAGCCAAACGGTGGGTTAGCGTCGAACGTTGCGACTTTCACCACGCCTGCAGCTTTGATATCGGCCAGTTGATCGGCCTGAGCCTGCGAAGCCATCATGCCCGACGCGGACAATATGCTAAGAGCCAGGATTGATTTTTTAGCGCGCTGAATTTTCGTTGCCATCATTATATGAAATCCCTGTAGTTATTGGTTTGTGCTATTAACGCTCCCATAACTTATCGATGGCGCAAAATAAGAAAAAATTCTTATCTATATACAAAATGATATTAGTGAAATAGCTGTTAATAATGGGTAAATACAATGCAAATTATCCAGAAACGCTACTGTATTTCCATGCGGGCCTGTACCATAAACCGATAACCGATGTGGAATTGGGGGCCAGTCATGCTGCGTGATAATTTTAACGATTTCTATTATCTCAAAGAGGGCCAGGCGCTGCGTGTACGGGTTATTATTTGTATTATCCCAGTCGCAAACAGCACACCGCTGCCTTTGCTCAGCTGATTGAAGCATTGCGCTATACACGCTGACTGGAGATAAAAAAACCGGCATTACGCCGGTTCAGGGATTAGATTTTGCAGGCATCGCCGCAGTCATTATCCGCAATCATTTCCTGTGCTTTTTTGTCTGCATCTTCCAGACGTTCCGCATTGCGCTCTTGCGCTTCATCGAGCCCATCAAAGACCAGATTATCGAGATCAATTTCCATTAGTCACCTGTTCAGGTTCAGCGTTTAACATCCCCCTTATTATATTGCAAAAATGTTGCTGAACAGCAGCGATTCTTGCGATTTAGAGGCGACTATCAAATCAGATGTGCGTATTTTTCCGGTAGCGTGGTCCACAGATGTCGGTTGGCGGCGCTCAGGATGATATCCCGCATGCACTCCCGCGCCGTAACGCCTTGGCGAAGGCGAATGGCTTCCAGCAGCAGGCGGTGCTGTTCTACAGCATGCTCTGTTTCCCTGACCGAAGCCTCCTGTGTCTGTTTAAATGACAGCATCATAGCTGCTGAAAGCGCATTGCCAATCGACATCAAAAACGGGTTATGGCAGGACTTTAACAGCGCCGTGTGAAAGGCCAGATCGCCTTCTTCAAACAGCGCGATCTTATCCTGCTGTTGCCCACGCGACATCAGCGTCCAGGCCTCCTCAATGGCGGCCAAATCGCGGGCAGTGGCGTTGGCGGCGGCCAGCGCGGCGGCGTTAGGTTCGAACATTAGACGCGTTACCACCAGTTGTTCTGCGACATCAGGCGCAATACCCACTTCTTCCATCCAGCCCAGCACGTCGGTGTCGAGAAAACTCCAGAGTTCGCGCGGGTTTACCGTGCTGCGCCGTTTTGCCTGAATTGACAGCAAGCCTTTGGCTGACAGGACATGCAGCGCGTTTCGCACTGAGGTTCGCGAGGCAGAGTACTGCACGGCAAGTTCATTTTCACCGGGGAGCATCTCCCCATCGCTCAGGGTCCCGCAGATGATCTTCATTGCCAGATCGCGGGTGATCGTTTCGGAAATTGTGGCCTGGGGCGTCGTCATAGTGTGCCTTGAAGATAAGAGAGTCCTTTCATTGTAACTATAAAGCAGTAGGTAACGCATACAAGATTTTATTTCATGTCCGTTCAGATTAATAAATATAACGATTTATTGCACTTCTCGATCGCGCTCACAGATCGTTCATATAAAATTAACTACATTCTTGTCATACAAGATTGAGTTATTGAGGTTACAAGATGGCTGGGGCGTGGATTGCGATTGACTGGGGAACGTCTAACTTCCGAGCGTGGTTGATCAACGATAAGGACGTGCTGGATAAGCGCAGCGCCAACTGCGGGCTGCTTCATGTTGGACAAGGTCAGTTTGACGCGACGCTGAAAACGCTGTTAGGCGACTGGCTTACGCATGCCGCGCCGGTCATCGTGATGGCCGGGATGGTCGGCTCACAGCAGGGCTGGCATGACGTGGATTATTGTCCGATCCCAGCCGGGGTCGACAGTTTGATTTCGCGTAGCAAATATTTCATCACCTCATGGGGGAGCGAGGCGTGGATTATTCCGGGACTTCGTCAATCTTCCTCGGGTGAAATACCGGATGTGATGCGCGGTGAAGAGGTCCAGTTGCTCGGGCTGGCTTTACTGGCAGGGCTTGACGATTTTCAGGCGATTTTACCCGGTACGCACAGTAAACACGCTCGGGTCCGGCAGCGGCAGGTCACCGATTTTTCAACCTACATGACCGGTGAGTTGTACCACCTGCTGCTCGCGCATTCGCTGCTCGGACGCGCACTACCGGAAGCCGTTGAGGATGAGTCTGCTTTTTTGCGCGGCGTGAACGTTGCCCGTCGGGACCAGCCGTTAAGCCAACTGCTTTTTTCTGCCCGAACGCTGCGGCTTTCGGGAGAATTGCCTGCTTCCTCGGTAGGCGACTATCTCTCCGGCTTATTAATGGGGGCGGAGTTTACTACGGACTACTCCGGGCAAATCTGGCTTGTGGGCAGCGCGGCATTGACGCGTCGCTATCAGCTTGCCGCGACCGTGTGTGGGGTTCAGACACGCTGCATTGATGGCGATCGCTGTTTTATCGCCGGGATGCAGTCTCTTCAACATCAATTAACAGAGAAACGTAATGGACAGTTTTGATTTTGCCACGCTGTGGCAGAAAACGCCGCTGCCGATGATCGCCATTCTGCGCGGCCTGACGCCGGAGGATGCGCCTGAAATTGGTGATGCACTGCTTGAGGCGGGATTCACCTGGTTGGAGGTTCCGCTAAATTCACCACGAGCGCTCGATTCGATCACGCTGCTACGTGAACGCGCTGGCGCGCATGCTATCGTCGGGGCGGGTACCGTGTTGACGCCTGAACAGGTCGACAATGTCGTGGAGGCGGGCGGGCAGATGATTATCTCGCCAAATATGAACACGTCAGTGATCCACCGCAGCCGGGAACGTGGCGTCATCAGCTTACCGGGTGTGACGACACCGAGCGAAGCATTTATGGCGCTGGAGGCCGGAGCCAGTGGGCTGAAGTTTTATCCGGCGGAAATGATCTCCCCGGAGATACTGCGGGCGATCTGCGTGGTGCTGCCACCTCATATTGTTTGCATGCCGGTTGGCGGCGTTTCCGCCGAGGCGCAGCAGCTGAGACGCTGGTGCATGGGCGGTGCAAAAGGCTTTGGCTGCGGCGGCGGTCTGTACCGTGCGGGCGTAAGTCGTGAACAGGTTCTTCATAACGCACAGGCCTATGCGCAGGCATGGCAACAGGTAAACACCTGATCGTGCATCAATAACCCTTCAAGAGGCTGAAAGATGAATACGCGTACCCTTGATAGCGAAAATAAAAATGCGGTTTATCGTAAAGTGACCCGACGGCTGATCCCGTTTTTAATCCTGTGTTATTTCTTTGCTTACCTTGATCGTGTGAACGTGGGATTTGCCAAACTCCATATGCAGGATGCGCTGAATCTCAGCGATACGGTGTATGGCATTGGCGCGGGCATCTTTTTCATTGGTTACTTTATTTTTGAAGTACCCAGTAACCTGCTGATGCAGCGCTTTGGCCCCCGTTTTTGGATAGCGCGCATTATGGCCAGTTGGGCGGTGCTATCCGCATTAACGATGTTTGTCACCACCCCAACTCAGTTCTATGTCATTCGCTTCCTGCTCGGTGTAGCGGAAGCCGGGTTCTTCCCGGGTATTGTGTACTATTTAACGTTGTGGTTTCCCTCATGGCGCTCGGCGCGCACGCTGGGTCTGTTTATTCTGGTGACTCCGCTCTCGACTATTATCGGCAGCCCGCTGTCAGGGTTGATCCTGAAAATGTTTGAAGGTGTGGGTAATCTGCACAACTGGCAGTGGTTGTTCCTGGTGGAGGCGATCCCCTCATTCCTGCTGGCGTTTGTGGTACTGCGTTATCTCGACAACGATGTGAAATCGGCGACCTGGTTATCGGACCAGGAGAAAGCAGTAATTGAGCAGGATCTGCAAAAAGACCAGTTGGATAAAGACGCCGCCAATGCGGGAATGCCACAACATAGCCTGTCTGCGATGTTGCGTAACCGCTTTGTCTGGCTGCTGGCGGTGATCTTTTTTAGCTTCAACATTGGCTACTACGGGATTAACTTCTGGCTGCCGTCGATCATAAAAAGCTCAGGTGTGCAGGATGATTTAACGATTGGTCTGCTGGCAGCAGTTCCCTATATCTTCGGCGCAGCCTTCATGTTGTGGAACAGTCGTCATTCGGATTTGAAACAGGAGCGTCGCTGGCATATTGCGATCCCGGCAATCGTTGGCGCCATTGGACTGACATTCAGCGCCCTGAATGAAGGTTCAACGTTCTGGATGATGGCGTGGATCTGCGTGGCGATGTCCGGCACGTTATCACTGATTCCCACCTATATCAGCTTGCCTGGGACGCTGCTTTCGGGCACGGCCGCCGCCGCAGGCATCGCATTAGTCAACTCCATCGGTAATCTGGCCGGGTTCTTTGGCCCCACGGTTCTCGGCTGGCTGAAGGACACCACCGGCAGTACCAGCAGTGGATTGTACATTCTGGCGGGATTTCTGGTGCTGTGCGCACCGCTAATTTTCCTCATCCCGGCTCGCCTGGTTAACCCTCGCGATCGAAAAACGGCGGTACAGGCAGAAAACACCGTATTAACCAAAAGAGGTCATATATGAGCAGTTGTGGCAGCGGATGTGGCGGTTGTGGTGGCGAACACTTCAATCCGATCCTCAGTGGTGATGATGGCGCGTTAAAGCGCGCCCTCTACAAATCGATGGGCCACACGGACGAGCAACTTCGCCGTCCGGTGATTGCCGTAGTTAATAGCTACACCAATGCGACGGCGGGGCATGCCAACCTCAATGAGCTGACCGCGCATGTACTGAAAGGGATTGATGAAGCGGGCGGGGTGGGGATGGTATTTGGCACTATCGCCCCCTGCGACGGCATTGCCGAAGGGCATCTCGGCATGCGCTATATTCTGGCGGCGCGTGAAATCATCGCCAGTTCGATAGAAGTGATGATGCGTGCCCACCGCTTTGATGGCATGGTGCTGCTGGGCTCGTGCGACAAAATTGTTCCGGCTATGCTGATGGCGGCGGCGCGACTCGATATTCCGGCGATTCTGCTGAACGGCGGGCCGATGTATCCCGCAGAATATAAAGGCAAACACTGGGACGGCAATATTGTCACCGAGGCCATTGGCTGGAAACGTCGTGGCGAAATTGATGATGCTGAGTTCCGCCATATTGAGGATATTGCGGAGCCGGGACACGGTTCCTGCACCATGTACGGTACCGCCAATACCATGTGCTGTATTGCGGAAGTGCTGGGCATGAGCCTGCCGGGGAGCAGTACGTTGCCCGCTATCTCGGGTGAACGACGGGAGTGCGCCTATGCAACAGGGATGACCGCAGTCGATTTGGTGAAGCGCAGTGTGAACGCCCGTCAGATTATTACGCGCGAATCTATCCTTAATGCGATGACCTATTTATTGGCGACGGGGGGATCAACGAACGCCATTCTGCATCTACAGGCCATTTATTACGAAGCGGAACTGGGCCATCTTCCTCTCTCGGAATTTGACGCCCTCAGTCATCAGGTGCCACTGGTAGCCTCGCTTTATCCTGCATCGGAATACGACATGATCGATTTCTGGGAAGCGGGAGGCGTAGCGGCGGTGGAAAAAGAGATCGTCAATCTGCTCGATCTCACTTGCCTGACGGTGAATGGGCAGACAAAAGGAGAATGGCTGAGAGACGTTCCGGTCACCCGTCGCCCGGAAGTGATTCATACTCTGGCAATCCCGGTGCGAAATGAGTCAGGCGTCGCCGTGCTGCACGGCAATCTTTCGCCGATGGGTTGTGTGGTGAAACCTGCAGCGGTCCCGGATCATTTGATGGTATTCACCGGGCCGGCCGTGGTCTTTAACAGTGAAGACGACGCGGTGGCGACGATCCTCTCGGGCGATATCCAGCCCGGCAGCGTGCTGGTCTTGCGCTATGAAGGACCGAAAGGTGGGCCCGGGATGCCGGAAATGTACAAGCCAATGAAATTCCTCGAAGGGATGAACCTCTCTGATTCCTGCGCGCTGATCACTGACGGGCGTTTTTCAGGCTCGAATCGCGGACTATTCGTGGGGCATATTTCGCCCGAAGCCAGCGATGGCGGTGTACTGGCGTTGGTTGAAAACGGTGACTCCATCAGCATTGATATTCCAAAGCGCGCCTTAACGCTGAATGTGGCCGAGTGCGAGCTGAACGAACGTCAGCAACGTTGCCAACTGGTGCATAAAGAGGTCCCCCGCGGCTTCTTGCGGCTGTATCGTCGCTGGGCGTTACCGGCAGCGCAGGGGGCTGTGCTGGCTGACAGGGAGGACTTTTTATGAGTTCGGTCGATAACATTCGGGGCGTAAATCCCATTGTGGCGATGCCGTTTACGCCGCAAGGTGACGTTGATAGGGTGAGTTTTCGCCGCCTGTTAGCCCATCTTAGTGCCACCGGCGTTAACGGCCTGACGCTGTTTGGCATTGCCAGCGAATTTCCCAAGCTTGACGACAGTGAGCGAGGGCAGCTGGCGGAAACCTTTCTGGCTGAACTGGCGGATAGCCGCGTGTTTCGCGCGATCTCTGTTACTGACCACAGCACCGACCTTGCTGTACGTCGGGCGCGTCGGTATCAGAGTATGGGGGCTGACGCGCTGATGCTTTTGCCACCGTTTTTCCTGCAACCGTCACTTGCGGCCGTTCAGGCGCATATTTCTGCGGTGCTGGAGGCGGTGACTATTCCCGTGATGGTGCAATACGCACCGGGTTAGACCGGATTTCCGGTCACGCCAGCGCAGTTAGCCGAGGTGGCCAAACGCTATCCGCACGCGGTATTTAAGATTGAATGTAATCCGCCGGTGGCGTACACCCGCGAGTTTCTCCTGCATGCACCCGACGCCCACGTACTGAACGGCTACGCCGGTCTGTATATGCTACAAATGCTGGAAGCTCGAGGGAAAGGCGTGATGCCGGGGTGCTCGTTCAGCGAAATTTATGTGCGTATTTATCGTCACTGGCTGGCCGGAGAGCCGCAGCAGGCCGCGCAATTACATGACGCGCTGTTACCCTATATCCAGCGCTGGATGCAGCATTGTGAATACATCATTCAGATTGAAAAAAGGATATTGCTACGTCGGGGGATTATTGCTGATGAGTATTGTCGAAAACCCGGCTGGGCCTTAACGGATGAGGATAGAAATACAGTCGATCGCTTTATTGAACAGTTCGGTTTGTCGGTGTTGTCCGAACCGATAATCTGACATGCACGCCAACGCCGCGCCCCTGAACTGAAACACCGCTCCGGTGCGCGGCGGACCTCGCTAACCACCTCTTTTGTGTCCGTTTTTTAACCCGTCACAACTTGCCAGGATGTTAATAATATGTTTCGCAATCATGCGGCAAGCCTGTTTATTCAGGAACGTGATGCGCGATCATTTTTAACAATATCATGACAAAATCACTATACATATAACTTAATATCTTTTATACATTAATCGTTAACCCCTGTGACTATTCCACAAAAGAGAAAGAGATATGGAACAGATACCTGATAATAAAAACGATAATTTTCAAAAAGATGGCAAAGAGCAGTTCAACCGTTCGATCGGACTTATCTCTAACTTTGCGCTGGGTTTTACCTACCTGTCGCCACTCACCGCCGTGTATTCGCTGTTTGCGCTTGCTGTAACGCTGGCAGGGCCACCGGCGGTATGGTGGATTTTAATCGTCGCCTGTGGGCAGCTTCTGGTTGCGCTGGTGTTTGGCGAAGTGGCGTCTCAGTATCCGATAACCGGAGGGCTGTATCCCTGGGCCAGAAGGTTGTGGGGGAAAAAATATGCGTGGATCGCCGCCTGGATTTACCTGTGGGCGCTGGTGGTGACCATCACCTCAATCGCGGAATACACCTCAACCTTCGTCGAGTCATTATTCCACTATGGTCAGACTCCGGCCACCATGCTGCTGACATCCGTGGTGCTGCTGCTCTTGATGATGGCGGTGAATATGTCCGGGACAAAGAATCTTGCCCGGGTCGCCAAAATTGGTTTCTGGTGTGAGATCGTCAGCGTGATTGCGCTGGGGATTTACCTGCTGATATTCCACCGTTCACAGCCATTCTCGGTGATATTTGATTCAATGGGCGTGCTGGCCCAGGACGGGAGCTACTCCACCGCCTTTATGTCTGCCGCGCTGATGGGCCTGTTTATGTTCTTTGGCTTTGAAGCCTGCGGCAACGTTGCGGAAGAGGTGAAGAACCCAAGCAAAAAAATCCCGATTGCGATGATCCTGAGTATCGTGTTTGGTGCGATCTCGGCCATTATTTCCGTCATGGGGTATCTGCTGGCTTCGCCGAATCTGGTCAGTATTGTCAATGGTAAAACGGCCGATCCGATCCCGGCTATCCTCAATGAGGCCCTGGGGGAAACCGGCGCGACGGTCTTTATCATCGTCGCGATTATCGCCATGCTGTCGTGTATTCTCTCTCTCCAGGCTGCGCTGAGCCGCCTTATCTTTTCTTTCTCCCGTGACAGAATGCTGCCGGGAAGCGAGTGGATGTCCAAAATCTCTAAAAATGGTGTTCCCGATAATGCCATGGTGGTCAGTTGCTTACTGCCGGTGATTATCTGTGTTTGGGTCTATTTCCAGCCCGATAATCTGTCGCGCATTACCGCGTTTGCCGTTATCGGTATCTATATTTCCTTCCAGATGGTCGTGCTGGCAGCGCTGCGCCAGCGCCTGAAAGGCTGGAAACCGGCGGGTGAGTGGACCATCGGTGGTTGGGGGACTCTGGTTAACGTGCTGGCGTTAGCTTACGGGTTATGCGGGATTTGGCTGCTGGCCCAACCCGCTGACAGCAGTGATTTCATCGACCGCTGGACGGTGCTGTTTGGCCTGGCGATTGTGGTGGGTTCGGGGCTTATCTACATGTTCCTGACGCGTCCGTTTGGTCGCTCTGCGGCACCGGAAAATGATGCGATAGCCTACGCAAACAAGCTTAATATGGGGCAGGATAATTAAACAAAGGGCCTTCGGGCCCTTAGAGCCTATCCCCTTAGTGTTGATAGTGGTAAAGAATGAAGTAGTCGCTCTGATACACAATACGGGTATTCGTCGGTGACAGTAATTCTCCCACGCGACAGCGTGGCCAACTGGAGAAGATAATCCGGTTTTCCAGATTGGTCAGAATGACATAGTCAGGTTGGGGGCAGGAGAGCAGTTCTGCCTCGATCTGGCTAACCAGCAGATCGACAGCGGCGACGCCAAGAAACTGGTCATGGTAGTAAACGGGCACCGCCGAGGTCAGTGTGTAAGAAATGTTGCAGATATAGTCGACGTAAGGCCCGTGAATATAGGCTTCACCAGCAGGAGGAGAATGCTTAAACCACTCGAAGGTTCTGAAATCCAGCCGCTGTTGGGTGGCCTGATCTAAATCCAGATGCGCCTGACTCAGACCGTTATCTTTCTTATACCACCACTCCAGCAGCCAATACTCGTTGCGGGTTGGCGTATTCTCAATATGGCTGGCGAATCCGGCACCCGAGCAATAGTGATTGTGATTCAGCGTGTGTTTAATGTGCTGCTGAACAGTGGCTCTCACTGCCGGGTCGAGGACCACCTCTGCCGAGCCTTTTTGTACACCGGCAATCGCCTCGTGGATGCTCCTCGCCAGCGCAACGGTAGACTCTACGGTAGAGACAGTAATATCTTCAATTTTAAGGATTAATGCGCTAAGGGATGTCGAAGAGCTCATGGTCTTTCCTGCCTTCACTGATGGTCAGTTCGCGTTATATTTCAGCTTTTTTTCAATAAGATAATAGGTACAGGTATCGATAATCTGGGTGGCAAACTGCACCGATTCCGTCTCATTATGCGCGGCCAGCGCATCGGCCAGCGCCGAATAGAGCGCAATGATCTCGGCGTGAATAGTGCCAGAACGATAAAGTATAGCGACCAGCGAAGCCCACTCCGCCTGCACCTGCAGCTCCTGATTCGCCAGCCGCGCTGAATGCGAACTGGCGGCGATCGCCAGTAGGCAACGCATATCGGCCTGGGTCATTAATTCGGGTGAATCAGCCTTTCTTAACACCTCAACAAACTCGCGAAATTTAGCGATATCCGCATTGGTCATGCGCCGGGAGGCCAGCCTGGCGCTGTGGCTGATAATGGCGCAATGCATTTCGCCTAAGTCGGAAAGGTAATCGGTGCCAATCGATTTAAACGGATGCAGGACGCTATTTTTGCCATCAATATTTTCGCAAACGAAGCTGCCGCCATTTCGGCCACGAACCGTATGGATAAGATTATTAGCCCGAAGCGTGTTGAGTGCTTCTCTGATGGTGATATGTGAGACGCCCATCATCTTTGCCAGGTCGGTTTCGTTGGGCAGTTGCTCTTTTGGCTCGAGCAATCCCGTAATGATGGCGTTTGAAAGGCGCTGCACAATCTGGTCGGAACGACTGACCTGCCCGATAGGCGCAAATATGACCGCATGAGTAATCATAATCTTTTCTGCACTCAATTCCCTGAAACAACAACCCTTTCTAACACAAGCCTGTCAGGCAAGGAAGGTCAGAATGGTCGCGTTATTTTACCTGCCCATGCACAAAACCGTTGCACAGGCGGATGTGTGTCCCGTTAGCGTCAAATGACGATGAATAACCTTACCGCGAAAATGTAAAATTTAAGTTAAAAATGCGACGTTTATCATACTGTCAATGTTGCGCATTTGAAAAAATTTTACAATATATATATTACATAAGATTCTTTATGTATTAACGGGCAGGAGACAGTCATGAAAACCCTGAAGCATTTTATTAACGGACACTACGTGGCGGGCAGTACCGAAGACGCGTTTGAGCTGGTCAGCCCGGTGGACGGTGAAACATACGCGTTATCGCCCAATGGTGGGGCAGCAGAAGTCGATCTGGCCTACTCGGCCGCCTCTGCCGCGTTCAGTATCTGGAAGAAATCGACGCCCGCACAGCGGCAAAAAGCGCTTCTGGCGCTGGCTGATGAAATCGAACGCAATGTAGAGCGACTGGTTAACGCCCAGAGTCAGGAAACTGGACAGCTGCGCCATTTTATTGAGAAAGAAGAGATCGCGGCCTCCTGCGACGCTATTCGATTTTTTGCCGGTGCCGCGCGCTGCCTTGAAGGGAAGGCTGCCGGTGAATATTCTGCCGGGTTCACCTCAACCATTCGTCGCGAACCGCTGGGTATTGTGGGGCAAGTCACGCCGTGGAATTACCCGTTTATGATGGCGGTGTGGAAGATAGCCCCTGCGCTGGCGGCAGGCAATACGGTGGTGCTTAAACCGAGTGACACCACGCCGGTCAGCACGCTGCTGCTGGCTGAGCTGGCCGCGCCGCTGTTCCCGAAAGGGGCGTTTAATGTGGTATTAGGGAAAGCCAAAACCGGTTCGCTGGTGGTGTCGAACCCGACGGCCTCACTGGTTTCGATTACTGGCTCGGTACGTGCGGGTCTACAGGTGGCCGCGTCGGCGGCGGCAAACCTGACCAAAGCCCATTTGGAGTTGGGCGGTAAAGCGCCCGCCGTGGTATTTGCCGACGCGAATATCGACAGGGCGATTGAGACGATCGCTACCGCCGGCTTTTTCAATGCCGGGCAAGATTGTACTGCCGCCACGCGAATTCTCGTCGAGCAGTCCGTTTATGCTGAGTTTTTGGAAAAATTGATCCAGAAAACAAAAAGCATCAAATTTGGTCCCCCGCAGGATAGGGATGCGCTATATGGCGCGTTGAATAGCCGGAACCAACTGGAGCAGGTGCAAGGTTTTATTGCGCGTCTGCCTGCGCATGCAAAAATTGAAACGGGTGGCAGAGCAGGGCCCGGACCGGGCTTCTACTTTGAGCCAACCATCATCTCCGGTCTGCATCAGCACGACGAAGCCATTCAACATGAAGTGTTTGGTCCGGTAATGGCGATTCAGTCCTTTTCGACTGACGAAGACGCGTTGCACAAAGCCAATGATGTGGAATACGGCCTGGCCGCAAGCGTCTGGACCGGTAACCACGGCCGCGCACAGCGTTTTTGCATTGACCTCGATTTTGGCACGGTGTGGATCAACAACCATATTCCACTGTGTGCGGAAATGCCGCACGGCGGGTTCAAGAAATCCGGCTACGGTAAAGATCTCTCCTCTTATTCACTCGATGAGTACACCCGAGTGAAACATATCATGTGCGATATTTCTGAATAGCGGGTAATACGATGAAAACATTAAAAATAGCTGCGCTGTCGCTGGTGATGTTCTCGGAGTTTAGTCTGGCAGACAGCTCCCCGCTGAACACCGTAAAAGCGTATATGGCGGCCTGGAATGCGCATAACGCGCCGCTCGCAGCGCAGTATCTGGCCGACGACGCGGTCTATTACGATGCCGCCGCCGGGGAGCCGATAACTGGCAGGGAAAAAGCCGAGAAAGAGGTGATTGGAGCATTCATTAAGGCGGTCCCGGATCTGAACTGGAAAATGGTCGGCAAACCCGTCTATGACGAAGATACCGTGGCATTTCGTTGGGAGTTCTCGGGTAAAAATAGCGGCGAATGGGCAGGAAGTCCGCCGACAAATAATCCGATCAAATTTGAAGGCGTCAGCTATATTCATGTTAAGGCAGGAAAAATCACCTGGCAGGGTGATTATTATGATTCTAAAAAACTGGATGAAGAACTCAAGCCAGTGAAGTAGTCGGTGGTCCCCCTTGTGAGAGGGGGACCCTCTCATTTGTGCTGTGTTTAGGGCAGTGTGTGCGTGGCAAAAGGACAAGTTAATGGCAATTACCCGACGTGATTTTCTCAACGGTGTGGCGGTCACCATCGCCGCGGGGCTGACCCCTCTGGATATGGTCAGAGCGGCAGGAAAAGAACATGAATTTATCGATGGAAGTTATTACCCTCCCAGCCTGACGGGGCTGCGTGGTAACCATCCGGGCTCGTTTGAAATGGCTCACGCGCTGGGCCGGGAACAGAAAAAATTTGATTTAACGGCGCTTCCGGTCGAGGAAGAGTACGACCTGGTGGTGGTTGGTGGCGGCATTAGCGGGCTGGCGGCCGGATGTTTCTGGCGGCAACTTGTCGGGCAAAACAGCAAGGTTCTGATCCTCGACAACCATGATGATTTTGGCGGCCACGCCAAACGTAACGAATTTAGCACAGCCGGAAAAAAACTGATCGGCTATGGCGGCAGTGAGTCGTTTCAGTCGCCAGCGCATAATTTCAGCCCGGACGTACAAAAGCTGATGGAAACACTCGGCGTGAGCGCCACCAAGCTCAAAGAGAGTTTTGACGTCAACTTCTATCCAGACTGGCAGCTCAGTCGCGGTGTCTTTTTCGACAAAAAGAATTTTGGCGAGACCAAAATTGTCAGCGGCGATCCGGGACGCGCGGTTTCTGACGATATTCCACCGTACCGGCTCAACGGTCGTAAGATTGAAGACTTTATCAATGATTTTCCGTTGAGTGAGAGCGACCGAAAAGCGCTTATCGATCTGCATGTACGCCCTGGCGACTACCTTCCGGGCATGACGGTCGAGGAGAAAAGTAGCTGGCTGGATACCCACAGCTACAGTGAATTTCTGGCCACGAAAGTCGGTTTAAGCAAAATGGCACTGCTCTATTTCCAGCAGCGCTCCAACGATTTCTTTGCTATCGGTATTGAGGGCATTTCCTGTAGCGATGCCCGGGCATGCGCCTTACCGGGCATGGAAGCGTTAGGTCTGCCGCCGCTGGACGGCGAGTCACTGGCCGACCTCGAAGAGCCGTATGTTTATCACTTCCCCGATGGCAACGCGGGACTGGCACGAATAATGGTCAGATATATGCTCCCGGATGCCTTGCCGGGGACCACCATGGAGGATTCCGTCCTCGCCAGATTGCATTACGAAAAGCTGGATCTGCCGGAAAATACCACGCGTTTGCGCCTCAACAGTAGCGTGATTAATGCGGCCAACGTGCCGGGCGGCGTGGCCGTAACCTATCTGCGTGACGGCAAATTGCATCGTGTGCACGCAAAAAACGCCATCATGGCGGGTTATAATATGATGATCCCGTACCTGGTGCCGGAAATGCCGAAACAACAGCAGGCAGACCTCAAGCTGAACGTAAAGGCGCCGCTGGTGTACACCAACGTAGTGGTGAAAAACTGGCAGGCGTTTAAGCAACTCGGCGTACACGAGTTTTATTCCCCGGCTGCGCCGTACAGTCGCATTAAGCTCGACTATCCAGTCAGCATTGGCGGCTATCAGCACCCGGCGACCCCGGACGATCCGATGGTGATTCATATGGTCTATGTGCCAACCTATCCGGGCAGTAACTTACCGGCGAGAGAACAATTCCGACTGGGACGGGCCTATCTGCTGGGGACCACGTTTGCTGCGCATGAAGAGATGATCCGTGGCCAGTTGCAGGAGATGTTTGGCTCGACAGGCTTTGACAATCAACGTGATATCGCGGCTATTACGGTTAACCGCTGGGCACATGGCTATGCCTATTA
Organism: Citrobacter sp. TBCS-14; assembly: GCF_005280805.1. NCBI lineage: Bacteria > Pseudomonadati > Pseudomonadota > Gammaproteobacteria > Enterobacterales > Enterobacteriaceae > Citrobacter > Citrobacter sp. TBCS-14. Next base: position 191,087 of record NZ_SZWM01000164.1, read on the forward strand.
CGCCAACCCGCTGTTCGACGACATGGATGAAATGGAGAAGGTTGTTGAGCGGGCACGCCAACCCATCGGCCGAATTGCGATCGCTAACTCTGATGCCGACTGGAGCGCGTATGCACATGCGGCGATCGATCAGGCATTGCGGGCGGTTAACGAACTCAAGGGTATGAGGTGATCTATGCGTAATGTAACCGTTCTTGTCGCCTGTTTGTTTAGCGCGACGGTTTCCGCCGCGGACTCTCACGGTGAGTACATCGCCAGAATTTCAGACTGTGTAGCCTGTCACACCGCTGAGGGTGGGGACGCGATGGCAGGGGGCAAAAAGTTTCCCACGCCGGTCGGTGATATTTTCTCGACAAATATCACGCCGGACAAAACCCACGGCATCGGTAACTATTCCTACGAGGATTTTGAAAAAGCGGTGCGTCAGGGCATTGCCAAAGATGGCCATCCGCTTTACCCGGCCATGCCATATCCGTCTTACGCAAAGCTCTCCGACGAAGATGTCCAGGCGCTGTATCGCTACTTTATGCATGATGTCACGCCGTCTGCGACAGCAAATAAAGAGAATGAGATCCCCTGGCTGATTTCAGCCCGCTGGCCGCTGCATATCTGGAACTGGCTCTTTACCGACGCTCCTGCAACGGCTGCGGTAGGTAGCAACAGTACCGATGCCAGTGCCGCGCGGATCCAGCGCGGAGCTTATCTGGTTGAAGGACCCGGCCACTGTGGCTCCTGCCATACCCCGAGGGGAATGGCGATGAATGAGAAAGCCTATACTAATGCCGATGCGCAGTACCTGAGCGGGGCGATGATTGACGGCTGGTATGCGCCGTCCCTTCGGGGCACCGGGATGTCTGAGCAGGAGTTAACGTCGCTGTTACTGACCGGTAAAAGCAAGCATGCTGCGGTTTCGGGTTCAATGGCTGAAGTCGTCAGTGAGAGTACGCAATACCTGACGGATGAAGATGCTGCAGCGATTGCACAGTATCTGCGGAGCCTGAAAAACGCCAAACCGGAGCCGACACGAGCGGGCACCACCACGGCGTCCTGGTCGAATTCACCGCAGGCGGGAAAAGTGGTCTACAACCGTTATTGCTCGACCTGTCACGGTCAGGAAGGCAAGGGCACGGATAACAACGCGCCGTCACTTATCCACAATCCGCTGGTGATGGTTGACGATCCGACTCCGCTGTTCAGGGTGATTTCGCAGGGCGCGGAAACGCCGACCACGCGGGGCAACGTGTCGTTTAAGATGCCAGCGTATAACGGATTGCTGACCGAAGTTGAGATGCGCGATGTGATCAACTATGTACGAAAAAGTTGGGGTGAAGGCAATGGCGAGGTCAGTCAGGAGGAGCTTGCCGGACTTAAACCAGCTACACACTAAGCGTTATGCCTGATGGCGCTGCGCTTATCCGACCTATAAAAACCTTATTGTAGGTCGGATAAGACGCGTTAGTGACGCCATCCGGCAACGTTTATCCTACGTTTGCCTTGATAATGCCCGCCAGCCGGGAAAACGCCGCGGCCATCTCATGTTCTTCAATACTGGCAAAACCCAGCAACAGACCGCTGCGTTTCTCTTCGTTGACGTAGTAACGTGACAGCGGTCGTACCAATAACCCCTGCGTATTCGCCAGCTGTGCAATCATGCTGTCGTCGGCATGGGCTGGCAATTGTAATATCAGATGCAGCCCGGCGTTACTGTTGAACGGTCCCAGATAATCCTCTCCGAGTTGCGTGGCGATCAGGTCCACCAGTGTCTGACGACGGCGGCTGTACAGTTGGCGCATTTTACGGATATGCGCGGCGTAGTAGCCTTCGCGGATAAACTCTGCCAGCGCGGCCTGAATCAAAAGGTGTCCGCCGCGATAGAGGTCGTTATGCACTTTCTTCAGCGGTGCAGCGAGCGGTTTGGGCAGCACAACATACCCGAGTCGGAGGGCAGGATAGAGCGTTTTACTGAATGTGCCGATGTAGATAACTGGACTTTCTTCCTCCAGTCCTTGCAGTGAAGGAATAGGCTGCCCCGAAAAGCGAAACTCGCTGTCGTAGTCATCTTCCACGATCCAACTGCGTGTTTCACGTGCGCGAAACAGTAACTGCCGTCGCCGGCTCAGGCTCATCACCGACCCCAGCGGATACTGATGTGACGGTGTCACAAAAATCAGCTTCGGGGACACCGCTGACGACACTGGCGGTACCATGCCCTGTTCATCAACCGCCATCGCCGAGAAGTTAACCGCGTTGATGCGCAGAATATTTTTGATTCCCCAATAGCCTGGCTCTTCAATCCAGGCGTTATCGCCAGGGTTACACAGGGTGCGGGTCACCAGATCCAACGCCTGGTGAATGCCTTCGGTGATCAGTATCTGTTCAGGAGCACACCTGACGCCGCGCGCGGTACGCAAATAGTCCGCCAGCGTTTCTTTTAGTTCACCGTCGCCACCCGCCGCATCATAGGTGAGAAACTCCGGGCGCAGGCGTCTTGCCAGCCGGTCCTGAATTTTTTTAAGCGTGCGGTGGGGGAAATGTTGCACATCCGGAACGCCAGGAATAAACGCCCCCCACTGGCGCGGGCTGGCGCTGGCATTACCGAGCAGCTCCAGGCAGCGGGCGGACAGGCTGGCGCGGTCTTCCTGTGCGGGGGGGGCGTTTTTTTTATCGGGCCGTTGCGCGAGGTTGTCCAGCACGCTGTCGGTGACAAACGTGCCGCTGCTGGTGCGTGCAGAAATATACCCTTCGGCCTGCAGTTGCTCATACACTCGCAGGACGGTATTGCGCGATAACGCCAGTTCGCCCGCCAGATCGCGCGAAGGTGGCATACGGGTGGCGGGTTTCAAGCTGCCTTCAAGAATGCAGCTGCAGATGGCGGCATACAAACGCCGGTGCAGTTTCTCGTCGGTTTGCTGGCTAAATGCATGCTTGATCACATCTCCGGCAAGTGAACGCATTTGGATCCTTAAAATAAAACGATTTGGCTCTCGATTAAAGTACCAGATGGCGTCTAGATTTAAAGGGTAATTCAACCCTGAATGTGTTTATGAACAAGGTGTAGAGAATGAATAATAAAAACCTGCAACAACGTCGTCTGGATGCAACCCCGCGTGGCGTGGGCGTAATGTGTGACTTTTTCGCCCAGTCGGCAGAAAACAGCACCATTACCGATATCGAAGGCAATCAATATATTGATTTTGCTGCCGGGATTGCCGTCCTGAATACTGGACACCGTCATCCTCGTATGGTGCAGGCGGTTGAAGCGCAACTTCAAGCCTTTACCCACACGGCCTATCAGATTGTCCCGTACGAAAGCTACGTCTCGCTGGCGGAGAAAATCAATGCGGCCGCGCCGATTGACGGTTTGCGTAAAACCACGTTCTTTACCACCGGCGCAGAAGCTGTCGAAAACGCGGTTAAAATTGCCCGCGCACACACCGGCCGTCCCGGCGTGATCGCGTTTGGCGGGGGATTTCATGGCCGTACCTATATGACGATGGCGCTGACCGGCAAGGTCGCACCGTATAAAAAAGGCTTCGGGCCGTTCCCGGGATCGGTTTACCACGCACCGTATCCTTCTGAGTTGCAGGGCATCACCACCGCAGATTCGATAAAAGCCATCGAGCGTCTGTTTAAAGCTGATATCGACGCCAGCCAGGTCGCAGCGATTATCTTCGAACCCGTCCAGGGTGAAGGGGGCTTTGTGGTGGCCCCACCTGAATTCGTTGCCGCTATTCGTCGCATCTGCGATGAGCACGGTATTGTGATGATTGCCGATGAAGTCCAGAGTGGTTTTGCCCGCACCGGCGAGCTTTTTGCCATGGACCATTACGCCCACAAAGCCGATCTGATGACCATGGCGAAAAGCCTGGCGGGCGGTATGCCGCTGTCCGGCGTGGTCGGCAAAGCCGAAATTATGGATGCCCCTGCACCGGGTGGTCTGGGCGGTACCTATGCCGGTAACCCGCTCGCCGTGGCGGCCGCTCACGCGGTGCTTGATATCATTCATGATGAGCAACTGTGCCAGCGAGCAGCAGCGCTGGGTGAACAACTGCGTGCCACGCTGACCGATGCCCGTGCGTGGTGTCCGGAACTTGCCGAAGTGCGTGGGTTAGGATCGATGATTGCCGCTGAGTTTTGTGATGCCAGCACCGGAGAGCCTTCTGCGGCCACGGCGCAACGCGTACAGAAGAAAGCCCTTGAGCAGGGACTGCTGCTGCTTACCTGCGGCCAGTACGGCAACGTGATCCGTTTCCTCTACCCGCTGACCATTCCGCAGGAACAGTTCGTAAAAGCGCTGGAAATTATTAAATCCGTCACTAAATCGTGATAGTGCGCGTATAGCGTCAACCCTGGCCGACGGTGGTACACATCGTCGGCTTTTTTGTTCCTGTCGGTTTCTCAACGTCAATTGATCTTCATCGGTAGAGTTACCTGATTTATTGGAAATGCGTTGCCAGATACCTCGTTATATAATTTAATATATATCGATTTTTCTCCTGTCCAGATGGTATCTATGTTAACTCTTCGTTCATTTTTGCTGGTATGCGCCAGCATGTTGTTTGCGTTTTCGGCGCAGGCAGACCGCACGATAACCGATCAGCTTGGCCGCCAGGTCACGATCCCCGATAGCGTCAATAAGGTGGTGGTGTTACAACACCAGACGCTGAATATTCTGGTTCAACTGGATGCCACGCAGGACATTGTCGGCGTGATGTCGAGCTGGAAAAAACAGCTTGGACCGGCGTTCGCCCGCTTTATGCCGACGATTACGACCCTGCCGACGCCGGGCGATCTCACCAGCGTGAATATTGAAAGCCTGCTGGCTACCCACCCGCAAGTGGTGTTTGTTGCCAACTATGCACCTGCCGAGATGATCCAGCAGATTCAGAATGCCGGGATTCCGGTGGTGGCTATCTCATTACGTCAGGATGCTGCTGGCCAGCAGAACAAAATGAACCCGACTATGGCTGACGAAGAGCAGGTCTACAACGAAGGCTTAAAGCAGGGGATTCGCCTGATTGCCGACGTGGTGGGACGTAAACCGCAGGCTGAAACGCTGATCGACTACGTTTTTTCGGCCAGGGCTAAATTCAATGCGCCGGTAGCGGCGATTGCACAGGCGCAAAAAGTCCGTATCTATATGGCCAACCCCGATCTCATGACTTACGGTGCCGGAAAGTACACGGGCCTGATGATGCAGCATGCCGGAGGGCTAAACGTGGCTGCGGCGAGCGTTAAAGGCGCGCGGCAGGTTTCGCTGGAGCAGGTGTTAGCGTGGAACCCGCAGGTGATTTTTGTCCAGGACCGCTACCCGCAGGTGGTGACGGAGATCCTAAACGATCCCAACTGGCAGAACATCGATGCGGTAAAAAATCATCGCGTCTGGCTGATGCCGGAATACGCCAAAGCCTGGGGATATCCGATGCCGGAAGCGCTGGCGCTGGGTGAATTGTGGATGGCAAAAAAACTCTATCCGGATGCCTATAAAAACATCGATGTTGATGCGCAGGCACAGGATTACTACCACCGTTTTTACCGCGTGAACTGGCAGTCCGATGCTGCTAAGTAATCGCGCTTTCCCCCTGCAACCGATACTGATTACCGTGGTGCTACTGCTGGGTGTTGGCTCACTGTGTGTGGGGCAATATCCGCTGTCGCTGCGCGATGTGTTCTCATTGTTGAGCCATTACGCAGACTCGCAGGGTATGGCGCACCAGGTCGTCTGGACCGTCAGACTCCCGCGTATTTTGATGGCACTGCTGGCGGGCGGCGCGCTGGGGTTATGTGGGGCTACGCTGCAAGGCGTGTTTCATAATCCGCTGGTGGACCCGCATATTATTGGGGTGACCTCTGGCTCAGCATTTGGCGGCACGCTAGCGATTTTGTTTGGGCTTGATCCGTTCCTGATGATGGGGTCGACGTTCTTCTTTGGTCTGGCGGCGTTGATTCTGGTATATGCCATTGCCGCGCTACAGGGGCTGGAAAACACGCTGGTGCTGATCCTCTCGGGCATTATTTTGAGTGGTTTTTTTGCCGCGCTGGTGAGCCTGATTCAATACCAGGCCGATACCGAAGAGACGTTACCCAGCATTGTATTCTGGCTGTTGGGCAGTTTTGCGACCGCCAACTGGCATAAAGTGTGGCTGCTGACGGTGCCGGTCGGCATTGCGGCCATGCTGTTGTACCAGTTGCGCTGGCGAATCAACCTGTTATCACTCAACGATAAAGACGCCACAGCGCTCGGGGTGGCGGTGGTTCCGCTGCGGCGCAGCGTGTTGCTGTGCTGCGCATTGCTGGTTGCGGCGCAGGTCTCCGTCAGCGGCAGTATTGCCTGGGTGGGTCTGGTGATCCCGCATCTGGCCCGCCTGCTGGTAGGCGTTGATCACCGTCGGTTACTCCCCTGTGCTTTCTGGCTGGGCGGCGGTTTTATGATTGTGGTGGATGATATTGCCCGCACGCTGCTACCTACGGAAATTCCTCTGGGGATCATCACCGCCTTGCTCGGTGCGCCGCTGTTTGCCTTTTTGCTGATTCAGTCCAGCCGACGGGGGATACGATGATATCTGCCGCACTTAACGTCGATCAGTTGGAGTATGGCTACCGGATGCCGTTGTTTGCGCCGCTCACGTTCCGCTGTGAGAAAGGCAATATCTGGGCCGTGCTCGGGCGTAACGGTTTGGGGAAGAGCACGTTGCTGGATACGCTGACCGGTACGCTGCCGTTGTTGGGTGGAAACATACAAAGTGAGGGGGGAATGGGTATTGTGGCGCAGCATACGCGCTTACCGTTTCCCTACACCGTTAGCGATGTCGTGCTGATGGGCCGCGCGCAGCATGTAAAGTTATTTGCTCAACCGGGCCAGCAGGATAAAAAGCGGGCGGGAGCAGCTCAATATTGCGCATCTTGCGTCCTGTACCTTTTGTTCACTTTCCGGCGGGCAGCAACAGTTGGTAATGATCGCCCGGGCGTTGGTCACGGATTGTCAAACGCTGTTGCTTGATGAACCCTGTTCCGCGCTGGATTTAGCCAATCAGCAGGTGGTGCTGCAGCTTATCAGCGATCTGGCGTATCGCCAGGGCTGCAGCATACTCTTTACAACGCACGATCCGCAGCATGCACTACAGATAGCCAGTCATACGCTGCTGTTGTTGCCGCAGGGGAGATGGCTGGCGGGGCCAACTCAGGAGATTGTGACGGAAGATAATTTGTTCCAGGCGTACGGTTTACCGCTGCGAAAAATTAGCGTGGACCCGCATCCGACGCCGTTTATCGCGCCGCTGTTTACCATTCATCGTTAAGTGTTTTAAAACCGGCGCTGGCCAAACATGTTTGTCCGTCGCGCGCGAGGATAAAATCAACCAGCGCTTTGACGTTTTTAGACGCCTCGAGCACCGCCAGCTGGTATTCACAGCGAATGTTATGGTCCGTGGGGATCGTTACGCAGCGAATATCGGGCTGCCCGGCAAGTGCTGTTGCATAGTGCGCGTAGCCAATAAACAAATCCGCCAGGCCCTGGCGAATAATCCACGCGCTGGCCAGTTCGCCATTTGGCACCTTAACCGTGTCACGGCCACCGACAAGGGGAATAGCGCGTTCGCGCAGGCGCTGTCCAAGGCCGGGTTCGAGCATATCGAGGCTGTCGAATAATGCCCAGGTATAATCCCCGGAAGGGTCACAGCCGGGGGTTGAGGTGCCAATACGCAGGGTTGGATCTCGCAGTAACTCCAGCCATTCGCCGGTTTTGCGGGTGGTGAGGCTCAGTTGGTTCCAGCAAAAGGTATGCACGGACCGTGCCCTACCGCTGGCCAGCAACTGCTGCGGATGTGCACGATTGGCCGAGGCAAATAAGGCACAAGGTTCACCGGCTTCTATACGTTCGCGTAATAATCCGGCCGGGCCGTATTCCACACAAACGTCAATTCCGCTTAGAGACGTGAACTGGTTTATCAGCGGGGTAAAGGCCAGCCGTAAACTGCCAGCAGCGAAGAGCGTGATGGGGCATGACATAATGTAGTGAGTCCTGAATTCGAGGTCCGAAATGAATGACAGACATCTTAAACGTCATCATATTGTATATGACCAACTATTCGATGCAAATGGCAATAATTATCTGGGTAATAATTTTTTTAAGATATTAACAATTGAATTAATGATTAGCTGTACCCGGAAAGGCTGCTGTGTCTTTTTACTGTAAATCACAAACAGATCCAGATGGGTGGAGAAGTTATCAGGAAGTGTAGGGACCAGACCGTCGATATCTGTTTCTTTAATGATCAACTCGGGCATAAATAAATAACCAAGACCCGCTTTGGCGAGTTCGATTGCGGCATACGAGTTATCGCAGGCAAAATCACCGCTAATGATTATCTTTCTTATTTCTTTACGTGAGTCGTCATTTATATACCAGATGTTATGATTGTCTTCCATATGTGAGAAAAAAAGTATACAGGGACTGTGTCCATAATCTTCAATGGAGTGGATCGGATATCTCGCAATCATGTCGCGGGTGCCATATATATTGGCCGGAATCGATGTGATATTTCGCGCAATAAGTTCGTCATTGTCGGGCAATGAATGCGTAAACAAGATGTCGCAGTCATCACTAAAAGGGACGCCAAGGGTAAATTCAGCGTTGCTGAGGTTACTGGTGGTCAGCATTAATTTAATTTCCGGATGCTGCGCTTTCAACCCAGGAATGACGTACTTGGAGATAAATAACAGCTGACCGGTAGGGGCATGTATCCTGACAAACCCATCAGACGCCAGCTTATAGGCCATTGTAAACTTCTGGATATCTTCACATGACTTCATGTGTTTTTTGACATAGGGGAGAAGCTCTTCACCGAAACGGGTCAATTTTATCGGCCGACAAGAGCGATCGAACACGGAGAATCCAAAACGGTCCTCCAGTTGTTGTAAGGTTCTACTGATATTGGGTTGCGCAATTTTTAGCGTTTCCGCAGCCAGACTCAAACTACGGGTACACGAAAGTTCATAAAGGATACGGAGTTCGTTATCGTTAAAGCTGATTTTCTGGACCACTGAGACCTCAGATATGCCTTGTGAATATTATCTGTATACATTCCCGCACGGCTTCGGCCAGTGTCTTTTGAAATTGAATGTATACAGTCCAGCCAACAAAAATAGCGCAGGCATGTTACGTGAACATACCTTTTAAACGGTTGCACAATAATATTTTAACCAATTCTTATCCATTAAAAGATAGCATGGTTTGTGTAAGAAAACAAAAAAGCAAAATGCGAAAATTACAATGAATAAACGTGTTGTTACGGGGTTCATGACTATTTTGATAATGGGTGGGCGGTAGATAAAGCCTGTTTCTACCCATTTTAAGGTTACTGCAGGAGTGTAGGTAACGCATTATATCTATTACGCATAATGTTATGCACATTGTTTGCGAGACGCATGAGGTGAATCTGACTAGAATACCGCGCAAATTTATGGTCACAGGCTGGATTCAGGGATAACGAGTTAATACTTAAGCAAATTTTACCGAATGAATAACGTTTTATTCACTTTTATTACAAATTAAACCCTGAGCCCTCTGTAAAAGTCGCACACTTATTATGATCGAAAGAACTGCATGGCTTTGCCTGATTGTACACCTGTCGATCATTACGACGCCGGTACTGGCAACAATAACAAGCGAACCTCAATCGTCGCAATGGCAAAGCGAATTACTTGCACGACCTTCTGTTGTTTATGTGCTTCAGGCCGAAGAAACGACGGATTCCGTTGCCGAACGCTTAGGTCTGACGACCACCCAACTGCGCTATTTCAACCAATTCAGAACATTTAACAAACCGTTTGAACAATTAGATCAGGGTGATGAGCTTGATATTCCGGCCCCAGCCTTCGGTGGGAATAAGGCGGCAGGCGCGAGTGACAAGCTACACCAGGAACAGGAAAACGACACCGGGGTTAAACGCCTTGCCAGCGGTGCTTCGGGCCTGGCGAATATTCTGGAAAACGGCGATGCGGCACAAGCGGCCAGCGGTCTGGTCCGTTCGGAAATTAACAGTAAAGCGAATGAAACAGTCACTGGCTGGTTAGGGCAGTTTGGCACGGTACGGGCGCAGTTGAATGTCGGCGAACAATTTTCCCTTGATGACAGCAGCGTAGATTGGCTGGTGCCGGTATATGAAACACAGACGAATGTCTTATTCACCCAACTGGGTTATCAGAATCAGGACGACCGTAATACGCTGAACGTTGGCGTGGGCGTACGTCATTTCAGCCATGACTGGATGCTGGGATTTAATACCTTTTATGACGCCGATTTGAGTGGCGATCATCGTCGCCTTGGCGTTGGGGCTGAACTGTGGCGCGACTATTTTCAACTTGCTACCAACGGGTATTTCAGACTGTCTGACTGGAAGGCCTCGAAAGACGTGGAAAATTATGACGAACGCCCGGCGAACGGTTTTGATGTCAGAGTGCAAGGTTGGTTGCCTGACTATCCGCACCTTGGCGGCAAGTTTATCTATGAGCAGTATTTTGGCGATGAGGTCGGGCTGTCTGGCGAAGACGAACGTGAGAAAAATGCCTGGGCCTTCACGACCGGTATCACCTGGACGCCGTTCCCACTGATGACGCTGGGTATTGAGCAGAGTATGGAAAAGGGTGATGAGCGAGACACCAGCGTGCAAATGGAGCTGGCGTGGCGACCGGGTGAAACCCTGGAATCTCAACTTTCACCTGATGAAGTGGCCTCTCTGCGCGAGCTGGAAGGTAGCCGCTACAGCCTGGTTGATCGTAATAATGTCATCACTCTGGAATATCAGGCACAGGATCTTGTGCAGTTGACGCTTTCTGAAGAGGCGATTCAGGACGCTGAATATACGGTGCATACGATTTCGACCGATGTCACGAGTGAATACCCGCTGGCGCAGGTCACCTGGGATAACGCGGCGTTTCTGGCGGCTGGCGGAGAGTTTCGCGAGCTGAGCGTGAATATGTTTTCACTGACATTGCCTCCTTACCAACGCTCGCCATCCTCAGACGGGACGGCAAACCAGTATCGCGTCGTTGCGATGGCAGAGGATACCGAAGGGAACACCAGTAATGCCCAGACCTTGCTGATTGAGGTTCTACCCGTAAATCTGGCGTTTGGCGATGCGTTACAGGTCACCGGTAACGGTGCGCCCGCTGATGGTAAAACGCCGGTTACTGTGACCGCAACCCTGGTCGATGATGACGGCAAACCGGTTAGCGGAAAAAATATCACCATGGGAATGACATTCGCCGACGGCAGTATCACCGCTGAGGATGTGATGAGCGATGCGGCTGGGCGGGCGATGTACAGCGTGGTCTCTCACGTTGCGGGTCAGGCAACGGCGACGGCCAGGGTGCATGAACTGAGCCAGAGCGCGAAAGTATTGTATAGCCAGGTGAATTCGGGTGTCGATGAAATGTACTCGGCGTTGCTGGTGAACCCGGCGGTGATTCGGGCCGATGGCGAAGATGTTGCTGAAATGACCTACAAAGCCAATAACAGCGAGGGCGAGCCGGTAACGGGCCTCGAGAACGTGTCGTTTCAGGTGTCCGGTGTGCCCAATACCACCTCCACAGTAGTGCGTGAAGTCGCGCCGGGTATCTATCGTGCAAAGTTGAGCGGTATTCATGCCGGGAAAGGCGTGGTGCAGGTTATGCAGGGAAATGTCGTGGCGAAGACCTTGCGCCGTCCGGTTACCCTCATCTCCACCGGTAACCCTGTCGACCCGCCGCAATCTTCTTTAAATGCGACGCCGGGAAGAATATCCGCCAATGGTAACGCGGAATCGACTCTGGTTCTGCAGTTAACCGACAGCAGCGGGAACCCACTGAAAGAAAAAAACGTCCGATTTACCAGTAGCCTCGCCGGAACGACGATCGGCAACGTCACTAACCGGGAGGATGGTACGTATACCGCCACATTGACGGGTACTGCAACCGGAAACGCAAAAATAAGGACGCATGTTAACGGGTTTCTGACCACTATCGCGCCGACGGTGGTCAAGCTGGTACGTGATGACAATTCGGTCAGTCTTGAGGCTGTGGTGGTGCTTGACGATCATGCGCTGGCGGATGGTGTAGATGAGAATGTCATCAAAGTCACCACCTTTAACGCGGATGGGACGCCAGCTGCGGGTGAAACCGTACGACTGTACGCGAACAATCATGCGGATATTCCTCCAGCAGCCACCACCGATGCTAACGGTGAGGTCTCGGTGTCGTTGACCAGTCGGGTCGCGGGTGAGGTCACGGTGATTGTTGAACTTAACGGCAGCACAGAGGAAGTTGAAACGAGTTTTGCCGTTGATGATGACAGCCTGGATCCAGCGAAATCTCAACTGAATGTCGTCCCTGAACGTATTGAAGCGAATGGCAATGCTGAATCATTTATTCACTTTTTATTAAGGGATCAGCAGGGCAACCCGGTTACCGGGCAAAAAGTGACCTTCACCAGTCCTCTGGAGGGCACGACTATCAGTCAGGCTAAGGATAACCATAACGGCCTGTATAAAGCGTCGTTATCTGGCGTAACAGCGGGCGTGGCCGAGATTTCTGTCAACGTGAATGACCATCACTTTGCGGTTACTCCAGTGAGCGTTACGCTCACGCCAAAAGTGGGTGAGGCCGGGCAGGGCGTCACGCAGGTGGTGGCAGACAATGCGCCGGCCAATGGCAGATCGGCGAATCAGGTGAAGGTCACCATACACCATGCGGATGGGCGTCCGGCCAGCGCGCAGGCGGTGCGATTCGTGGCGACTAACGGGGCGGCAGTACCCACCTCGGTGATGACTAATAGCGAAGGCGAAGCAATGGCCATGGTGACCAACCGCATCGCCGGAAAATCCGTGGTGTCGGTGATGTTAAACGGACATGTCCAGCAGGTTGAACTCACCTTTCTGTCTGATGAAGGCAGCGCCACCATTTTCCCTGGCGACCTGCGCATCATAGCGGACAACGCATTAGCTAACGGCACTGCTGAAAATAAAGTCAGCGCGACCGTCAGGGATGCGTTTGGTAATCCTGTGGCGGGGCAGCAGGTGAAATTTAAGGCCAGCCACGGCGTACGTGCTTCTGCACAGGGTGTGACTGATGCGAACGGCGTGATAACAGCGACCCTGACGAGCACGGCTGCGGGACGCAGCGAGGTTGTGGCGCTAATTAATCGTCGCGGCGAGCACGTGTCGGTTAATTTTGCCCCCTTTGCATCATCGGTGAAAGTGCTACGCAATGGGCAAGCGCTGACCACCCATCCGCAGGTGGGCGACCGTTTATCCGCTGTCGTCATGTGCGGTGAAATTGTCTGCGAAGAGCAGCCAGAACATTTTCAGTGGCAGGGGGAAACCGCTGCAGGCAGTAACCAGTTCACCGCGATTCCACAGGCGACGGGCCGTATCTATGTTGTGTCTGGCGAATGGCAAAAACGTGCTTTGCGCGTGGAAACACAAGAATCACCCTGAAACCCGTAATTTCCCGGCTGACGCCTTAATCCCTTTTTATTATTGAGTACGCAAATGAAACGCAAAAACTTTACCTTAACCGCCAGTAGCGCGATGTTAATCCTGTCATTTCCCGCCCTGGCCGTCTTGTCCGATCCAACCGATACCGTAAAAGGACGCGTGCCGGTTATCACCCAGAGCACGATTGTTTCTGCTGATACCAACAGCAACGGCGTCTTCGACATTGGCGATGTGATTTCCATCAGCCAGCAAGGCGCGTTCAGCGACCCGGACGGGGATGCAGAATCGCAAAGAACCTTTCAGTGGCAGGCGGATGGGGCAGATATTTCGGGTGCCACCAGTGATTCCTACACCGTGACGGCGAGTGATTTAGGCAAAAAGATCACCGTGTTGGTTACGCCGCATACTGATCCAACGATAACCGATCCGGATACCGGTATCGCAGTTGCGTCAAATGAGCTGTCAGCGGCTTCTGCATCAACGCCGATCGCCGTACAGATTGATGGCGCAGTGAATGGCTTCCCGCAGGTTGATACTGAACTTAGCGCCGTCGTACAACTGGCTGACGGCAGCGCCGGTGATGCTGGCACCTATCAGTGGAAGATTGAGACCGCGATTGGTTCTGGCGTATACCAAAATATTCCAGGTGCGAACGGTAAGACTTACAAACCGGTAGCCGGGGATCAGAAACGTAAGATACAGATCGAGGTGAATTAATGTCACCCATTGTGCAGCAGCGAAGTGTTCAAGCGCTGCTGCGTATAATCGCCGTTCATTCGGATTGCCTGAGCTATGAAGCTGAATAGTGTCGCGCTCACTCTGCGCAGCGCCGCGGGTGTGCTGGTTGTTTTTGTCGCCACGGAAGCCCTGGCGGTGACAGCTCAGACCGAGACGGTAAAAGGACGCCCGCCCGTGGCCGGTCAACTGCAGGTGATTAACACCTCTGCGCCGGGATTAAATCCGGCTCAGGGAGATACGCTGGAGATTGCGTATCAATTTCACGATCCTGATGGTTTGCAGGAAAGTCCATCAGAGACCCTGTTTCGCTGGTTGGCCGACGAGCAGGTAATCTCAGGGGCGAATGAGCGTCTTTATACGCCCGGCCCCGCGCAGAATAAACGCTACCTGACGTTTAAGGTGTTGCCGGTTGAGATTGAACCTTCCGATCCCGACCGACCGGATGCGCCTTTTGTCAGCCCAAACGCGAACGCGCCGGTGCTACCCGCGCGAGCAGACTTGTCGGCCGCGTTTCATTATGCTTCGCCAGCGCTGCGCTGGGGGGATGCGTATATGCACTGTGCGAACAACGGCATGCGTTTACCAGATGAGGGCGATCTGCAGGATATGTTTGTGACCTACACTCGGGCAAATCGTGTGGGGCAAGATTCTAAAGGCGATTTACGGCATACCTATGGCATTGCTGGACGTAACGCTATCTGGACGACACGCGCGCTCAATGATACGCACCATGCGGTGATTAATGCTTTTACCGATGGGCGTAGTAGCGCGGCGGCAAACGCCAGCAGACAGACAGTGGTGTGCGCGCAAACCGGTATACCTGACATGCTCCCGGCGATCGTCAATTTAGCGATACCGGCGCCCCGCGAAGGGGAAGATGTCACGCTTTCCTATCTTTATCAGGGGAATGAGACGATTCCCGATCGGTCGCGTTTTCAGTGGTTTCGTGCGGATAACGCCGCAGGAACGGCCAGAAAAACGGCAATTCCAGGCGCGGTTGAAAAAAGTTATACCCCCGTTGCAGAGGATGTAAATCGCTATCTGGTGGTGGAAGCCACGCCAGCAAGCTATGACACGGTAATGGGGACAATGGTCAGTACGGTCAGCGAGCAAGTGGCACCAGGCGGCAGCAACGTCCTCCCTGGGAACACGACTATTCACGTCAATGGCGCCACGTTTGATACCGACAGCGGTTTTCCTCGCAGCGGATTGGTTGGTGCCAGTTTCCAGTTGCGCATGAATGGCAATGCTGCCAGCAACCGGGAGTATTCCTGGCATGACGATCGTTCGTGGTTAAGCGTGGATGATAAGGGTGTGGTGACGTTTAACCGTCGGCCTGAAGGCGCAGAGAAAACTGCCACCATTACCATACGGTCGAAAAATGACGGTGGGTCTTATGCTTATACCTTCACGGTCACGAAGTGGTTAATCACTGACGGCAATCCAACAGGATTTAATAATGACTGGTGTGGTAAACAAGATGATGGCTATCGTCGGCCGACTGCAGAGGAATCGACCCGCAACGGCGAGCGAGCGGCTTCAACCGGACGCTGGTGGAGCGAGTGGGGGCCGTTGTACAACTTTGGTGGCAACTGGGTCAACGCACCTTACTGGATAGATGAACTGGGCAGTAAAAATACGTTGAATATGAGTAACGGGATAGTGACGAATACCAGGAAAAGCAGTCACGTGGTCTGTATAGCGGATGTGAATTAAGGCGTTTTTCTTAACGGATGGTTGCCTGTAAGACGGTGAGGAAAGCAGGCAGCCACAGCCAATTGTTGAAGGCCGAATAGCAATTACGTAAGAGTGTTTTTTTGAAAACAAAGAAAGTTTAGATAAGGACGAGAGAGTAAGCACCAAATCAACGGGAATTGATTTGGTGCGTCCGAGTGGACTCGAACCACCGACCCCCACCATGTCAAGGTGGTGCTCTAACCAACTGAGCTACGGACGCAAGATGGTGCGTTCAATTGGACTCGAACCAACGACCCCCACCATGTCAAGGTGGTGCTCTAACCAACTGAGCTATGAACGCAACGTTGTAGGTGACAACGGGGACGAATATTAGCGGCACAGACCGAATGAGGCAAGAGGGAAATTGTGTTTTTCTGCATGTTTTCACGCGATTGCAGAGTAATTAAGCAAGTTGATTATATTTTGTTGATTTTACGGCGTGTTTTTTATTCACCCGATCCTTTGGGTGCACAAGTCAGGCGTGCGGGGGAGAATCAGAACCACTCCAGTAAGTCCCGAATGTCGCGAACATCCGGGGCTTTTTGCTGTTATGGCGAGTCGTTACAGCCGGTATCTTTATGTCTGGCCCAGTCGACCATGCCCTGAAAGTCAACAATGACCACCGACTCATCCCCGACGACCCAGGCATCGTGCCCTGGAGGGATGCGTGACAGATCGCCGGGGCGGCAATCAAATTCACTGCCATCGTCCATTTTTACCCGCAGCACCCCGGCTACGTGGTATTGAAAATGCGGGGCTTCACAACTCTTTGTTCCCGCTATCGACTGGATCGATGTCGCCCATCGCCAGCCGGGCTCCAGCACCGCACGTCCGACGATGGCTCCGCCGATATTGAGAAGTTCCAGTCGTCCATTCGCAAACTCGCGAACCTCATCTGGTATATCGAATGATTTCACATCTGCTTTGTCCATTGCGCACCTCCTTAGCTTGATTACGCACATGGCCGCTCTTCAATTATATCAGCCTGGTTGTTTTTTGTTCGGTTTCGCCATGGGGAATTCTGCAACAGGACCTACCCGTAGACCGGGTTTAAGCCGTGCCCGGATTAGCGTAAAATGTCCGCTTTCTGCCGCAACGCTACTGGCTAACTCAACCAAGTGAATTTTTGATGAAAAATAATCCGACGCTCTCCCTGATGTGTTTTCAGATGCTGGAATCTGGCGCGAGTCGCCGTACGGTGAAAAGGGCTCTGACATCCCGCCGTGTCAAGGGACGTCAGGCTGTGGTGCTGCTCTGCAAGCAAGAGATGGCGCTGCTGAGAAGCGGGAAATTGCGCGTGTCAGAAAACGGGTAATCCCAGCCCACACTTCACTTCCCTTACTGTTTTCTGCGTGACGTCGTGCGCCCGCTCGCTCCCTTTTTGCAATAGCGCCATCAACATGCCCTTATCCTGGATGTAGGTCGCACGGCGTTCTCGCATGGGGGCAATGAGTTCTTGTAAACACACCTCCAGCTCATTTTTACAGGTTTTATCCCCCAGCCCGCCTTGTTGATAGTTCGCTTTCATCTCCGCAACTTTTGCTTTGTTCGGGTGAAAGGCATCCAGATATGTGAACACTATATTGCCGTCTATCTGCCCCGGGTCGGTCACTTTTAAATGGTGAGGGTCGGTGTACATGGCGCTGACCGCGCGATGAATGGCCTCTTCGCTGGCAGAAAGGAGCAACGTATTGCCAAGTGATTTCGACATTTTGGCGTTGCCGTCGATACCCGGGAGGCGGCTGGTTTCGCTGAGCATTGCCTTACAATGCTGTAAAACGGGAGTCGGTAACAGGCTATTCATCTTATGTACAATTTCGTTAGTCTGCTCGAGCATCGGTAATTGATCGTCGCCGACGGGAACAACGTTGGCTTTGAAGGCCGTAATATCTGCCGCCTGGCTGATCGGGTAAACCAGGAAACCAACCGGCAAAGAGCGGGTGAACCCTTTTTGCATAATTTCATTTTTTACCGTTGGGTTACGCTCTACGCGCGCCACGGTAACAATGTTCATATAAAGCGCAGTCAGTTCAGCAAGCGCCGGTAGAGCAGACTGCAAGCAAATTGTCGTGAGTGAAGGATCAATCCCCGCGGCAAGATAATCGGCGAGCACTTCGGGGATGTTATTGCGGATCTTTTGCGGATTGCTGCCGTTATCGGTAAGCCCCTGAAGATCCGCGACCAGCACAAATTGTTGATAATCACGTTGCAGGGCAACACGCTGGCGTAGCGAGCCAACAAAGTGGCCGAGATGTAATGGGCCAGTTGGGCGATCGCCAGTAAGAATAATGGTTTTGTTGTTCATGCCAGACTCCTTAGTCATCAAACCGAAAGGGGTCTTTCAAATGCAAATAACCGCCTTTCGGCGGTTATTTAAAATGGGGAAAACACATTCTGGCCGCCTTTAAGAAGGCTGCCACCACAGGTTGTTATTAACGCTGTTTACATCGTGTTTTGTATTCATTTAATGAACATATCATGGTGTGATGAAGAGGTAAAGCCATGCACGCTGCGAGCTGATTGGCGTGACAACCGTTGTTATCGCGCGTTCTCACGCAACTGTACTTTACCTGTCAGATACGTTGTGGCTTGACCACCAATATGGACACGATCGCCCACTAACTTGCAGCGTAAATCCCCGCCGCGCTCGGACACCTGGCGTGCCAGCATCTGTGTTTTATTCAGTTTCTCAGCCCAGTATGGAATGAGCATGCTATGTGCCGAACCTGTGACAGGGTCTTCCGCAACGGCCTCGCCTGGGCAGAAGAAACGACTGACAAAATCGTATTCCCCATCGCCTGGCGCCGTAATGCAGACCATTTTTCCCAGCGGAAGCATGGCGTGAATATCCGGGCGTACTGCTGCAATCTGCTGCTGATTCTCCATAACGACCATGTAATCACGTGCCACGCGGACTTCTTTGTATTCCGTGATACCCAGCGTTTCCAATAGTAAAGGCGGCGGTATAACCGATTCGGTATTCCAGGCGGGGAAATCAAGCGTCAGCCATTCGCCACTGCGGGTCACGGTCAGCGGGCCAACAAATCGGGTTTCGAAGTGAATTGTGGTGTCCGGGTAGTCAAGATGTTCAAAGATGACGTGTGCAGCAGCCAGTGTGGCATGCCCGCATAAATTAATTTCACCCTGAGTGGTAAACCAACGTAGCTCAAAGCCGCTATCGGTGGTGACAAAGAAGGCGGTTTCTGACTGGTTATGTTGCTGAGACATTTTTAATAATATCTCATCGGGCAACCATTCTGTAAGAGGACACACTGCGGCGGCATTGCCACCAAAAGTGGTGTCGGTAAAGGCATCTATCATGTAAAAATCAATGTGCTTCATCGTATAGTCCTCTTGTTGTTCTCCGGTCATCTCACGCTCTACCATGCCATGACAACGTGCAATTTCGTATTGGTTTATGCTCTTGCAGGCAATAACATATCGCGATATGCCCGCGTTTAGCTCGCTTGCAGCATACCGAAGCTCACGATTCGCGATCGGCCCAACTCTTTGGCGCGATACAAGGCCACGTCAGCGGCGCGCAGCAGGTTGTCGCTTTGGGCGTGCTGTGGGTAGCTGGCAACGCCAATAGACACGTCGATATGGCTGATGTCCGACGTCCCAAAGCGCAGCGTAAGCGCATGCACGCCGTTATAGATGTCCGTCGCCATGCGGTTAGCCTCTTCTTCACCCATGCCGCTGAGCAGGACCAGAAACTCTTCACCACCGTAGCGGAACGCCATCCCACTGTCGCGTATGGCGCGCTGAATAATCGCGGCAACGCCCTTGATAACGCCATCGCCCGCCTCGTGGCCGAACCGATCGTTGACATCTTTGAAGTGATCAATATCAATCATCAGGCAACTGATGGGTGTCTGATTATGTATCGCCTGGCCCATCTGGGTGCGCAAAGTGTCTTCCAGATGATGGCGATTGCGCAGACCGGTCAGCGGGTCGTAGAGTGCTTTTTCCAGTAACGCATCGCGCAGACGCTGATTGGCTAATGCCAGACCGAGCGCTTCTGCCATCAGTTCCAGATACGCGCGGGAAGGCGCGGTATCATCGCTGAGATTCTGAAATGAGAGCAGGCCGATAGCCTCCCCCTGAGCAATCAACGGCACACACAGCGTGTGAGCCTGACATGACTCTGGCAGATGGTAGCAGGCGATGTCCGGCTCGCCGTGGACCGGGGGATGACTCTGCCCGCGACGCACGGCCCAGCATTCGTCCGGGTGGAAGGCATCCGCTTTTCCCTGCGGAGAAAGCCACTCAGCGACGCAGCGCATCTGCCACGGTTCCCGATCAAGAATGTAGAGGCGTCCGGCGACGCCGGGAGCAATATTCGGCGCGAACAGTTGTGCAACATTGATAACGTCAGCGAAGTTCTCACAACCCTGTAAGCGCTGAGTCATCCGTGCCAACAGTTCGCGTATCGCCCAGTCGGCGTCACGCTCTTTCTCCAGCCGCTGCCGTACCAGGCCGTTCTCGCGAAAAATGCGGATGGCCTGTGCCATATCGCCGATTTCATCAATCTGGTTAAAGTTAGGTGTTTCAACCGCGTAATCCTGCGAGGCCAGTCGATGAACGACGTCGCTCAGTCGCACGACGGGGCGTAGCACCCGACGTTTTAAAATAAAGCCGAGGACAAACAAAAACAGCAGTGCCGTCAGTCCGACCATCACTTCAGACAGCGTGCGCAGTGTACGGGACGTCTGCGTGGCGTCCTCAATGGCGTTGCGGGCGCGGCTGTCGAGCATCTGGCGGAAATGGTCTATTTTATCCTGCGTCCGTTCGAGCTCCTGCTCATAGGATTTACCGAAGAGCAGGGCGATAGCCTGCGCCTGCTCTCCGCGCGCGACGCTTTCGATCGCCGTCTGTTGTTCGTTCTGTAGCGTATCAACAATTTGCAATCCCTCGTGCAGGAGCGCCAATTCTTCCCCTGATGCTCCGGTATCCTTCAGTTTTGTCAATCGGTGCTCAACGGCTTTTAGCGAGGTCTCTTTTTGTTGGTAGGCTTGCAACGCATCAGGATCTTTACTGACCACATACAGGCGCGCCAGATCGGACAGTGACCAGGCGTCAATTTCAACTTCTTCGGTCAGCTGATCGAATATATACCGCTGTTCTACCGCCTGTCGTTCGGTGTTATCGGCGTTTGACGCCATTAGCATGACCACGCCGGAGGCGAGGGTCAGGCATACCGTCGCACTGTAGGCCCAGTTGGTGATTGTGGCTATTCGCACCTGTTTATTCCTTTTGCGACGAGTAATGAATGTGCATGATTGAAATTATAGAAAACGTATGATTTTGCGTGACAATAAAAAGGCGACCCCGTGGTCGCCCTTTGTTATCGTCATACCGTTATAAATCTGGAGGATTTTTTCCTTCTTCCATAAAGTCTTTATCGATCTCCTCCACGTTGCCCTCGTGATCGCGCCCGGATAACAGATTCCAGCAGGCAAGGAACAGTGCCGCGATCAATGGGCCAATGACAAACCCGTTAATACCGTAAATCTCCATCCCGCCGAGGGTGGAAATCAAAATTAGATAATCGGGCATCTTGGTGTCTTTGCCCACCAGCAATGGGCGCAAAATATTGTCTACCAGCCCGACGATAATGACGAAGAATCCGACGATAAACAGTCCTTGCCACAACTGCTGTGTGGCAAAGAGGAAAATTGCCGCGGGTACCCAGACAATGGCTGAACCCACTGCAGGCACCAGTGAGAGAAACGCCATCAATGCGCCCCACAGAACGCTGCCGTCGATGTCCACAATGGCAAAAGCAATACCACCGAGTGTGCCCTGAACCACCGCGACCACCGCTGTGCCTTTTACCGTGGCACGGGTGACACCGACAAATTTGGCAAACAGGTGCTGTTTAGCGAAATCGGTCAGCGGTAAAGAATCCAGAATCTGACGCACCAGGTACGGCCCGTCCTTGAGCAGGAAAAACAGCAGATACAGCATGATGCCAAAGCTGATGGCAAAGCCGAATGTCCCTTTGCCAATCAGGAATGCACTGCCGGCGAGGTACTGCCCGCCCTGTAATGCAACATCGGAGAGCTTTTGCTGAATTTGTGCCACGTTATCCAGATGGTGGTCCGCAAGGAATCCTCTGGCCCAGTCAGGAAGATACGACAGGATCGCGGTGACGACTTCCGGGAACTGCGTGTTGTTCTGTTGCAGCTTGCTGTACACCACGTTCAGTTCGATAGCCAGTGATGACAGGATCACCATCAGGGGAATAAAGACAATCAGGCAGATAATGCCAATGGTGATAAGCGACGCCAGCCCGTTGCGATCGCCCAGCGCGCTGCGCAGTTTGTTTTTCACCGGATTAAAAATAGTGGTTAATATCGCGGCCCACAGAATGGCGGAAAAGTAAGGGGACAGCACATCAAAGAACGCCCACGTCACCAGGGCGAGAATGAAAATGAAAAAACCTTTGGTCAGTCCGTTAAAACGCATTAGTGGATCCTGTAAATAAGAAGCAGTCCCGACTATAGAACTGTTCAGCGGATTTACCAACCTGCAACTGTCGGCGTGCCAGGGCACGCTGAGCGAAATGGACGCGAGTCTACCGGGGTTTATTCATGTCCGGTGTTTACTCGTTTACCAATATCTTTGAGCTGAGAATACTTTTCCAGCAACTGCGGAGCATCATCCAGGCTCATGGCAAACATCCACATATAGGTCATCACAGAGTAAATGTGACCCGCATCAGCCCCGCCGCCGAACGTCATGATGAGGATCGTCATGCCAAATAACAGAGCGACCACAATGCCAATGGACAAGTAACCCAGCGCCTCACGGTCGGATAAACAAATACGCAGCCTGGACAACAGGCGGTAATGTTTGCCGAGCGGGGAGGCGGCGGCACTATTGACCATGGCTATCTCTTTTTCCAGTCGATTATTTAATCGCAGGAAAAGCGCTTCGTTTTTGCGCGTATAGCTGCTCAGGAACAGTGAAAAAAAACCAAGAATGACAAGGCAGGCCACACCCGTCCACAACTCTATAACCAGCAGCATGATGGCAGCCCCCAGAATAGAGGCGATCGAGGTGATCAGCGCAGGCAGATGCTTTTCAAAAAAATCGACGAACTCGCGGGAAAGCGCGACCCGTGCTGCAATGGTCGAGGTATTTTGATTGTCCCGACGTTGAGCGAGAATGACGGGAACAGCCAACTCAGCATAGATCCGGGTAAATGTACGGGTATCAACACTCCGACGAGCCGCCCCTATGGCCCACATAATAAAGACCACAACGGCATAAAAAACCGCGTGTAAGGCGTTACCCGCAATAATTGCATTGATGGCAAAGCCGGCCATTAGCGGATACAGCAGATACGTCAGGTTCTCGGCAACTACGAGAAGAAATGTGACCAGGAGTTTTTTACGGTGGCGGCGGGCCAGAGACTTAAGCGTGCCAACTGCACTGTATAAGGATGTGGATTTATCGTGACTCTTCAGGCTTATCATTATCTGTGATTCTGTTAAAATTAATAATTGAGCGGTTGCTCAATTATTGCAGGTCGAGTGTATTTGAGCGGTTGCTCAAAGTCAATGCGGGGTGAATTGATGAAAAAAAAGACAGAAGAGTTGAGAGTACGAATTCTGGATGGCGCGGTGGCGCTGTTTATCGAAAAAGGGATAGAGAAGGTGACAACCCGGGAGTTGACGGAACATCTCGGCCTTTCTCGCAGCCATATCTATCACTACTTTAAGGACTGGCAGTCACTGTGCCTTGCCGCGCTGGAAAGATTTATGCAACAAGAGCTGGACGATTTAGCCGAATCGTTAGCCGGGCGCGAACCTCACGAAAAGTTAAGCGTATTGATCAAATACTACCTTCCTGAAGGTCCGGATGCCGTCTGGCAGCTTTATGACTCTTTATGGCGTCTGGCGAGCCATGACGCCGCTTACGCAGAGCTTGCAGAGCGCAATATGAATTGCTGGATGGAAATGATCGCCGACATTATTCGTGAAGGTGTGGGGTTGAAAGCGTTCCGGGCGCTGGATGCCGAACGTGTTACACGCCAGTTCGTTGCCATGCTTAACGGGTACTCAGAGAACCTGATTATTCATCCTTCACCTGAAAAATGTCAGTTGGCCAGCGACGATCTCCACGACTTTATCAGGCAGATGTTGTAAAGCTGTATAGTTCGCGCGTAGCCAATGTTCAGAAAGGCGAAAAAGGATAGAGCTGATACACCGCTACCATCACGGAGATGCTCAATAATACGCTGATGATAAAGTAGGTTTTGAATGGCTGTTTTTGTGTTTTGTGGCGAAAGAGTTGCTGACCTGCTATCGCGCCGGGCCATCCGCCGACAACGCCAAACATCAGTAATGTGAACTCTGGCACTCTGCGCCAGGCTTTTCGCGCCGCCATTTTGTCCATGCCGTAAATCACCAGCGTCAGTACGTTGGCGAGCAGTAACCATATAATAAAGGGATGAGATGTAAACAGGCTGCCGATCGCGGCGAGGATCAGCAGCAAATAACAACCGCGATTGAGATTCATAGTATTCGCCACAGCCATTTCCAGAGAGTATCGACCCTGCATTGTACGCAATACCCACGGTGAGCTGAACCCCTGTCGGAAGCCGTAACCATAACCTGTTACTCATAAACCTTACTGGAATAATGTTCTATTCTAAAATTTGTCTTTTTAATACCAGACTTGTGCGCAAGGACGCTCACAAATAAAAATACGCGATGCCAATTGACTTACATCAATCTTTAGTCCTATTTTTACTACTCCTTTAGAGATAAATACACATCCCTCTTTAAGGGGTTGTTACAGATATGGACAGAGATGATAGAGGGTTATTGCTAAGAGGAGAGGCTTGACGAGTGGGGAAATTGAAAAGTTAATGGCTGGGCAGGTGTGAATGTCTACATTAATATATTATAAACCGATTTTTATTATATATCGTAATGTATTGTCAGTGCTTATAATTAAAGTGAGCATAGTGTAATGCAGATTCACTTTTATGTATTCAATGCCACCATATTTTCCTTTCAATATCACTGTGTCTTCTCATCGTTCTTCTGATTTCCCACTTGTTATGATAACTTTCATATGAAGTAAATGCGCTAAATAGATGCTGCTTTTAACATTTAACGAACAAATTTCAAGGTGTTTTCAGCCGTTGACTTGAATTTACCAGACGGTCATATTTCAACACGCGAAATATCACTACCGCCCGTGGACGCGGTGCAACGGATTTAACGAACTGGAAACCAAAGAATGAAAAAAGTACTCATCGCTAGCCTGACCTTAGTCGCAATGACCACCGCACCAGCGCACGCCATCAACGCACAGTACCGTGCCCAGTTGGAGCGTTCCGGCTGCAACGAGATGAATGCTGGCAAGGGGTGCGACATCCACAAAACAAAGGCAGAGAATGCAAAAAACGCCGTGAAGCATACACCTAACTCGGTAAATGAATCCAACGTGCCGCAGTACGTTAAAGAGGCTGAGAATATTATCAACCTCAAAGGGATCGCCGCAGAAGAATATTTGATAGAGCGTGGCTGGCGTCAGCAGGCAGATGGCGACTGGGAAAAAGGCGCTCACCTGATGCGCGTCATTGAGGATAAAAAAGGATTTGTGGCAAATGCCCAGATCATCAAGTAATAAAAGACCCCACACCGGGGGCCAGCCTTCGGTTGTTCAAATTCGTTCCTGACGAATTTATCACACAATTACTGACTTTATGAAATTCGAATTATTTTGGATATAGGGGGGATGTTCTTCAGAAATATGTAGTTTATCGCCATGGATAAAGAAAAGCTTTTTAAAGCATAAAATACGTGGCGGTATGATTGGGTGAGCTGTAAATAAAAACATTGACGATATACACAAAGGGTAAATGTAATGAAAGCAAAATTAATTATGGTGTTGCTTTGTTTGTCTGTGGTGGGTAATGCTAACGCTATTAGCGCCTCATACCGTAGCCAGCTTGAGAAATCAGGTTGCACACAAGTTACTGATGGTAACGGCACATGTGATATTCATAAAAGTAAACGCGAAAACATGAAACATCATCACGCGGAATTAGCCCCCGCTGAACGCACTATAGATCAGGCTGTAGCCGGTAAAAAATTGAGTGAGGTTGTTCCCCTACTGGTTGCTAATGGCTGGGAACAGGATGATAACGCACCTTTAGAATTTGTCTCAAAAGAAGGTGTACGGATGATTTTAGACGTTAATCAGTCTAATGATCAGGTACAGGGCGTAAATTTAAAATAATGAATAATCCTATTTTTATACTGTGGGCGGTAGTCTGTTTAGTAGGTTACATCATAACACTTCATCTTTATCGAGTTGATCAATGAAAACTATTTTTAAAATTCTGATGGTTTCTGCGGTTTGTGGTTCCCTCTATGGCTGTGTGGTACCTCTTGCAAATGATGATTATCAGGGAGCTGGCCACCATCATCATAAAAACAATAAGGGTTATAATGAAGAAGCAGGAAATCATAGCCATTATGTGACTCGAGACGGATTCACTCTGCCGCCTTGTGATGAAATCCCCGATGCCTCCCAGGCAGATAATGGCAACCGTTGCTGGTTCGAATGATAAACGATACGCAACTGACAGCGTTGTCGTGTTAGCGCATTGATAGTGCTCGCGTTCAATACTTCAAGGGAGGCGATACGTCTCCCTTTATCATCTTATATATTAAAGGGTTATCATTTCCTTCCCTTATTTACAAGGATGCGCTACTCTCACGAATGCGTTCGCAACCAAAATGGTTCGGGTCTGTATGCGTGCTTATTAAAGGCTACTAAAAATGAAAAAAACAATCCCAGAATATACGCCAGTTGACTTATCTTGTTGGGCAAGGAAGGAGCATTTTGAGGTATTTCAGACCTTTGCTCAAAGCACAATTAACCAAACAGTTCTCTTAGACATTACCGCGCTGTTAAAACATATAAAAGAGGTTGGCTGGAAATTTTATCCTACTATTATTTTCCTGCTTTCTAAAGTCGTAAACAGACATACAGAGTTTCGTATGGCGATAAAGGACAATGAGCTTGTCATATGGAATGAAGTTCATCCAAGTTATACGATTTTCCATAATGAAACGGAGACCTTTTCATCATTATGGAGTCACTACGATGGCAATATTCATCACTTTCAACATGTTTATGCAGAAGACATGGCACGTTATGGTAATAACCTTTCTTACTGGCCTAAGGGAGAGTCGCTGGAAAATATATTTTTCGTGTCGGCCATTCCTTGGGTAAGTTTTACCAGTTTCAATATCAACGTTGCCAACATGCAGAACTTTTTTTCCCCCATGTTCACTATTGGGAAATACTACAACCAGGATGGAAAAGTAATGTTACCCCTCGCCGTTCAGGTACATCATTCCGTGTGCGATGGTTTTCATGTGGCAAGATTGATCAATGAGTTACAAGAGATTAGCGATAACATATTGCACCATTCAGAAGAGCGCAATGCTTGATGTGCCAGACGATCTCTTATTACAAGCAAGGATAGCAGTCATGTCTGCTAAGAGTACATAACCTCCTGCTAAAGGGCTGCTTGAACGTAAAGCCGCCCTTTATTTTGCCTGTGATGAAGCAACAATGTTACTCAGTCATGCCGTGGTTAATGCGCGTTAACGGTTCATTGACATTAAAGATTTTGAATTGCACGTTTTGCACACCCAGCGGCTTCAGACGGGCTGTATGCTTTTTAACATATGCCAGCGCAGTTTCTTCGTCCTGGAACAGGTAGATGCCGCCGGCTTCCTGGGTTGCTTCGTTTTCTGTCCAGATTTTCCAGATAAAGCCAGGCTCCTGGTTAATGGATTCTGCCAGGTCGACAAGCTGGCGTGACATCTCTTCGCCAAACGGGCCCTGAAAATCAAAGTGCAACTGCAATAGTGTGTTTGACATAATTCCTCCATGGATAACGCTGATGCGGGTAAGTCAGTATCTTATTTTTAATTTATTGCACAATAAACGGCAAAAGATCGCTGATTCGCCAGTCGGTTGAAAATTCGTTATGATCCGCTCCCGTACTTTATCATGGCTGCCTGATGTCTACTCTCGTTGATACCTTTATTGCTCCGCCGTGCCATGACGAGATAGAGGTCCTCTATCAGGACGACCATCTGCTTCTTATCAATAAACCCACCGGTTTGCTAAGCCTGTCGGGAAAAAATCCGCAAAATATCGACTCGGTACATCACCGGCTGGTTCAGATTTATCCCGGCTGCACGCTGGTGCATCGACTTGATTTTGGCACTTCCGGGCTGATGGTGATTGCCCGCAATAAGGCTACCAATGCTGCGCTGTGCCAGCAATTCAGCCTACGCGCTGTTACCAAGGTGTATAGCGCCTTGCTCTGTGGGCATTTGAGCGAGGATGAAGGGGTGATAGACGCTGCTATTGCCAAGGATCCGGCGCTGTTTCCGCTGATGTCGATATGCGCCATCAGCGGCAAACCCGCGCGCTCCCGCTATCGGGTTGTCGAGCGCTTTAATCATCCGATGAAAGACGGGACTGTATTGCCATTAACGCGGGTACAGCTTTTCCCCGAAACCGGTCGCACTCATCAGTTGCGTATTCACTGTCAACATCTGGGATACGCCATTTGGGGCTGCGATCTGTACGGGGGGCGTCTGTTGCCGGGTACAGAACGGACGCCACGACTGATGCTGCATGCCAGCGAACTGCATTTTAAGCATCCTGTCAGCGGAGAAGCGATCAACGCCCACAATGGCAGTCCGTTCTGAATAGGGTGGAGACAATAGCCGCCGGGGGGCGGCTATTGCGGGGGGGTTATCGCGCCGCGCGTTGTAAAATAATGGCGGACGGCTGGCGTTGCAGATAACGCATGCGCAGCATCATCATTACTGCAGCAGAGGTCAGACCGATAATAAAGCCGATCCAGAAACCTGCTGGACCCATGCGTTCAACTACCAGGTCGGTCAGTGCGAGGATATATCCGCTCGGTAAACCCAACACCCAGTAAGCGATAAAGGTGATAAAGAAAATGGAGCGCGTATCTTTATAACCACGCAGGATCCCACTGCCAATGACCTGAATCGAGTCCGATATTTGATACACGGCGGCCAGTAACATGAGCTGGGCAGCCAGCGTCACCACTTCAGGATTATTGTTGTAGAGCAGGGCGATGTGCTCACGCAGGGTCACGGTGAACACTGCGGTTAACACCGCCATGCAAACACCGACGCCCAACCCGGTTCTGGCTGCAGTTTGGGCGTCAAGCGTTGACCCCTGGCCCAGACGATAACCCACGCGAATCGTTACGGCGGCAGCCAGCGACATCGGCAGAACGAACATGAGCGAGCTAAAGTTCAGCGCGATTTGGTGTCCGGCCACGTCCACAATCCCCAGCGGGGAAACCAGCAATGCCACTACGGCGAACAACGTTACTTCAAAGAATAATGCCAGCGCAATCGGTAAGCCCAACTGGATCAGGCGCTTCATCACCGCGGTATCGGGTTTCTGGAAACCGCGGACGTTGCGAATATCACGCATTGAGCGCGCACGTTTAACGTAGGACAACATGGCGAGAAACATCACCCAGTACACCGCCGCAGTGGCAACGCCGCAGCCTACGCCGCCGAGTTCTGGCATGCCAAAATGCCCATAGATGAAAATGTAGTTAACCGGGATGTTGACCAACAGGCCGAGAAACCCCATCACCATCGCCGGTTTGGTTTTGGCCAGACCTTCACACTGGTTACGAGCTACCTGGAAGAATAAATAGCCAGGCGCGCCCCACAACAGCGCGCGCAGGTAGCCGACGGCTTTATCGGCCAGCGCCGGATCGATATTATCCATGGAGCGGATAATGTATCCCGCATTCCAGAGCACCACCATAATGAGCACAGATACGCTGCCCGCCAGCCAGAAACCCTGGCGTATTTGATGAGCAATGCGGTCGCGGCGACCCGATCCGTTAAGTTGCGCGATGACTGGCGTCAATGCCAGCAGGAGTCCGTGACCAAATAAGATGGCCGGGAGCCAAATGGAGGTCCCGATAGCGACGGCAGCCATGTCCGTCGCGCTGTATCCACCCGCCATGACGGTATCGACGAACCCCATTGCGGTTTGGGCGATTTGCGCAAGAATCACCGGAATTGCCAGAGCTAATAACTGACGCGCTTCGATTACATACTTTTGCACGTTTACACCATTATATTGTTGTTATTTGAGAGACTAAAAAAGCCGCCTGAGAGGGCAGCAAGAAGAAAATACAGGGGAAATTGCAGTCTATTGTAGCGAGGAATACGTAATTCTCCAGTGAAAAAACAGGTGGGGGCGGTGCATTGCTGGCAACCGCAATTTTCACCTGCTATTGTGCACAACAGATATGTCTTAATTACGTTCAGGAGTTAGAGGTATGTTTACGGGTATTGTGCAGGGCACCGCGAAACTGGTGTCTATTGATGAGAAACCAAATTTTCGTACGCATGTAGTGGAGTTACCTGAATACATGCTGGATGGCCTGGAGACGGGTGCATCAGTTGCACACAATGGTTGTTGTCTGACGGTGACCGACATTAACGGCAATCACATCAGCTTTGACCTGATGAAAGAAACGCTGCGTATTACCAATCTGGGCGAGCTTAAAGTGGGCGATCGGGTCAACGTAGAGCGCGCGGCAAAATTCAGCGATGAGATCGGCGGGCATTTAATGTCAGGCCATATTATGACTACCGCTGAGATATCAAAAATTCTGACCTCAGAAAATAATCGTCAGATCTGGTTTAAGGTGCAGGATGCGTCGTTGATGAAATATATCCTGTACAAAGGATTTATCGGCATTGATGGTATCAGCCTGACGGTTGGCGAAGTAACACCGACGCGTTTTTGCGTGCATTTGATCCCGGAAACGCTGGAGCGTACGACGCTTGGTAAGAAAAAACTGGGGGCTCGGGTCAACATCGAAATCGACCCACAAACGCAGGCGGTCGTGGATACCGTTGAGCGCGTGCTGGCGGCAAAAGAAAGTGCAGTAAATCACGTCACCGGCGAAGTCTAAGCCGGCGCGTTTCCAGGCCCCCGTTGAAGGCGGGGGCGAGAATGACTAGCGTGGAACGCGCAGACCGTGTTCTACGCCACGTGAGAACACCACCTGCCAGAGCTGAATATCACGGGCGCGAAATGCGCCGGCACAGGCGTTGAGGTAGTAGCTGAACATACGTTTAAAGCGCTCGGTGTAGTGATCGGTGATTTCAGGCCAGGTTGCCATAAAGCGCGTATGCCAGGCCATCAGTGTAGTATCGTAATCGGCGCCAAAGTTGTGCCAGTCTTCCATCACAAAATGCGGCTCGCTGGCTTTCGCAATCTGGCGCACGGACGGCAAGCAACCATTCGGGAAAATATACTTATTGATCCACGGATCGACGTTATTGTCGGTTTTTCTGGATCCAATGCTGTGGAGCAAAAACAGACCCTCTGGTTTTAAATTGCGATCGACAACATCAAAATAGGTGTTGTAGTTTTTTGGACCCACATGCTCAAACATGCCAACGGAGACAATGCGGTCGAAACGATCGTGCAGGTCGCGGTAATCTTCAAGCAAAATAGTGACATCCAGCCCTTCACACCGTGTTTGTGCCAGTTTCTGCTGTTCGGCAGAAATGGTCACCCCCACGACGCTGACGCCGTAATGGGCGGCCATAAACTGGGACAAGCCTCCCCAGCCGCAGCCAATGTCCAGCACGCGCATCCCCGGTTTGAGCTGTAATTTTTCGGCGATCATATTGAGCTTCGCCTGTTGGGCTGACTCCAGGGTCGTGGCGTCCTTCCAGTAGGCACAGGAATATTGCATGTAGGGATCAAGCATGCGGGTGAAGAGATCGTTGCCTAAATCGTAGTGTTCTTTTCCGACAACCCACGCGCGTTTTTTATTCTGTAAATTGAACAGGCGCGCGGCGGCGATTCGCAGCGTGTCTTTAAAGTGGCGGGGGAGTTGGCCTTCAAGGCCGGCACGTAAAACCTGAGTAAAAAACATGTCCAGCCGATCGCATTCCCACCAGCCATCCATATAACTTTCACCTAAACCCAGCGAACCTTCCTGTAAAACTCGCTTGTAAAAATCGGGGTTGTTAACGCGAATATCTGCCGGTGCAGTACCATTAATGGTAATGCCCGCACGGTTTAATAATTCACTGGTGATTCGATACCAGTCATCATCTGGTACGCTGACGTCTTCTATACACGATGAACTCATAGCTTCTCCATCACAGGTCGGTGATCAGAACCTTAAAACAGCGTAGACGCTTTTTTGGGCTTTGTGAGAAATCTCACGGAATGAATCCGCGAATCTGTTTTCCGACGTAGAACAGAGGAAGGGAGAACCCCTTACCGAAAAGGCCATCCGTGGTTAAGCGGGAACATGCGTGTTCCCGTTAACACATAAAAATTATCGTTTTTGTAACAACTAGAAATCAGTATAGGCCTGAATTTTTGTGGGTTCAATCAAAAAATATTAGCCCGCTAATTAATTATTCAAGCGCTATGAATGTGATTCGCCGGGCGCAGCAGTAGAAACCTCATCAGCGTGAGAGCGACATTCTTTCTGCGACTGCATTTTGTACCCCAGCGCGGCCAGCAACACCGTAGACAGCATGACGCCAGTAGTGGTGAATAGCGGCGTGCTGATCAACCACGACACAACCAGACTTGCCAGGAAGCATAAGCCCAGTTGAAGCGTATTCTGCAGCGCTGCGGCACGTCCTGTTGCCTGTGGGAAGGGACGCAAAGCCTGAGCAACGACAATCGGATAGATAGCACCGTTCGCTATTGCCATCACGCAGAATGGGATCAGGATTTCGGCCAGCGCAACGTGGTGAATAAAGCCGACCGCCCAGGTAGCGATAACGCTCACCGCATACAGAATGAGCAGCCACGGCAGTAATTGACGACCTTCCCATTTTTGCAGGGCGGCACGACAGCCGTATCCGCCGATCAAAAAGGCGATGGTTTGCGGCACATAGCTCAGGCCAATGACGGCCGGGCTATAGCCCATCTCGCTCAGGATAAACGGCGAGCCGGTCAGCCACGCGAAAAAGCTCGCGGAACAGGCCGCATAAATCAGCACGTTGCCGCGGTAGGTTCTGGAGCGCAGCAGGGTGGCAAAGGTGAGCTTATCCTGGCTATCGTCACGCGCTTTAGCCGTGGGCTTCAGGCGCAGGGCCGGCAGCATCAGGATCAGGGTGATGGCAAACAGGGTGGCAAAAATAGCCTGCCAGGAAAAATGCATCAGGATCCAACTGCCTAATAATGGCGCGAGCGCGGGAGATAACCCGACCAGCGGCATAATGGTGGCAAAGATACGGTTCACTTTTTGCGAGGGATAATAATCAGCAACCAACGCCTGCCAGATAACCGACGCCGCACAGACGCCCACAGCCTGGATAAAGCGCAACACCAGCAAGCCGGTGGCGTTTTCGACCCAAAGCATGCCAAGACTGCTCAGCGCGAAGATGGAGAGGCCCAGTAGCAAAATAGGCTTGCGGCCATAATGGTCGGAGAGTGGCCCCCACAGAAGTTGCGCGATGGCAAAACCCGCTAAGAACAGGCTAAGGCTGGCGCTGACGGCTGATGCTGGGGTTTGCAAATCGGACTGAATAGCCGCAAATGCTGGCAAATACATATCCGTTGCCAGAAAACCGAGCACGCTAAGACCTGCCAGCCAGACTAAAAACCCTTTTCCAGGTTGCATCATTATTTCTCTTTATAAGCAATAGAACAGTGCCGCTGAGTGTAGTGAGTGAAATTCTTGCTGTGAAACGCTAATATTTGCTTATTGATTTCAAATTTTTTGCAGGCAGAGTATGTGGTCAGAATATTCCCTTGAAGTGGTGGATGCAGTCGCACGCAACGGCAGCTTTAGTTCTGCCGCCCAGGAGTTGCACCGCGTGCCTTCGGCGGTGAGCTATACCGTGCGTCAACTGGAGGAGTGGCTGGCTGTGCCTCTTTTCGAACGTCGCCATCGGGATGTGGAATTAACCCCCGCCGGGGCGTGTTTTTTAAAAGAAGGGCGCTCTGTTATCAAAAAAATGCAGATCACTCGCCAACAATGTCAGCAAATTGCCAACGGCTGGCGTGGGCAACTGGCGATTGCCGTCGATAATATTGTCAGGCCGGAACGGACCCGGCAGATGATTGTGGATTTCTACCGTCATTTTGATGATGTGGAGTTAATCGTTTTTCAGGAGGTGTTTAACGGCGTCTGGGATGCGTTATCGGACGGGCGCGTGGAGTTGGCGATTGGCGCGACGCAGGCTATTCCGGTAGGGGGGCGCTATACGTTTCGCGATATGGGAATGTTGAGCTGGAACTGCGTGGTGGCAAGTCACCATCCGCTGGCGTCGATGCCGGGACCGCTCAGTGACGATACGTTGCGCAACTGGCCGTCGCTGGTACGAGAAGACACCTCCCGTACGTTGCCAAAACGTATTACCTGGCTACTGGATAACCAAAAACGGGTGGTAGTGCCTGACTGGGAGTCATCTGCCACCTGCTTATCGGCTGGGCTATGTGTTGGGATGGTGCCGACGCATTTTTCCAAACCGTGGATCGACAGCGGAAAATGGGTTGCACTACAGCTTGAAAATCCCTTTCCTGATGCCGCGTGTTGCCTGACCTGGCAGCAAAACGATACGTCACCCGCACTGAGATGGCTGCTGGACTATTTAGGGGACAGTGAAACGTTGAATAAAGAGTGGCTGCGGGAGCCAGAGTAAGGCTCCCGCACAACAGATTATCGACGATAATCGCGGAACGGACCATCGGCCACGGAGCGACGTTCTACCAGGCGCGGGTGCACCTCAATAGACTGTGACTCTTCGCGTTTATTCACGATACGGTCTAACAGCATGTTAAAGGCCGTTTCACCGAGCGAATCTTTTGGCTGATGAATGGTGGTTAATGCCGGGGTGAAGAAGCGGGCGTTACGCACGTTGTCGTAACCAATCAGCGACACATCTTGCGGGACGCGCAGGCCCATCTCGTCAGCGGCGCAAAGCGCGCCCATCGCCATGATATCACCACCACAGAAGACGGCGGTCGGGCGGTGCGACTGGGAGAGGATCTGCTGCATGGCGCGATACCCGGATTCAGGCTCAAAATCGCCCTGGACAATCCAGTTGTCAGGCACTTTAATCAGCGCTTCTTCCATCGCCTTCATAAAGCCCGCCAGGCGTCCGGCGCCGGTGTTACGCTCCATAGGCCCTGGGATCACACCAATCTCGCGATGACCGCGTTCAACCAGATAACGGCCTGCCATATAACCGCCTTCAAAGGCGTTATCGATGACCGTATCGGTAAAATCGGCTTTGGCTTCGCCCCAATCCATCACCACCATCGGAATATGGCGATATTCTTCGAGCATGGAAAGCAGAGGTTCCGGGTATTCAGAACACATCACCAGCAGACCATCTACGCGCTTCTGCGCCATCATGGAGAGGTAGGCCTGCTGCTTCTCGAGGCTGTTCCACGCGTTGCCCAGAATCAACGTATAGCCTTTCTGGAAGCAGTTCTTCTCAACGGCTTCGATGATTTCCGCAAAGTAGGCGGCTTCGCTGCTGGTCGCCAACAAGCCAATCGATTTAGTGTGATTCACCTTCAGACTGCGTGCCACCGCGCTTGGGGAATAATGTAGTTCTTTAATTGCTGCCCAGACGGCATTGCGCGTTTCTTCCGCGACAAAGCGTGTTTTGTTAATTACGTGTGATACGGTTGTAGTGGAAACGTTTGCTCGCTTCGCTACATCTTTAATTGTTGCCATTACATCTCACTCCAGACCATATCCTAAGTTCCTGAGAATACTCCAGGTAAACGTTTGCCTTCACACACCCTTCGCGCAACATCAGGGTTGCGGTACGCCAGGAAAACGACACGGAACGTCAGGAAGGGGTCAATGGCCGGTACGCTAATCAAGTAAGCGTGGAATTTTGTCTGATCTTTACGAAAAGGGGAAGAGTTAAAAGCATTTATCAATATAAATCGTGAGAGATTTTTACCTTCAAGTGTGCAAAAATGCGCAATATCACTTTTTGTGTGGGAATAAAAAGGAGAAAACTTGATGAGCACCGATCTGAAATTTTCGTTAGTCACCACCATTATTGTTCTGGGTTTGATTGTTGCCAGTGGTTTAACCGCCGCGCTGCATTGATGTATCGCCGAGGGAGAGCTATCTCCCTCATCCCGCCAACCCGTCCTCCCACTGCTATTGTTTGCAAATAAGCAAAAGTCTTTTGCATCTTTGTTAACTTTATTATTTTTGCGATCAATGTCATGCTTTTGACTCTTATTCTGTGTCGTGCCACGGCTCGACGTTACGGAGTCGCTGTATGAAAATAAATTATCCACTACTGGCGCTGGCGATAGGGGCGTTTGGTATCGGCACGACAGAGTTTTCTCCGATGGGGTTATTACCCGTCATCGCTAAAGGCGTCGATGTCTCGATTCCGGCGGCAGGGATGCTAATTAGCGCCTATGCGGTAGGGGTGATGGTCGGTGCACCGTTAATGACCTTATTGCTTTCTCATCGCGGGCGCCGCAATGCGCTGATTTTTCTGATGGCGATTTTTACGCTCGGCAACGTGCTGTCGGCGTTATCTCCCGATTACACTACTCTGATGCTGTCGCGTATTCTGACCAGTCTTAACCATGGGGCCTTTTTTGGTCTCGGCTCGGTTGTAGCGGCAAGCGTGGTGCCAAAGCACAAACAGGCCAGCGCTGTCGCCACCATGTTTATGGGACTCACCATCGCCAATATTGGTGGCGTTCCTGCAGCGACCTGGCTGGGTGAAACCATCGGCTGGCGCATGTCCTTTATAGCAACGGCGGGTCTGGGGGTTATCTCGATGGTCAGCCTGTTCTTCTCGTTGCCGAAAGGCGGAGCAGGGGAGCGCCCGAACGTGCGCAAAGAGCTGGCGGTGCTCATGCGCCCGCAGGTGGTGTCAGCGTTGCTGACTACTGTGCTGGGAGCCGGTGCGATGTTCACGCTCTATACCTATATTTCACCGGTGCTGCATAGCATCACCCATGCCACGCCTGCCTTTGTAACCGGAATGCTGGTGCTGATTGGCGTCGGGTTCTCAATCGGTAACTATCTGGGCGGCAAACTGGCGGACCGCTCAGTCAACGGCACGCTGAAAGGCTTCTTACTGCTATTGATGGTGATTATGCTGGCAATCCCGTTACTGGCGCGTAGTGAATTGGGTGCAGCCATCAGCATGGTAGTCTGGGGTGCGGCAACCTTTGCAGTAGTTCCGCCGTTACAGATGCGTGTGATGCGCGTTGCCAGCGACGCGCCGGGCTTATCATCCTCGGTCAACATTGGTGCGTTTAATCTGGGGAATGCGCTAGGTGCGGCGGCGGGTGGCGCAGTGATATCGGGTGGTTTAGGTTACAGTTTTGTCCCGGTGATGGGGGCAATTGTGGCTGGGATGGCGTTGCTACTGGTCTTTGTCTCCGCGAGAAAACAGCCTGACGAGGCCTGCAGCGTCACGAACTAACGCTAAAACGCAGAAGGGAGTCCCTTCTGCGTTATCATTTTTATGCTGCGAAGTTTTTCGCAACAAACTCCCAGTTCACCAGCGCCCAGAAATGTTCCAGGTAGCCAGGACGCGCGTTGCGATAGTCGATGTAGTAGGCGTGTTCCCACACATCAACGGTCATCAGCGGCGTTGCATCGGTGGTCAGCGGTGTTCCGGCATTTGACGTGGAAACGATAGCCAGTTTGCCATCAGTACCTTTTACCAGCCAGGTCCAGCCAGCGCCGAAGTTTTTGATCGCCGCATCGGTGAATTGCGCTTTGAAGTCAGCGAAGCTACCAAAAGATGCAACAATGGCTTCAGCCAGTTCACCGGTCGGTTCGCCGCCCGCGTTGGGTGCCAGGCAGTTCCAGTAGAAGGTGTGGTTCCAGACCTGAGCCGCGTTGTTAAACACACCACCTTCAGAGCTACGTACGATCTCTTCCAGTGATTTGCCTTCAAACGCCGTGCCTTTGATCAAGTTATTCAGGTTAGTAACGTAAGTCTGGTGGTGTTTGCCATAGTGGTATTCCAGCGTTTCAGCAGAAATGTGCGGCGCCAGAGCATCTTTGGCATACGGTAATGCAGGTAATTCGAACGACATTGCTTCTCTCCTTATTATTTATATTGAGTACACACAATAGCCTCATTGTGAGTAAGGATAGGGTAGCAAATTGAAAGGTTATGCAAAAGAAGAACTTACCCTACAGCACATACTGTAGGGTAAGATTTTAGCGAATTGTTTTTGGCGTCATGACACGACGAGCACCCACATAGTGGCGCTGCCAGTAATCTTCACTCAGGGAGGTGATTTGGATCTCCTGACCGCTACGTGGTGACTGAATAAACTTACCGTTGCCAACGTAGACACCAACGTGATCGGCGGTGCCGCGGCCCTGGGTACGGAAGAAGACCAAATCGCCGTTTTTCAGTTCATCGCGGTCGATCGGTGCTGCGTCGCGCAGGTGGTACATTTCATTGGCAGTACGCGGAATGCGGAACTTCACCAGGTCCTTATACGCGTAATAAACCAGACCACTGCAATCAAAACCGGTTCTCGGCGAAGAGCCACCCCAGCGGTAGGGTTTACCGATCTGGTTCATCAGAGTAGACATCGCGGTTTTGGTCGCTTTTTGCACTTTCACTTTATGGGCATCAGCGAGGGCTACCGGGGCTGTTGATTTTACTTTTACACAGCGCGGCTTGTGACCTTTGCGCGGGGTGCATTTTTCAGTCCAGGTGACCGCAGCGGTTTGTGTTGTTGCGACTTTACTGCGACGGTTGACCGTTTTGGTTGTTTTTGCAGGTGTCGCGGTGCGTTTTTTGGAAGAGGAAGCGGTTTTGGTGCTGGATTTACTGGTGGTTTTTTTTGCCGTTTTCTTGCTGGTTTGTGTGACTTTTTTACTGGCTGTCGCGCTTTTCTTTTTATCTACCGTTTTGAGCGTGTGGGAAACGGCAGGTGTCGTCCTGGCCTGCTTGGAAGCATGGGCCACTGACGTAAAAGGGAGTGTGGTAAAAAGCAAAGCACAGAGCGTGATCGAGATCCGGTTTATCCGCGCCACTGAGCAGTCCTCTATTAGGGCAGGTCTATCATGCCTGCGTGTGATTTTCAAAACTTGATGATTCTAATCTATAGAAACGGGGAAAGTTAATAGCTTTTTTTGTTTAAAATAGTGTTTCGTTACCGACCGCAAAAAAAAACAGCAATCAACGCCAATACTGGCGAAGGGATAATCAATTCCTTGTGCATAAAAGGGATAAGTAATATTCTGAATGCAACTTATGGCGACTGGCGATAAAATAATAACCGTAAGAAAAATGTTATTTTCCGTTGTCAGTCAGACCCGTTACAATGTCAGACTACTGCCGTAAAAGAAGTTAAGGAAGCAAGATAATGAGCACCACTATCGAAAAAATCCAGCGCCAGATCGCTGAAAACCCGATTCTCCTGTACATGAAAGGTTCTCCAAAACTGCCAAGCTGCGGTTTTTCCGCTCAGGCTGTGCAGGCGCTGTCTGCCTGTGGTGAACGCTTTGCTTATGTTGATATTCTGCAAAACCCGGATATTCGCGCCGAGTTGCCGAAATACGCAAACTGGCCAACCTTCCCGCAGCTGTGGGTTGATGGTGAGCTGGTTGGCGGCTGCGACATTTTAATCGAAATGTACCAGCGCGGTGAATTGCAGCAGCTTATCAAAGAGACTGCGGCGAAGTACAAAACCGAAGAGCCGGACGCTGAGTAATCAGCAGAAACGAAAAAGCGACCAGTCTGGTCGCTTTTTTTATGGTCCGCTTATGCCTCTTCAGGCATTGGCAGGGGCCACCCACCAAGGCGTTTCCAGCGGTTAACGATTTCGCAAAACAGCACTGCCGTCCGTTCGGTGTCATACAGCGCAGAGTGCGCCTGGTTGCCATCAAACTCCATTCCTGCAGCCAGACACGCTTTAGACAGTACGGTTTGCCCGAGCGAAAGACCGCTTAAGGCCGCAGTGTCAAAGGTCACAAATGGGTGAAATGGGTTGCGCTTCAGCGAGGCGCGTTCGGCGGCTGCCATCATGAAGCTGTGATCGAAGGTGGCATTGTGCGCAACCATAATCGCCCGATTGCAGCCGCTGTCTTTGATGCCTTTACGCACCATTTTGAAGATGGCGTGCAGGGCGTCGTATTCGCTGACCGCGCCGCGCAGCGGGTTGCTCGGATCAATACCGTTAAACGCAAGTGCTTCTGGTTGCAGATTTGCCCCTTCAAACGGTTCGACGTGGAAATGCAACGTCATGTCCGGCATCAGCCAGCCTTGTTCATCCATTTTCAGCGTGATGGCCGCAATCTCGAGCAGCGCATCGGTTTTGGCGTTAAATCCCGCTGTTTCTACATCAATGACGACAGGATAAAAACCACGAAAACGGTCACACAGACCGGAAAGTTGAGCGTTATCGGACATCTGGGTCTCTTAATACGGGAAAATTGCAGCGCGTATTATGACAAAATGATGAGTATAAAACTACGGGCACAGACGATCTGCGCCCGAGGGGAGGTTAGTCACCCAGGCCGCGGCCTGCGTCTTTCTCTTCGATCAGTTCGATTTTGTAACCGTCCGGATCTTCTACAAATGCGATAACCGTCGTCCCGCCTTTGACCGGACCCGCTTCGCGCGTCACGTTGCCGCCGTTCTGACGAATGCGCTCGCAGGCTTCTGCGGCGTTGTCTACGCTCAGAGCAATGTGGCCGTAGGCAGTGCCCAGGTCATATTTGTCGACGCCCCAGTTGTAGGTCAGCTCAATGACGGCTTCATCGGTCTCAGGACCGTAACCGACAAAGGCCAGAGAATACTTGTATTCAGGGTTTTCACTGGTACGCAGCAGCTTCATGCCCAGCACGTTGGTGTAAAATTCGATGGAACGCTGCAGGTCACCTACGCGCAGCATGGTATGAAGTAAACGCATCTTTTTCCCCTTCAAAAATGGCTAGTACATTCAATATGTTGTTTTAGTATAGCGGCGTTGTTGCGCCGCTATCAATGCCAGAACGGAGATTGCGCAATTACAGGGTCGGATAATCCGTGTAACCCTCTGCACCGCCGCCGTAGAAACTCTCTGCGCGCTGTGGGTTCAGTTCTGCTTTGTGCTGCAAACGTGCGACCAAATCCGGGTTGGCAATATAGGCGCGGCCAAAGGCGACGGC
The DNA here is from genome assembly GCF_005280805.1 of Citrobacter sp. TBCS-14. Classification (NCBI taxonomy): domain Bacteria; kingdom Pseudomonadati; phylum Pseudomonadota; class Gammaproteobacteria; order Enterobacterales; family Enterobacteriaceae; genus Citrobacter; species Citrobacter sp. TBCS-14. Next base: position 232,265 of record NZ_SZWM01000164.1, read on the forward strand.
GTCGATCAACCCTTTCTCAATCAGCGCTTCTGCTTTTTCCGGGGTGTAGGCACCAGCACCAATAATCGGACCGTGGAAACGCGCGCGAACTTTCTCGCGGAACGCATCGCTATACGGCTCTCCGCCGGCCCAGTCTGGTTCGGACATGTGCAGATAAGCGATACCACGTTTACCCAGCTGTTCAATCAGGTACAACGCATCGGCTTCTTCATTCGGGCCGTTATCAACGTTCTGGAAAGAGCCGATAGGGGATATGCGGATGCCAATCCGGTCTGCGCCCCATTCTTTGATACCGGCATCAACGACTTCCAGCACCAGACGTGCACGATTTTCGACGCTGCCGCCGTACTGATCGGTACGCTGGTTAGAGGTGGGTGACAGGAACTGGTGTAGCAAATAGCCATGGGCAGAGTGCAGCTCAACCATGTCAAAGCCAGCCTCGCGTGCGTTGGCGATTGCCTGACGGAAATCATTGACGATGCCCGGGATTTCGTCGGTTTCCAGGGCGCGCGGCATTGAGGTGTCGGCACGCGTTGCCAGACCGTTTTCATCGCGCAGCGAGGTACGGGTACCGGCGCTGATGGCGGAAGGGGCAACTGGCGGTTGTCCGTTCGGCTGCAGGCTGACGTGAGAGATACGACCGGTGTGCCACAACTGTACGGCAATATGACCTTGTTCAGCGTGGACGGCGGCGGTGATTTTTTTCCAGGCTTCAATTTGTGCTGCGCTGTGTAATCCCGGCGCACCGGCGTAGCCTTTTGCCTGAGCAGATATCTGAGTGGCCTCGCTGATGATAAGACCAGCGCTGGCGCGTTGGCGATAGTACTCGGCCATCAGCGGAGTTGGGATGTCGCCAGGTTCGATGCTACGCAGGCGCGTCAGTGGGGCCATAAATACGCGGTTGGCCGCCGTGATGGCTCCTACTTTCAGCGGGGAAAACAATTTTTCAGATGACATATTAACTCCAGGTATGAATAGACCGGTCGTCTAGCGATTGGGTAAATAAAAACGCCTGTTAAACGGCAGGCGTTGCAATAATGTTTTTAACGTGTGCCAGCGCATTTTCCAGTGGGGTGGCACTGCGAGACATCTTGGCCTGCAGGTTGGCCCCGAGCCACAGCGCATACAGCACCTGCGCTTGCTGCAGCGGTTCGCCGCTAAACGACAGGCAGTGTGTGTCGCGACCTTTTTCCAGCGCTTGCGCCAGCAGGGTAATAATGTGCCGAGCGCCTTTATCCATCGCCGTACGCATATCTTCAGAGAGATCGCATACTTCAGCCGACAGTTTGACCGTTAAGCAACCGCTAATAATGCCGTGTTGACTAAACTGATTCAGGGTTTCCTGATAGTAGGCGAGGATTCTGTCGCGGTAGTTACCGGCACCCGACGCTAAATGTGTGGCCAGCCGAAGGTGGTAGGCCGCGTAATGGCGTTCAAGCATGGAAACACCGAACGCTTCTTTAGAGCGAAAATAGTGGTAAAACGACCCTTTGGGCACCTCGGCGGTTTTCAGCAGTTCGCTTAAACCCATACCGGTGAAACCGCGCTGCATGCAAAGCTGCTCGCCGGTTGCCAGAAGATGTTCGCGTGTGTCGTGTTCAGTTGCTTTGTTCATGGCATGGAGTGTAATAGACCAGTCGGTCTAATGCAATAGCGCTTGCCAGAAATTCAGTTAGCGTCTTCAATAGGTATAACTATCTTACGTAAGGAGGGGATGTGGCCGAACAGCTGGAGTTTTTCCCCGTCCAGAGCCCGTGCCGTGGGATCTGCCAGTCCGACGAACGCGGCTTTTGCCGTGGATGTTTTCGTAGCCGGGATGAGCGCTTTAACTGGCAGAAAATGAGCGATGCCGAAAAGCAGGATGTGCTGCGTCTTTGTCGTCAGCGTCTGATGCGTAAATTACGTGCAAACAAACCCAGCCCGTCAGAAGAACCGCAACAACCTTCACTCTTTTAAAAGCGTAATTGCGTATACTCGATGCACACTCATTGTTAAGGAAGCTGCTATGGTTCAGCGTATTACTATTGCGCCGCAAGGCCCGGAATTTTCTCGCTTTGTCATGGGGTACTGGCGGCTGATGGACTGGAATATGTCCGCGCGCCAGCTCGTCAGCTTTATTGAAGAACATCTTGACCTGGGCGTAACCACCGTCGATCACGCTGATATTTATGGTGGATACCAGTGCGAAGCGGCGTTTGGCGAGGCGATGAAGCTGGCTCCGCATCTGCGTGAAAAAATGCAGATCGTGACCAAATGCGGTATTGCCACCACGGCACGGGCGGAAAATACCCTCGGTCACTACATCACCGACAGCGACCATATTATTGCCAGCGCGGAGCAGTCGCTGAAACTGCTGGCGACCGACCATATTGATCTGCTCTTGATCCATCGTCCCGATCCGCTGATGGATGCCGACGAAGTGGCTGAAGCGTTTAAGAAACTGCATCATAGCGGCAAAGTGCGTCACTTTGGCGTGTCTAACTTTACGCCTGCGCAGTTTTCCCTGTTGCAATCACGTCTGCCGTTTACGCTGGCAACCAATCAGGTTGAGATTTCCCCGGTGCATCAGCCACTGCTGCTGGATGGCACCTTAGATCAGCTGCAACAACTGCGCATCCGGCCAATGGCCTGGTCCTGTTTGGGTGGTGGACGACTGTTCAATGATGATGCTTTCCAACCGCTGCGCAATGAACTCGCCGTCATTGCGCAAGAATTGAATGCGCAGTCCATTGAGCAGGTGGTCTATGCGTGGATCCTCCGTCTACCGTCACAGCCGCTGCCGATTATTGGCTCAGGGAAAATTGAGCGTGTTCGCGCTGCTATTGAGGCCGAATCGTTAACCATGACCCGCCAGCAATGGTTCCGTATCCGTAAAGCCGCGCTGGGTTACGACGTACCGTAATCGCGTTTTCGGCGTTCCGTCGCTCAAAATTGCGTCACTGGTTTACACTTATCAGTCAGACACATAGTGACGGAGGTCGTATGAAGCGTTTGAGTATCGCCATAATCACCTTACTGGCCTGTGCGGGCGCACAGGCTGCCAGTGAGCAAGTTGAGATGAACCTGGTGACTTCGCAAGGGGTAGGTCAGTCGATTGGTTCAGTAACTATTTCTGAAACTGCGCAAGGGCTGGCGTTTACGCCTGACCTGAAAGCACTGCCGCCAGGAGAACATGGTTTCCATGTCCATGCCAACGGCAGCTGTCAGCCTGCGATTAAAGAAGGCAAAGCTTCTGCCGCTGAATCGGCAGGGGGACATCTTGACCCGCATAAAACCGGAAAACATGAAGGTCCGGAGGGGGCTGGGCACATGGGCGACCTACCGTTGCTGGTGGTCAATGCCGAAGGTCACGCCACAACGGCTGTTACCGCCCCACGCCTGAAATCACTGGATGAGGTCAAAGGTAAGGCGCTGATGGTCCATGTGGGTGGCGATAACATGTCCGATCAGCCAAAACCTCTAGGCGGTGGCGGGGCGCGTTACGCCTGCGGGGTTATCAAATAATCAACGGCTCAGCGTGCCTGGCGGCGGAGCCTGTTCAAGCTGAGACAACGAACAGTGTAAACGCCAGATAAGCGCCGCCAGCTCTTGTGCGGCAGGCTGATGATGATGGGCAAGCGTATCGCAGATGCGCTGTAACTCGTTAAGCGTGGCATTCAGTGGACGCTGCTGGACGCCACGCTCGCTCATCACATCGCGCAGCAGTGAAATACACACGTCCCTGACGCGGGCCAACGGATCGGAGCGCGCTTCCCAGGCGCGCAGCTGCCACACCACATGCGTGCAGTTCAGCAACACGACGCCCCAGCGTAATAACCACCGACGCGCCAGCGCATCCTGGCTGTTACTGAGCTGGCTGACATGATGATAGGTTAACGACTCAAATTCATTTTCGCTGTGTGCCGGATGCCGACTGAGCTGATCGACAAAATCCCGGCGCAGGGCGCGAATATGACGTCGACTCTTTCTCGCGTCTGAGCCTGGCCGCAGGATAGCAAAGGCCAACCAGGATAGCGCTACGCCGGTTATTTTTGCCAGATTATCATTCAGGAAATCGGCGAAGTCATACACCGGCGGATTGGTCACGGCGATAAACGATCCCATAAAGACGATCAATTGCCCCCAAAGCCCCGCCAGAGCAGGCATTTGCAGCTTTAGCAGTTGCATGGTGGCGAGCAGTGGGAAGAGAAACAGAATGAATTGCCACAGGTCGGTAATTTGTACCATCAGACCGAACTTCACCACAAAGCTGAACAATGACAGCAGCACTAACGTGCGCATCAGCAGTGAGAGTGATTTGAACGGGGTGGCAACGGCGGAATACAGTACGCAGCTAATCGCCGCCAGCGTCAGCGCACCCGCGCCGGATTCCCATTGTGCGCCGATGCTCCACGCGCCAATCACCATCAACGTGATGAAGGTACGTAACCCACTCCAGATGGCTTCCGCGTTGTCGGTATGGCGGGCCAGGCCCGGCGTGCGGCTCACGCTGATGCGCTCGGCAGTCACGCCTTTTTCCAGCAAATGCAGATAATGGCTGCTTTGCAGGTAAATTCGGCAGAAATAACGTAGCCGTTGCCAGAAGGCGACATGCCGGTAGTCGTGGGAGTCCTGCGGACGCAGGGGGGCAATAATGCGGGCTACCGTGTAGCTATCGGTATCGGATTTCACCAGTGCACTGAGTAGCTGTTCGATGACTTCCCGGGTGTGAGCAGGAGGATTTGGCCAGTTAAGCAGCATTCTGCGCAGGCTGGAGATCACGCTGGTCAGACGCAGTTGCTGATGCAGCAGTGAATTGAGCAGGGCATTCTGCCGTCGAAAGCGATAGTGGCTCCAGAATGCCTGAATACGCAGCAGATTCATGGTCAGAATCTGGCCGATTACCCCTTCGTGTGCTGAGCGGATCGCATCGGTGGTTTCGGGTTGCCAGAGTAAGCTGGCATGTTCCAGCAAACGCGCGTGCATGTTTTTCAGCGCCGTCAGCAACGCTGTACCATCAGACGTGCTGGGCAGGATCATCATCATCATGCCCCCACAGAGTATCCCGACCATCACTTCGCACACGCGCGCCTGGGCAATATCCCACAGTTGCGTAACCTCAATGGTGTTGACCATCGGAAACGCAATAATAGCCGCGGTGTAGCCTGCCAGTTGAAACGCGTAGGCCACGTTGTTGGTAAAGTGCGCGCAGGCCCAGGTGCATAAACCAATCCAGGCCGACATGCTGAGTAAAAATAACCACGGTTCATTGAGGGTGTGGCCAGCAATAATCAATGCCGCCGTGGCACCAAGCAAACTGCCTGCCACGCGGCCCAGACTTTTGCTGATGACACCGCCCACGGTGGGAAAACTAACCACCGCAGCGGAGGTCATCGCCCAGTAGGGTTCATCCAGATTCAGGTAATAGGCGAATGTTAACGCCAGGCACATCGCGATGGTGTTTCGCAGCGCGTAACGCCACTGTGCCGCGGTGGCTTTCAACCACGGTAAATTGCCCGGCGTCAGGTGAAGCCGTTTCATTTTTTCTGACCAATCGACACGCTGCAGGTGGTACCTGAAACCAGTGTGACATCGTGCGGTAGTGCGTCAAATTCGATACGCACGGGTACCCGTTGCGCCAGACGCACCCACGGTACGGTGGGTTTGATGTCAGGAATCAGACCGGAATCACTCTCTACACTTTGATCGTAAATCGCACGACCAATACTGGAAACGTGACCCTGTAACTTTATATTGCCGCTGTACAATGTAATCAGCGCCGGTGCGCCCTCGCGAATATGGCGGAGCTTGGTTTCTTCAAAATAGCCCATCACATAAAATGAACGACTGTCGACCAGCGCAAACAGGGGTTTACCGGTACTGGCATAATCGCCACCGCGTGTAGAAAGATTCGTCACCCAACCAGCGACAGGAGCTTTAACTTCCGTTTGGGTCAATTGCCACTGCGCTTGCCGTAATTGGGCCTGAGCTGCCTCCACGCTTGCCTGCATCGCTTTCACGTTGAGGTTGGCCGTGTCCAGATCCTCGGCAGAGATATAATTTTGCGACAGATGACGGCGGCGATTGGCTTCGTTATTAGCCTTTGCCAGATCGGACTGTGCTTTCGCCAGCTGCGCCTGTGCATTCAGTTCAGCAATATGAAACGGCGTCTTATCGATAACAAACAGCACGTCGCCTGCATTAACAAACTGATTATCTTTAATATTGAGTTGGGTAATGCTGCCGGAAACCTGTGGGGTGATACTTACCTGCTCCGCACGAACTTTGCCATCGCGCGTCCAGGGAGACTGCATATAATAATTCCACATCCACCAACCCGCGAGAACGGCAACAACTGCGACTATAATAGTGGAGAAGTATTTAACGGTTTTGAGCGACATAATCACCACACAATCAGCATAACAAAGCCCAGACACACGCAAAGCGCAAAGAGCGACAGATCCATTAACAAGGGATGCCAGATTTCGCCGGAGTACATCCAGTCGCGCAGTACGCGATGAACAACCAACCAGAAGATAAATCCGCAGATAAACGCTTTGAAAAGTGGAGGGAAGTAGACAGATGCACCGATCATTAAATCTTGTAGGGGCAATCCTGTTGCATTAAACATAAACTTCACGGGCAAAATCCTTGACGGAAGAGAGCATTGCTATAGGTTTAGCAAAAAAAGGGACAATCAGTCTCTTTAACGCATAATGTCTGAAAAAATGTCATCCGGTAAGCAAATTTGGCAATACATTTGTTTTGGGAATACAAATGCTGCACACTATTCTAAAATCAGCATAACAACTTAGCAAGCTAATTATAAGGAGATGAAATTGGAATCGCCACTAGGTTCTGATCTGGCACGGTTGGTGCGCATTTGGCGTGCTCTGATTGACCATCGCCTGAAGCCTTTGGAGTTGACGCAGACGCATTGGGTGACGCTGCACAACATTCATCAGCTGCCACCGGATCAATCGCAGATCCAGCTGGCTAAAGCGATAGGGATTGAGCAGCCTTCTCTGGTGCGTACGCTCGACCAACTGGAAGAAAAGGGACTCATTTCACGACAGACTTGCGCCAGCGATCGTCGAGCAAAGAGAATTAAACTGACGGAGAAAGCCGAGCCGCTGATCGCTGATATGGAAGCGGTTATCAACAAAACGCGCGGAGAGATTCTGGAAGGGATTTCAACCGAGGAAATTAATCTGCTGATTAAACTGGTTGCCCGACTGGAACACAATATTATTGAGCTACAGTCTCAGGGCTGATGCGAAAATCTACGTGTGGCCAGTATCTGACTGACCACACGTAAATTCGATTAGCGCGGAGAAACGGTAACTTCTTTGCCGTTGCTGGCCATCACAACACGCTGACCTGAAGCGAATTTGGTCGCGCCTTGTTTCTGCACCACCATAATGGTGTTCCCGTCATCCTTACGGATTTCCAGTTCCACACCCTGTGTTTTATTGATCGCACCCTGGACGCTTTGACCTGCTACGCCGCCTGCAACCGCACCTGCCGCCGTAGCTAATGAACGACCAGAACCGCCGCCGACGGTGTTACCAAGGAATCCACCGAGTACAGCGCCGCCGATCGCACCGATGACGTTGGCATCATCGCCACCCTGAATTTGCACCGGACGGACATGAACGATCGTACCGTAGGTTACGTTCTGTACCTGTTTCGCTTCGGATGCGGTATACACGTCACCTGAAAGACTATCACTGTTAACACAACCTGCTAAAGATAATCCCATTAATGAAACAATCAGTGCACGTTTAATCATTTATAACTCTCCTTTACACCACGAAACGCTAATAAAGCACCCTTCATGGTTAAATTATATGGCATTTGTGAGCCTAAGGTCACATGTTCTACTGGAACAATATGAAAATCTTAACCGAAATCAGGTTAACTGAGTATAAACGAATCATTCATCAAATTGATTGAATAGATGGCAGCTTGTCATGATTAGCCATCAAAAATCATCAACGAAGCATGGAATTAATCAGCACTTTATGGTTGAGTGTCAAGGCTAACGTGTTTAAAAGGATGACGTATGAAATCGGGCCGTTTTATCGGTGTTATGTCTGGAACCAGCCTTGATGGTGTTGATGTTGTGCTGGCAGCAATAGATGAAACGATGGTCGCGCAGCAGGCGAGTCTGACCTGGCCCATCCCTCTCCATTTGAAACAGGCTATTCTCGATATCTGCCAGGGGCAGCAACTCACCCTCTCGCAGTATGGGCAACTGGATACACAATTGGGGCGTTTATTCGCCGAGGCGGTAAATGCGCTGCTGGCGCAGCAAAAATTAAAGCCGCAGGATATTGTCGCAATTGGCTGCCACGGACAAACCGTCTGGCATGAGCCGACAGGCAGTGCGCCGCATACCCTGCAAATTGGCGACAACAACCAGATTGTGGCGCATACCGGCATCACCGTAGTCGGCGATTTTCGCCGGCGTGATATCGCGCTAGGCGGGCAGGGTGCACCACTGGTTCCCGCTTTTCATCAGGCGCTGTTGGCGCACCCAACTGAGCGTCGGATGGTGTTGAATATCGGCGGTATAGCTAATTTGTCACTGCTTATTCCTCAGCGCCCTGTACGAGGTTATGACACCGGACCAGGTAATATGCTGATGGATGCCTGGATCTGGCGGCAATGTGGAAAACCTTACGATAAAGACGCGCAATGGGCCTGCGAAGGTACGGTTATTCTTCCGTTGTTGCAAAGCATGCTGAGCGATCCCTATTTTGCCGCGCCGGCACCTAAAAGCACCGGCCGCGAGTACTTTAATTATGGTTGGATCGAACGTCATCTGGCGCAGTTCCCGGGACTGGCCGCGCGTGATGTGCAGACGACGCTTGCTGAACTGACGGCGGTGACGATATCCGAGCAGGTCCTGTTGAGCGGTGGCTGCGAGCGCTTGATGGTCTGCGGCGGTGGAAGCCGTAATCCGCTGCTGATGATGCGCCTGGCGGCACTGTTGCCCGGCACGGAAGTGACCTCGACCGATGAAGCCGGTATTAGCGGGGATGATATGGAAGCGTTAGCTTTTGCCTGGCTGGCATGGCGCACGCTGGCGGGATTACCGGGCAATTTACCCTCAGTTACCGGTGCGACGGAATCCAGCGTTTTAGGCGCTATTTTTCCCGCAAACCCACGAACTCAGAGTTAACTGAAATTATCCTGGCGACGATGCCGGTAAACTAGGGATGTTAGGGAGGGGGTTATTCCCCTCCGGGACCAGGAATGTCTTCAGGATAGGGCTATGAAAAAACTGTTATTGGTATGTTTGCCGGTACTGCTTACCGGCTGTAGTGTCTACAACCAATTTGTCGAGCGTATGCAAACGGATACCCTCGAATATCGCTGTGATGAAAAACCGCTGACCGTGAAATTGAACAATACCCAACAAACGGCAAGCTTTGTTTACGATAATCAGTTAGTGAATCTTAAACAGGGTGTATCAGCATCGGGCGCGCGTTACACCGATGGCATCTATGTCTTCTGGTCTAAAGGCGACAGCGCGACGGTCTATAAACGTGACAGAGTTGTGTTAAATAACTGTCAGTTACAGAACCCGAAGCGTTGAGATTTTCACCTGGGCGGCGCACAATAGCGTCACCCACTGACAATCCGTAGCCCAAACATCATGTCTGATAACGACGAATTGCAGCAAATCGCGCATCTGCGCCGTGAATACACGAAAGGCGGTCTTCGCCGCCGCGATCTTCCCGCCGAGCCGCTTGCGCTTTTTGAGCGCTGGCTCGGACAAGCCTGTGACGCCAAACTCGCCGATCCGACTGCCATGGTAGTGGCCACCGTTGATGAAAACGGCCAGCCGTACCAGCGCATCGTGTTGCTCAAACATTATGATGACAAAGGTTTGGTATTTTATACCAACATGGGCAGCCGTAAGGCGCACCAGATAGAGCATAACCCCCGCATTAGCCTGCTGTTTCCGTGGCATACGCTGGAACGGCAGGTGATGGTGATTGGTAAGGCCGAACGTCTTTCTACGCTTGAGGTAGTGAAGTACTTCCACAGTCGCCCACGCGACAGCCAAATTGGCGCCTGGGTATCAAAACAGTCCAGTCGTATCTCCGCACGCGGTATTCTCGAAAGCAAATTTCTTGAACTGAAGCAGAAGTTTCAGCAGGGGGAAGTCCCGCTGCCAAGTTTCTGGGGCGGTTTTCGCGTGAGTATTGAGCAAATGGAGTTCTGGCAGGGCGGCGAAAACCGCTTACACGATCGTTTTTTATACCAGCGTGAAGACAACGCGTGGAAAATCGATCGCCTGGCCCCCTAAAGATGCAAAATTCTTGTTTTAAGCGCTGGCACTGATGAATCCGGCGCTTTATTCTATGTCTCTTTCGCATCAGGCGAAAAGTCGTGTACCGGCAAAGGTGCAGTCGTTTTATACATGGAGATTTTGATGGCAAGCAGTAACTTGATTAAACAATTGCAAGAGCGGGGGCTGGTGGCCCAGGTGACGGACGAAGAAGCGTTAGCAGAGCGACTGGCGCAAGGCCCGATCGCGCTCTATTGCGGCTTCGACCCTACCGCTGACAGCTTGCATTTGGGGCATCTGGTTCCATTGTTATGCCTGAAACGCTTCCAGCAGGCAGGCCATAAGCCTGTCGCACTGGTAGGTGGTGCAACCGGTCTGATTGGTGACCCGAGCTTTAAAGCCGCCGAGCGTAAACTGAATACCGAAGACACCGTGCAAGAGTGGGTGGATAAAATCCGCAAACAGGTTGCACCGTTCCTCGATTTCGACTGTGGCGACAACTCCGCGATTGCTGCGAACAACTACGACTGGTTTGGCGGTATGAATGTACTGACTTTCCTGCGTGATATCGGCAAGCATTTCTCTGTGAACCAGATGATCAACAAAGAAGCGGTGAAGCAGCGTCTGAACCGTGACGATCAGGGCATCTCCTTTACCGAGTTTTCTTACAACCTGCTGCAAGGGTATGACTTCGCCTGCCTGAACAAACTGCACGGTGTGGCGCTGCAAATCGGGGGTTCTGACCAGTGGGGTAACATTACCTCCGGTATCGATCTGACCCGCCGTTTACACCAGAATCAGGTGTTCGGCCTGACGGTTCCGCTGATCACCAAAGCAGACGGGACCAAGTTCGGTAAAACGGAAGGTGGCGCAGTCTGGCTGGATCCGAAGAAAACCAGTCCGTACAAGTTCTACCAGTTCTGGATTAACACCGCCGATGCCGATGTCTATCGCTTCCTTAAATTCTTCACCTTTATGGACATTGAAGAGATCAATGCCCTGGAAGAAGAAGATAAGAACAGCGGTAAAGCGCCGCGTGCCCAGTATGTTCTGGCGGAGCAGGTTACGCGTCTGGTTCACGGTGAAGAAGGTCTGGTGGCGGCAAAACGCATCACCGAATGCCTGTTCAACGGGAACTTAAGCGATCTCAGCGAAGCCGATTTCGAGCAGTTGGCGCAGGATGGCGTGCCGATGATCGAAATGGAAAAAGGTGCCGATCTGATGCAGGCGCTGGTGGACTCAGAACTGCAGCCGTCTCGCGGCCAGGCGCGTAAGACCATTGCGTCGAATGCGGTAACCATCAACGGTGAAAAACAGTCAGATCCGGAATACTTCTTCCAGGACAGTGACATTTTGTTTGGGCGCTACACGTTACTGCGCCGCGGCAAAAAGAACTATTGTCTGATTTGCTGGAAATAATGCGTTAAGGAATGGGAGTGAGAAATCACTCCCTTATTTTTGTTCAGGTAAAAAAATGAAGAATATCCTCGCCATCCAGTCCCACGTTGTTTTTGGTCATGCGGGCAACAGTGCAGCAGAATTTCCGATGCGCCGTCTTGGCGCCAACGTCTGGCCTCTTAATACCGTTCAGTTCTCTAACCATACCCAATACGGCAAATGGACCGGCTGCGTGATGCCGCCCAGCCACCTGACCGAAATTGTCCAGGGTATTGCCGATATCGATAAACTTAAAACCTGTGATGCAGTGCTGAGCGGCTACCTCGGTTCAGCAGAGCAGGGCGAACATATTCTGGGAATTGTCCGTCAGGTAAAGTCGGCTAATCCACAGGCGAAGTATTTCTGCGACCCCGTGATGGGACATCCGGAAAAAGGCTGTATTGTCGCACCGGGCGTCGCCGAGTTTCACGTGCGCCATGCGTTACCGGCCAGCGATATTATCGCGCCTAATTTGGTAGAGCTTGAGATCCTTTGCGAGCACGCGGTGACCAACGTTGATGAAGCGGTATTAGCGGCGCGTGAGCTGATTGCTCAAGGGCCTGAGGTGGTGCTGGTGAAACATCTTGCTCGCGCAGGGATGAGTCCCGACCGTTTCGAGATGCTGCTGGTCACCGCTGAGCAGGCGTGGCATATCAGTCGTCCGCTGGTGGATTTTGGTGCGCGTCAACCTGTGGGTGTGGGTGATGTGACCAGCGGTTTGCTACTGGTGAAACTGTTACAGGGCGCGACGGTGCAGCAGGCGCTTGAGCATGTAACGGCGGCGGTGTATGAGATTATGATTGCGACCAAAGAGATGCATGAGTATGAACTGCAGGTCGTTGCTGCACAGGATCGCATTGCAAAACCAGAACACTATTTTAGCGCTACGCAGCTGTAATTAATGCCCGATGGCGCTCACGCTTATCGGGCTTACGTTTGTTTGGCTGTAGGCCGGGTGAGCAAGCGCCACCCGGCAACAACCATTAATTTAACCCTTCTGCCTTAAGCGCCGCTGCCACTGCCGGGCGCTCAGCCATCCGCGCCATATAGGCTTCGATATGGCTTAATCCTGCCATATTCAATTTCACAGCATACGCCCAACGCAGTACGGTGAACAGATAAGCATCTGCAATGGAAAAACGCTGGCCGCAGATCCACGGGTTGTCCTGCAGTGAATCGTTCACATACTGCATTTTTTTCTCCAGCAGTGCGCGTACGGTCGGCTTGTACTCTTCCGGCGTATCGGGACGGAATAATGGCGTAAAGCCTTTATGCAGTTCTGTCGCAATATAGTTAAGCCACTCCAGCGTTTTGTAACGCGAGAGGCTGCTGGTTGGGGCAAGAAGCTGGCGATCGGGTACCGAATCGGCCAGGTACTGCATGATGGCCACACCTTCGGTTAGTAGCGTACCATCGTCCAGCAGCAGAGCAGGAACTTGTCCCTTTGGGTTTACCGCGAAAAAATCATCGCCGTTTTCCAGGCGTTTCTTCATCAGATCAACACCATCAAGGGTGAAATCTTTACCGCTTTCGCGAAGCGTGATGTGCGAAGCGAGAGAACACGCGCCCGGTTTGTAGAACAGTTTCATCGGTAACTCCTTTTGGCTGAGGTATATCGTATGGTAGTGCGACCTCAGCCAAAAAAAAAGCCGCTAACATCAGTTAGCGGCCTGAAAAGAAGTTTCCCTGAGAATTACGCTGTTGCGGTCTTAGAGGCTTTCTCGCTGACATCATCGTCCTGAGTCATACGGTTCAGCTTCGGTGCTGTCAGCAGCATCAGAACAGCGATAACTGCCGTTGCAATACCGATTTGCAGGAACACACGGCCATAGACTTCCAGAGACATCAGTGGGTCGGTCACATTCTCCGGTACAGCCATCATGTTAGCAACATAGCCACCGATGATGTTTGCACCGGCAGTGGTCAGGAACCAGCTACCCATGATGAAGCCCATCAGACGCTGTGGTACCAACTGCGCAACCATTGCCAGACCCAGACCAGAGATCATCAGTTCACCGATACTCTGCAGACCGTAGCAAATGATCAGCCAGTTAACGGAAACGATACCCGCATCGGTGGCAAATTTCGCACCCAGCGGTAGGATCAGGAACGCACCGGAACACAGCACCATACCGATAGCAAACTTGGTCGGCATTGGCAGTGTGTCACCCATCTTGTTATAGATAGCGGCAAGGATTGGGCTACCAATGATGATCCAGAACGGGTTCAGTGCCTGATACTGCTCAGGTTCGAACGCGATGCCCAGAATAGAGTGCTCAACGTTACGAATTGCAAAGAAGTTCAGTGATGTCGGCATCTGGCTGTACAGCACGAAGAAGATAATCGCTTCCAGCATCAGAATGAAGGCGACGATCATTTTACGACGCGCGGCACCTTTCATGGCGAAGGCTTCTTTACCGAAGATAAACACGATACCCATAGCCACGACGCCCAGAACCATACGTGCAATGCCCTGGTTGTGCAGTAACCATGTTGCGATAACAATCAACACCACCACGCCAACAATGGTCAGCAGCAGGTTGCGGAAGTTGATCGGCTCAAAGTCTGGTTTAGACCCGTATTGTTTAACCCAACGCTGGCAGAATGCGAAGTTTACGACGGTAATCAGCATCCCGACGACGCTCAGTGCGAACGCGGTGCTCCAGCCGTATCGTGCCGCCAGCCATGGAGTAGCAAGCATTGAGAAGAATGAACCGATGTTGACGGACATGTAGTACATAGTAAATGCACCATCAAGACGCGGGTCATCTTTGGCATAGCAGGTAGAAAGCAGGGAGGATGGGTTCGCTTTAAACAGGCCATTACCGACCGCGATGGCCGCCATACCCATATAAACGATACCAGCATCATGACCGGACCATGCGACCAGCGCATAACCGATAGCCAGTACAATGGCACCCAGCATAATGACACGCTTAGTACCCAGAACTTTATCACCTAACCAGCCGCCAATAGCCACCAGGCCGTAAACCAGGGCACTAAAGGAGGAGAAAAGGGTGATGGAATCCGCTTCTGACATACCCAGTTGTTTCACCAGGTAGACGGCCATAATCCCTTGCAGGCCGTAGTAGCCAAAACGTTCCCACAGCTCAATTGAGAAAATGAGATAGAACGCTTTTGGTTGTTTGAAGGCGTTTAAGCTCACGCTTTCAGTTGGTTTATTGTTTGCAGTAGACACTTTTACCTCTTTTTTTACATCCCATATCTACGGGGGTGTTCAGGTACGTGATGAGTCAAGTTCATCCGTCCGATTGTTATAGTGGGAGGGGAAACGGCAAGTAATGTTCACTATCTTGCCCCTTCAGACAAGAGGTTTGTAATATTCTGTTACATATATCCAGAGTGGTGAAATCATCGGGGCAGGTAAATGTTATCTAGCGTTAAATTTCTTCAATTGAAAAATGGCAGTTTTTTTCACTGTTCAATGGGGGCGAAAATGGCAAAGCGGCGATATGTTCTGCTATTCAGTGTTGAATCCAGTGATATAGGCCATTATCTGAAAAATACCCAGTGTAATGTTTTGTATCGAATCGACGAGAATAGGTCATCTGATTGTCATTTTAACTATAAAAATAAGAAAAATTAACATCAAATTATCAATGTGATCTTGATCACGTATGAATAGAAATTTCTACTACTAAAAAAACGATTAACCTGCTCAGGTGTTAAAGCACAAGAATATTGCATTAGATATACGCAATAGCATGGCATCATTGTCGGGGATTAAGCGATTGGAGAGTGCATAACTAATCGTTATGGTAATAAGGGGCAACGAACGTTACCCCGATTGCATTAGATGTCGACTTTTTCTTTGAATTCACAGAGATCCTCAATGATACAGGAGCCGCAGCGCGGCTTCCTGGCAATGCAGGTGTAGCGACCATGAAGAATTAACCAGTGATGGCAGTCGACTTTAAATTCACTGGGAACGACTTTCAGCAGTTTTTCTTCGACCTGCTCGACGTTTTTCCCTGGGGCGAATTGTGTTCGGTTACACACCCGAAATATATGAGTATCGACAGCGATAGTGGGCCAGCCAAAGGCGGTATTGAGCACCACGTTGGCGGTTTTACGCCCGACGCCAGGCAACGCTTCCAGTGCTGCTCTGTCCTCCGGAACCTCGCCATTGTGCTGTTCGAGCAAAATACGGCAGGTTTTAATCACGTTCTCCGCTTTGCTGTTGAACAATCCGATGGTCTTAATATAAGACTTTACGCCGTCGACCCCGAGTTCTAGCATCGCGGCTGGGGTGTTAGCGACAGGGTACAGTTTTGCGGTGGCTTTATTGACGCTGACATCGGTCGCCTGCGCCGAAAGCAGCACCGAAATCAGTAGCTCAAACGGCGACGTAAAATTGAGTTCGGTGGTGGGGTGCGGATTGTTATCGCGCAGGCGCGTCAGTATTTCCAGCCGTTTTGCTTTGTTCATGACACATTCCCTGTTTCACCCGCCGGAACGTCTGTTAACGCAGCCTGCGCGCGACGTTTCTTCATCTTCTCGTCAATAAGATACTTGATGGCCAGCATCAGCCCCAGCCCGATGAACGCGCCTGGCGGCAGCATGGCTAACAGGAACGGTGTGTCTGTATGGAAAATCTCAATGCGCAGCACTTTTGCCCAGCTACCCAGCAGACCATCAGCGCCATCAAACAACGTGCCGTTGCCGATAATCTCGCGCAGTGAGCCCAGCACAAACATCGCACCGGTTGCCCCCATTCCGATGGAAAACCCATCCAGCGCGGAGAGTGCGGGGCCTTTTTTTGCCGCAAAGGCCTCGGCACGACCAACCACAATACAGTTGGTCACAATCAACGGGATGAAGATCCCCAACGACTGATACAACCCGAAGGCGTAGGCGTTAATAAGCATCTGTACGGCACTGACTACCGACGCGATGATCATGACATAAATAGGAATACGAATCTCAGACGGCGTCCAGCGGCGCAGGGCAGAGATGGTCAGGTTGGTTAGCGTTAAAACCAGTGTGGTAGCAAGTCCCAGCCCAAGGGCATTGGTCGCGGTAGAG
Source organism: Citrobacter sp. TBCS-14 (assembly GCF_005280805.1). Lineage (NCBI taxonomy): Bacteria > Pseudomonadati > Pseudomonadota > Gammaproteobacteria > Enterobacterales > Enterobacteriaceae > Citrobacter > Citrobacter sp. TBCS-14. The sequence goes on from NZ_SZWM01000164.1 coordinate 249,030, forward strand.
GTGACTGCCAGCAGCGGGCACATGCCAAGTAACTGTACCAGTGCGGAGTTGTTTTTCCACAATCCCTGAACAATAACGTCTTTAATTTCGCTCATGGTTTATTCTCCACAGGCGGGAAGTTGAGGAAGTTGTGCAGGCAACGTCTGTGCATACAGGCCTGCGCGTTTCACCGCATTGACGACTGCGCGGGGGGTGATGGTGGCACCGGTGAACTGGTCGAAGTCACCGCCATCTTTTTTCACCGCCCAATGAGGATCGTTTTCAGCAGAGATCGTTTTGCCGCTAAAGTGCGTTATCCAGTCGGACAGTCGAAGCTCGATTTTATCGCCCAGACCCGGCGTTTCATGATGCTCCGTGACCCGCGTACCCAGCACGGTACCGTTAAAATCGACACCAACCAGCAGTTGTATCGCGCCGGAGTAGCCGTCTGGCGCGGTGGCTTCGAGGATGGCAGCGACCGGTCGCTCGTCCTGGCGGGCAATATAAACACGGTGTATCCCTTTACCCAACGCCGGAGCCGTGACCAGATAACAGCTGTCGCGCAGATTATTATTGTAGCGGTCAGTTGGCAGAACCTGATCAAACAGCGCTTTTTGCTGCAGCGTTGCCTGCTCGTCAATCGTAGACTTAGTCAGTTGATTGATTGCCGCTGTTAAGCCCGTAGAACCAGCGGCAAAGAGTGCCAGAGTGATACCGTGTTTACGAATCGTTTTCAACATAGGGTGTCCTTAGCGATGTCCGTACACGCGAGGGCGGGTGTAATAATCAATCAACGGGACCGTGATATTTGCCAACAATACCGCAAAGGCCACGCCATCCGGATACCCACCAAAACTGCGAATCAGCCATACCAACAGACCGGCAAGTGCACCAAAAATCAGCCGACCGCGATTGGTTGTCGATGCCGTAACGGGATCGGTAAGAATAAAGAACGCACCGAGCATGGTTGCGCCAGAGAGCAGGTGCAGCTGTGGTGACGCCAGCGACTCGGGAGAGAAAAGCCAGCCTAACGTCGCACAGACAGCGAGCGACAGCAGGAAACTGACCGGAATATGCCAGCGAATAGCGTTTTTCCACAATAGCATGACGCCGCCCGCCAGCCAGGCCAGGTTTACCCACTGCCAGCCTGCGCCTGCAAGCATCCCGCTGTAAATGGGGTACTGCATAACCTGTTCTACCGTGCGTCCGGCGTGCAACGATGTCTTGAACGTATCAAGCGGCGTCGCCTGGCTAATGCCATCGATACCCATGCGTAAGGTGTTCATATCACCGCTGCTTGAGGTATGTCCGGTAAAAATGACGTTAATGGCGTCAACAAATCCCGGTACCGTGGCCGCAATTTCATGCGGGGGAAGCCAGCTTGTCATCTGCACCGGGAAGGAGATAAGCAGAACCACATAGCCGATCATCGCCGGGTTAAACGGGTTTTGCCCGAGGCCGCCATACAGTTGCTTGGCAATGATCACGGCAAATACGGTGCCTAGGACCACCATCCACCAGGGGGCTAGCGGCGGAAGGCTGACGGCAAGCAGTAGCCCGGTGAGCAAGGCGGAGTTGTCTTTTAAAATAGCGACAACCGGCTGTTTACGCAGTTTCAATACGCCTGCTTCAGCGGCAATGGCGCTGATGGCGGCGAGAAAAATCTGTACCAACGTGCCCCAACCAAAAAACCAAAGCTGAGCGGCAATCCCCGGTAACGCGGCAATTAACACCAGCAGCATAATACGCGATGTCTGGCGCTGGTTATGGGTATAGGGAGAGCTTGCGATTCTGAATACCATTTATTCCTCGTTAACAACCTGCTGCTGGGCGGCCTTTTTAGCCTGAGCGCGTGCAATAGCGGCCGCAACGGCGGCTTTGCGTGGATCAACTGGTTCGGTGGTCTCGGCGACAACCTGCTGCTCAAGTTTGCGTGCTTTAGCACGGGCAATGGCGGCTTCTACCGCGGCTTTACGCGGGTCAACCGGTTCGTCTGTCTCGGCGACGGCCTGCTGCTGCTCAAGTTTGCGTGCTTTAGCGCGGGCAATGGCGGCTTCTACCGCGGCTTTGCTCGGGTCAACCGGTTTGGCAGCCTCGGCGACGGCCTGTTGCTGCTCAAGCTTGCGTGCTTTGGCACGGGCAATAGCGGCTTCTACCGCGGCTTTGCGCGGATCGGTATCGGTGGTGCTGTCGGTAGCAGGCACATTTTCCGCCTGTTTGGCCCGGGCCTGTGCTTTCCGTGCTTCTCTGGCGGCAATGGCTGCACTATTATCCGGTTTCTCTCCGGCCTGAATAACAATCGGTTGTAAAGCCTGTGCTTGTTTCTCTTTCACCCGTGCAAGTGCGGCAGCAATGGCATCGTTGTCCTTCGCGGCAGGCTGAACGGCGGCGCTTTTATGACGTTCAAGACGCGCGGCTTTTTCACGCTCCAGGCGTGCCTGTCTGGCTTCGAATCGTGCTTTTGCCTCTGCGGCGCGTTTTTCTTCCTGGCTTATGGCGTAAATCTCAGCTTTTTCCTGACGGAAATACTGCACCAGCGGAATATTGCTGGGACATACCCACGCACAGGCACCGCATTCAATGCAGTCAGCGATATTGTGACCGATTGCTTTGTCGTGCTGCTGTCCTTTACTGAACCAGTAAAGCTGCTGAGGCAAGAGATCGGCCGGGCAGGCGTCGGCGCAGGCGCTACAGCGAATGCAGCCTTTTTCTTCCTGCTGTTCACCCATTTCACTGGCAGATGGCGCCAACAGGCAGTTGGTGATCTTCACTACGGGGACATCAAGCCAGGGGAGAGTGAAGCCCATTAGCGGGCCGCCCATGATGACCATTTGCTCTGCGGAAGGGCAAAAACCTGCGTCATCAAGCAGGTGGCGAACAGGCGTGCCTAAACGTGCCCAGACGTTGCCCGGACGGCTAACGGCTTCGCCGGTCAGCGTTACGACGCGTTCGGTGATCGGTTCTCCGTCGATCACGGCGCGTTTGATAGCATAGGCCGTACCGACGTTTTGCATCAGGACGCCGATATCCGAGGAGCGTCCACCGTGTGGGACCTGTTTTCCGGTCAGAATTTGGGTCAACTGCTTCGCGCCGCCGGAAGGATATTTGGTTGGGATAACGCGCAGGCTGATATCATGTGAGTCCGCCAGCACCGCGCGCAGCATTGATATCGCTTGCGGTTTGTTATCTTCAATCCCCAACAGGATCTCGCGCGGTTGAAGAATGTGGGCCAGAATGCGGATGCCTTCCACCACCTGAGCTGCACAATCCTGCATCAGGCGATCGTCAGCAGTAATGTAGGGCTCACATTCCGCAGCGTTGATGATCAATGTTTCAATTTTATCGCCGCCGCCCTGCAGTTTTACGCCAGTAGGGAAACCAGCACCGCCCAGTCCGGCAACGCCGAACTGATGAATACGGGCAATAAGCTCTTCTCGGCTGCGGGAACGATAGTCAGCCCAGCCTTCACGCTCAATCCAGTGATCTTCGCCATCTGCATCGATTATGACGCTGAGCTCTGCCAATGCTGAAGGGTGCGCAGTGGAGTGCGGAGCAATGGCCACAACGGTGCCGGAGGTTGGCGCGTGCACTGGCAGCATTTTGCCTCGTCCACGCGTCAGCGCCTGGCCGCGCAGGACGTGGTCACCGACGTTTACGCACAGCTCACCCTCAGCACCAATATGCTGTTTGAGCGGAATCACCAGACGCGGCGGCAGTGGGACTTGTCGCAGCGGCGTGCCGTTTGACTGGGCTTTCATTTCGGGCGGATGAATGCCGCCTTCGAAGTCCCAAATTTTGTTTTTTCTGAATGCAGAGAATAGCTTAAACATGTTGTTCCACGGGAATGATGCGCACGGGGATAGTGTTCAAATCCCACTTCCAGCTATCAGGCGTTTCGGCAACCGGACGTAATTCAATACACTGAGTCGGGCAGGGATCAACGCACAGGTTGCATCCGGTACAGAGATCGCTCATGACTGTGTGCATCGCACGCGTCGCGCCGACGATGGCATCAACCGGGCAGGCCTGAATGCACTTTGTACAGCCAATACAGTTATTTTCATCAATGACCGCCAGCATTCTCACCGGCGTAACGTCCTGTTCATCGCCATCAATAGGCTGCGGATCGACGTTCAGCAGCGTCGCAATTTTTAGCATCACCGCTTCACCACCGGGGGCGCAGCGATTGATTTTTTCGCCCTGACAGCCAATCGCTTCCGCATACGGGCGACAGCCAGGGTAACCGCACTGGCCACATTGACTTTGCGGAAGGATCTCATCGATTTTTTCAACGACCGGGTCGTCCTCAACGGCAAAACGTCGGGAGGCATAGCCTAAAACAGCGCCGAATGCCAGACCCAGTAGACTCACTGCAGCAACGGCAATCCAGATAGCATTCATTACAGCTTCACCAAACCACTAAAGCCCATAAAGGCCAATGACATTAAACCGGCGGTAATCAGCGCAATCGCATTACCGCGAAAAGGTGCCGGAACATCAGCCACAGCGAGGCGCTCACGAATGGCGGCGAACAGTACCATCACCAGCGAGAAGCCGACGGCAGCGGAAAAACCGTACAGCGCCGACTGTAAAAAGTTATGACCGAGGTTGATATTCAACAACGCGACGCCCAGTACCGCACAGTTAGTGGTGATCAACGGTAAGAAGATCCCCAGCAGGCGATACAGAGCAGGACTCGTTTTGCGCACCACCATTTCGGTAAATTGCACGACCACGGCGATGACTAAGATAAACGCCAGCGTACGCAGGTAGATGAGATCGAGCGGGATGAGGATCCAGGTGTCAATCAGCCATGCGCAAATCGATGCCAGCGTCATTACAAAGGTCGTGGCGAGGCCCATGCCCATCGCCGTTTCCAGTTTTTTGGAAACGCCCATAAACGGGCAGAGACCCAGAAACTTGACCAGTACAAAGTTATTGACCAGTACAGTTCCGACAAACAGCAGCAGGTAATCAGTCATTTTTCGGCCTGAAATAAAAAAGCCGCCTATTATCTGACAATCTACAACAGGCGACAACAGGTTAACTGTAGGGTTATTACGGGTTCACAAACGTCGATTTCACGCGCTGCGAACGCTTGAAATAGGGCACCAGCAATGCAGCAGCCAACAACGGGAACAGTAGCTGGCGGACGGCAAAGGCATCCGGAACAGGTGAAAACGCAAAGGCTTTAATAGCCAGTAACACGGAGATCAGTAACCATAAAATATAGTGCTTAGGTACACAGCGTCGGCGTTTGAAAAACGCGATAGTCAGCCACAGCGTGTAGTACCACATGGCGATAGCGGTAATAAAGGAAACGCCCCATAACAGTAAATTAGTGGCGCTTTGTTCGCCGAGCGTCTGAAACGTCTGCGGAGTTGCCAGCGCAGTTACATACAACAGGATCGCCAGCGAAGCGCTCAACAACGCCACTAACAGCCAGGCCAGTGGACCAAGTAGCCAGCCTCCGATACGTTGTGCCGGTGTCGTCGTCATCTCTTCTCCAGATTTACGCGTGCAAACAAACATGCCATTCATTTTGGGGCGATTATTATAAAGCTTTTAACGATGAGCGCTACTTTCTTATTTATTGCACATAATGCCAGACGGATTTTGGCACCTGGCCGATATCAAACAGGCGTCCCCCGGAGATTAGCTCCGCCCGGCGGTGATCCGCCGCGCGATACATATTGATAATGTCGCGATCGTCGGTGAGCGTGTAGTTAAGATGATCGAACAGTTTTTCCAGGCTTTCGAGGGAATTGATTTTGCGGAATTTTAATAAGTAATCCTGAACAGTCATATGTGGAGATCCATATTAAGAAAATAACACCAACGGAGTAGTTAATATTAAAAAATAAACAAGGTTGCACAGATAAAAACGCAGGGTGTGCAAAGATACAAATAAGAGTGTTCGTACTGATAGATACGCAGGCACGCTGAGCACCCGGTCAAAGGGTAACGCGCTTCGCTATCGCAGGCAATAAGTGCCAAGGTGGGGGACTGCACAATTCGCTATTTTTGATAGAAATGACGCTGTTACAACCTAACCCAGCATGACTGCTGGGTTAAAAAAGGAGACCGTGGGTTATTTTTTCTGCACCGTATGCACCGAAGCCGTTGGTTCTGGTGGCTGGTAGTTGTCGATATGCGTGGCAATACCTAAAAGGATGACGGAAACCGCGAGAACAATCCAACCTGTTAACTCAATAAGACGATTCATTACTGACGACATTTGCTTTGATTTATCCTTAAACACAGGAGGCAAATGTTACTTATCAATAAGTAAGACGGCAAGAGCATTGGGAACGATTTCGACGACTTTTTCGCAGCAAGTTATCACTAAGTGGCATATGTTTGACTTAAGTTAAGAAACAACCTTTTCCCTGCAAAGGTTATTAAACTGTTGTGACGTTGCGATGTATGGTGTGAAATAGGTCGGTCCTGAATTGAGAGGCAATAACATGAGTGACAACATCCGCGTTGGGCTGATTGGCTATGGCTATGCCAGCAAAACTTTCCATGCCCCTCTGATTGTGGGCACCCCGGGGCTAGAGCTGGCCGCGGTATCCAGTAGTGACGAAGCAAAAGTGAAGGCGGACTGGCCTTCTGTTACGGTGGTGAGTGAGCCTAAGCATCTGTTTAACGATCCCCGCATCGACCTGATTGTGATCCCCACGCCGAATGACACGCATTTTCCGCTCGCTAAAGCAGCGCTGGAAGCGGGTAAACACGTGGTTGTTGATAAGCCATTTACCGTGACACTGTCACAAGCTCGCGAACTGGATGCGTTGGCGCGTAGCCTGGGTCGTGTGCTGTCTGTTTTCCATAACCGCCGCTGGGACAGTGATTTCCTGACGCTGAAAGCCCTGCTGGCAGACGGAGTGTTGGGTGAAGTCGCTTACTTTGAATCCCACTTCGATCGTTTCCGTCCGCAGGTCCGCGACCGCTGGCGTGAACAGGGCGGTCCAGGAAGCGGTATCTGGTACGATTTAGCGCCGCATCTGTTGGATCAGGCCATTAACCTGTTTGGTTTGCCCGTCAGCCTGACGGTGGACCTTGCGCAGTTGCGTCCTGGCGCACAATCGACAGATTATTTCCACGCCATTTTGACTTACCCTCAGCGTCGGGTGGTTCTGCACGGCACCATGCTGGCTGCCGCCGAGTCGGCACGCTACATCGTGCACGGTTCGCGTGGGAGCTATGTGAAATACGGTCTTGATCCGCAGGAAGAACGTTTAAAAAATGGTGAACGTTTGCCGCAGGAAGACTGGGGTTACGACATGCGCGATGGCGTGCTGACGCGGGTCGAAGGCGAAGAACGTGTGGAAGAGACCTGGTTAACCGTGCCGGGTAACTATCCGGCTTATTATGCGGGTATCCGTGATGCACTGAACGGCAATGGTGAAAACCCGGTTCCAGCACGACAGGCCATTCAAATTATGGAACTGATTGAGCTGGGTATTGAATCGGCAAAACATCGTTCTACGTTGTGTCTTGCCTGATTACGGAAATGCCGGATAAGCGTTAGCGCTATCCGGCACTATCATCGTTATGCCGCTGCGACTTTCTCACGCAACGCACGTTTCTCTTCAGTACTCAAAAACGCCATTTCCAGACCATTAATTTGCGCCTGACGGATCTGCTCGCGGCTCAACCCTGCAGCTGGAGCAGCAACGGTATATTCGTGAATAATATCCACGCCCTGAACCGCGGGATCGTCGGTGTTTAGACTGGCCAACACACCCTGTTCGAGGAACGTCTTCAGCGGATGTGCAGCCAGTGAAGCAACGGTGCTGGTCTGGATGTTGGAGGTCAGGCAGGATTCGATGCCAATTCGCTGCTCGGCAAGAAAATCCATCAATGCACGATCTTCCACAGCTTTAACGCCATGACCAATACGTTCAGCGCCCAGTTCTCTGATCGCCTGCCAGATGCTTTCAGGGCCTGCTGCTTCACCAGCGTGCACGGTAATGTGCCAGCCTGCATCGCGCGCCCGATTAAAATGAGACAGGAACAGACTGCCTGGGAAACCCAGTTCATCGCCCGCCAGGTCCAGTGCGGTAATGTGGTCACGGTGTGCTAACAGCGCATCCAGTTCCTGCAGGCAAGCGGCTTCGCCAAAAGTACGGCTCATAATGCCAATTAAGCGCGCTTCCACGCCAAAAGCCTTGCAGCCTTCACGTACGCCCGCAATCACTGCTTCAACCACGCCCGCGACGGGGAGTTGATGCGCCATCGCCATATAGCCGGGCGAAAAGCGCAGTTCCACATAGTGCAGCCCGTTACGGGCGGCATCTTCAATATTTTCAAATGCCACGCGGCGGCAGGCATCCAGTGAGGCCAGTACCTTCACGCCCCAGTCGAGCTTCGACAAAAAACTGACTAAATCCGGTTCTGTCGAGGTGACCTGCACGTGCGGGATCAGCGTTTCCAGCGTTTGAGCGGGAAGCGTTAAATTGAACTGACGGCCAAGATCGAGAATGGTTTGCGCACGAATGTTGCCATCAAGGTGGCGATGGATGTCGGTTAAGGGGAGGGATTTATCAATCATGGTCGCACTCTTTGTTTTTAGTAAAAGTGCGCACCATTATACAACAGAAACATCATCCGCTAAAACCATCCAGAAAGTAGGTATTCGCTTTGTAATAGCCTAATTTAGGCGTGATATTTGCTGAAATTATAGATGACAGATGTCGTGAGATTCGGAGTGATGATTTATGCTGTGATAACCGCAATTCATGATAATTGTTTTGAGCAGCGGTTATCTGAATAGCAGTTTACGCGACGAGTTTGGTATCGGCCTGGAATAGTTTATTGCACTGCGGGCAAATCAACATGGCACCTTTTTGTACGCGAGAAAAACTGTGTTCAGAATGCGCGGTGCAGTTAGGGCAAGGACATTTGATAAGAAAATTACGGCGGGATTTCACATTTTTACGTTCAGACATAGGCTCTTCCTGATTTGAGTGGAAGCCCACTATACACGGTTAGCTGAAAAATACTGTTTTTTCTCACATTGCCCTATTGTGCAATGGTGAGAGAATAACAAAGAAGGCGGATTCCCCAGCAGGTAAAATTGCGCAATACAGGACGTATTGCGCAAGTAAAGTCAGCGTAGCGAACGAATAGCGTTTATTAACCCATTCACACCTTTTTCCAGTTTTGCACGCGGACACCCGGCATTCAGACGGACAAAGCCGCGGCCTTCTTCACCATAGGTATATCCCGGCATGATCGCGACTTTTTGCTGATGGATGAGTACATCCTGCAACGCATGATCATCAATATTGAGCGGACGCAGGTCAATCCATGCCAGATAAGTTGATTGTGGGATCTGCCAGTTTAACTCAGGGAACGCAGCATTAAGCTCATGTGCGACATAGTGCAGATTAGCGGCCAGATAATCGCGTAACGCATCCAACCACGGGGAGCCGTGCTGATAAGCAGCAATATGCGCGGTAAGCGCCAGTACTGCAGGTGAGGAAAGGCCATCTCGGCCTTTTAGCGCCGCAAGGTAGTGGTTACGGCTATCGGCGTCTTCAACGATTCCGTAAGCCCCGGTTAGCGCCGGAATATTAAAACTCTTGGAGCCGGATGTGAGCAGCGCCCAGTCGCCTCGAGCAACCTGATTCCATGGGATATGAGGTTGTTGATCCCATACCATGTCCATATGAATCTCGTCGGAAATGACCTTCACGCCGTGCCGTTGGCACATGCTAGCCATGGTTTCCAGTTCATCTCGGGTCCAGACCTTGCCGGTCGGATTCTGCGGACTACAGAGCAGAAGAATTTTGCTTTCAGGCCGCGAGAGGGTTTCTTCCAGCTTAGCCATATCGCAATACCAGCCGTGCGCACGTTTCTCCAGTGCAACAGGGTGCACTGTACGCTGGTTGCCTTTGATGGCGTTGTAAAACGCATCGTAAGCTGGAGTATGGATAACCACCGTGTCACCCGTTGATGACCACTGGCGGATCAGCTCCGACACCATATAGATGACGGAGGGGCCATAAACTACAGATTGCGGATCGATTTGGGTGTTATGGCGGGTCAGGAACCAGTGGCTAATTGCCGCCAAAAAATCATCATTTTTCCAGCGACTGTAGCCCAACACACCGTGTGACAGGCGCTGCGTCAGCGCCTGGAGAATGCATGGTGCGGTGGCAAAATCCATATCTGAGATGGTGAATGGTAGCAGGTCGGCCGAACCAAACCGGTCGGCGACATAATCCCATTGGGTGCACCAGGTACCGTGCCTGTCCACTTCAGTTGAGAAATCAAACATATTGTTGCCCTTATGCCTGTACGGTATTCATCAGAACCGTCATTTCGTCCTTCACCGACTGGACCTGCGGACCGATGACGACCTGCAAGTTATGCTGATTGAGTTGAACGACACCAATCGCGCGATTGTCCTTCAGTGCCTGCACGTTCACAAGCGACATATCTTTCACGGAAAGACGCAAGCGGGTAATGCAATTATCCAGGCTGACGATATTTTCTGCACCACCCAGCGCCGCCAGAATAGCCGGGACGTTATAGCCTGATTTGCCCGGCGTTCCTGCCATGACTTTCTCAATATTGCTGGCAATTTCGACATCACGACCCGGTGTTTTAAGATTAAAGCGGGTGATGGCGAAGCGGAAGATGACGTAGTACACCGCGAACCAGATAGCAGCGACAACCGGTACCAGATACCACTTGGTGGACAACCCGTGCAGGATGCCAAACACCACGAAGTCAATCAGGTTGCCATCGGTATTGCCGATGGTGACGCCAAGTACTGCCATTACGGTGAACCCCAGCCCGGTCAACAGCGCGTGGATTACATACAGTACCGGTGCCACGAACAGGAATAAAAATTCCAGGGGTTCGGTGGTACCACCGATCACACAGGCAATCAGACCAGAGATTAATAATCCCTTAATTTTATGACGATTTTCAGGGCGAGCGCAGTGGTACATCGCTAACGCTGCGCCCGGCAAACCGCCGAGGAACGCCGGCATTTTACCCTGAGACAAGAAGCGCGTGGCGCTTTCAGAGAAGCCCTGGGGGGTCGGGCAGCTCAGTTGAGCCTGAAAAATAGTCAGCGCGCCGCTGACGCTATGACCACACACCTCCTGCGTACCGCCAGCTTCAGTGAAGCGAATTAAGGCCACCAGAATGTGATGCAGGCCAAACGGCAACAGCAGACGTTCACCGGTACCAAACAGCATCGGACCAAAATCACCGGCGCTATTGATGATGTTACCCAAGCCAGTGATACCCATGGCGAAGAACGGCCAAATCAGCGGAATGACCAGCCCGACCAGTCCCATCACTACCGACGAAATAATCGGCACAAAACGGGTACCACCGAAGAACGCCAGCGCATCCGGCAGGCGAATGTTGTGGAAACGTTCATGCAGCATCCAGACAATGATCCCGGCGATTACCGCACCGAGGATCCCAGTGTCGATCGACTGGATCCCCAGAATGTTTTGCACGTTGTTGGCTTTGAGGATCGCCGCATCCGTGGTGGGCAATATTCCCTTGGCCGTTAACCAAAAGTTGACGGCCAGGTTCATCACCGCATAGCCGACAAAACCGGCAAAGGCCGCAACGCCTTTGTTTTCGCGCGCCAGGCCAAGCGGGATAGCGATACAAAACATCACCGGCAGAAAACTAAATGCGAAGGATCCGACTTTGCTCATCCAGGTAAACAGCGCCTGCAACATCGGGTTCCCCAACGCGGGGATCAGCGTAATGACATCATGGCTGCTTAATGAGCTGCCGATCCCCAGCATGATCCCGCAAAACGAGAGCAGTGCTACGGGCAACATAAAGGTTTTGCCCAACTGCTGGAAAAATTCCCATAACGTGACTTTTGGTGTGGTTCTCGTCGTCATCTAACGACTCCTTGTAAAAAATCGACCAACGAATGATGGCGAGAAGATAAAACGTTTTACCTAATTTTAGTGCGTTACAAATCACATTATCGAAGGATAATAGGGCGTATAAATACGGATGATTGATAAAACGTTTTATCCATCACGTTATCAGGGAGCTTTCTGGTTTTATGGCTATAGCCAAAAAAATAACCATTCATGATGTAGCGCTGGCGGCCGGTGTCTCAGTCAGTACCGTCTCATTGGTTCTTAGCGGCAAAGGGCGTATCTCATCAGCGACCGGAGAACGGGTCAATGCTGCCATCGAACAACTGGGGTTCGTACGTAACCGCCAGGCATCGGCGCTGCGTGGCGGGCAGAGTGGGGTTATTGGGTTAATCGTTCGCGATCTCTCGACGCCGTTTTATGCCGAACTGACGGCAGGACTGACGGAAGCCTTAGAAGCTCAGGGGCGGATGGTATTTTTACTGCATGGCGGTAAGGACGGCGAACAGCTGGCCCAGCGTTTCTCGATGTTACTCAATCAGGGTGTTGACGGGGTGGTGATCGCCGGAGCCGCGGGCAGCAGCGACGCGTTACGGCAGTTGGCCGGTGAAAAGGGTATTCCGGTAGTGTTTGCTTCACGCGCCAGCTATCTGGATGATGCTGACACCGTCAGACCCGACAATATGCAGGCTGCGCAACTGTTAGTTGAGCATCTTGTCGGGCATGGTCATCAACGAATCGCCTGGTTAGGTGGACAGAGCTCCTCTCTGACCCGTGCAGAACGCGTGGGGGGATATTGCGCCACGCTGCTTAAATTTGGACTGCCTTTTCACAGCGATTGGGTACTGGAGTGCGCCTCAAGCCAGAAGCAGGCCGCAGACGCCGTGACGGCGCTACTACGGCATAACCCGACCATCAGTGCGGTGGTGTGCTATAACGAAACTATCGCCGTTGGGGCTTGGTTTGGCCTGATGAAAGCAGGGCGACAGAGTGGTGAAATTGGCGTTGACCGTTATTTTGAACAGCAGATCTCGCTAGCCGCCTTTGCCGATGTGGCAGAGAACGCTCTGGATGATTTACCGATTATTTGGGCCAGCACGCCTGCGCGTGAAATGGGATATACACTGGCTGAACGCGTACTCCAGCGAATCAGCAGTGATGAGGGGCATTCGCGCAATCTGACGTTATCCGCCAGACTGGTGACGCAAAAGTAATGCGCCAGAGGTAAAAAAGCCCGATAAATTGCTTTATCGGGCTGTGGCGGACATCACGCAGATGGAAATTACGGCTGCGGCATGGCCGGGGCATCTGGTGCGGAAAGTGTTGGCATACCAAACATGCCGACAAACTCATCCAGCGGCATTTTTTGGCCGTTGAGCGTCACCTGACCGTTTGCGTACTGCAGGCTGGAGCCGATGGTGTTGTCCTGTACCGTCGTGATGCGGAACATTTGACCCATCGCAGCAAGACCATTGACCTGCTGTTTCGCCATACCTGCCGCTTCTTCCTGCTGATACCCTTCCAGTTTGGCAATCTGGGTCATGAACTCAGTTGCCATATCCATCGGGATCGCCAGCTTTGCGTCCAGTGATTTCACTGAGCGATCCACTTCCTGGGCCAGCGTTTTTGGTTCTTCCTGGTTCGCATTCGGGTCTTTCAGGAACAGGGACAGATTAAAGCTGGTCTCACCCTTGGCATTTTTCCAGCTCAGTGGCGCAACGGTAATAACCGGCTCACCCTTCATCAGAATAGGCAGAGCGCTGAAGAACGCTTCGGTCACTTTCTGCTGATACAGCTCCGGGTTTTGCACTACGTCAATCTGTGACATCAATGCTTTGGTTTGGGCACTATACTGCTGGCTGAACTGATGTAATGCTTCGCCATCAATCTGGCCTACTTTCAGCGTCAGCTTACCGCTACCCAAATCTTGACCCTGCAATTTCAGGCTGTTGATCGTGTAATCCAGCTGGCTGTTGACGGTTTTACCCTCGTTAACCAGGTCTGATTTACCGTCGATGCCCATGCCTTCCAGCACCGCCAGCTCTTTGCCTTCGACGGAAATAGACAGCTTATCAAGGGACAATTTCTGATCGCCAATACGCTCACCAAAGCTGGCAACCGAGCTTGAGCCATCCGTCTTCAGATTATTAAAGGTAACTTGTACTTTTTGATCGTACTCGTTAACCGCATTGACCACGCCGCTTTGCGCTTCACCGGTCAGGGAAACCGCGTTACCGTCTTTGTCGGCGCTGAGCTGGAATTCGCCTCCGCTAAAGGCCACTTTCTCATCGCCTTTTTCGTAACTCAGCGGCTTGAGAGATATGTCAGAGCGGGTATCGCCGCTATAGCCCACGCGGGAATTGATGATGAAAGGTGACTCACCCTTGGCAATGTCAAATAACGGTTTGGTGACGTCATTATTCACCAGCGTGGTTTTGACTGCGGCCATCGCGGGTACCAGGTTGAATGACTTAAGCTGGGCTAGCGGGAAAGGGCCATGATCGACGGATTCATCCAAAATGATGCTTTGCCCTGGCTTCAGCCAGGCATTTTCCTGACCAGCAACAGGTTTTACCACCAGTTGCAGCTGGCTGCTGAACACGCCGCGCTGGTAGTTCTCATAACTCAGCTCAATGCCTGCCTCGGGCGAGAGGCGTTTGAGCTGATCGTTTGCCTGCGTCACCATCTCAGCAAGATGGGTTTCCAGTTTCTTTCCCGTGAACCATGCACCGCCCGTCCAGACGATTCCCAGTGCAACCACCACACCCGCAGCTACCAGCGTTTTTTTCATTTCGATATCCATAAAATAAATCCAGGCGTTTGAAGACGCCTGGAGGGGTGACATGTCTTTAACTCACTACTAGCTTAGCAAGAGTTGTTAAAAATATCAGTATCTTGCTACAGCTTGTTATAAACCCGCGCTAAACGACCGGTGCCGCTGACGTTCACCGGCGACTCATTGGCGCTGATAAATGCCGATTCACCTGCTTTCAGTACCAAGCGTTGCTCGCCCTTGCTCAGCACGGCTTCGCCCTCAACGCAGAACAAAATGGCGGCGCTGTGCTGGCTGATAGTGGCTTCACGGGCAGACAGTTCATGTAGGGAGAACGCGAAATCGTCAACCGGGATTGGGAAATCCAGTTCACTCTCTGTTTTGACTGGGGTTGTCAGCAGTTGATTCGCCGGTTTAGCGACAAACTGAACGTTGGCGACCAGTTCTGGAATATCGATGTATTTCGGCGTCAGTCCGGCGCGCAGTACGTTATCGGAGTTGGCCATGACCTCGAGCGCCACACCTTGCAAGTAGGCGTGTGGGGTTTCGGCAAACAAGAACATCGCCTCGCCTGGATTCAGCTTCACCACATTGAGCAGCAGCGGAGAGAACAGGCCGCTATCATCCGGATAGACATCCGCTATCAGACGGATAGTTTGCCACGGCTCACCCTGTTGGCTGTTAAGGGCAGATTGCAGTACGGCCAGCGCACGCGATTTCTCTTCGCCCTGCATATTCAACAAGCTGGCGAAAAGGTGGCTCAGACGCTCGGCGTTGGGTTCCTGCAGGAAGTGAGCGATGGCCGGATGCGCACCAGACACTGGCTGTAGCAGTGCCACAATCTCGGAGAACTCGCGAAACGCATTCATCGCCAGGAAAGGCGTCAGGGCAAACACCAGTTCGGGCTTGTGATTAGGATCTTTGTAATTACGCTCGGCGGCGTCCATTGGGATCCCTGCAGCGTTTTCTTTGGCAAAGCCAACCTCAGAATTGTGTTTGTTCGGGTGGACCTGAATCGAAAGAGGCTGGGCAGCGCAGAGCACTTTAAACAGGAAAGGCAGTTCACCAAAGCGTTGTGCTACGGCATCACCTAACAGTGCTGACTTATCGTGCTCGATCACGTCACGCAGGGAAACTGTCTGGCCGTCGGCGTTCTGAACCCGAGAACTGCTTTTCGGATGGGCGCCCATCCACAGCTCTGCCATCGGTTGCTGGGTCGGATTTTCAATGCCATAAAGTTCCGTTAAGGCAGTTTTGCTTCCCCAGGCATAGTTCTGCACTGAGTTGATGAGTTTTTGCATTATCAAGCCCTGTTTCAATGTGGAATTATCTCTGACTATTAAACCAAGAAACCCACGGGGAAGTAACCTGCGCATGTAAAAAGTCGTACTTGTCTCAGTTTTTGTTAAAAAATTGTGTAGGATATGGTGACTCGCTTTTAATACCCTGAGCAATTCTGGTTGCATAAAGGCCGTTGCTGGCACAACCGGACCCGCGACAGGGAAGCAGGGCAATGGAACATCTGCCCAGAGAATAACCAGACCGAGCAGTAAGTGAGAGCACAATGTCAAACAAACCCTTTCATTATCAGCATCCTTTCCCCCTCAAAAAGGATGATACCGAATACTATCTGTTGACCAGCGACCATGTTTCCGTTTCCGAATTTGAAGGCCACGAAATCATTAAAGTTGATCCGCAAGCCTTAACCCTCCTTGCCCGCCAGGCATTTCATGATGCCTCATTTATGCTGCGCCCGGCGCATCAGCAGCAGGTTGCGGATATTCTTCGCGACCCGGATGCCAGCGAGAACGACAAATATGTGGCCCTGCAATTCCTGCGTAACTCCGACATCGCGGCGAAAGGCGTGTTACCGACCTGCCAGGACACCGGTACGGCGATTATTGTCGGTAAAAAAGGGCAACGTGTCTGGACCGGCGGGGGTGATGAAGCCGCTCTGGCGCGTGGGGTGTATAACACTTATATCGAAGATAACCTGCGCTATTCGCAAAACGCCGCGCTGGATATGTATAACGAGGTGAACACCGGAACCAACCTGCCTGCGCAGATAGACCTGTATACCGTGGACGGTGACGAGTACAAATTCCTCTGCATCGCCAAAGGCGGGGGATCGGCGAATAAAACCTATCTGTATCAGGAAACCAAAGCGCTGCTCACGCCGGGTAAATTGAAAAATTATCTGGTCGAGAAAATGCGTACGCTGGGAACCGCAGCCTGTCCGCCGTATCACATTGCTTTTGTGATTGGTGGAACCTCGGCAGAAGCAACGTTGAAAACCGTTAAGCTGGCGTCGGCAAAATATTATGATGAATTGCCGACTGAAGGTAATGAGCATGGTCAGGCGTTCCGCGATGTCGAGCTGGAAAAAGAGCTGTTGATTGAAGCGCAAAACCTTGGACTGGGCGCGCAGTTCGGCGGGAAATACTTCGCCCACGATATTCGCGTGATCCGCCTGCCGCGCCACGGTGCGTCATGCCCGGTTGGCATGGGCGTCTCCTGTTCAGCGGATCGTAATATCAAAGCCAAAATCAACCGCCAGGGGATCTGGATTGAGAAGCTGGAAAATAATCCCGGCAAGTACATCCCGGAAACGTTGCGTCAGGCCGGTGAAGGCGAAGCGGTGCGCGTCGATCTTAACCGCCCGATGAAAGAGATCCTGGCTCAGTTGTCGCAGTATCCTGTTTCCACGCGTCTGTCACTGAATGGCACAATCATCGTCGGACGTGATATTGCGCATGCAAAACTGAAAGAGCGTCTGGATAACGGCGAAAGTTTGCCGCAGTATGTTAAAGATCATCCAATCTATTACGCGGGTCCGGCGAAAACGCCGGAAGGTTATGCTTCGGGTTCGCTGGGCCCAACCACCGCCGGGCGCATGGATTCATACGTTGATCAACTGCAGTCTGCGGGTGGCAGCATGATCATGCTGGCAAAAGGCAACCGCAGCCAGCAGGTTACTGACGCCTGCCATAAACACGGTGGCTTCTATTTAGGTAGCATCGGCGGTCCTGCGGCAGTGCTGGCGCAAGGCAGTATCAAGAGCCTGGAATGTGTGGAATACCCGGAACTGGGGATGGAAGCCATCTGGAAAATTGAAGTGGAAGATTTCCCGGCGTTTATCCTGGTGGATGACAAAGGTAACGATTTCTTCCAACAGATTCAGACGTCGCAGTGCGCACGCTGCGTTAAGTAACGTCAGCCGCCCCTCGGGGCGGTTTTTTTTACCGCACGAACCACCAAACGAGGGTTCCATCCTCGTCAATACTCATAAGACCAATGGCAATGGGCAATGTCGAAACATAACCTAATCAATTGTTAATATAAGGAGCAGGTCATGGTAACGGTACGCCGCGAAAATGATTCAATGGGGGCGATTGAGGTTCCGGCCGATAAACTCTGGGGCGCACAAACCCAACGATCGCTGGAGCATTTTCGTATCTCTACGGAGAAAATGCCGGTCTCGCTGATCCACGCGCTGGCGCTCACTAAACGTGCTGCCGCGAAGGTAAATCAGGACCTCGGGCTGCTGGCGGCAGAAAAAGCGAACGCCATCATGCAGGCGGCAGATGAAGTGCTGGCTGATAAACACGCTGACGAGTTTCCGCTGGCTATCTGGCAGACCGGTTCCGGTACGCAAAGCAATATGAACATGAACGAGGTGCTGGCGAACCGGGCCAGCGAACTGCTGGGCGGCGTGCGGGGGATGGAACGTAAAATACACCCCAACGATGACGTCAATAAAAGCCAAAGTTCAAATGACGTGTTCCCCACGGCGATGCACGTTGCCGCACTGCTGGCTCTGCGTAAGTCACTTATTCCACAATTGAATGTTTTAATTGAAACACTGAGTAAAAAATCCCACGCCTTTGCAGATATTGTCAAAATTGGCCGTACGCATTTGCAGGACGCTACACCGTTGACGCTGGGTCAGGAAATTTCTGGCTGGGTGGCGATGCTGGAACATAACCTGAAGCACATAGAAAACAGCCTGCCGCATGTGGCTGAACTGGCTTTGGGAGGAACGGCCGTCGGCACCGGACTGAATACACATCCTGAATATGCTCGCCGGGTCGCGGATGAACTGAGAGTGATCACCTGTGCACCGTTTGTCACCGCGCCGAATAAATTCGAAGCGCTGGCCACCTGTGATGCGCTGGTACATGCCCATGGTGCACTGAAAGGTCTGGCCGCATCGTTAATGAAAATTGCCAACGATGTGCGCTGGCTGGCATCTGGTCCGCGCTGTGGTATCGGCGAGATAGCGATTCCTGAAAACGAGCCAGGCAGCTCCATCATGCCTGGTAAGGTCAACCCCACACAATGTGAAGCCTTAACTATGCTGTGCTGTCAGGTAATGGGCAACGATGTGGCTATCAACATTGGCGGAGCCTCCGGTAATTTTGAGCTTAACGTCTACCGACCGATGGTTATCCATAATTTCCTGCAATCAGTTCGTCTGCTGGCAGATGGTATGGAAAGCTTCAATGCGCACTGCGCGACCGGCATTGAGCCCAATCGCGAGCGCATTGACCAGTTGCTCAACGAATCCCTGATGCTGGTGACTGCCCTGAATACCCATATTGGGTACGATAAAGCCGCAGAGATCGCCAAAAAGGCTCACAAAGAGGGGCTGACGTTAAAAGCCTCGGCGCTGGCGCTGGGCTACCTTAGCGAAGCCGAGTTCGACAGTTGGGTGCGCCCGGAACTGATGGTCGGAAGTATGCGACCGGGACGTTAATCTGCCACATACAGGTGCAGCCGGGGAATAATCAACCTCAGCGGCTGCGCCTGCGGTTTGAAACGGTGTTGCACGTTGTCGGCATCGTAATTCAGCAACTCGCCGATGTCCGGCACACTCATACCATTATCGTTATTAATCAGTGCAATCAGCGGTGTCGGACACGCATATTGCACTTGCTTTTGCTGCCCTTTGTACCAGACGCGGGCGATGGGCTGGACTTTCACCGGTCTTTTTATCTTCAGTTTCGCCTGTTGCGGCAGGGCGGCAATGTCCTGATACTCGCGCTCCAGACGGGCCTGCCACTCTTCGCGCGTCCATGGATGTACGCTGCGCGGTGAATTCAGGCTCTTTTCCAGTTGTTCCAGTACCTCATCGCGTTTCAGGTTTTTAATAATGTGTTTATTGGCCCAACCGAATCGCAGGGTCGCAGGTTCTCTGACCACCGTCAGCGTTCGATAAGCATTGAGGGTGATGAGTCCTGGTAAATGGCGATGCACCCATTCGAAACGTGCGGCGGGTGGCAGACCTGAATCCACCGTCACAATATGCTCAAAGGTTGTTTTCAACTGGTTGATACGCTGAATTTGCGCTTCCAGCGTCGCCTGAGAAGGGCTGTCGACCTGATAGCACAACACGCCGGGTAGGCGCACGGCAGCTTTGCTGCTGCGATTCTCGGACTGCTGTTGAATAAACAGGTGGCGATAGTGGCGCAGCGCCAGACTTTCAGCTTCTTTACCTAAATGTTGTTTTACGTCGATGGCCTCCAGCGGGGCGTGCTCCGACTCTTTTGCGATTTCTGGCAAGGAGAACACGCGGGCAATCAGTAGCGTGTGCTGCTGCAGATTTTCAGTGAATTGCGCCAGTTCTTGTTCCATCTGGCGAAAAGTGCTGTTCAGACGTTCAACGAGATCGTAACGAGCCATAGAGTTACCATTTTAGTTACAACATACTTTTTTATAGCACACCCAACGTTACCTGACCACCGAGCCGTAGGGGTCAGGCAGCGGAAAATTCAGGAATGTTATGCCAGAGGGGCCAGCTAAAGGTGAAACGCGCGCCGCCGAGCTCGCTTTCGTCACACATCACCGTACCGCCCATGGCCTGCGCAATCGAGTGGACGATGGCCAGCCCGAGTCCGCAGCCGCCGGTGGCCCGGTCGCGGCTGGGATCGAGACGAACAAACGGTTCAAAAACTTGCGCACGGGCGTCAGGTGGAATGCCGGGGCCATCGTCTTCGACGATCAGCATCGCTTGATTACCCTGAAGCAGCAGACTGGCGTGAACCGTAGACTGGCAGTAGCGCAGGGCGTTGTTGAGTAAATTATCCAGGACGCGCTCCATCAGGCGCATATCCAGCGCACCGTAATCACCGGAGGTTAGATGGCGCAGGCGCACCGTGCGGTCAGGATTAACGCTTTGTACATCGTCCAGATGGGTGGTGAGCCATACCGGTAGGTTTGGTTCCGTGAGGTTTAACTCATTCTGTGGCCGGTCGAGTCGCGCATAGGTGAGTAACTCTTCGATGAGCGCTTCCAACTGGCTAATATCACGATTCAGCGCCTGGGATTCCTGTTCGCTGAGGTTATCGCTCATCTCCAGCCGGTAGCGTAAACGCACCAGCGGTGTGCGCAGCTCATGGGCGATGCCATCAATCAGCTGTTTTTTGCTGGCAATGAGCGCATTGATATTGTCCGCCATTTGGTTAAACGCCACGCCGAGCCGCTCAAAACTGGAACCGCTGTCAAAATGTAGTCGTTCACTCAGGTGTCCTTCACCAAAACGTTGCGCCGCCGCTTCCAGCCTCAACATCTCCTTCCAGTGCGGACGCATCCAGATAAGCACCGGGAAGGCCAGTGAAATGGCGATGAACGCCATCAGCGCGACGTCCAGCAAGCGCATTTGATGCAGAAAATAGAGATAGGGAACCGGGCCGACGGCAAGGACATAATGGCTGCGAGGAATACGCTGAATAAAGGTGTACTGGTCGTCGAGTGCCACAATATCGCCCTCGCGCAGACGCTGCTGGGTAGGGGCATCCAGATGGTATTTATTCAGCGGCTCCACGCGCAGATCAAACGAGAGGTTTAAATCCATCTCTTTCAGCGTCTTCCCCCACTCATGGGGGGGGATCTCGCGAAGCTCACTGCGCATCAAATACAAGGAGCTTTTCATTAAATCATCAAGCGACTGCCTGCCGGCGCGCTCTGCGGTGAATTTATATACCAAACCGACCAGCAGAGTCATCACCAGAAAGCAGACGAACAGCAACAGGTAAAACTGTACAAACAGCTTCTTCATAACAAATCACCGGACGCTCAATAAGTTAGATAATACGCTTTTGCAGTCAGGGGCATCACCCACTGAAATAGAGGCAGAGTTATTCCTGCGGACTCCACCAGGCGCACTTATCTCGGTAGAGTACATGGTATATATCCTTTCTGCATGCTCATGGCTCATCAGTGTGGCAAGTCTGATGCCTGAATCTGCCTTAAGGTTAGTTTCCATTAAGCCTGCTTGAGAGTGGCTGCAGAATCCACATACGCCGAATGTCCGCTTTGGCGTAAAGCGGATGCCCTGTTGATATTGGAAGAAAAGTCATCAGAAACTGTCTTCCCGTATCAGTCAAAAGCGTCATAGATACAACTGTGTCCAGTATTCTACCGGATTCATTACTTGAAACCGGGTACTGAGGTACCTGCTAATGACATATCAAAATATAATCTTCAATTTATTAGGTTGAAAGAAAATTATTACGATTTATCAGGTTCTTATTGTTACCATTGCAACTTAATTCATCTGTTCTGACAATAGGGCAGTAGGCAACCGGTGTATACGGAAAACGTTATACATTAGGATTGCGAAAATCATCATGAGAAAAACTCTTTTCGTAAGATAACATTATGTTTTTAAAGGCAGAGTTCGAGGAGTGTCCATAAATGGATACTTTGCGTAGTTGATTCCTCATAAAAGGGAAATGATAATAACAGTCTAAATAACACTCTCGCAAGCTGCACTTTTAAATACTTGCTATAAATGAAATGTGATTGTGTTAAATATAGAATAATCTATATTTTCTCTGGTTTTGATATGACTATAGAAATAGGTGAATGGAATTCACTTTTAGTCACTATGTTATGTATGGTTATTTTATTGTATGCTATCGTTGTTATATAAAAATTAATTAATTGTTAATGACTACTCCTGTGGTGTAATTAAAATGAATATTAAAACAATCTTTGGTGGTGCGATAGCTGTGGCATTAGTTGTAGTCCTAAAAATAGGATTAAAAGTGGGAGCGGTTGCTGCTCTTTTTGGTGGTTCCGTGATTGCACACAATGCTTACGAGAGCCGTGTTGCTGAAGTGAAGCAAGAAGTGGCCCGTTTCAATGAAACTCATACTGACAGTAAATTTGAAGTTGATGAAAATAACAAACTATTTGTAGAACATTTTAAAAGCC
Source organism: Citrobacter sp. TBCS-14 (assembly GCF_005280805.1). Classification (NCBI taxonomy): domain Bacteria; kingdom Pseudomonadati; phylum Pseudomonadota; class Gammaproteobacteria; order Enterobacterales; family Enterobacteriaceae; genus Citrobacter; species Citrobacter sp. TBCS-14. The sequence goes on from NZ_SZWM01000164.1 coordinate 271,875, forward strand.
CTGGTATCACAGAGCAGGTTGCCTATGATCTTATCAATGACCCTCAGTCAAAGGAGGCATTTGATAAAGGTATGTTGAAAGATAAATATGACACCATTCGTTCTAATCAGGCTCATGATAGCGAATGGACCAATAATTTTCTTATAAATCAGGGGTGGTGTCAGGTAATGTCTTATGAAACGATGATGGGACGACAGTTTGGCACATGGCGTATCTGTAAAGAGGATATGAACTAATGGGTACTATATTAAGTGTCATAGGATTAATTCTCTTTCGTTTTGGAATAAGTTCATTTGAGAATCTTGATTCATCTCAAGTGATTATTTGTTTTTTTCTTTTCATCGTTTTTATTATGATTGTAGCTATGGGTTTAGCATTAATATATGCGTGTTGTATTGTTATCAAGGAGAAGTTAAGTCCTCCATCCTATCAGCAATCTATTGATGAAATGTTTAGTGAAATGTTTGAGAAAAATGATTTAAGGTAGTATGAATAAAATAATTTCAGTATTTTAAATGCTGATGAAGCGCTGTGTCACGTGTAGAGATTTGCTACCCTTTAGTAAATGACTGAGATTTAATAAAAGGGTATCATACCTCATTGAAATAAGTTAATTGGAACATTGAAAAATTAACAGCTTGTTAGCGAGAAATCAAAATGAGCGCAGAAGCAGCTGTCAAAATCGTTGAGCCCCGGACGGCTAAGCTGGAACCACGTGGCGGTAAGTCGCCAATGCACTGGGATGACATTGCGGCAATGCTGGAGCGTGAAAATTCAGTGGGTTATCAGATGGTAATGGTTAACTACAGGTAATGAACGCAGAATAACGGGTTGAGTGACAATGTCACAAAATGGGTGAAAGGTATCTGCGTAAAAACAAACTGCCTGACAGGCTACCGGTGTAAAAGATGTGTCAAACGGTTGTCGCCCCCCGGTTACATCGGCCATTAAGCAGCCAGCAACGAACTCTTCAGTATCTGCACCACCTGTATGGTCCTTATGATCACTTCCCTGATGAGAAAAGCGTACAGAAAGTGCGTGATTGCTGAACTATAATTAACCAGGAAGTTGAACAGTCTCTACCCGTGGCGATAACACAAAAATCTCTTATAACTCCTTCGTATTGAATACCCTTTCCCTCACGGATTCTTTATTTTCACACACAGCGTATGTTGATGATTCCCATTGATAATGACATGCCATGCGATTTTTATAGCCTGGTTATCAATGGTTCAGCATTGCCATACGACCACGAATGGATTGATTAAAATGAAGAAATTATTAGGTCTTATTGCTTCACTGACCCTTCTGTCTGGCCCGGTTTTTGCGGTGTCGGCACCTGACTGCGTGAAGGTCGATAACGCTCAAATCGAAGCGCTATTTGATAAGTGGAACGCATCGTTAAAAACGGGCAACGCGAAGACGGTTTCAGAAAACTATCTCAGCGATGCGGTGTTACTGCCAACGGTATCCAATAAAGCCCGCTTAACGGATGCTGAACGCATTGATTATTTTGAGCATTTTCTGGCGAAGAAACCTACCGGAAAAATTGATACTCGCACTATTCGTCTGGGGTGCAACAAGGCGATAGATACCGGTACCTACACATTTACCTTCGCCGATAAATCTACCGTTTCAGCACGATATACGTTCACTTACGCATGGGATGGAAAAGAGTGGAAAATCTCTACCCATCATTCTTCGGCGATGCCTGAGGGGTAAAAAAAGTGCAGGGGGCGAGAATTCAGCGCTCCCTGTTTTTATCGATGATGTGATTTTATTTTATTCTGAATTCTATGGCGCAATCGACCATAAAGCAGCATAAACGATCTGTTTTTGAAGCTGGCGTTTGCCTCTTTCTCGAGGGCTGTATTTTTCAACCTAGCATAAAATTCTGTATAGATGTAGGTGTCGCCCTGACCCGTCATCGTTATAATGCGGTAAAAATCTCGCTAATGTTCCACCAGCGATTCACTCAGGCTGAAGAGGGTGGTATTACTTTGGAAAGCATATGTTCAGTACCTGGTTAAGCCGCTGGAAACTCATCCCTGATGGTGCTCCCATCGTGACTCATACATCGTATCTGCTACCCGTGACAACAATTCACGGTGGCAAGAAAGCCATTCTTAAACTCACGGATGATGACAGTGAGCGAACCGGTTGTCAGTTGATGACCTGGTGGAACGGGAAAGGGGCGGCGAGGGTGCTGGCTCATGAAAATGGGGCGATTCTGTTAGAACGTGCCACAGGGACACAATCGCTGACGGATATGTCCCGGGAAGACCAGGATGCGCGAGCCTGCCGCATCATTTGCCAAACTGCCCGTCGACTCCATGTTGCGGCAGATACCTCAACACCGCTGCTCACGCCGCTTGAACATTGGTTTCGCGATCTTGAGCCGACAGCGCAACGTTTTGGTGGGATCATGCTTCGTTGCGCGCAGGCAGCCAATGTGCTTTTCTCCACTGCGCAAGATGTCGTGGTGCTGCACGGTGATTTACACCACGGTAATGTGCTTGATTTTGCAGAGTCTGGATGGCTGGCTATCGATCCGAAAGGGTTGTTGGGTGAGCGTGGGTTTGATTACGCCAATATTTTCACCAATCCCGATCTTGCCGATCCTGGTATTGGCATCGCCATTGATCCATCGCGGTTCACCCAGCGCGTCAACATCGTTTCAGAGGCTGCCGGACTTAAACGCGAGCGTCTTCTTCTGTGGATCGCGGCATGGTGTGGACTTTCATCCGCCTGGTTTCTGCAAGACGGGGGCACTGCGGCAATAACCCTGCACGTGGCGGAGCTCGCGTTTGTTGAACTGGACTCAGGGTCTCTGCAACTTTGATCTACGACACGCGTCAGTAATTTTAAACCGTTATCATTAGGCTGATAAATATTTAGATTACCAATCAGTAAATGGCGGGTTAGGTTGTGTCTCTTATGAATAAGTTAATGGGCCGAAAACAATGAACACGTTGTTTTCAGTGTGCAAAAAACGTCCGGATATTATGCTGCTGGTGGCGATTTTGGTCGGGGCAAACATTGTGGCGTGGCTGTGGGCTTTCACGGTGTTTAGTTATCATACCTCGCTTCTGGCGCTGAGCCTGGTCGCCTGGTGTTACGGTTTGCGCCACGCCGTGGATGCCGATCATATCGCCGCCATCGACAGCGCAACCCGCAAACTGATGCAGCAAAAAAAGCGCGCATTGACCACCGGGGCATGGTTTTCTCTCGGACATTCCACCATTGTGGTACTGGCAAGTATTGGCATTGCCCTCACTACCAGCGTGTTTAAACATCATATGGCGTGGTTGCAGAATGTTGGGGGCGTGATCGGTACGGCCGTTTCTGCAGCGTTCTTGCTGATTCTGGCGACCATCAATCTGATTATCTTCTGCCAGGTATGGAAGGCATTCCGTCATTTAAAACGTACGGGCACCTATTACGGAACCGCGGAAGAAATCACGATTTCAGGGCCTCTGAGTTGGCTCTTCCGCTCGGCCTTTAGGCTGGTGGGGAAAGACTGGCATATGTATTTTGTCGGCTTTTTGTTTGGGCTGGGTTTTGATACTGCCACAGAAATTTCGCTGTTAGGCATTTCTGCTTCAGGTGCTTCCAGTGGGATGTCCATCTGGTCCATTCTAGTGTTTCCGGCATTGTTTACCTGTGGCATGGCGTTAATTGATTGCCTCGACAGTATTCTGATGGTCGGGGCCTATGGCTGGGCCTTTAATAAGCCGCAGCGGAAGCTGTATTACAATATGACAATCACCGGAACCTCGGTGATTGTGGCGGTATTTATTGGCGGGCTGGAAGCGTTAGGATTACTGTCCGATGCGTTTTCACTTCAGGGCGGAATGTGGGATACGGTAAGTAATATGAGTGACCACATGGGTAATGTTGGTTTTATGATTATTGCTGTATTTCTCGGTTGCTGGATCCTCTCCGCGCTGAATTATCGCTGGAAAAACTATGACAGGTTGATGCTCAGTTAACCTAAATAAAGCCTTCCTGTCAGCGGGAAGGCTATTATCTGGCACTGCTCTGAACGGTTATTCAGCGTTGCTGAGCGATGTGGACGGTTGCTGCGCGGACGTTTCTTTACGCAAAATTCGGTTAGCCAGCACGCCCGACATCATCGAACCGTTGACGTTTAATGCAGTCCTCGCCATATCGACAATCGGCTCAATAGCAATAAAAATCCCCACCAGCGCGACCGGAAAATTCAGCGTGGAAAGCACAATCAGTGCGGCAAACGTCCCACCACCACCGACGCCCGCCACCCCAATCGATCCCAGCGCAATCGCCGGTAGCATCGCGAGCAGAAAATGTACCGACAGCGGATCGATGCCCATTGTCGGTGCAATCATTGCTACCATAATAGCAGGGTAAATCCCGGCACAGCCATTCTGGCCCATGCTGGAACCAAATGAAGCCGCGATATTGGCAATGGTATTTTGTACGCCAAATTTTTCCTGCGCGGTAATGGCCAGTGGAATAGAGGCAGCGCTGCTGCGCGAAACAAACGCAAAGGTTAAAACCGGCCACACGGTTTTAAAATAGCGCACAGGATTGTTTCCGCTAAGCAGCAAAATTAGCGCATGCACGATAAACATCATCAGCACGGCAATGTAGCAGGCGGCAATAAAGCCTAACAAACTGGCAAATTGTTCAAACCGATAAGCGGAAAACACGCCAGCCATTAATGCCATCACGCCATAGGGGGTGAGGGCAATAACGATGCGCACCATTTTCATCACCCAAATCTGGATGGCGTTAATGCCCGCGCTTAATTTTTCACCTTCTTGCGGTGCATCTTGTTTTACTTTTAATAATGCTACCCCGGCAAGCAGAGTGAAAATCACAATACCAATAACAGAAACGCTTCTGGCCCCGGTAAGATCGAGGAAGATATTGGTGGGGATCAGCGAGGTGACTAGCTTAGGCAGTGAAACGGCGGCTGTTTTACTCACATCCTCAGCCGTCAACGTTGACTGCATATGGCCAAACGCGCTCGCATCCAGACCTAAAACGTGGGCGGTGAGCAGGCCAACAAATCCGGCGATCATCACCAGGCAGAGCATGCTCCCTACGATAGTGAGTGACATTTTGCCAATTCCGGCGCTGTTTTCGAGCTTATTAATCGCCGACAGAATAGAGATAAAGATTAGCGGAACCGCAACCAGTTTGAGTAAATTGACATAACCGTTACCGATGACGTTATACCAATCGATAATTATTTTGCTGTTGTCGGCTGCAATAAAATGCAGGGATAAGCCAATAACGGCACCGATAAAAATGGCAATGAAGACGCTTTTGGACAGGGAGTGACTTTTTTGGTCGATTCTGAATACAGCCCATGAACAAACCAAAAATAACGCGATATACGCGAGAGTAACGAACATAATGTAGCCTCTTGCCTCATTCAGCACCTGAAATGCCGGAAAGAGGGTGTATTTTTGAAATAAAACGCTGAGCCATAGTGGCTCAGGACCGGGACGGATTATAGGGAGGGGGACCACTGACAGCCACACAAAAAGTGTGGTTCAGACCGAGACGAGGTCTTTATGCTTATCCTGTAGACGATTTGCGTGACAGTGTAACGTTAAATGGCGAATTGGGCTGGGTTAAAACCAGCCTGGCGGGGTTATTTGCGTGGTTCATCATCCCAGGCGTGCGGGGCAAACAAATAGCCTTTATTACGGATGGTCTTGATGCGGTACGGCTCTGTGGCGTTATCCAGCAGTTTTTTGCGCAGTCTGGAAATCGCCACATCAACGCTGCGATCCATCCCGTCATAACTCACACCGCGCAGATTTTTCAGCAACGCATCGCGATCCATAATGTGTCCCGCATGGGTTGCCAGCTCCCACAGTAGTTCGAAATCGGCGGTAGATAGCGAAACGGGGTCACCAGCAAGTAGCACGGAACGATTGGTTGGATCGATAGTTAGCGTACCAAAGCGCAGTATGGTATGCGGCGTAAGGGTGGCCGCCTGAATACCTTTTGACTGCGTCGAATGTTCGTTCTGGCGTAAATGCAGGCGCAGGCGGGCCAGCAGCACCGCCGGCGGCGTCGTTTTCAGAATGTAGTCACAGGCTCCCATTTCGAGCGCCAGTATATGGTTCATATCGCTGTCGAGAGACGTCAGCAGAACAATTGGACCCTGCCAGCGCCCGCGCAAATCACGACAGATGGTCATTCCGTCTTTACCAGGCAGCATAATGTCTAACAACACCAGGTCGGGTTGAACCTGCAGGACCTTCTCTTCGGCTAAATCGCCGCGCGGTTCAAGGATGACCTCGATATCATGCCGGGCCAGGTAGGCGGCAATCAGCGAACCGACTTCAGGATCATCTTCAACAAATACGATGGTGTTCATATCATTCATTTTGATTATAAAGTGCCAACATACACCGCCCCTGTTTTTCCTTCCATTAATCTTTTCTAAACGAGAACGCTTCCGTTATGCTAGGGGCTGATGTTATTGATGTGTTAAGGCAAAGTGATGGGGTTACTTATAAAAGCGGCGCTGGGTGCGCTGGTGGTGGTGTTGATTGGCGTGCTGGCTAAAACAAAGAATTACTATATTGCCGGATTAATTCCGCTGTTCCCGACATTTGCGCTGATCGCTCACTATATTGTGGCCAGCGAGCGCGGTATTGAAGCGTTACGCACCACAATTGTCTTCAGTATGTGGTCAATTATTCCCTATTTTGTCTACCTTGTTTCACTGTGGTACTTCACCGGGTTTACGCGCCTGCCCGTCGCGCTCGGCGGGGCGGTAGTCTGCTGGGGCCTGAGCGCGTGGTTGCTGATTATTTGTTGGGTAAAACTGCACTAACGCAGGTGGCGACCGCCATCCAGGGCAAAACTACGCCCGGTGACAAAACAGCTGGTCAACAGATAATCGATTAACTCAATGACCTCTTTCTCGCCGGGCGCGGTTTTCATCAGTGACTTGTTCAGAGCCTGTTGACGATATTCGGCGTCGTCATCTTCGTTAAACAGAATAAGCGATGGTGCGATGGCGTTCACTTTGACTTCTGGTGCCAGTTTACGCGCGAATGAGCGGGTCATGTTGTCCAGTGCAGCCTTGCTGGCGGCATACGCGATATGTTTGTCGCTGCCGCGCTCGACGACGTAATCTGTAAAATGGATGATGTCGCCGGCGGCGTGGCCGTGGCCGCGCAGCAGGCCTTCCAGCGCGTGGTTTAGCAGGTAGGGCGTGTTGACATGGATCTGCATCATGCTGGACAACACGTCAGACAGCGGTTTACCGGGTTTTTCTGCAACCCAGGCGCTGGCATTGTGCACGATGGCGCGTAATCCATCCGTTCGGTTTTTTACGTCATCAGCGAAGGCCAGCACGCCGGCATCGGTCGAAAAATCGGCCTGAATGCACACCGCGCCGGCTTCTTGCAGACCATCAATCGATGGATAATGCGTACGATAGCTGATAATTACCGGCTGTTTTTGATTCAAAAAATGCCATGCAATTGCGAGGCCGATGCGACGGCCTGCGCCGGTGATAAGTATTGGCAGGGGCTTTTTACCCATCGTAATCTCCATTAACATCAAACGATGGGTATGACGTTTACCCCATCAACATCCAGGTAGCCGGAACGGCGGCGACCAGCAGCAGGCCGATCAAAACCAATTCCTGGCGGTTCAGCACGTTATCGTGCGTGTGCGTTTTTCTGGCGTAAAGAAAGACCAATAATCCTGGCGCATACAGCACCACAGACAGCAACAAGTGCATTGGGCCAGAAGCATATAATAACCATAAGCCATAAATGCAGGCACCGACACCAACAGCCTGATGAATCGGGCGGGTGGCGATTTTCAGCAAAAATGCGCCAACGAGAAAATAAGGCACCAGAATCATCTCGGAGGCAATCGTCAGCAGCGTATTATAGTCAGAGCCTGTGAGCCAGATCAGCACCAGACACACCTGTACGCAGATATTGGTGAGCCACAGTGAAGACGACGGTGCACCTTGCGCATTTTGACGTGCGAAAATGCGCGGGAACGCTTTGTGCGTCGATGCCAGAAACGGCACTTCGGCTGCCATAATCGTCCAGCTTAAATAGGCACCGCAGACGGAAACTATCAGACCGGCCGCAATAATAATTTCACCCCACGGCCCCATCATTTTGACCATCAGTCCGGCCATTGACGGGTTACGGATTTCAGCCAGTTCCGGGCGAGCAACCACGCCAAGGGAAAGCAGGGTAACCAACAGATAAACACCCAGCGCGGCCAATACCGCCAGCAGCGTGGCGCGACCGACATCGCGTTTATTGCGGGCACGTGCTGACACTACGACCGCGCCTTCTACCCCGATAAACACCCACAGCGTGATGAGCATGGTGTTTTTGACCTGTTCCCAGACCGGAACACCCAGCGCAATACCGGTAAAATCCAGAGTAAAGGTATCAAGCTTAAACAGCATAAAGGCCAGCACGACAAACAGACCCAGCGGCAATAATTTCGCCAGTGTCGCTACCAGGTTAATGCTGGCGGCGGTTTGTACACCGCGTAATACCAGAAAATGGACCACCCACAGCAGCACTGAGGCCCCGACGATAGACTGCCAGGTATTTCCATCGCCAAATAAACGCAATTCAGGCGTATCGGTGAAGAAGCTGAGTGCGGAAAAAACGATCACCAGATAAGAAACGTTGGCGATAACGGCGCACAGCCAGTAACCCCATGCCGAGCAGAAACCAATCAGTTCGCCAAAACCTTCACGGGCGTAGGTAAAAATACCGCCGTCCAGATCGGGACGGATGCGCGTCAGGATGAGCATGGCAAAGGCCAGCAGGAGAATTCCCGCGCCGGTAATCGCCCAACCAATCAGTAATGCGGCCGGGCTGGCAACCGCTGCCATATTTTGTGGCAGGCTGAAAACGCCCGCGCCGAGCATTGAGCTTAAAACCAGCGCGGTCAGTGCGCTCAGACCCAATTTCTTTTCCATTTGTATCCAGTGACAAAAACGAGAGTGAGAGAATAATTATTTTGGCAAACCGCATAAAAATGGAGGAAGCCACTAAGGCGCGGAATTTTACGGAGAGAAGGGAGCGCATGCAATGGGCATGGGGAGATTTGTGACTAAAAATGCGAAAGGCGGCAAAAAGCCGCCTTATATTGTTACTCGTGACCGTTATTTATACAGATCGGCACTGATGGTCACGTTGTTACCACGTTCCTGCCACTGGCGGGTAATGTGGTAGTACTTGGCGCCTTTTTTCGCGGCACGTTTAGCAACCTGATAAGAAACTTCAGTCATGTTGCCGTAGTTACCGGTGAACTTGATGCTGTCAAACGGCACCATCATGGCGGCGGTTGCTTTGTTCAGTTCTTCTACTTTCGTACCATCCGGAAGCGTGACAGTGTAACGTCCACCTTTGGTTGACTGCGTTTCGAAGAAACGACCCACTTCTGCACTCGGAGATGCGGTGGTAGCTACGCCCGGGATCTCAACTTTCTTCGCGGCTTCGCCACCGGCTGCTAATGCTGCACGTCCGGCATCAGAATCAGCTGGAATGGCGTCAGGGCTTTGTACAACACGTTTTTTCGCATCGGCTTTATAGACAAATGCGGTAATACGCTGGTTGCCACCCTGGTTAGCATCGACCTGACGGACAATATAGAAAGAGTAAGCCCCTTTCTCTCTCGCCGCTTTGGTGATGGCGTCGTTGACTTCAGGCTGGCTACGGTAGAAACCCTGCACCGTGACGGTATCGTACGGTTCCAGCAACACGGCCTGATCTTTGGGTAATTCTACAACACCGTTGATGACGCGATTTTTGTTAGCTTCCGCTTTTTCAGCGTCGGCTTTATAGACGTCGGCAACAACACGCCAGTTACCGCCGCTGCCAAAATCTGAGGTATCAACAACGTAAAAGGAGGCTGCACCGTCTTTATCTGCACGGCGGGATACGGCGGCAACCGCATCACCGATAGCATTAAAACGGCCGGTCACCACAATGCGGTCATAGGGTTTCAGGGCAGCCGCTTGCTCCGGCGTCAATTCTGTCGCTGCATTTACAGAAAAAGCAGTCGCAGAAAGAAGTGCGGACGCCAGGAGAGTGTTCTTAAGCTTCATAAAAATAATCCTTCGCCTTGCGCAAACCAGGTACTGGTATTGTTATTGACTAGAAACGTGGCTGATTATTGCATTTAAATTGTGTCAGTGTCTGCGTCATTTTTCACTCATCGTGCCAGCCGTCGTAACAACATCGATAACATTTAGTGATATGTCTAAAAATTCGGCATTTCAGCGCTAAAACTGATAAATCGGTTGAATTTCATAAGTTAATTTAATGTTAATCAATTGTTCCGTGGTGGCGCTTAATCATGTTTTGCCGCTTGGCTTGAGCGATTTATCGGCCTTTGCGGGCTATTTCAAGGGCATTATCCCTGTCTGCGGGTTAATTCATCCCGGTTTTGCGAATTTCATAATAAATACTGTTTTTTGGCGCTAGATCACAGGCGTTAATTTCAGTAGGTTATACAGAGTTTGTTACTGTTTTATTTTGTTGGGGTAACACTTACCTCTTACGTAAGTGCGCGCAGGCCGCTTGCGAACATTGATAAACCATCATCAAAAATACAGATGGAAGGGAACATTATGCGAATTGGCATACCAAGAGAACGGTTAACCAATGAAACCCGCGTAGCAGCCACACCGAAGACGGTTGAGCAGCTGCTGAAGCTGGGTTTTAGCGTCGCGGTTGAAAGCGGCGCGGGTCAACTGGCAAGTTTTGACGACAAGGCGTTTGTGCAAGCGGGCGCGGAAATTGTTGACGGGGATGCGGTCTGGCAGTCAGAGATTATCCTGAAGGTCAACGCACCAGAAGAATTTGAGATTCCGTTGTTGAATCCGGGGACCACGCTGGTCAGTTTCCTCTGGCCGGCGCAAAACCCGGAGTTGCTGCAAAAACTCGCCGAGCGCAATGTCACCGTGATGGCAATGGACTCCGTACCGCGTATTTCGCGTGCGCAGTCGCTGGATGCCCTCAGTTCGATGGCCAACATCGCCGGATATCGCGCCATTGTTGAAGCGGCGCATGAGTTCGGTCGCTTCTTTACAGGACAAATTACCGCCGCGGGTAAGGTCCCGCCAGCCAAAGTGATGGTGATCGGTGCCGGGGTGGCGGGTCTTGCGGCCATTGGTGCGGCCAACAGCCTGGGGGCGATTGTTCGCGCCTTCGATACGCGCCCGGAAGTGAAAGAACAAGTGCAAAGTATGGGCGCTGAATTCCTCGAGCTGGATTTCAAAGAGGAAGCGGGCAGCGGCGATGGTTACGCCAAGGTGATGTCCGAAGCGTTTATCAAAGCGGAAATGGAACTGTTCGCCGCGCAGGCGAAAGACGTCGATATTATCGTCACCACCGCGTTGATTCCGGGTAAACCGGCCCCGAAACTGATCACCCGTGAAATGGTTGACTCCATGAAAGCGGGCAGCGTGATTGTCGATCTCGCTGCGCAAAACGGCGGTAACTGCGAATACACCGTGGCAAATCAGGTGACCACGACCGAGAACGGCGTCAAGGTTATTGGTTATACCGACCTTCCGGGCCGTTTGCCGACGCAGTCTTCCCAGCTATACGGGACCAACCTCGTTAACCTGCTGAAGCTGCTGTGCAAAGAGAAAGACGGCAATATCACCGTGGATTTCGACGATGTGGTGGTGCGCGGTGTGACGGTGGTTCGCGAAGGTGAAATCACCTGGCCTGCGCCGCCGATCCAGGTTTCCGCTCAGCCTCAGGCGGCAGCAAAAGCTGCACCTGCACCGGTTGAAGAGAAAAAACCAGTCTCACCGTGGCGTAAATACGCCCTGATGGCGTTGGTGGTTATTCTGTTTGGCTGGCTGGCCGATGTGGCGCCAAAAGAGTTCCTTGGACACTTTACCGTGTTCGCGCTTTCCTGCGTGGTCGGTTACTACGTGGTCTGGAACGTGTCGCATGCGCTGCATACGCCGCTGATGTCTGTGACGAACGCCATCTCCGGGATCATCGTTGTGGGGGCATTATTGCAGATTGGCCAGGGTGGCTGGGTGAGTTTCCTGAGCTTTATCGCGGTACTTATTGCCAGCATTAATATTTTCGGTGGCTTCACCGTGACTCAGCGCATGCTGAAAATGTTCCGGAAAAACTAAGGGGTAGCACATGTCTGGAGGATTAGTTACAGCTGCATACATTGTTGCCGCGATCCTGTTTATTTTCAGTCTGGCGGGGCTTTCTAAGCATGAAACGTCCCAGCAGGGTAATAACTTCGGTATCGCCGGGATGGCGATTGCGCTGATTGCCACGATCTTTGGTCCGGATACCGGTAACGTCGCGTGGATTCTGGTTGCCATGATCATCGGTGGCGCGATTGGTATTCGTCTGGCGAAGAAAGTCGAAATGACCGAGATGCCGGAGCTGGTGGCGATCCTGCACAGCTTCGTTGGCCTGGCGGCGGTGCTGGTTGGTTTTAACAGCTACCTGTATCACGAAGCGGGTCTGGAACCGATTCTGGTGAATATTCACCTGACTGAAGTGTTCCTTGGCATCTTCATCGGTGCGGTGACCTTCACGGGTTCTATTGTGGCGTTTGGTAAACTGCGCGGCAAGATATCCTCTAAGCCGCTGATGCTGCCGAATCGCCACAAGCTGAACCTTGCGGCGCTGGTGGTTTCGTTCCTGCTGCTGGTGCTGTTCGTGCGTACTGAAAGCGTGGGTCTGCAGGTTCTGGCGTTGCTGGTGATGACCATTATCGCGTTGGCGTTTGGCTGGCATCTGGTGGCGTCTATCGGCGGGGCAGATATGCCGGTTGTGGTATCGATGCTGAACTCCTATTCAGGATGGGCGGCAGCGGCGGCGGGCTTTATGTTGAGCAACGATCTGCTGATCGTTACCGGTGCGCTGGTGGGTTCTTCGGGTGCGATCCTGTCTTACATTATGTGTAAGGCGATGAACCGCTCCTTCATCAGCGTCATTGCCGGTGGTTTTGGTACCGACGGTTCTTCTACTGGTGACGATCAGGAAGCGGGTGAGCATCGCGAGATTTCCGCGGAAGAAACGGCAGAAATGCTGAAGGATTCGCACTCGGTGATTATCACTCCAGGCTATGGCATGGCGGTGGCGCAGGCACAGTATCCGGTGGCCGAAATCACCGAGAAACTGCGTGCACGCGGCATCAAGGTGCGTTTCGGTATCCACCCGGTTGCCGGGCGTCTTCCGGGGCATATGAACGTGCTGCTGGCGGAAGCGAAGGTGCCTTACGATATCGTGCTGGAAATGGATGAAATCAACGATGATTTCGCCGATACAGACACCGTACTGGTCATCGGCGCGAACGATACCGTTAACCCGGCGGCGCTGGACGATCCGAAAAGCCCAATCGCCGGTATGCCGGTTCTGGAAGTGTGGAAGGCGCAGAATGTCATTGTGTTTAAACGTTCAATGAATACCGGTTATGCCGGCGTGCAGAACCCACTGTTCTTTAAAGATAACACCCATATGCTGTTTGGCGATGCCAAAGCCAGCGTGGATGCAATACTGAAAGCGCTGTAATTATTACTAGCATGTCATACGGCCTCCTCGGAGGCCGTTTTTTTATGGCACATTCCGCTTATTAGTGAGAGAGGCGGCTTCACGCTTTATTGAGATCGCCCAGCAAAACGGCAATGCTTTGGCCGCCTTCAGTTTGCTCAAGTGCAATTTTAACGATGATGGTGAGTGGGACAGAAAGCAGCATGCCAACCGGTCCCAGTAACCAGCCCCAGAATATCAACGACAGAAAAACCACCAGCGTCGATAGCCCCAGTCCGCGTCCCATGATGCGCGGTTCGAGAATGTTACCGAATATCAAGTTAATCGCCAGATAGCCCGCCAGCACCACCAGGGCATCGTAAAATCCGCTAAACACCAGTACCTGAGCAATAGGGGGGATCGCCGCCAGCACGGATCCGATATTGGGGATGTAGTTCAGCGCGAAAGCCAGCAGTCCCCAGACAAATGCGAAGCGGACATCCAGTGCGGCCAGCATGCCCCAGGCGACCAGACCGGTGACAATACTGATGGCCGTTTTGAGGACCAGGTAGTGTGACACGCTGTCGATTGCGCGTTGAATAGCGGCCATTCCCTCAACGGGTCTGCTCATCATTTGTTTGAGTTTGCCGGGTAACTGTGGCACTTCCAGTAGCATAAACACGACGGTCAGCAGCAGTAAAAAGATAGATGACATGGCATTGGACAATTGCGTCAGCAAATTGGTCACCAGCGTCATCGCCGCATTAGGGTCGATATACTTCACGAGTTCGTCGACGGAAACACCAATTCCCGCGCGCTGCAGCCACGGTTCGATATTTTTCAGCGGGATAACCAGTGAAGAACGGTATTGCGGTAGCGTTCTCGCTAATTCATTTAAGGATGTCCCTAAATATGCTAAAAGCAGCACCATTAGCATCACAATAATAACCACCAGCAATGACACGGCTAATACTCGCGGAATGCGAAGTTTGACCATTCGCTGGACCACGGGATTAAGCACCACGGCAATAAATAACGCCAGAATAAAGGGGACAATGATATCGGCCGCAAAGCGGACGCCGGTCAGAATGATCACCAGCATGCCCAACATAATGACTAATTTTAGGCCGCTAAGCGTGATAATGGGTTTCGCCATGTTTATTCCTGAAGAGTTATCCTGAACCTGGATAATAGTGTGATCTGCCTCGAGTCGTTATAACAAAAATCAAACGAACCAGGTAAAGAAGTGAAAAAATTTTGAGTTCGTCTTGAACCTATGATACAAATTGCGTGTGTTTAACTACCGAGGACAATTATCATCCGCGATGACGAGAAGCAACACTGCGGATAATTGTAATATTATGGACAATACGTTCAGGATGTTTTTGCGTTTACCTACACTTCTTCGTACCTCTTCTACTTTCCTGCTTGCAGGTGAGCAACTCTGGCGCAACGCGCTTTAGTCCCTTCTTCTGCCTGAGCTGGCGTTATGCGCTGAGCTATCTGATTTTATTTTTTGGTTTGCTGCATGCAGTAAGCCCAAAGTACTTTATTCTCTAGCAGGAGAAGTATCATGTTTTACTGGATTTTATTAGGTCTGGCCATTGCGGCTGAAATTACAGGTACGCTGTCGATGAAATGGGCAAGCGTAGGTAATGGTAATGCGGGCTTTATTTTAATGCTGGTAATGATCGCCTTATCGTATATTTTTCTCAGTTTCGCCGTTAAAAAAATTGCCCTCGGCGTGGCCTACGCGTTATGGGAAGGTATCGGTATTTTATTTATTACGCTGTTTAGCGTGCTGTTATTTGACGAAACCCTGTCGGCGATGAAGGTGGCCGGATTAGTCTCGCTAGTGTTCGGTATCGTGCTGATTAAATCAGGCACACGAAAGCCAGCAAAAGCGAGGGGCGAGGTGACCCATGCAGCAGTTTGAATGGGTTCACGGCGCCTGGTTGGGGATGGCCATCGTGCTGGAAATTGTCGCTAACGTTTTTTTGAAATTTTCCGATGGTTTTCGTCGTAAAGCCTATGGTGTGCTGTCATTGGTCGCCGTGCTGGCAGCCTTTAGTGCGCTGTCTCAGGCGGTAAAAGGCATCGACCTTTCCGTTGCTTATGCCCTGTGGGGGGGATTCGGGATTGCCGCCACGTTGGCCGCAGGCTGGGTGCTTTTTGGTCAGCGCCTGAATAATAAAGGCTGGATCGGCGTGGCATTGTTGCTGGCCGGTATGATCATGATTAAACTCGCCTGATAAAAATGCTGCCTGTATCTGCGGGCAGCATGTTGTTATCCCTTCGCTAACGCGTCCAGTTTATCGCGAAAACCGGTGACCGAAATCGCGCGGTTATCGGCCCGCCAGCGATCTTTCGCCGCCGGCGCGGAACTCTGCACACCAATCAATTGCCAGCCCGCATCTGTCTTCAGCATCAATGGGGAACCGCTGTCACCCGGGAGCGTGTCGCACTGATGAGACATGACGGTGTTTTGCGCCCAGCCGGTCACTACACAATCCTGATGCGCATACAGATCGTCCAAATGGTCTTCCGGGTAGCCTGACTGAGTGACTTTGCGATCGGCGGCTTTCAGCGCAGCGGTTAATGCGGTTTTATCGCCTTCATACAAGGGAAGCGGTGTAATTCCTGATGGGGGGTAACGCAACACCACCAGACCAAAATCCCAGGGTGCCGCAGAAGGGGGCACAATCCAGCCGTCGCCATCCGCTTTTAAGCGCTTGCCAAGTGAAGGATCAACCCGTGCCTCAATGCCGTGGATTTCATAGCGCCAGACGCCTTTTTTTGACACAAAGCGCAGCGCAACGGCTTTATCCGGCTTGCCTTTAGGGGGCGTTAACAGACAGTGCCCGGCGGTCAAGGCCAGATGCGGAGAAATGAGCGTGGCCGTACACAGGTTACCGCTGGCGGTTTCCAGTTGTCCGATGGCGTCCCAGGGCGATTGAGTCGGGTCTGGGATCTGTACGCGATCGTCATGACCAAAGAAGAGCGTTTTAATGTCTTCAGCTTCAGTGGCGGGCGTTGCTGGCCGATCCGCATGCGCAACGACAGGAGAAAGACAAATAGAACCCAGTAATACCGCAATGGTTTTATGCATATCACACTCTGGTGGGGAATTATGATTATTAAAAGCAAACCCTCAATGAATACTATAGACGGGACGGTGGGAAAGTGGGAGTAAAATCAGGTAACTACACTCAGGAAAGATAAAAGTGCGTGGCAATAAGGCCGCAAATTATCAGTGTAATAAGAATGAACTCAAAGCGGTAATGGGACACCCTTTTACCCTCCGAACGCGGCGCTAAACCGACAAGAGCTAGCGCCGTAGGCGCTGGCGTGGGGGACGCCAGCGTTATTTCTGACGGATTATGCCGCTGGCTGAGCCGCAGGTTTAGCTGCGTCGTGTTTTACGGCTTTTTTGCTGTGCTTTTTAGCTGCCTGTGCTTTTTGCTCTGGTGCTTTTTGTTCTGCAGCAGGTTTAGCGGTGGTTTTTTTGGTGTGTTTCTTGGCAGATTGCGCTTTCTGCGGTGCCGCCTTGTGCTGTTTTTTATGATGTGTGGTTTTAGCCGGGGCTGCTTTGGTGGTGGCTGCAGCGGCCGGAGTCGTGGTGGCCGTTGTTTCAGCAGCAAATGCAGCAGAAGACAGACCCATAGCAGCGGCAACAACCAGAGCTAATACTTTTTTCATTGTCATACCCTCGATTTGGTTTTTCATTCAACCCCACTGCGGGGCCGTTGAAATAACTATATCGCTGTAATATCAAGGCTTCCGTGAGTCATTGGTTTCGGCGTGTAACCATATGTACAATGACTCACGGTAAGCAATTACAGATAACGGGCTTCCAGATGTGCGCGGAAATAGCGGCTACTGAGTGGTTCACCGGTGGCCTGCGTAATCAGCTGTTCGGTGGTAAAGCGGCTACCGTGCTGCCAGATGTTCTGGCGTAACCAGTCAAACAGTGCGCTGAAATCACCCTGAGCAATGGCCGTTTCTAACCCCGGCAACGCGCGATTTGCCGCACTAAACAACTGTGCTGCATACATGGCTCCAAGGGTATAGGAAGGGAAGTAGCCAAAGCCACCGTCGGTCCAGTGGATATCCTGCATACACCCATTACGGTAATTGCCGATGGTTGACAGCCCCAGCCACGCCTGCATTTTCTCATTCCACAAGGCCGGAATATCATCGACTTCAATGTCGCCGTTAATCAGTGCTCGCTCGATTTCGTAGCGCAGGATCACGTGGGCGGGGTAGCTCACTTCATCGGCATCAACGCGGATAAAGCCCGGCTTCACCTGCTGGTTCCAGGCGATAAAATTGCTTTCTTCAAAGGCGGGTTGATCGCCAAAATGCCGCTTCACCGCCGGGATTAACCGCGTCAGGAAGGCGCTGCTTCGACCCAGCTGCATTTCAAAGAACAGGCTTTGGGATTCATGAATGGCGGTAGAGCGTGCCAGGGCGATAGGTTGACCGGACCAGTTACGCGGCAGGTTCTGCTCATAGCGGGCATGGCCGGTTTCATGGATAACGCCAAACAGTGCGCTCAGCAGTTCGTTTTCATCATACCGTGTGGTGATACGCACATCTTCCGGTACGCCGCCGCAGAATGGGTGGGCGCTAATGTCCAGCCGTCCGCCCGCAAAGTCGAATCCCAACTGCGCCATGGTCTCAAGGCCTAACTCGCGCTGCACCGCCGTCGGGAAAGGGCCAACCGGCGCGATTAACGATTGCCGGGACTGTTTGGCGACCACCTTGCTTAACAGGTCCGGGAGCCAGCCTTTGAGGTCGGCGAATAACACGTCCAGGCGGGCGCTGGTCATGTCTGGTTCAAACACATCCAGCAGCGCATCATACGGTGAACAACCTTTGGCCTCGGCACGCAGCCTGGCCTCTTCGCGGCTGTACTTCACCACATCCTTCAGGTTCTCAGCAAAACCTTCCCAGTCATTGGCCGGGCGCTGGCTGCGCCAGGCGTGTTCGCAGCGGCTACCCGCAAGGGATTTGGCTTCAACCAGTGATTCCGGCAACAATGATGCCTGATGATGCAGACGCGACATTTCTCGCAAATTGGCCTGTTCAACATCATTCAATTCTTCGTGTTGCGCGCCGGCAATCCAGGTGGCGACCTTAGGATCGGTTAACAGCTGATGTTCCAGGACGTTCAGTTCCGCCAGCGCTTCGCCACGGGCCTGGCTGCCACCAGGAGGCATCATGGTGAACATGTCCCAACTGGCGATAGCCGAGAGGTGGGAGAAGCGAGAGAGCCGCTGGAACGTGCGGGTGAGCTGTTGGTAATTCGTACTGTTACTCATTATTTTCGTTCTCGTTCTGTTGGACCAGACCTGTGAGTCTAACGTGATTTACCGCATTTACCCATTCCTCGGCAGAGAATGCGAAATGTTGGTAGCTTGTAAGTGATAATGATACTTTTTATCATAAACAAAATTTGATGTTTTAAACTATGGCGTAATCTTTTAGCAGGGAGCCGGTATGCAACAGGAAATCAGTAGTGACTATATCGCCAGAACTCGGGCAGTATCCGGTTGTTTTTCGATGTTTATTCTGATGTTTGTCCTCACGTTTGTCCCCCTTTTTTTTGCTGAAAGCGCGCTGTTACAGGCGCAGGGATTACTGTTCCCACTGCTGTTTGCTGCGGAGTTCGTTGTGCTGGTACCGCTGTATTATTTCTTTTTTAGCAAAAGAGCAGGTCTGGGAAAGGGCACGTTTAACGTGACGTGGTTTGGTATTTTATTTGTCGCACTTTTGCTGGTGCAGTTTGCCGGGCCCTGGCTGCTGGGAATAAGACAAAATGAAGAATGGGTGACAACCCAGGTATCACTACGTAGTTATGCGCTGTGGCTGTCGAGTTTGTCGCTGATATTTATTGCCCCGGTTTATGAGGAAATGATTTTCCGCGGCTGCCTGTTCAATGCCTTTCAGTACTGGTTCAAGGATAAAACCTGGTTGACGTCAGCGGTGGTGTCCGCCATTTTCGCGCTGATGCACACGCAGTATGTGGATTTTAGGACGTTATTGCTGTTGTTTATCGTGTCACTGGTTCTGATTTATGCCCGAATTAAAAGTAACGGCATACTGATGCCAATTATGCTGCATATCTTGATGAACGGGACGGTGGTGGGCATGCAAATCGCGGCTCAGGCATTCGTGCCGTCCACGTAATGCGGTGTGCCCGGCGATACCGGGCATCACAATCAGGCGTGCAAACGGTGATGTAAACGGGACCCCACCAGTAGCGCAAGGATCAGCATCAACGCAATAAACCCGCCGACGCCGTTCCAGCCGTAGTTATGCCAGAAAACGCCACCCAGCGTACCCGCAATGCTCGATCCCAGGTAATAACAGAACAGATACAACGACGAGGCCTGACCTTTGGCGCGTTTAGCGCGCGGACCAATCCAGCTGCTGGCCACCGAATGTGCGGCAAAGAAACCGGCGGAAAAGAGCAGCATCCCGGCAAAAATCAGCCACAGTGAGGTGAACAGCGTCATCAACAAGCCTACGAGCATCACGCCAGTCGAGAACAACATCACCGGGCCACGACCGTAGCGGGTGGTCATTGACCCTGCTTTGGGGGAACTCCAGGTACCGGTAAGGTAAGCCACGGACAGCAGGCCGACCACCGCCTGACTGAGTTCCCAGGGCGACAGCATCAGGCGGTAGCCGATGTAGTTAAACAGCGTGACAAACGACCCCATCAATAAGAATCCGACCACGAAAAGTAGCGGCAATCCGGGGTCACGCCAGTGCAGGCGGAAATTAATAAACAATGACTTAGGCCGCAGTGACGTCGGTCTGAAGTGGCGGGATTCGGGTAAGATTTTCCAGAACATCAGCGCGGAGGCCAGCGCAAAACAGCCGATAGCCGCCAGCGCAATACGCCAGTTAAAAAAGTCGGTAAATACTCCGCTGATCAACCGGCCACTCATGCCGCCAATCGAGTTACCGCTGATATACAGCCCCATCGAAAAGGCGACAAAGCTAGGGTGGATCTCCTCGCTGAGATAGGTCATACCTACCGCGGCGACCCCGCTTAATGACAGGCCAATCAATGCACGCATGATCAGGATACCGTGCCAGCTGGTCATCATCGTTGAAAGTAAGGTGCAGCAGGAAGCCAGCAGGAGCGCGGTGACCATTACCGGCTTGCGGCCAATGGCGTCGGAAAGCGGGCCGGTAAACAGGAGACCGATTGCCAGCATGGCGGTGGAGATAGACAGTGAAATACTGCTGCTGGCAGGCGATACGCCAAACTCATGGGACAGTACCGGCAGGATCGGTTGTACACAATACAGCAGGGCAAATGTCGCCAGCCCGGCGGAAAACAGTGCCAGCGTGACGCGCATAAAAGAGGCGGTGCCGCGTTTTATAAACGCATCTGGCGGGGAGATATTCTGTTCATCAACATCGCTTGTCGGGGCAGTATCGACAGTAGTTGTACGGCTCACATGAAATCCATTGGGTATACAGGACTAGTCTTTAGAGTATGAAAATCACAATATTCTGTCTAATATATTAATAATCTCAAATAATATTTTAAAAATATGAATATTGAACTGCGTCACCTGCGCTACTTTGTGGCGGTTGCGGAAGAACTCCATTTTGGCCGTGCGGCGGCGCGGCTGAACATTTCCCAACCTCCGTTGAGCCAACAGATCCAAATCCTCGAGCAGCAGGTGGGTGCCAGATTGCTGGCGCGAACCAACCGCAGCGTGGCGCTGACCGCCGCAGGCAGGCAGTTTCTGGCCGACAGTCGGCAGATCCTCGGGCTGGTGAATGAAGCTGCAGCAAGAGCTGAACGTCTGCATTTGGGCGAAGCGGGTGAGTTGCGTATCGGATTTACCTCCTCAGCACCGTTTATTAAGGCGGTGTCAGATACGCTGTCCTTTTTTCGCCAGGCTTACCCCGATGTGCATATGCAAACCCGTGAAATGAATACCCGCGAGCAGATTGCCCCATTAAGCGAAGGGACGCTGGATATGGGACTGCTGCGCAATACGCAACTGCCAGACACTCTGCACCGGGAGGTTATCCTGCACGAACCGCTGATGGCGATGATCCCTCGAGCGCATCCATTGGCACAAAAGCCGGTTGTTACTCTGGCGGAACTTTCCCGCGAGCCGTTTGTCTTTTTTGACCCGCACGTGGGGACCGGATTGTATGACGATATTCTTGGCCTGATGCGTCGCTACGACCTGAAGCCGACTATAACTCAGGAGGTCGGGGAGGCGATGACCATTATCGGCCTGGTGGCGGCGGGGTTGGGGGTGTCTATTCTGCCAGCCTCCTTTAAACGGGTACAGCTGTATGAAATGTGTTGGGTACCGATAGCAGAAGAGGATGCTGTATCTGAAATGTGGCTGGTGTGGCCTAAACATCGCGAGCAAAGCCATGCTGCGCAACGCTTTCGCCAGCAGCTTTTAGCGGCGGTACAGCGTGCTTAAATTAGTTTAAAAACCGGTGAAAATGTGCGGTAAATCACACGGCTAAGTAAAAAGTTGACGGAAACCATTGAAGTACTTCACCATAGCCTACAGATTATTTCGGAGCGCGAAAATAAAGGGAGTAAGTGGTGGTTGCTGATAGTCAGCCTGGGCATATCGATCAAATTAAGCAGACCAATGCGGGCGCGGTTTATCGCCTGATAGATCAGCTCGGACCGGTATCGCGTATTGATCTCTCTCGCCTGGCGCAATTAGCGCCTGCCAGTATTACCAAGATTGTCCGCGAAATGCTCGAAGCACATTTGGTGCAAGAACTGGAAATCAAAGAAGCTGGGAGTCGTGGGCGTCCGGCCGTTGGCCTGGTTGTCGAGACGGAAGCCTGGCACTACTTATCTATTCGTATCAGTCGTGGCGAAATTTTTCTCGCACTGCGCGATCTCAGCAGCAAACTGGTGGTTGAAGATTGCCTTGAAATGGCGCTGGTCTCCGAGATCCCGCTGCTCGATCGTGTGATTGCGCAGGTCGATCAATTCTTCATTCGTCATCAGCAAAAGCTTGAACGCTTAACGTCCATTGCCATCACCATGCCGGGCATTATCGATACCGAGAATGGCATCGTTCATCGCATGCCGTTTTACGATGACGTTAAAGAGATGCCACTGGGTGACGCGCTGGAGAGTCATACCGGGGTACCGGTATACATTCAGCACGATATCAGCGCCTGGACCATGGCTGAAGCGCTTTTTGGTGCATCGCGCGGTGCCCGCGACGTGATTCAGGTAGTGATTGACCACAACGTGGGCGCGGGGGTGATCACCGACGGCCATTTACTGCATGCGGGCAGCAGCAGTCTGGTCGAGATTGGCCATACGCAGGTGGACCCGTATGGCAAGCGTTGTTACTGCGGGAATCATGGGTGTCTGGAAACGATAGCCAGTGTAGACAGCGTTCTTGAACTCGCACAGGTGCGTCTGAAGCAGTCGATGAGCTCCTCACTGCATGGCCAACCGTTGACGGTGGATTCAATATGCCTTGCCGCCATGCAGGGTGATTTATTGGCGAAAGATATTATTAACGGCGTCGGTACGCATGTGGGACGCATCCTGGCCATCATGGTGAATTTATTCAACCCGCAAAAGATTTTGATCGGTTCTCCGCTCAGCAAGGCCGCAGATATTCTGTTTCCGACCATTGCTGACAGTATTCGCCAACAGGCGTTGCCAGCCTACAGTAAGCACATTGTTGTTGAGAGCACACAGTTTACCAATCAGGGAACGATGGCGGGGGCCGCACTCGTGAAGGACGCGATGTATAACGGTTCTTTGTTGATTCGTCTATTACAGGGTTAACATTTTTTAACTGTTGTACAAAAAATTGCGCTATCTCAAGCTGATTCAGGTTCTCTTACCTTAGACTTTCTCCACTGTATTATTTTCCTGGCTTATATTTTCAAAGCATAACGGTGGAGTTAGTGATGCTGAAGCGTTTCTTTATTACAGGTACAGACACTTCTGTTGGGAAGACAGTGGTTTCCCGCGCATTACTACAAGCGTTAGCGTCAGGGGGTAAATGTGTTGCGGGTTATAAACCCGTGGCTAAAGGCAGCAAAGAGACGCCGGAAGGCTTGCGGAACAAAGATGCGCTAGTGCTGCAAAGCGTTTCTTCCCTGGAATTGCCTTACGAGGCGGTCAATCCTATTGCGCTGAGCGAAGACGAAAGTAGTGTGGCGCATAGCGGCCCGATCAACTACACCCTGTTGTCCAATGGACTCGCCAGCCTGAGCGAAAAGGTTGATCACGTGGTGGTCGAAGGGACCGGCGGGTGGCGCAGTCTGATGAACGATTTGCGTCCGTTGTCGGAGTGGGTGGTTCAGGAACAGCTACCCGTGCTGATGGTAGTGGGGATTCAGGAAGGCTGCATTAATCATGCCATCCTTACGGCGCAGGCGATTGCCAGTGACGGACTGCCGCTGATTGGTTGGGTAGCGAACCGCATTAACCCCGGATTGGCGCATTACGCTGAAATCATCGACGTGCTCGGCAAGAAATTACCTGCCGCGCGCAGAGCAGCGAGAGCTGTCTCAGTATATCCGACTGTCAATGCTCGGCAGCGTGCTGTCGGTAGATAGAGTCATGGCGTAACGTTCGCGACAGCACGGAAGCCACGACGCAAGCAATCAATAAGCCGGGGAGTAGACGATACTCCCCGGTCATTTCACAGACCATCAGCGTAGACATAATCGGTGCGTGCGTTGTCGCCGCCAACAACGTCGCCATCCCGGTTAATCCCAGCAGCACCGCAATCTCATCTGTATCGGGAAGCCAGAATCCCCACAGGCGACCCAACAGCATACCAACCGACAGGCCGACAAACAGGGTCGGTGTGAACACACCGCCCGGCGCGCCAGAACCACTGCTGGCCAGTACAGCCAGTAATTTGCAGATAAAAATCCCGGAGATAACCGAAAGCAGCGGCGGGGAGAGTAAAAACGACTGCACCACGCTGTAGCCATTTCCCCAAACGGTTGGTGTGAATATCGACAGCACGCCAACGATCAATCCCCCCAGCGCCAGCTGCCACGGTGGTGAAAGTTTCAGGCGTAAAAAACCGGTGTGGCTGGTGGTCATCAGCCACATAAAGAGAGGGCCGCAGATCCCTGCCGCCACGCCGGTACTGACAATCATCAGATAGTCCAGCGCGTGCAGCTCTCGCGACAAATGCACGGTATAAAGCAGCGCGTTGCTGTCACTGAGTAAATGAGTGGTGAGCAAGGCGACAACGGCGGAGACGACAACCGGTCCCAGCGATGCCAAAATTAACGTGCCAAACAGGACTTCAGCAATAAACAGGCTGCCGGCCAGTGGCGCATGGTACGCACCGGCCATGCCGGCGGCAGCACCGCAGGCAATCCATAACTTCCATTCCGTGCGTGGGGTAAAGCGTTGTGCAAAACAGGATGCTGCCAGCGCCGCCAGTAAGATCATGGCGCCTTCTCGTCCGATGGCACTCCCGCTGGCGACCACCAGCAATGACGCCAACGACTTCACCAGGCTGGCGCTAACGTCAAACTGGCCGTCAGTTTGCAGTGCTTCCATATAATCCGTAGGCGCCTGCGGGCGCTGCCGGTTAAATTTCTGCCAGCCCCACAGCAGTAAGCCTGCGGCAAGGCCGCCCAGAGCCGGGGTCAGCATGCGTCGCAGTGGTGACAGACTGGACGCCGCATTAACCAGACTGCCGGTGTCATTACTCAGGAAAAGCCACTCCAGGAGCAGCATGGCGTGGCGGAACCCGGCCACAGCCAGTGCTGCCAGGATACCAATCAGCGCGGCGAACACCAGACGGCGAAGCATTGCGCGCAGGTCGGGATAGGCGTGCAAATGATGCATTAACGAAATAATGGCTTCACAGCGACGGGGATCAACAACTGCGACTGCCAATGCGCCAGCGTGAGTCGGGCCAGTTCCCCCAGGGCCTGATAAAACGGATGATCGGCTTTCTCGATAAAGACTTCGAGGAAACGGCCCGACCAGGGTAACAGATGCCAGGCCAGCAGTTGTTCGCACGCGTTGTGATGGCCATTTTCAGCAAGCCAGGCGGTTAATAGCAGCAGAGAGCCGAAGTGATCTTCGGGTTCGTTTTGCTGCATGTCGAACTGGATACCGTTGTCGCGCATCCACTGACGCAATGCCAGCGTGGATTCACCAAACAAGACGTTTTCACGATCCAGCCAGACGGAACCCCATGGTGGAGAAGGCAGTGCGTACGGACCAACGAACAAACGCTGCCAGGCCTGTGAGAGTGATTCATCGGCTTCAATCTGAAACTGGCTAACCAGTTCGCACAGCGTATCGTCAGACAGTGGCCATTGCGTCTGCCAGCCATTGGCTCTTAGCGCACTAATGAGCGGGGCCGCTTCTGCGCTGTCTGGCGCATAGTAAAATAGTGCACCCAGCACGCGCGCTGCGGTGGAGAAGTTGTCACGTTGAGAAAAAGAGGTCATGCAAACAATCCTGAAAAGTGCGGGCTTCCCCGCACTCGTGAGTTAACCTGCAACAGCCATACCGACTGTCATATGCAGACCGTAAAACAATCCGCGGCCAATGATTTCACCGGCAAGCAGGAGAATTAAGCCGAGCGCCAGACCTGTAATATGAGGTTCTTTGCGGCGGATCAGGGGGCAAATCCAGCAACCCAGACCGGCGGCGAGCAACAGGATGCGCCAAACCTGCAAACGGCCATACTCGGGTACCAGCGCCGTTGCGTGTTGCACCGAACTGTGAATTTCACCGAGCGACACGCCCTGTAGAGCAATAACCCCAATGCAAACCAACAGGGCCAGAACGCTAATGCTGGCGTATGTCGCGGCGTTAAATGAGACGCGAACGGTACGCAGTAGCAGGGCAGCAAACAGCGGGCCACTCAGCAACACCGTCATGAAAAAGGCCACGGTGGTGTAACCATTATACCAGGTCGGCACGGTCTCTATCTGGTAAACCTGGGTCATCGCCCAGACAAATACAACGCCGAGGAGCATGCTCACCAGCAGCCAGATTTTACCCAGCGCTGCGGGCATTTTACCGAGAAAAGCCACCAGCCACCAGACGCCACCGATGGCGAAAAATAACGATCCGCTGGCTATTTCGTTACTCAGCGCCGAGGCACCGACCCGGTTTAGTGAATTAAGTGCCCGCAGTGGAGAGCCCAGGTGCATTACCGAGGCGAGAAACCCGATGCCCATCACCACCCACAGAAAGAACATGCTGCGAACGAGACGCTGTCTTGTCGCATCATCTTTGGCGGAGAGCCAACATAGCCCGCTCACAATCAGCGCGCCAACGACGCATTGTCCTAGTACCGTAAACAGTACCAGCGGCCATTCATGCCATCCATTGCCCATGTTACACCTCCCTCGGGTTTGCCAGATAACCGGTGGTATCCCCGGTTGGACGGCTGTTGGCGTTGGGTTTAATCACAATGTTCGGTTTGGTAAAGTGTGCACCCGGTAGTGGAGCCACCGCCGCCAACGTCCCGTGCTTTTTGCGCAGTTCATCAATGGGGCCAAAGTCCAGCGCGCGTAACGGGCAGGACTCAACGCAGATGGGTTTTTTACCGTCGGCAACGCGGTCATGGCAGCCGTCACATTTGGTCATATGTCCATTGGTCGCGTTGTACTGCGGAGCGCCGTAAGGGCAGGCCATATGACAATAGCGGCAGCCAATACACACGTCCTCATCAACAACGACAAAGCCATCTTCACGTTTATGCATGGCTCCGCTCGGACACACCTTAGTGCAGGCCGGATCTTCGCAGTGGTTACATGAGATCGACAAATAATAGGCGAAGACGTTTTGCTGCCAGACGCCGTTATCTTCCTGCCAGTCACCCCCTGCGTATTCGTAAATACGCCGGAAGCTAACATCCGGGGTTAAATCTTTATAGTCTTTACAGGCCAGTTCGCAGGTTTTGCAACCGGTGCAACGGGCGGAGTCGATAAAAAATCCGTACTGCGCATTCATGAGCTATTCCTTAAACCTTCTCAATCTCAACCAGGTTAGTGTGCTGCGGGTTACCTTTGGCTAACGGTGACGGGCGCTGGGTGGTGAGTGTGTTAACACAGGCACCATGGTCAATTTTGTCGCCAGACATATCAGCATCGTGCCAGGCACCCTGGCCCATTGCGCTAACGCCGGGGAGAATACGCGGGGTCACTTTTGCGGGAATACGCACTTCGCCACGATCGTTATAAACACGCACCATATCGCCATTGGAAATACCACGCTTTTGCGCATCCAGTGGGTTAATCCAGACTTCCTGGCGACAGGATGCTTTGAGAACGTCGATGTTGCCGTAGCTTGAGTGGGTTCGAGATTTATAGTGGAAACCAAATAGCTGTAGTGGGAAGTGACTGCGTTTGGGATCGTCCCAGCCTTCAAAGGTCGATGCGTAAACAGGCAGCGGACTAATCACGTCATCTTTCTCTAGTTCCCAGGTACGGGCAATTTTTGCCAGTCGACTCGAGTAGATCTCAATCTTGCCTGACGGTGTCTTCAGTGGATTGGCATCAGGGTCTTCGCGGAACTTCTTGTAGGCGACATAGTGCCCGTTAGGATCTTTACGCTTATAGATCCCCATTTTTTTTAGCTCATCATACGAAGGCAGTGCAGGGTCTTTAGCCAGCATTTTGGCATACAGGTACTGCAGCCATTGTTCTTGCGTGCGTCCTTCGGTAAACCGTTGGTGGATGTCGTCTCCAAGACGTTTCGCGATTTCGCTCATTATCCAGTAGATGGGTTTACGCTCGAATTTTGCGGAAGTCGCGGGTTGAATAAAAATCAGGTATCCCATATTCCCGGCGTAATCGTTCGGAATAATGTCTTCTTGTTCAACGGTCATCAGGTCGGGCAGCAGAATATCGGCATATTTGGCCGAGGAGGTCATGAAATTCTCAATGACCACAATCATTTCGCATTTCGAATCATCCTGCAGGATCTCATGCGTTTTATTGATATCCGAATGCTGATTGATAATGGTATTGCCCGCATAGTTCCAGATAAATTTAATCGGTACATCCAGCTTCTCTTTTCCGCGCACGCCGTCGCGGGTGGCAGTCATCTCGGTTCCACGTGCGATAGCGTCGGTCCAGCTAAAACAGGATATTTGCGTCTTGATGGGATTGTCGGGCAGCGGCATGCGCTCAATCGTAATGGTATAGGTGGATTCGCGTGCGCCACTGTTACCGCCGTTGATGCCCACATTACCGGTCAGGATGGGTAACATGGCAATGGCGCGGGAAGTCAGCTCACCGTTTGCCTGGCGCTGTGGCCCCCATCCTTGACAGATGTACGCTGGTTTGGCGCTCCCAATCTCTCTGGCCAATTTAATAATGCGCGCGGCTGGGATCCCGGTGATGTGCGATGCCCATTCTGGTGTTTTTGCAATGCCATCGTCGCCGTCACCCATTATATAGGCTTTATAATGTCCGTTTGCGGGAGCGTCGACCGGAAGGGTTTTCTCATCATAACCAATACAGTACTTGTCGAGGAACGGTTGATCGACAAGCTCCTCAGTAATCAGTACCCAGGCAATTCCTGCCACCAGTGCGGCGTCAGTGCCCGGACGAATCGGGATCCACTCATCTTCACGACCCGCTGCGGTATCGGTATAACGAGGGTCGATAACAATCATTCTGGCATTTGAGCGTTCCCGGGCTTGCTCCAGGAAGTAAGTAATACCGCCACCGCTCATACGCGTTTCGGCAGGATTATTGCCGAACATAACGACCAGTTTCGTGTTTTCGATGTCTGAAGTGCTATTGCCGTCGTTTGAGCCGTAGGTGTAGGGCATTGCGGCTGCAATTTGGGCCGTACTGTACGTCCCATAGTGGCTGAGGAAGCCGCCATAGCAGTTCATCAGGCGCGCCACTAGCGAGGCATAAGGGGAAGAACGGGTAATGTTGCCACCGACAATGCCGGAGGTGTAGTTAATGTATACCGCTTCATTGCCGTATTTCTGTATGGTATTTTTTAGACCGGCGCTGATGGTGTCCAGGGCTTCCTGCCAGCTAATACGTTCAAATTTACCTTCACCACGTTTACCAACACGCTTCATAGGATAATTAAGCCTGTCAGGGTGATTAATACGTCGGCGGATAGAGCGACCGCGCAGGCAGGCGCGGACCTGGTGATTACCATAGATGTCATCGCCGGTATTGTCGGTGTCTACCCAACAAACTTCGTCATCTTTGACATGTAACTGCAAAGCACAGCGACTGCCGCAGTTAACTGAGCATGCGCCCCAGACGATTTTTTCTTCAACCGGCGAGATTGATTGCTGTACCGCAGCGGCAGCGGTACGCATCCCGAAAGGCAGTGACACGCCTCCTGCGGCAAGCGCGAGTGTACCGATAGCCGAGGACTTCACTAACGTCCTGCGGCTAATACCTCCATATTGGTCAACTTCAGACATAACCCACTCCATTATAGTTATCGCTATATATTACGTGTCACAACGAAATTAATAGCATGCTAATGATGGGCTGAGTTTACCTATTCTGGGGTAGGGCTTATTAATGCATATCAAATTAAGCGTAACCCTCCGCGAACGGAGGGCAGGTTTATTGCGGTTCGGCGGGGTGACCGTCCTGAGATGGCGTACTATTGGCGGGGGCGTTGCCGCTGCTGGTACGCGCGTAAAGGATTTTATGCGTGTCGTTGGCACAATGTCCCACGACCAGAGAATCCGGTCGATCGGCCTGGTCGTTTGGCACGATACTTAAGGTGAAGCTGTCTTGTGCAACGCCATTATTAATAATACGCTGCTCAATATCGCTCCTGACTCTCTCGCACGATTCAGGTGCCGCCAGAACCTATGGGGAGGCGAGGATAAGCAAACTTGTGACAATTCCTGTAGAGAATTTCATCACCAACTCCTTTCATGACAGACATTTATTAAGATTAGCATTTCTGGTGTAAATAACTGTATTTGCTAATATGATTGAGAATAATCTCTTTATGCCGGTGAAAAATGTGAAGAAACAGACCTTGTTAGGTTTCCTGTGCGTCGTGTTGAGCGGCTGTGATAACGGCAAGGCGTTGGTTTCCTTCACGCCGGAAATGGCCAGTTTTTCCAATGAATTCGAGTTTGATCCGCTGCGTGGTCCGGTAAAAGATTTCAGCCAGACACTGCTGAATGAGAAAGGTGAAGTGGCCAAGCGTGTGCGTGGCACTCTCTCGCAGGAAGGCTGTTTTGATACGCTGGAATTACACGATATTGAGAGCAACAGCGGAATGGCGTTAGTGCTGGATGCTAACTATTACCTGGACGCCGAGACGCTGGAAAAAAAGATCCGTTTACAGGGGAAATGCCAGTTGGCGGAATTACCTGCTGCCGGGGTGGTGTGGGACACAGATGATAACGGCTTCGTTGTTTCAGGAACAGGGAAAGAAATGCAGGTGCAGTACCGGTACGACGCGGAGGGCTATCCGCTGGGAAAAACCACCATCAGTAAAGACAACACGTTACGTGTTAATGCGAAACCGTCAGCCGACCCGCTGAAAAAACTGGATTATACGGCAGAGAGTCTATTGAACGATCGTTCGTTGGGAAACGTCACGCAAACGTGTGAATACGATGATCATGCGAATCCGCTCAACTGCCAGCTTGTCATCGTTGATGATAGCGTGAAGCCGGCAGTTGAACACCATTACACGATTAAAAACACCATTGATTACTACTAACCGCGTTACTGTGCAGTAGCCTGCAACAGGTTGGAACCGGGTGTTTTATGTTCCGCCAGATACTGATGCTGGAAGATACACATGCGGATGGTGTTACGGTACTGTCCGTTAATAAAGAACTCGTGAATCAACTCGCCTTCCACCATAAAACCAAGTTTGCGGTAGATGTGAATGGCTTTTTCATTCTCTTTATCAACGATCAGATACAGCTTATATAAATTGAGTACGGTGAAACCGTAATCCATCGCCAGTTTTGCCGCGCGTGTGGCGAGACCTTTGCCCTGGAAATCTGGCGAAATAATGATCTGGAATTCGGCACGGCGGTGTACATGGTTAATTTCCACCAGTTCCACCAGACCGGCTTTTTCACCGTTGCACTCCACCACAAAGCGGCGTTCGCTTTGGTCATGAATATGCTTGTCATACAGGTCCGACAGCTCAACGAACGCTTCGTACGGTTCTTCGAACCAGTAACGCATCACGCTGGCATTGTTATCAAGCTGATGGACAAATCGTAAATCTTCACGCTCCAGCGGGCGCAGCTTAACACTGAGGGCGCTTGTCATAACGTATCCTTTCCATTTCCTTTATTGGGCATAAAAATTATGGCGCGACGGTACGGCCGGTGCGGCGGTCAAGGCAGCGCAGGGTGTTCGGTTCCCAGTAGGCATTAATGTTGGCGCTTTGCTCGCATTTATCGCGGCTGTCAAAGGCCACGTCGGCTTTATCCCACTCTTTCTCAGTGCGCGTATTTACTTTCTGGCGTAACTGACGCGTGTCGTTCCACTGTTCCTTTTCCATCGCCGCCTGTTGACGACTTTGGGCACTGTCGCCGGACTCAATGACCAGTTTGCTGGTTTCAGCAAAGGCGGAGGAGGTGTATACAACTGCCGCCAGCGTCAACATGGCCGTCAGGCACAGGCGCTTGCTCAGTGTGTTGTTCATGGTGAATTCCTTTAATGAGAAAGGCAAAAAACGATAAAACAGGGTTAAATTCTACACCATTCCTGTTCCGGGTCATACCCGCCTGGCGGATATGGATAAACTGCCCGCATTCTGTCGTATCATGTTTAAACCAAACGTCACTGAATACTGTCCATGCTTAAAACGACATTACTTTTTTTTATCACCGCGCTGTGCGAAATTATCGGCTGCTTTTTACCCTGGCTCTGGTTAAAGCGAGGCGCAACGGCCTGGTTGCTTCTTCCGGCAGGGGTGTCACTGGCCTTGTTTGTCTGGTTGTTGACGCTGCACCCGACCGCGAGCGGGCGCGTATACGCGGCGTATGGTGGCGTGTATGTGGTAACCGCACTGATGTGGCTGCGCATTGTTGATGGTGTAAAACTGAGCCTGTACGACTGGTCTGGCGCGTTGATCGCGCTGTGCGGGATGTTGATCATCGTGGCTGGATGGGGGCGCGCATAGCGCCTTTTTTTGTGATCAGCTAGCGATTTTACGATCATTATACTTGTATGGTAGTAGCTCAGTTGAGTAAATTTCCTGCATCAGACACAGCGATGTAAGGAATAGAGAATGAAGATTGTAGGGGCTGAAGTTTTTGTCACCTGTCCAGGGCGTAATTTCGTCACGCTAAAAATTACCACTGAGGACGGGATCACGGGGTTAGGTGATGCCACGCTGAACGGACGTGAGTTATCCGTTGCGTCCTATCTGAAGGACCATGTCTGTCCGCAACTTATTGGCCGCGACGCGCACCGCATTGAAGACATCTGGCAGTTCTTCTACAAAGGCGCGTACTGGCGTCGTGGTCCGGTCACGATGTCGGCGATATCTGCCGTTGATATGGCGCTGTGGGATATCAAAGCGAAAGCCGCGAATATGCCGCTTTATCAGCTGCTGGGTGGCGCGTCCCGCGAAGGCGTGATGGTTTACTGCCACACCACCGGCCGTACCATTGACGATGTGCTGGAAGATTACGCGCGCCATCAGGAGATGGGCTTTAAAGCGATTCGCGTCCAGTGCGGCGTGCCGGGTATGAAAACCACCTACGGTATGTCAAAAGGCAAAGGCCTGGCCTATGAGCCAGCGACCAAAGGGCAGTGGCCGGAAGAGCAGTTGTGGTCGACGGAAAAGTACCTTGATTTTACCCCTCAGTTATTTGACGCCGTGCGTAACAAATTCGGCTTCAACGAACACCTGCTGCACGACATGCATCATCGCCTGACGCCGATTGAAGCCGCGCGGTTTGGCAAAAGCATTGAGCAGTATCGTTTGTTCTGGATGGAAGATCCGACGCCAGCTGAAAACCAGGAATGTTTCCGACTGATTCGCCAGCACACGGTGACGCCGATTGCGGTAGGGGAAGTCTTCAACAGTATCTGGGATTGCAAACAGCTGATCGAAGAACAGCTGATCGACTACATCCGCACCACTATTACCCATGCGGGCGGCATCACCGGCATGCGTCGCATTGCGGATTTTGCGTCGCTGTACCAGGTGCGCACCGGCTCTCACGGACCTTCTGATTTGTCACCTGTCTGCATGGCTGCTGCGCTGCACTTTGACCTGTGGGTGCCAAATTTCGGCGTACAAGAATATATGGGTTATTCCGAGCAGATGCTGGAGGTCTTCCCGCATAACTGGACGTTCGATAACGGCTATATGCACCCTGGTGACAAACCGGGTCTGGGTATTGAATTCGACGAAAAACTCGCGGCGAAATATCCGTACGATCCGGCCTATTTGCCCGTCGCGCGCCTGGAAGATGGCACTTTGTGGAACTGGTAAGGAGTGGTTTGCTATGAAAAGTATTGTGATTGAAAAAGCGAATACGCTGGTGATTGAAGAAAGAGCAATTCCTACTCCAGCGTCGGGCGAAGTCAGGGTCAAGATTAAGCTGGCAGGAATTTGTGGCTCCGATAGTCATATCTATCGTGGGCATAATCCCTTCGCAAAATATCCACGCGTCATCGGCCACGAGTTTTTTGGCATTATTGATGCGGTAGGCGAGGGTGTTGATCGTTCGCGTTTAGGCGAGCGAGTATCTGTTGATCCCGTGATCAGCTGTGGACACTGTTACCCCTGCTCAATAGGTAAACCGAACGTCTGCACGTCGTTGGTGGTGCTGGGCGTCCATCGTGATGGCGGTTTCAGTGAATTTGCTGTTGTACCGGCAAAAAATGCCTGGCCGATCCCGGACTCAGTGAAAGATGAGCATGCCGTTATGGTTGAGCCTTTTACTATTGCGGCAAACGTGACCGGACAAGTTAAACCCACAGAAAACGACATTGCGCTGATTTACGGTGCGGGGCCGATGGGGCTGACGACCGTTCAGGCACTTAAACGTGTTTATAACGTAAAAACGGTGGTGATTGCCGACAGGATTGAAGAACGTCTGGCAATGGCTAAACAGTGTGGTGCTGACTGGACCATAAATAATGGTCAGCAATCGCTACAGGATTTTCTGGCTGAAAAAGGGTTAAAACCCACAATCATCGTGGATGCAGCTTGTCATCCATCTATTTTACAGGAGGCTATTACGCTGGCGTCGCCGGCGGCACGGATTGTGTTGATGGGATTCTCCAGCGAACCTTGCCAGATTGTACAGCAGGGCATTACCGGGAAAGAACTTTCCATTTATTCATCACGGTTAAACGCGAATAAATTCCCGGTGGTTATTGATTGGTTGGTTAAAGGGCTTATCGACCCGAATAAATTGATTACCCACACTTTTGACTATCACCACGTTACAGACGCAATCGAATTGTTTGAGAAAGACCAGCAGCACTGCTGCAAAGTTTTACTCACATTCGCTGAATAATATTAATTACTGCGAGTAAGTGGTACGCATCTTACCTCTTAGAGATAGCCAATATGAATCAAGAAAAACACGAAAGATCAACGAAAGATCTGGTGAGAGCCGCCGTTTCAGGATGGTTAGGCACGGCGCTCGAATTTATGGATTTTCAGTTATATTCTTTGGGTGCCGCACTGGTATTCCATGAGATATTTTTCCCGGAACAATCAGCCGCCATGGCGCTCATTTTAGCGATGGGCACGTACGGAGCTGGTTATATTGCTCGTATCGTTGGGGCATTTATATTTGGAAAGATGGGGGACAGCATCGGGCGTAAAAAGGTGCTGTTCATTACAATCACCATGATGGGGATTTGTACCACGCTAATTGGCGTGCTGCCGACCTATGCGCAGATTGGTATCTTTGCGCCAGTGTTGCTGGTGACGCTGCGTATTGTGCAGGGATTGGGTGCCGGTGCTGAAATTTCTGGCGCGGGAACCATGCTTGCAGAGTATGCGCCAAAAGGAAAACGCGGCATTATTTCCTCCCTGGTTGCGATGGGAACAAACTGCGGGACGCTCAGCGCCACAGCCATCTGGGCGGTGATGTTCTTCGCGCTTGATCGCGAAGAGTTGTTAGCCTGGGGCTGGCGTATTCCGTTCCTGGCTAGTGTGGTGGTGATGATTTTCGCCATCTGGTTACGTATGAATCTCAAAGAAAGCCCGGTATTTGAGAAAGTAAATGATGGGGAAAATGCACCTGCATTGAATGACCCTTCAGAGAATTCGCTGGGTGCGATGTTCAGCAGTAAATCTTTCTGGTTGGCAACCGGATTACGCTTTGGTCAGGCGGGTAACTCAGGTTTAATTCAGACCTTTCTTGCCGGTTATCTGGTACAGACGTTGTTATTTAATAAATCAATACCCACCGATGCGTTGATGATAAGTTCTGTTATTGGATTTATTACTATACCGCTTCTGGGGTGGTTGTCTGATAAATATGGTCGTCGTTTGCCTTATATCATCCTGAATATATCAGCCATCATTCTGGCTTATCCAATGCTGTCTATTGTGGTTGATAATTCGTATAGTCCTGGCGTCATCATGACCGCGCTGATTGTTATCCATAACTTTGCCGTATTGGGGTTATTTGCCCTCGAAAATATCACCATGGCTGAAATGTTCGGTGCTCGTAATCGATTTACGCGTATGGCCATTTCAAAAGAGGCTGGCGGATTAGTGGCCGTTGGTTTTGGTCCCGTGTTAGCCGGTATTTTCTGTAACATGACCCAGTCCTGGTGGCCTATTTTAGTGATGGTCATTATCTACTCACTGATCGGTTTAGTTTCAGCACTCCTGATGCCTGAAGTTAAAGATCGTGACCTGAGTGTTCTGGAAGATGCGGCTGAGGTGAGTAAAACCGAGAAGATCCGTGCCGGTGCGACTCAGGTCAGTTGATGCGCTAATCAGCATGGTCGGGAATTCGGCCATGCTGTCACATAACTTCAAATGATGTCATACCAATAGTAAAAAGTTTAATGCAAATCAAAACATACAACCATACAGGCGTTACTCTGAGACAGTCCTGATTTCATTGATAAGTAGGTCATACCATGCAAAACAAACTCTTGGCAGCTAAGGCTGCACTTCCTGACTACGATCGTAGCAAACTGGTCCCACGTATTGTTCATCTGGGGTTTGGTGCGTTTCACCGTGCGCATCAGGGCGTTTACGCGGATATCCTGGCGGCCGAGCACAACAGTGACTGGGGATATTGCGAAGTTAACCTGATCGGCGGCGAGCAGCAGATTGCCGACCTGAAACAGCAGGATAATCTGTATACCGTCGCGGAAATGTCGGCCGATGCCTGGACGGCGAGAGTGGTTGGCGTTGTCAAAAACGCGCTGCATGCGCAGGTTGATGGTCTTGAGGCTGTTTTTGCCGCCCTGTGCGAACCGCAGGTGGCTATCGTTTCTCTCACTATTACCGAGAAAGGATACTGCCACTCCCCGGCAACTGGACAACTGATGCTGGAAAACCCGCTGATCGCCGCCGATCTGCAAAATCCGCATCAGCCCAAATCTGCGCCGGGCGTCATTGTTGAAGCGCTTGCTCGCCGCAAAGCTGCCGGTCTGGCCGCATTTACCGTGATGTCCTGCGATAACATGCCTGAAAACGGTCATGTCATGCGTAACGTGGTTACTGCGTACGCGCGTGCGGTGGACGCCGGGCTGGCAGACTGGATCGAACAGCATGTGACGTTCCCGTCGACCATGGTTGACCGTATTGTTCCTGCCGTAACGCCCGATACGCTGGATAAAATTGAACAGCTTACCGGCGTGCGCGATCCGGCGGGCGTGGCGTGTGAACCGTTCCGTCAGTGGGTAATTGAAGACAACTTTGTTGCCGGTCGTCCACAATGGGAAAAAGCAGGAGCTGAGCTGGTGGCCGATGTTATCCCGTTCGAAGAGATGAAGCTGCGTATGCTTAACGGCAGCCACTCTTTCCTCGCCTATCTCGGCTATCTGGCGGGATACCAACACATTAACGACTGTATGGGGGACGACAATTATCGTGTTGCCGCCCGTGCGCTGATGTTGCAGGAGCAGGCCCCGACGCTGAAAGTGAAAGGCGTTGATTTACAGCAGTATGCCGATCGTTTGATTGAACGTTACAGCAACCCGGCACTGCGTCACCGTACCTGGCAGATAGCAATGGACGGCAGCCAAAAACTTCCGCAGCGTATGCTCGATTCCGTACGCTGGCATCTTGTGCACGGCAGCCGTTTCGACCTGCTGGCGCTGGGTGTGGCGGGTTGGATGCGCTACGTAGGTGGCGTGGATGAAAAGGGCGACGCGATTGAGATTAGCGATCCGTTACTGCCGGTTATCCAGAATGCGGTGCAGAGCAGTAAAGAGGGCGAAGAACGTGTTCAGGCGCTGCTGGCAATCGATGCTATCTTTGGTCGTGAGCTGCCGCAGGTTGAGTTGTTCAGAACCCGCGTTACCGAAGCGTATCTGGCGTTACTGGCGGAAGGGGCGAAGGTGACGGTGGCGAAGTATGCCGCGAAATTGAAGTAACGACGTAAAACGTTGATGTCGCCATCCGGCTTATACTCCAGCCAGATGGCGCGTTATTTGCTGGCACTCACACCAATCAGTTCATACCCAGACGAATCAATTCCAGAGGGGCGTATTTACCTTCACAACCCTCGATTTCCACTGTTTTCCCGCGGCGAATTTGCTCTGCGGTCAGGCCATCGGAATCAATAGCCTTGATGCGGCCAGTAATGCCAGTGTCACTGATCATGACGCGGCTGCCGGTGGTGATTGCGTTACGGTTACGATCGTATGTTTTCATGGTGGTTTCTCCTCTCCAACTTACCGTCAAAGCCCGTGGGCTTTTAGACCCACGTAACGGGCGCAATATAAATACGCTTCTCGTTAAAGAATTTTTTTGTTTTCGATCAAAATCACAGCTTTTTTTTGGCGGTTCAGAGGGGGAGAT
Organism: Citrobacter sp. TBCS-14; assembly: GCF_005280805.1. Classification (NCBI taxonomy): domain Bacteria; kingdom Pseudomonadati; phylum Pseudomonadota; class Gammaproteobacteria; order Enterobacterales; family Enterobacteriaceae; genus Citrobacter; species Citrobacter sp. TBCS-14. The sequence goes on from NZ_SZWM01000164.1 coordinate 310,368, forward strand.
AAAGGGATGCATAAACTCACCCCGGAACGAGGTGAGGGAGTGATTAATCTTCGCTAAACCAGTCGCTATTTTCCTGACGAATCAGCTGAACAGATTCACCGATTTCCTGCAGGTGCAACATCATCGCGCGCTCAACGGCATCGCTGTCATGCTTTTCCAGCGCGGCAAAAATGTCGTGATGCTGACGCAGGAGCATTTCCGGCGGGGAGACGTGATCGAGGCTCATATAGCGAACGCGATCGATGGTTGCCTTGATGTTTTCCACTGTGTCCCAGGCGAGCTGACAATCCGCTATTAACGCCAGCTTCTGATGAAACTCATCGTCCAGCAGGAAAAAATCGTTAAGCTGTTTACGATCAATAGCGATGCGCTGCTGATGCAGATTCTGCTCGAGCTGATAACACTGGTTGTCAGTGATCATCGACGCGGCGCGACGGGCAACCGCGCATTCAATTGCCTGGCGAACAAAACACCCATTTTGCACCTGCGACAGCGAAATCTTGTTCACGTAACTGCCACGCTGAGGACGGATCTGAATCAGGCCGTTCTCAGCCAGTTTGATGAATGCTTCGCGTACTGGCTGGCGTGATACATTAAAGCGGACGGAAACCTCTTTCTCCGAAAGCGGCGTACCGGGCGCAATCAGACACTGCACGATGTCGCGACGAAGAATACGATAAATCTGCTGATTTACCGGCTGTGTAGGGTTGAGTTGCGTTTCTACGGTCATTCATTCTTACTTTTTAGAGAGTTAACCCGAATACTTTATCACTTATTCGGTGGTATCTATACCCGGCACAAGGCCGGGTATAAAAATTAACCCCGGTGGACGCTCAAGCCTGCAAAAGACTGTGCAACAGGCATCATTTCAAGGGTGTTAATGTTGACATGCGCAGGTAATGACGCCACCCACCACACGGCTTCAGTGACATCTTCCGGCGTCAGCGCGGTGGTGTTTTCGTAGGCTTTGACGGCTTTATCATCGTCGCCTTTGAAACGCACGTTAGAGAACTCCGTACCGCCAACCAGGCCCGGTTCAATATCGGTCACGCGCACGGCAGTGCCATGCAGGTCGGTACGTAAGTTCAGGCTAAACTGGCGAACAAACGCTTTTGTTGCGCCATAAACGTTACCTCCGGCATAGGGCCAGCTACCGGCGGTTGAACCGATATTGATAATATGACCACGATTACGTTCGACCATACCCGGCAGGACGGCACGGGTCATATAAATCAACCCTTTGTTGTTGGTGTCGATCATGGTTTCCCAGTCGTCAACGTTAGCCTTATGGGCCGGTTCAAGACCCAGCGCCAGACCGGCGTTGTTGACCAGAATATCTATGTTGCGCCATTCGGCTGGTAGGGCGGCCAGCATCTCTTCAATTGCGGCACGGTTACGTACGTCAAGTTGTGCGGTATACAGGTTATCGCCCAGCTCGTCTTTCAGCTCTTGCAGACGCTCATGGCGGCGTCCGGTGGCAATAACTTTATGCCCATTCTCAATAAAACGACGCGTAATGCACTCACCAAAACCTGCGGTTGCTCCGGTTACTAAAACGATCATCTCACTGTTCCTCAACGCTTTTTATGTGCTATTACCATACCACGTCAATAAATCGTTTTCAGGAGTGAAAGATGTCGTTAACGAATCCTTTTTTACGTCAAAGCACTTTGCCTTATCAGGCTCCGCCATTTGATCACATAGACGTGCATCATTACCGTCCCGCGTTTGACGAAGGTGTTCGGCAAAAGCGTGCCGAAATCGACGCCATTGTGCAAAATTCACAGCCCGCAAATTTTGCTAATACGCTGCTGGCACTTGAGCAGAGCGGGGCACTGTTAACACGCGTCACCAGCGTGTTCTTTGCCATGACGGCAGCGCATACCAACGATGAATTACAGCGTCTTGATGAAGCGTTTTCCGCTGAGCTGGCGGCGCTGGCGAATGATATTTATCTTAACGCGGCACTTTTTGCGCGCGTAGAGGCCGTCTGGCGACAGCGTGCCGTGTTAGGACTGGATGCAGAGTCCTTACGGTTGTTGGAGGTCGTCTATCAGCGTTTTGTACTGGCTGGTGCCCAATTGAATGAAGAAGACAAAGCGCGTCTCAAATTGCTGAACACCGAATCAGCCACGCTGACAAGCCAGTTCAATCAGCGCCTGCTGGCGGCGAGTAAATCAGGTGCCCTGGTGGTGGATAATGTCCATCAACTGGATGGATTAAGCCCGGAAGAGAAAGCCATGGCGGCTGCAATTGCCAGGGAGAAAGGGCTTCAGGACCATTGGGTTATCCCGCTGTTGAACACGACACAACAGCCTGCGCTTGCCGCGTTACATGACAGGCAGACCCGTGAGACGCTGTTTACCCGTGCATGGACGCGGGCTGAAAATAATGATGCCAACGATACGCGCGCCATCGTTCAGCGGCTGGCGGAAATCCGAATGCAGCAGGCGAAGTTACTTGGTTTTGCTCATTATGCAGCGTGGAAAATTGCCGACCAAATGGCAAAAACGTCGGAAGCAGCGCTCACTTTTATGCGCGCTATCGTTCCGGCTGCGCGTCGGAGAGTCCATGATGAACTGGCTGAAATCCAAAATGCCATAGATAAAGAGCAGGGCGATTTTAGCGTGCAGGCCTGGGACTGGGCCTATTATGCCGAACAGGTTCGCCGTGAAAAATATGCTCTTGATGAGGCACAGCTGAAACCCTATTTTGCGTTAGATACGGTGCTGAACGATGGTGTGTTCTGGACGGCAAACCAGCTCTATGGCATTACGTTTATCGAGCGTTTCGACATCCCTGTATATCACCCGGATGTACGGGTATGGGAAATTTTTGACCACGACGGCACGGGGCTGGCGTTGTTCTACGGTGATTTCTTTGCCCGGGAATCAAAAAGCGGTGGCGCATGGATGGGGAATTTTGTTGAACAATCGATGCTTAACGAAACCAGACCGGTGATTTACAACGTCTGTAACTACCAAAAACCTGCCCAGGGTCAGCCCCCCTTGCTGCTGTGGGATGATGTCATTACGCTGTTCCATGAGTTTGGACACACGCTGCACGGCCTGTTTGCCAGTCAACGTTATGCCACACTCTCAGGAACCAATACCCCGCGTGATTTCGTTGAATTTCCTTCGCAAATTAATGAACACTGGGCGAGTCATCCACTGGTCTTTGCCCGCTACGCGCGCCATGTTGAAACCGGGGAAAGAATGCCAGAATCGCTGCAGGATAAGATGCAGCGGGCCAGCATGTTTAACAAGGGCTACGATATGACCGAGTTGCTCAGTGCCGCATTACTGGATATGCACTGGCACGCGTTGGAAAACGGCGAGAGGATATTGTCAGTAGCGGAGTTTGAGCCGTGTGCGCTGACTGCGGAAGGGCTGAATATTTCTGCTGTGCCGCCGCGTTATCGCAGCACTTATTTTGCTCATATTTTTGGTGGTGGCTATGCCGCGGGATATTACGCCTATTTATGGACGCAAATGTTGGCCGACGATGGCTATCAGTGGTTTGTCGAAAACGGTGGATTAACCCGTGAAAACGGCCAGTATTTTCGTGAGGCAATCCTCTCGCGCGGTAATAGTGCAGATTTGCATGGTCTGTATCCCGCATGGCGTGGGCGTGAACCAGGAATTAATGCAATGCTGCGCAACCGGGGATTAGAACAGTAGCCGGGATAATACGGTCAGCTTACAATCTGACCGTATTATCGGTGGCCGAGACTGCGGCATATTAATTACTATTAATAAATTTACATAAATTTTCTTTATAGCCGCTAAACTATTGTCTATCAGCAATACTCACACAGGGAAAGGATTCGTGATGATGAGAAAAACGGCAGAAATAGATTCAATCTTGATGGAGTTGAATCACTCGATTGATGCGCACTATAAATGGCTAGTCAAAATGTTTCACTGCGTGGTGTCATCTGATGTCACTCAGGCGGATATTTCAGGTAAGAATTCGCACTGTGCCTGTCAATTCGGACAGTGGCTTACCCCGCGTCTGGTCAAAGATGACGCAGATTACAGTTATTTGAGTAAGATAAATGCGGCCCATGAAAAAATGCATTTATTAGGTAAGGACTTGCTATCGGTAATAGTAGAAGAACGCAGTCAGTCATGGCATTTCGACAGTTTTCAGGATGCGCTTCTGGCTTTTACGTCGGCGGTGATGGATTATAAAATACATTTACTGACTATCCGCAGTAATATCGATGTATTAACCGGTTTACCTGGACGAAGAATGCTGGATGAGTCTTTTGATCAGCAGTTACTTGACGCGCAACCGCTTAATTTATATTTATTATTGCTGGATATCGACCGTTTTAAATACGTCAATGATACCTACGGCCATCTGGTTGGTGACGTCGTACTGCGCAATCTGGCATCAAATTTATTGTCATGGACTCGTTATGATGAGATCGCGTATCGCTACGGTGGCGAAGAGTTCATCATTCTGATCAGAACAAAAACGGATGAGCAGGCATCTCTCGCGGGCTTGCGCCTGTGTCATCTCATTGAACAAAAAAAGATCCCTTACCCGCAGGGGGAGATTGATATTACGGTAACGGCCGGGATCACACGAGTTCGTCAGGGCGAAACGCTGGACACGGCTCTCGGGCGTGCTGACCGAGCCATGTATGAAGGGAAGCAGACTGGCAGGAATCGCTGCATGTTTATGGATGAACATGAGCAGATCACACGGGTGGGTGCCAAAGAGCGGGTAACGACGCAAGCCTGAGCGTGAATTTTGTTGAGATGATTTGGTTTCGTTTAACGTTCATTGGGGTTGTTGATGATACGTTGGGTGACTATTCGTTATCTGCGCAGGGAATTGCCTGATAGCGTATAAAGCAAAACACAAATCTATCCATGCAAGCATTTACCGCTGGTTTATCCGGCGGTTTTTTTTACCTGTCGTTCAGGTAGTCGGCATTCAGGACAAAAAAATGGCCCCTTGAGCAGTGATGCTACAAGGGGCCGGTTCGGTGCAGGACTATCGTCGTTCATCAATCATCCCATCTGTGGCTAAAGTAGGCGGCCAGAAAACCAGAAAATAAAATAATTCCCAGAACGGCCATAAAAACATTCATATTACCCAGCATTGTCTATGCTCCTTTATTTGTGAGTTTCCTCTCTTACCTTAATTTCACCTCGTTAAGGACTATACTAGCAATTTAATCTTAAACAAAGATTGAACCAGGTGAATTATTTCGTCTGAATAGTAAAGTTATCGCGTTATTGGCAGAGAAAAATAAATAAGGATGTCAAAATATGCGGAGCAGGGAAAATATATCGGGGTTTTCTGAAAAAGCGACAGGGCAGCACATGCTCTGTCGCCAGAGAAATTAACAGACTACAGGCTGGCCCCAGGGTTTAGCTCGCATGCCTTTTAGCATCAGCGCCCAGGCCAGAATGATGGCAATCATCAGCACCACAAACAGCGACCATGACGGCAGGGTCGTCAGAATAACGCCGCTGACTAACGGGTTAAATGCCGCGCCAAGCCAGCCCAGTGACTGGGCGGAGAAATAGCTCGCTTTCATCCCCGCGGGGGCAATGTTGTCGATAAGCATATATTCGCCCGGTGCGTAAATGATTTCGCCGATGGTAAAAAACGCTGCAGAAATGCCCCACATTAGCAGACTGTTGCCGGAAAAAATAAAACCCACTAATCCCAGCACAAAGAATAATGTTCCGCCGGCCATTAACGGGCGGATGTTGGCGCTGGAAAGACGGCGCCCGACGACATATTGCAATGTAACCACCATTGCCGCGTTGACGGGCAGGACCACGGCCACCACTTTTTCTGCGAAATCACCGTCAGCAACCACCATCACGTACTGAGAAATACAGGACGCAAATGCGCCGCCCACAAACGAGGCCAAAAACGCTGACAGGGTAAACCAGCATAACGCTTTATCGCGCAGCAGTACCGAGGGGGACCAGATGGATGCGTTCAGTCCCTCGGATGGCACTTCTGAATGTTTCACCCACGTCTGGATAAATACCAACGGGAAGGCTGAGCAAAGCGCTGCCAGCCAGAACGGCAGGTTGATACTTTGCATCACCAGCAGCGTGCCGAGCGGCGGACCCACGGTCCAGCCAATGTTGAGTACTGTATAGTTAAGTGAGAAAATTTTGGTCTTGTTGGTGGCAGAGAGGTTATCGGCAAACCAAGCTTTCAGCACGGTGGCAAAGACGGAGTAGGCGCAGTTGATCAGGGCAAAAAGCAACACCACTACGATAACATTATGCACCAGAGGGATCGCGATAAAGCCAGACGCAAAACCGGTAATCGCCAGCAGCATATAGCGTTTTTTATCGAACTTATCGGCCAGAATACCGAAGCCCAGACTGAAGATAACGCCAATAGTCAGGGCGACCGTCATGGCGTAACCAATCAGATCGACGCTCAGGCCGTACTGTCGGTTGAGATAGATGGTCATAAACGGGAGCGTGGCACCCCGCCCAATCGTCAGTAATAGTGAGGAGGCGAGTAAAGCGAGGGTGGATCTTCTCAGAGTGGTATTCATTTTCTTGCCCGACAATGCATGTTGTTATGTTTTTATTAAATTTCAGACAGAAATAGCACGGCAAAAGTGTGATGTACACTCAAAAAGTTGTCTGAAAATGCCCAGTTATACCTACCTGTATTAATGATCTGTTACCCGGCAACGATTTCCGCTACTTTAACTTGTTTACAAAAATTTAATAATTTCAGGGGCGGGTGAATGTCACGTAAAGACGGGTTGTTAGCACTACTGGTCGTGGTGGTATGGGGGCTAAATTTTGTCGTCATCAAAGTGGGCCTGCACAATATGCCGCCGCTGATGCTGGCAGGGCTACGTTTCCTACTGGTGGCATTTCCGGCTATTTTCTTTGTTGCCCGCCCGAAAATCCCTCTCTCATTGCTGCTCGGTTATGGCCTGACCATCAGCTTTGGCCAGTTCGCGTTTCTGTTCAGCGCCATAAAATTTGGCATGCCCGCTGGACTGGCGTCACTGGTATTGCAGGCGCAGGCATTTTTCACCATTGTGCTGGGCGCATTCGCTTTTGGTGAGCGTTTACAGGGCAAGCAACGGGTCGGCATCGCGCTGGCAGTGTTTGGCGTGCTGGTGTTGATCGAAGCCAGCCTGAATGGACAGCACGTGACGATGCTCGGCTTTATGCTGACGCTGGCGGCAGCGCTGAGTTGGGCCTGCGGCAATATCTTCAACAAGAAAATTATGCAACATGAATCCCGCCCGCCAGTGATGTCGCTGGTGGTGTGGAGTGCCTTGATCCCTATTTTACCGTTCTTTCTGGCATCGCTCGTCCTTGATGGCCCAGGTCTCATCGTACACAGCCTTATTGCTATTGATATGACGACTATTCTCTCACTGGTCTATCTGGCATTTGTGGCGACGATTGTGGGATACGGCATATGGGGTACGTTGCTGGGACGCTATGAGACCTGGCGCGTGGCCCCGCTGTCTTTACTCGTGCCAGTGGTTGGGCTGGCGAGTGCGGCAGTGTTACTGGATGAAACGCTAAGTGGGCTGCAACTTATCGGCGCGCTGTTGATTATGGCGGGGCTGTACATCAACGTGTTTGGTTTTCGTTTGCGCAGGACCGCTCAGGCGAGGGGATAACAGTAGCCCCGCCGTGGCGGGGCATCATGACTTATAAACTGCGCATGTTGTAATAAGGCACACCCAGTTCGTCGGACTTGTCGCTGCCGGCACCCATATGATTAAAATCAAACGGGAACTGTTCCTGCGTAGGAGGCATAATTATTGCGTCGCGATTATTGGGTGTTATGGGCTGCGCGGTTTGTTCCGCCATGCTCTGGCCCGAAACAACAAGCAGCAGGGCCAGCATTGCAGATGACAGAAGTTTCATGATTTCCTCGGTTACGTCTTTATCAGGCGATTAGCAGTTACATTGATTCAGCGGATGCAAATACCGGGATTCGCCGTGCATATTTGTCATACGGTACTTATGGGGTGGCACATCAAAATAGTTTTTGAAGGTCCGGGTCAGCGTCTGCTGAGACTCAAAGCCATAACGCTCCGCCAGGTAGAGGATCGGTTCGTTACTTTCTTTTAATTTTTGCGCTATTTCAGTCATTTTGCGGCTGCGGATGTATTGACCTAATGAATGGCCGGTTTCTTTTTTAAACATCCGTTGCAGGTGCCATTTGGAGTAACCTGAACGCTCTGACACCTTTTCCAGTGACAGCGGTGATTCAAGGTTATTCTCGATCCAGTCCAAAATGCTATGAATAGTGATTGTGTCAGTATTGCGTCTGGACATCGTCATACCTCTTTCTGTTTACGGCAGGATTTTCTTAAGCAAATGCTCAAGTGTTGCCACTTCGTCCGCCGTTAAGTTTTTTGTTAGTTCCTGGTGCAGGTCTTGCCCGACTAATTGATGGCACTGCTCACAAATTGTCGCGCCATGCTCGGTCAGTTTCACCAGCACGCCGCGTTTGTCATGTGGATTAGGAAGTCTTTCAATCCAGCCTTTACAGGCCAGTCTGTCGAGCATACGCGTCAGCGCACCAAGATCGACAGACAGCACTTTTTTCAATTCAACAGGGGTGATGCACACCGCGCAGCGGATGGAGCAAAGCACCTTAAACTGCGATGCTGTGATATCCAGCGGTGACAGGTAGTCGTTTAGCAAACGATCTTTTTTCTGATTAACCATATAGATCAAACGGCCCAGTGGGATGATTTCGTTGAACAGATCACTGGTGTTTTTCACAATGGTTGCCCTGGCAAGTAGTTAGTCACGGCTGATATTATTGCTTAGGCAAATATAAGTCAAATGAATGGGTCGGCAAATGCCACGTTTTGCTAAAACGTCAGCACCTGGCTAACCGTACGTTCGTTTCAATATTTTGATTTCACAGGCTTATGCGTAGAGGAGAAAAATGAATCCTTACATCGCGAAAATGGCTTAAACGGGTGTTTTCACCGTATACTTGCCGTTGACGATTAACGCACAGGAAAGATGAATTATGATGGATTTGTTTAAGGCCATAGGTCTGGGACTGGTAGTCCTGTTACCGTTGGCGAACCCGTTAACCACCGTGGCGTTGTTCCTCGGCCTTGCCGGTAATATGAACAGCGCAGAGCGTAACCGTCAGTCATTAATGGCGTCTGTCTACGTGTTTGCCATCATGATGGTGGCGTACTATGCCGGGCAGGTGGTGATGAATACCTTCGGGATTTCGATTCCCGGATTGCGTATTGCGGGTGGGTTAATCGTTGCGTTTATCGGCTTTCGGATGCTGTTCCCGCAGCAGAAGGCGCACGACTCTCCGGAAGCGAGAAGTAAGTCAGAAGAACTTGTAGACGAACCGACGGCCAATATTGCCTTCGTGCCGCTGGCAATGCCCAGTACTGCCGGTCCGGGTACCATTGCGATGATCATCAGTTCGGCCTCGACCGTACGTCAAGGCTCTGAGTTTCCGGACTGGGTTATTATGGTCGCTCCACCGATCATTTTTGCGGTGATCGGGGTCATTCTGTGGGGCTGCCTGCGCAGTTCAGGCGGAATTATGCGTCTGGTCGGCAAAGGGGGCATTGAAGCGATTTCCCGTCTGATGGGCTTTTTGCTGGTGTGTATGGGCGTGCAGTTTATTATTAATGGCGTACTGGAAATTATCAAAACCTACGCATAAAACCTACGCTTAAAAAAAGGGGCCGGTATAGTCTACCGGCCCCTTTTTTATGGCTAGTTAGGCTGTTCTTCCTGCGCGACCGGCCACTTGCGAAAGATAATCACGGACCATATCAGCGCAGCCAGTGCGGGTATCGCACCGATGTAACCGATTGTGGACATCGACCAGTGCAAACTGACCTGATTTCCCACCAGTGCGCCCGCGCCGATACCCAGATTAAAGATCCCGGAAAACAGCGCCATGGCGACGTCGGTGGCATCGGGTGCCAGCGCAAGCACTTTCACCTGCATCCCCAGACCTATCACCATAATGGCCACACCCCAGAAAATACTCAGTATGGCGAGGTGCATCTCGCTGTCAGCGGCTGGTAATAGCAGCACCAGGCACACCGTCAGTAACGCGATTGCCGCACTTATCAGCCCGGATGCATGCTGATTACCCAGCTTGCCAAAGATGAGGCTGCCGATAATGCCCGCCGCACCCAGAACCAGTAACAACACGGTCGCAAAATTGGCACTCAGTCCGGCAACGGTCTGAACAAAGGGTTCTATATAGCTGTAAGCCGTGTAGTGCGCGGTGACTACAATGACCGTCAATAAATAAATGCTCATCAGCGCCGGGCGGCGAAACAGCAGCGGCAGGCTTTTTAGCGAGCCTGAATGCTCACTGGGTAGTTTTGGCAGCAGTTTAATCAGACAGAGCAAGGTGACTAATGCGGCGACGCCGATAGCGAAGAAGGTTGTGCGCCAGCCACAATACTGGCCGACGATACGGCCAATAGGCAGACCCAGCACCATCGCCAGCGCGGTCCCGGTAGCAATCAGGCTCAACGCCTGCGCACGTTTGCCGGCGGGTGCCATGCGAATCGCTAATGACGCGGTAATCGACCAGAAAATGGCGTGTGCGAAGGCAATACCAATACGGCTAATGACCAGCACGGTAAAGTTCCATGCCAGGAAAGAGAGCACATGACTGGCGATAAACAGCGCGAAAAGGCAAATCAGAAGTTTGCGTCGCTCCACCTGACTGGTAAGCAGCATAAACGGCAGTGACATCAGGGCAACGACCCAGGCATAGATGGTCAGCATGATCCCGACCTGCGCTGTTTGCATATTAAAGCTTTGCGCGATGTCGGAGAGCAAACCGACGGGAACAAACTCCGTGGTATTGAAAATAAAAGCGGCAATAGCCAGCGTAACGACCCGTAGCCACGCGACCTTGCGGGAAACAGTGTGTGTTGTCATATCAAATAAATTGGATTAGCTGCGAAAAGGTGAGGTCACGATCTTAAAACGGTTACTGGTGAAAATACAATCATTTCGTGATTCAAATCACATTTTATGCCTGATGCCTGGAAAGGAGGGCCGGGTGAGCTTGCGTCACCCGGCGTCAACTAATCTGCATTCTGCGCCAGTTGGGGGTTCAACACCTCAATAAATGCTTCCAGCTGTCGCGTCATCGCTCCCCGACGCCAGACCAGCCATGTATTGAGCCAACGCCAGTTTTCACTCAACGGCCAGGCGTTAACTTGATGGTGTCCCGGCATACTTTCCAGCATCGATCGCGGAATCAGCGCAATTCCCGCCCCGGCAATCACGCAGGCGAGCATGCCGTGATACGACTCCATTTCATGGATGGTGCCCGGCATTGCGCGATCGGCGTGAAACCAGCTTTCAAAATGGCGGCGGTAAGAGCAGTTCGCGCGAAAGGCATAAATACTGCAGCCGTTGACGTCGCTGGCCCGCTGTATGGGGGCGTGTCCGTGAGGGGTAACGATCATCATCTCCTCAAGGTAGACCGGCATGCCTTCCAGTCCCGGGTGGGTGATCGGGCCATCGACAAAGGCGGCGCTCAGCGTCCCCTCCAGTACACCGTCCAGCATGGTGCCTGAAGGCCCGGTAGCCAACGCAAACTGGATTTTAGGGTAGCGTCGATTATATTCAGCCAGCGTCGCGGGAATGCGTACGGCAGCGGTGCTTTCCAGCGAACCGAGAGAGAACAGTCCCTGCGGCTCATCGCCAGCAACGACCATGCGTGCTTCCTCTACCAGGGCAAGGATCCGCTGGCTATAGCGCAAAAAATTGTGCCCGGACGGGGAAAGTCGCAGGCGCTGGTTTTCACGAATAAACAGATCGACGCCAAGGTCGGCTTCAAGCTGGCGAATACGCGTGGTGAGATTGGACGGCACACGATGTACCTTCGCGGCGGCCTGCGTAATGCTGCCGGTTTCCGCCACCGCATTGAACATTTCCAGTTGCGTCAGATCCATTATTTTTCTCTATTCGTGAATGGTGTAGTTAATATTATTCATTTTTCAGAAAGAGTAAATACGCTCATGATATGACCATACCCTGCAAAAAGAGAGACAGCTATGACCATCACATCAGCAACACATGCGATTTCCGTCAATCCTGTGAACGGCGAAAGGTTAACGGCGATGCCGTGGGCTAGTCGGGATGAGATTGCCCATGCGCTTGATCTGGCCGCCAGTGGATTTAATGAATGGAAACACACCACCGTGGCGCATCGGGCGCAGATGCTGCGCAAGGTTGGGCACGCTCTGCGCCAGCGTGCGGAAGAGATGGCGCAGTGTATCTCACGGGAAATGGGGAAACCGATAAAACAGGCTCGTGCAGAAGTGGCGAAATCCGCGGCGCTGTGTGACTGGTATGCAGAGCATGGACCTTTGATGCTTAATCCTGAACCAACACAGGTGGAGAATAACCAGGCGGTGATCGAATATCGTCCTCTGGGCACTATTCTGGCCGTTATGCCGTGGAACTTCCCGCTGTGGCAGGTCATGCGCGGTGCAGTGCCTATTTTACTGGCCGGGAATGGTTACCTGTTAAAGCACGCACCGAATGTAACCGGGTGTGCCGGTATTATTGCGCAGGCGTTTGCTGATGCCGGTATCCCGCAAGGGGTATATGGCTGGGTGAATGCCGATAACTCGGGCGTTAGCCAGATAATCAACGATCCGCGTATTGCCGCCGTTACGGTAACGGGAAGTGTGCGAGCCGGGGCGGCAATTGGTGCTCAGGCGGGGGCGGCGCTGAAGAAATGCGTGCTTGAACTGGGTGGATCCGATCCGTTCATTGTCCTTAACGATGCTGACCTCGATCTGGCCGTGAAGGCGGCAGTCGCCGGTCGTTATCAGAATACCGGGCAGGTTTGTGCGGCAGCGAAACGTTTTATTGTTGAGGAAGGGATTGCGGCAGAATTTACTCAGCGTTTTGTGGCGGCGGCCAGTGCGCTAAAAATGGGCGATCCTCTGAATGAGGAAAACGATCTCGGCCCAATGGCACGCGTTGATCTACGTGATGAACTGCATCAGCAGGTTGAGGCTTCGCTGGCTCAAGGGGCGACGTTGTTACTCGGTGGCGAAAAAATTGCCGGAAAAGGTAACTACTATGCCATCACGGTTCTTGGTGACGTGACACCTGAGATGACCGCTTTCCGCCAGGAATTGTTCGGCCCGGTAGCAGCAATTACCGTTGCGAAGAACGCAGAGCATGCGTTAGTGCTGGCGAATGAGAGTGATTTTGGCTTGTCGGCAACGATTTTCACCGCTGATGAGACGCTGGCGCAGAATATGGCTGCACGCCTGGAATGTGGCGGGGTATTTATCAATGGTTATAGTGCCAGTGATGCCCGCGTTGCGTTTGGCGGGGTGAAGAAAAGCGGTTTTGGTCGGGAGCTTTCGCACTTTGGCCTGCATGAGTTTTGTAACGTGCAGACCGTCTGGAAAAACCGTATCTAATCTTCGGGGTGTCTCCACACGGGACACCCGTCCACGCATATCATCTGCATCCTGACGCGGTGTATTCAGCTCTGTTATACTCGCAGGCCTTTCAGACCTGCGAGCAAGGAGCATGTTGTGGCCAGGGCCATGGACAATTCAATCTTAGAAACCATTGTGCAGCAGGTTCGCCCGCTGATTGGTCAGGGGAAGGTCGCTGACTACATCCCCGCATTAGCCTCCGTTGATGGTTCCAAACTGGGTATTGCCATTTGTACCGTTGATGGTCAGCACTATCAGGCGGGTGATGCGCAAGAACGTTTTTCAATTCAGTCGATCTCGAAGGTGCTCAGTCTGGTGGTGGCGATGCGTCATTATCAGGAAGATGAGATCTGGCAGCGAGTAGGCAAAGATCCGTCAGGACATCCGTTTAACTCTCTGGTACAGCTGGAAATGGAGCAAGGAATACCGCGCAACCCGTTTATTAATGCCGGGGCGCTAGTGGTTTGCGACATGCTGCAGGGGCGTCTGAGTGCGCCACGTCAACGCATGCTCGAAGTCGTACGGGCGCTAAGCGGTGTGCCGGATATCGCCTATGATGCGACAGTTGCCCGCTCTGAGTTTGAGCATTCGGCACGTAATGCGGCCATTGCCTGGCTGATGAAATCCTTTGGCAATTTTCAACATGATGTAGCCACCGTTCTGCAAAACTATTTCCACTACTGTGCGCTGAAAATGAGCTGCGTGGAGCTGGCGCGTACCTTTGTCTTTCTGGCTAATCAGGGGCATGCCTTTCATCTCAATGAACCGGTGGTCACGCCGATGCAGGCCCGACAAATTAATGCGCTGATGGCGACCAGTGGTATGTACCAGAACGCCGGTGAATTTGCGTGGCGAGTGGGGCTGCCGGCAAAATCCGGGGTGGGGGGTGGTATCGTGGCGATCGTGCCGCATGAAATGGCGATAGCGGTCTGGAGCCCGGAACTGGATCCGGCAGGGAATTCACTGGCAGGTATTGCGGTGCTGGAACAGTTAACCCAACAGATGGGGCGTTCGGTTTACTGATGAACTCGCTCGAACCGCTGTTTTCCCGACTGGCGAAATCGACCTTTCGTTCACGGTTTCGCCTTGGTGACAAAGAACGACGCTATTGTATGGAGAAAGGCGCGCCGGTGATTGAGCAACATGCCGCCGATTTTATTGCCAAACGCCTGGCGCCTGCATTCCCGGCCAACGACGGTAAGCAGACGCCGATGCGCGGGCATCCGGTATTTATTGCCCAGCATGCGACGGCAACCTGCTGTCGCGGCTGCCTGGCAAAATGGCATGATATTCCTCAAGGGCAGGCGCTAAGTGCAGAACAGCAGCGTTACGTTGTCACGGTAATTTATCACTGGTTAGTGCGGCAAATGAACCAGCCATAGATAACATAATCCTATGATAAGACCCCTTGTGTTGCGAAAAAGTTAAACGCACTATCATGGGGACTATCTGAGGAGAAAAAAATGGCCACTGGTACCCCCTGCATCGTGCTGAGCGCACAACAAATTGTGTCGAGAATCGACGAGCTTTGTGACGTTCTTGAACAGTGCGTGAATGACGGCGCATCTGTGAGTTTTATACACCCCTTCAATCGCGATAAGTCACTGCCATTCTGGACGGGCGTTGCGCAAAGCGTTGCCCGTGGCGAGAGAATTGTGCTGGCGGCTGAAAACACGCAGGGTATCCTGGTGGGAACCGTCCAGCTTATTGTCGATCAACCTGAAAACCAACCGCATCGTGCCGACGTCGCCAAATTACTGGTACATCCGTCTGCACGACGAACGGGTATCGCCCGGGAATTGATGAACGCGCTGGAAACGTGTGCGCGTCAACAGCATAGAACTACGCTGGTGCTCGACACGGCCACCGGTAGCGCTGCGGAGTTGTTCTACCACAATTGCGGCTGGCAAAAAGCGGGCATGATCCCCAACTACGCCCAAATGCCGGACGGAACGCTGACGGGCACCACACTTTTCTATAAATCATTGTAATTTGTTACCAGGGATTGATCAAAACAGGGTTTCAAGGTATTAAAGTTTGCTAACCTATTGGACCAATTCAATCAGGTTGTATGACTAATCAAAAAGGGAACCCATTGTGCAAACACTAAATCGTCGCGATTTTCCCGGTGCTCACTATCCTGAACGCATCATTCAGTTTGGTGAAGGAAACTTCCTGCGCGCCTTTGTTGACTGGCAAGTTGATTTACTGAATGAACATACCGATCTGAATTCTGGTGTGGTCATTGTTCGTCCTATCGAAAGTACATTTCCGCCATCACTGAGCACGCAGGATGGTCTCTATACCACCATCATTCGTGGTCTGAATGAAAAGGGCGAGGCCGTCAGCGACGCGCGTTTAATTCGCTCGGTTAACCGTGAAATCAGCGTCTATAGCGAATACGATGAGTTCCTGAAACTGGCGCATAACCCTGATATGCGTTTTGTTTTCTCCAATACAACGGAAGCCGGGATCAGTTATCACGCGGGCGACAAGTTCGACGATGCGCCTGCGGTAAGCTATCCGGCCAAGTTGACCCGCCTGCTGTTTGAGCGTTACAGCCATTTTGACGGCGCGCTGGATAAAGGCTGGATAATCATTCCTTGCGAACTGATTGATTACAACGGCGATGCGCTGCGTGAACTGGTGCTGCGTTATGCGCAGGAGTGGGCGTTGCCGGACGCGTTCGTGCAGTGGCTGGACAAGGCTAACGCATTTTGTTCTACGCTGGTGGACCGCATCGTTACCGGTTACCCGCGTGACGAAGTGGCCACGCTGGAAGCCGAGCTGGGTTATCACGATGCATTCCTCGATACTGCAGAGCACTTCTACCTGTTTGTGATTCAGGGGCCGAAGTCATTAGCGACTGAACTGCGTCTGGACAAATATCCGCTGAATGTACTGATTGTTGATGATATTAAGCCGTACAAAGAGCGTAAAGTTGCCATCCTTAACGGTGCGCACACCGCGCTGGTACCGGTAGCCTACCAGGCAGGGCTAGACACGGTGGGTGAGGCGATGAATGACGCAGAGATTTGCGCTTTTGTCGAAAAAGCCATTTACGAAGAGATCATTCCGGTGCTCGATTTACCACGTGATGAGCTGGCATCATTCGCCAGCGCGGTGACCGGACGTTTCTGCAACCCGTACATCAAGCATCAGCTGTTGTCGATTGCCCTGAACGGAATGACCAAATTCCGCACGCGTATTTTGCCGCAGTTGCTGGCAGGGCAGCAGGCCAATGGTCAATTGCCGGCGCGTCTGACGTTTGCGCTGGCGGCGTTGATTGCTTTCTATCGCGGCGAGCGTAACGGTGAGTCTTATCCTGTTCAGGATGATGCCCACTGGATTGAGCGCTTCCAGCTGCTATGGAGTCAGCACCACGATCGTCAAATAAGCACGCAAGCGTTGGTCCACTCGGTACTGGCGGTCAACGAGCATTGGGAGCAGGATCTGACGCAGGTTCCCGGTCTGGTTGAACAGGTTTCTGCCGATCTGGACGCCATTCTGTCCAACGGTATGCGCGAAGCCGTGAAGCCACTGTGCTAAAATAGTCACATAATCACCCGGTTTAGGCCGGGTTTTTTATACCTGTTTATTAGTTACAACATACAGTGTGCTTCTTAAATACAGTTACCGTCTGAGACTGTAGCGCCTCATTTGTTCAGACAGGTAAAAAGGCGGGATTTAGTGCGGTGAGGTGCTTGCAACATTGATCGCGATCACGTTTAATGGCGCGGCTTTCACATTTTCCGAAGATAACTATGATTGTTCGACCTCAACAACACTGGCTGCGTCTGATATTCGTCTGGCATGGTTCAGTGTTATCGAAGATTTTCTCGCGCCTGCTGCTGAATTTTCTGCTTTCCATTGCCGTTATCATCATGCTGCCATGGTATACGATGCTGGGTATCAAATTTACCCTGGCGCCATTCAGCATCCTGGGCGTTGCTATTGCTATCTTTTTAGGCTTTCGCAACAATGCCTGTTACTCGCGCTACGTTGAGGCTCGACACCTGTGGGGACAATTAATGATTGCCTCCCGTTCGTTACTGCGTGAGGTAAAAAACACATTACCGGACGACGTCGAGCTGGGGCAGTTTGTACGTCTGCAAATCGCCTTTGCCCACTGTTTACGCATGACCCTGCGTCGTAACCCGCAGGCGGAACCATTAGCGAAATATCTTAGTGCCTCAGATTTGCAAACTGTCTTTGCCTGCCAATCACCGGCCAACCGTATTCTGCTGTTGATGGGGGAGTGGTTAGCCGTACGCAGGCGTAATGGCGAGCTATCTGACATATTATTTCACAGTTTAAACAATAGATTAAATGATATGTCGGCGGTACTTGCAGGTTGTGAGCGGATTGCTAATACACCGGTGCCATTTGCCTATACCTTGATCCTGCATCGCACGGTCTATCTGTTTTGTATCATGCTGCCATTCGCATTGGTGGTCGATCTGCACTATATGACGCCGTTCATTTCCGTGCTGATTTCATATACGTTCATTTCTCTCGACACGTTGGCAGAAGAGCTTGAAGACCCGTTCGGCACGGAAAATAACGACTTGCCGCTGGATGCGATTTGTAATGCGATTGAAATTGATTTGCTGCAAATGAACGATGAAACGACTGTACCTGCTAAACATATGCCCGATAAGCACTATCAACTGACATAACCGAATCAATTTTCGCCATGTCCTTTTTGCCACCATACCGGCATCATATCGGAAAAAGAGTGAAACTGTGGCGCCAGATTCTCATCATCGGGATCGTCAAATCCCCCGGCTAACAGGGCAATAATCGGGGCGTCATCGATGGCGCCCACGGAACTACCACACTGTGGGCAAAAGGCTCGGCTGGATATTTCTGATGATCGCCAGGTAGCAGGTTGACCCGCAATGCCCGTCCATTCTACGTTTTCAGCGTTAAATTCAATCCACACTACGGTGGGCGCACCCGTATGTCTGCGGCAAATATCACAGGAGCAGGAATGTGAGTTGTTGGGATTCGTTGCGGTAAAGCGTACCGAACCACACAGGCAACCGCCAGAATAGATTTTAGACACGACGACTCTCTTCAGCGAAACGTTATCTGACACTAGCAGATGACAAGCCTCGCCACTAGAAGCACATCTTAAAAAAGCGATGGCACGCATATGCGATACCCGGTGTAAAGATAAAACAGACCATTAAATGAACGACAACCTGTGATTGTCAATACGAAGGCTTATTTATCTCCGCGGAGCGTAAGGCCATTCACAGAATAGATCATTGTCTCGATAAAACCGTTGAAAGTGTAATCATGGCGTTCGTATAAAAAATCCATGTCATCAGGGGGATTAACCTGCTGACGCTTTAAAAGGATGTACGCACGATAATCAGGAGGATTATCTATGAAAAACTTTCAGCTAATGCCTGCAAAACGCCCCGGCCGATTAGCGATTATTCCCGGACTGCTGTTAGCGTCAACAGGTCTGCTGGTACCTGTAGACGCCATCGCAGAAGAACGGCTATGTGAACGTGAATCAGCCGCGTTATGCACGGAAAATAAAAGTAAAACTACACTGCAAGCCAGCCGCATATTATTGGCGGCCCAACCGTATACACCCGCCAATGCCACCAGTGATGCGATCATTAATAATAACGCCAGTGTTCTGTTATCAAATACTGAAAATACTGACGACGTCTGGAATACTTTTCGTGGCCTGATTGTTGGTAAAGATTCTGCAGGTGCGTTGGTCATTGATGGGCGCCAAATTTCTTCGCTTACAGGCTCAATTGGTCGGGGAAGTGCCGGCATTGTGACCCTGACCAATGGGGCAATCTGGATACTGAGAGGGGGAGATCTCGTTTTAGGGACTAACAGCGGCAGTGGCCGCTTATTGGTGGAGCTTGGCAGCCAAATAAGCGGAATTAATGAACTCCGCATCGGCGAATTTTATGCCGGCGCCTACGGCAGCGTCATGATTGACGGAACGGGATCTACTGTTAAAACGAACTGGGTCGTGGTGGGCGATCAGGACACTGGTAAGCTCGATATTCTTAATGGTGGGCAGCTGGTCGCAACCGAACACATGAATATCGGCTATGTTGGTAAAACAGATCGCAATAACTTGTTTGGTAACGGTGCCGTCAGGGTTGATGGTGAGGATTCGTTACTGGACGTCGCTAAGCCGATTTTGCTAGGGGGATACGGAACCGGCAACAATGATGCACGCGGCGTGCTAACCGTGAGTAATGGTGGCACGGTAAAATCCGGGAAATATTTATGGTTAGGCGTCGGTAAGGGAAGTACAGGCATTGTCAACGTAGGGTCTGAAGAGGGGGACGTCGCGCAGCGCGCTGGCGTCATTAACGTTCCGTGGATCTATCTTGGCGATACTGCCGACAATACCAGCACTGTTCAACTGAATTTTAATCATAACAGTGACGATTTTTCACTCGCAGCAGATATAACCGGACGTGGTCAGGTCAATCATAATGGTCCGGGAACGACATTATTGTCGGGAAATAATGCCTACACGGGCATCACGTCGCTACGCAACGGTACGCTGCGGGCTGGCAGCACGGATGCCTTTAGCCGCAACTCAGATTTCACTGTGGATGAGACGGCGACTGTCGATCTGAATGGTTTTAGTCAGACTATCCGCTCGCTGTCGCTCGACGGTATGCTCAGTTTTGGCCAGCCGGGAACGGACGAGGCACTAAAACGTTCCAATAGTATCCTGACCGTTAGCGGTAATTACAGCAGCAACAACGGTCTTCTTTTCCTCAATACAACAGAAGATGCCGTGCAACAAAAAGCGGTGGTGAACCAACTTCACGTGATGGGGAATACATCAGGGACCACTCGTGTCGCTTTGCAGGCACTGGGCAGCCAGACGGTCAGTAATCTCAATGGTGCACGGGTAGTGCGGGTGGACGGCGAGTCAGGTGGTGAGTTTGTTGCAGTTGGCCGTTTGACCGCGGGCGCCTATGATTACGCACTACTGCGGGGAAATAATACGGATGACTCCGCACTCATTCCTGATTCGAATCATTGGTATTTGACCAATACGTGGACTCCTTCTGAAGAACCGTTACGCGATCCAGAAGAACCAATACGTGACCCAGAAGAACCGGCTATTGATCCCGACACACCGGTGTTACCTGTCCAACAAGAAGAACCCGCATCTCACGATTCGGTTTTACGCCCTGAATTAGGCGCCTACCTTGCGAATAAATCGGCGGGAAATACGCTGTTTACGACACGTTTGCACGATCGCCTGGGCGAAAGTCACTATATTGACCCCATAACGGGTGAGTCAGACGTGACCAGCATGTGGTTACGCAACGTCGGTGGGCATACCCGGTTTCGTGATAGTAGCGGGCAGCTGAAGACGCAAAGTAACCGTTATGTTCTGCAAATAGGTGGTGATGTCGCACAATGGAGTTCAGACGAGGTTGAGCGCTGGCATCTGGGCGTCATGTTCGGCTACGCAAACAGCCAAAGTAATACGCGGTCAGACGTCAGCCATTACCGCGCTGACGGTTCGATATCAGGTTACAGCGCCGGATTGTACGCAACCTGGTATGCCAACAATGTGGAGAAAAGCGGGGGATATCTTGACAGCTGGATGCTTTATAACTGGTTTGATAACACCGTTCGCGGTGAACAACTGGCGACAGAGAAATATCGTTCACGGGGGGTGACCGCCTCGCTTGAAGCAGGATATGCCTTTAAGTTGAAGGAGACGGCACGCCTGAGTTACTGGCTACAACCCCAGGTTCAGTTGACCTGGATGGACGTATCGTCTGACGATCATCAGGAGGCAAACGGCACCGTGATCCGAGATAAAGGCAAAGGGAATCTGCAAAGCCGGTTGGGGGTTAAAGCGTATTTGCGAGGCTATAACCAACGCGATGAAGGAAAAGAACGGCTTTTTCAGCCATTTATTGAAACTAACTGGCTACATAATTCCCGAAATTATTCGATATCAATGAATGAAATACAGGGTGACGTTGATGGCGCAAAAAATATCGCTGAACTCAGAGCAGGTGTTGAAGCGAAAGTAAATACGCGTCTGCACCTTTGGGGAAACGTAGGTCAACAAATTGGCGACAGTGGTTACAGTGATTCTCAGGCAATGTTCGGTGTGAAGGTGTTATTCTGACAACACCCCGCATCCTAAATCAGGATGCGGGGTGTTTATTTCGCCACTACCATTCGCACGCGGAAAACGTATTAACCAAAAGTGTTAATTCACAAATCGCATAATAATCTTACGGTGTGAAAATATACCGACAGGCGTGTTACAAGGTTATTTCATCTAACTAAAAGACAGTGGTTAAGATCAATTGATTCCTGCGTACTATCATGTAAAAAAGTAATGGCTCGTCGAATCGCTAATATCTCTTTATTGATCATCTTAAAATCAACACTGCATTAACCCATGAGATATATTTCATTCCCGCTTTTTACAATAAAGCATTTGACGTTGCTTATCCTCTCTTTATGAATAGTGAATAAACAGGTTAATTTTATGATAAATCAGTCAAATAGGGCAGGTGAACAGTCCCAACAAAAACA
Organism: Citrobacter sp. TBCS-14; assembly: GCF_005280805.1. Taxonomy (NCBI): domain Bacteria; kingdom Pseudomonadati; phylum Pseudomonadota; class Gammaproteobacteria; order Enterobacterales; family Enterobacteriaceae; genus Citrobacter; species Citrobacter sp. TBCS-14. Next base: position 332,404 of record NZ_SZWM01000164.1, read on the forward strand.
CCATGGTCATTTTCATATTCCAGACGAGATCCGCCATCTTGGTGATATGTCGCTTTACAGGGCGGTAGCCTGGTGGGGTTTTCTGCGTAAAACTGAGTTTACTCGGGATGATGTTAGCCAGGCGTTTCAGATAGATTTGAGACGTTCCAGTGGCATACTTAGCTATATTTGTCATCGACATGGGTATGATGATATCACATTTGAAATGCGTAAAATCCCAGTACAGGGCGGTTGTTGTCAACTTGCCGTACGAATTCTCAAGGTAGCAACGTCCCCGACATCGGTAAGAAAACCAGAAAAAAGCAGCAATACCAGAAAGGACGTGAAAACAAACAATCAACTGGACCAGCTTATGGCCCGTTGGATGTTATCAAGGCCGACTGGTAATAATGCAACACAATTGGAAGCATGGAAAGCGGGGTGCCCAATTTATGATAATATCAAATTCATCGAAGAGTAATTGTTGAATAGTCACTTTCCGAAATAAAATAATACCAACTAAATACTATTTCTATTTACCTACATTAGCCTCTGCAATGAAAGGCCAATGCAAGTATAAGGGGATTAAAAATCGCGTCTGGCAACAATAAACAAGCGTGGGAATGCCAGCAGGATTTTGCCATTTTCCTGCAGCGGATATTGCTCCTGTAGAAGTTCATGGTATCGAGCCAGATACTTTCGTTGCTCACTTTCGCTCAGATCTTGCAACCAAGGACGTAAGCCTGTCGCACTGACCCAGTCGATAATCGACTGATGTGAATCCATAATGTGGTAATAGGTCGTGCGCCAAATATCAACATCACATCCCGCTTCAGTCAAAATATCATAATAAGCATGCACGCCGGGAAGAGCCGATCGACCGCGATCGGGATAATCCTGCTCATAGGCGACTTCACGCATTAAAATATGTGTTGGTTCCAGCCAGTTATCCGGCATTTGCACAGCAAGTACGCCGTTACGGTGTAACTGCGAGACAAGATATGGGAATAATTCGTAGTGATCGGGTACCCACTGTAATGAAGCATTCGCATAAAGCAGATCAAGAGGTTGCTCCGCCCGGAACTCGCTGATATCTGTTTCAACAAAATGACAGTTCGGTAAGGTTGCACGCGCCTCGTTGAGCATATTTGGCGAAGAGTCCACGCCTGTTATGTTGGCCGAAGGCCATCGTTGATACAGTAATGACGTGCTATTTCCCGGACCGCACCCCAGATCGGCGACTGAACGAACATTTTCTAACGCTACTCTGCTCAATAATTCTGCTGCGGGTCTTGAGCGTTCGCTGCCATATTGCAGATAAAGTGCAGGGTTCCAGTCGGCCATGTAGCTATCTCCTGTGTAAGATGAGATCGTATTCAATCTTCACGTTAAGCGTACGACATTATGGCTGTATTTGCTGAAGCGGGAAGGGCGCAGTAAAGTGTCTAGCACGTAGAATAACGCTGAGTGATGATGTAAACATAATGGTAAGGAATGCAATATGATTGAAACATCAAGGCTCATTTTAAGGCAGTGGGGAAAAACAGATATGGCAGCATTTGCCGATCTGAATGCAGACCCGGATGTGATGCGCTTCTTTCCGGCTCCGTTGACGAGACAGGAGAGCGACAGTCTGGCAGAGAGATTCAGGGACGGAATAGAACAACGCGGCTGGGGTTTTTGGGCCGTTGAATCCAAAGAAACGCATGAATTTGTTGGCTGTGTCGGTCTGCACCCGCAGCCTGATAAATTTCCATTTTCTCCCTGTACCGAAATTGGCTGGCGTCTCAGCAAAACGTACTGGCATCAAGGGTTAGCCATGGAGGCCGCTGAAGCCTGTCTGCAATATGCTTTTACGGTTCTGATGCTGGATGAAGTCGTATCGTTTACATCGGTACTCAACAAACCTTCAGAACACTTAATGAAACGGCTTGGTATGAAAAAAGTGGAAGAGTTTCCGCATCCAGCGTTGCCGGCAAATCATCGGCTGTCCCTGCATGTTCTGTATCGAATCCAAAAGATTTCTGTACTGGTTAATTCTGAAGGCCAAGGATGAAAATGAGAGACAGCATTCGAGCAAAGATAGTGAAGGTATGTGAAGCCAAGATAGCGTTCAGAGTCTATCAACAACCAGACCAAGGATGACCATAAAGTGCTGGATTCTGTCTGATCTCACATTGGTGCGCATAATGTATATTATGTTAAATGCAAAAGAACATGTAAAAAAGACGTGCTAATGCAGTCTGAATCGTGCTTGTCCGTTTGATCCCTTCCCTGTCGTGACGTTGCGTGAATTCTGCAGATTTTTACCAGTAATCCTGCACACGATTTCACGCAGCACACCACGCAGACATAAAAAAACTGGCCATTGTGGCCGGTTCGTCGTGACGGTTTCTGACTTAATGTATTTTTGCCTGGGCCGCTGCTTTCTCAGACTGACGCTCTGCAGCTCTGACAACAGCCATAAACGCTTTGACACCCGGATCCACATCCGGCGACAACATGCGCATAATTGATTTTGAATTCCTGCCGACCTCGTCTGAAATCGCTGGATAACCGCACGTGACCTTAATCAGCGTGCGCAGCATTCCTTTTGCGACTTCGATTTCACCGGCCAGGATTAACTCGTGGATCTCCTGGATAATCTGAACACGTGACCCGATGTCCTCTTTAAGCAGGTTTTCCCACATTTTTTCGATGTCATGCGCGGCCATGTTTTTTACTCCTCAGATAATCAGCCCGATATTTTTCGGCGGCGTCCAGGTCGTTATTTTGCCGGTCCTTGAAACCGGCACACAGTAAAATGACAATCTCGTCGCCGTCCTGCATCAGATACACCCGAATGGCAATGCAGGCAAATTATTTATCGTCTGAAATCGTTTTGCATTCACACTTGCCACCTACACTGGCAGCGGTCAGACATAATTCACCGGTTATCGGTTCATATTTTAGCGTTGCACCTGGCATGACCTGCGCGTGTGTAACTGTGCCGCCGCCTGACCTGTTTGTTTTTGTATACGACGCCGCCGAGAACTCAAAAAAGTGACAGTGTAACTTTTCCAGAATGTATTTACTGACCATCAGTGACCCTGCCAGAGCGTGCGACTTTTTCGGACGTCAACATGTGTGAATGTCGGATAAATACCGATCCCGCCTGTAGGTAAAAAAGTTTCGGTCGATTTTTTTTGCGCGATGATTCTTTCCCGCTCGCGCTTGCATCGCCGGATTTATTCTTCGCCGGTGGCGCGTTTTTTGTATATGCAAACGTTACTGTTTTTACTGATTGTACGCCGAAAAGAATTCCCCGCTATCTCATATCGCCTGCATATTCGCCACGGCGGCTGCAGCGGCGACAGAATCCCACACCCGACGCCCTGACGACCCCGCCTGATAAACGCTTGTGACGATGCCCTCGAAACTGATTTCAGGCTGATTCGTTACGATACCGTCAGCAATTTTATAACCTGTCTCCAGTGCCGCTTCCGCCACGTCGCGCGACAGCTCGTAACCCTCGCTCGTCTTGGCATCAAAGGTGATGGCAAGTCCGGATTCGGTGACAATAATTGCAGTGTTACTTTGTGAGGGTTTAACCTGCCGTTGCTGATTGCCGTCATATTTAATTAACGAATCAATTTAAATGTGTTTATATACTAGACATGATGCTTTAAAAAACAATTGCTATAGGTAGTGTGCGTAGGTGTATGATGACTGCACTTTTAATATTTCAAAGGGATTGATTATGGCTTTTAAAGAGTTTGCAACGTTTGGTACTTTAATAACACCCAAAATACTCGTCGCCGTTTACTGGGTATTAACTATTATTTATATTATCGCTGCTGTTATATTTGCATTTAACGGTAATTTTAGCGCCTGTGGTTTAAGTATTCTTGTTTTAGTTATTACTCGCATTTCATTTGAACTGATAATGATTTCGTTTAAAAATAACGAATTTCTGTTCCGCATTTGTAATGCACTAGAAAAAGACAAGCAATAAACATCAGCCCCGCATTGACGCGGGGCTTTTTTTAGTCTGACACAGCGCCCGCTGTTTCTGCCAGATTAAAAGGTAGCTGCCGAACATAGAAGAAAATATACTCCCGCCGTTCCCGTCCATCTATGATTTGAAATCACTTATCACTTCACACACAAGCCACACTGCCGCCCCAACCCACATCCACCACTCTTATGAATTCAGCTCATAGCGCCTATTTAAGCAGCGTAATTATCTTTAGCCGCAACTTCGTTAATCTGGGTCTATCGCGTGAACACGCAAGCGGAAAGTGGCGACAGCTAATGGACATACCCCAGCCTGCAAGGCTGGGGCTTCATTAGAGGCTAACTAAATATTCTTATCGAAGAAGACGTCTAACTTTTGCATTGCCTGGTCAACGTATTTGGGCACCCAATACGTCTCGATATGGGTAGCGCCATCGATCAGGAAGAGTTCTTTGTCCTTCGTACCGGTGGCTTTCGCGAACGCATCTTCAGTCATATAGAGCGTATCCGCTTTTGTACCGGCAATCATCAGCAGCGGTTTATTAATGAGATTGATATGGTCCGTGACGTCAAAGCTCATCAAATCCAGAAGACTACTGGTGGTGTATTTAAACGTGGAGTTTGGGTGCGCGTGGGTTTTCCAGTAGTACTCGTAGCCCTGGCGATACAAGGCGAAAGGTAATTTAGCAATCTGTTCATCAGTCAGGTTGGCATCACCGGAGTAAAGCACTTCGCCTCCGGCAGCTTCCTGAGCTCGAGCGTCAGAAGCCTGCTGAAGACGCTGCTGGATAGTATCCAGCTGTGAATCCTGCATACCGTTGCGGCGCACAAGGCCTGAATTAAACATGCTGATGGTGGCTATCGATTTAAACCGCTTGTCAGTTTCAGCCGCAACAAGTGAATACCCGCCGCCACCGCAAATACCCAGCAGACCAAGGCGGGCGGTATCTACACCAGGATACTGGCTGATGTAGTCAGCCATACCGTGGATATCCTCAATGCGATAAGCGGGTTTATCCACGCTGCGCGGCATCCCACCGCTGGCGCCCTGATACGCCGCGTCGGCGGTAATTGTGATGTAACCCTGCTCGGCTAGACGCTGGGCATACAACCCGGCGACCTGTTCTTTTACGCCGCCATTAGGATGCGCGACCACCACGGCAGGGTATTTTTTGGCGGGATCGTAGTTAGCTGGGGTATAAACATTCGCAGCAATCTGGATGCCGTGCAGATCGTATTTCACGGGGTGAATGTTGACCTTGCCTTTGACGTTCTCAGTAATGGCACCGTCATAAACGAGTGTGAATGGATTTTTTTTGTAATCAGCCGCATTGACTGAGGTCACTCCAGCCATTGCCGTGAGTAGCATTGCACTGATAAGCGTGAATTTCATGGTCTCTCCCGATGAGTGTCGGCCTGGTTATTCAGGCTCGCGGAATCGAATTTGCAGGCTCAGATTAGGTGGAGAGGACTGTCAGCATCGTGACAGGAAAATAACATTTTTGTCAGGAAACGGACTGGGATGGATAAATGTTTCTGACAGCGCTGTCAGGTAACCGTCAGCTTTATGTTGGCAATCAGAAGGCAGAATGGTCTCGCTTAAATGAGATTCACGTTCAATTTTCTGAGAAAAGGAGCGATCAATGAAAAGCCAGAATGACCCAACAATGCCAGAGCGACGCAAGCTATTAGCCGCCGGAGCGGGCATTGCCGCCGCTTCGCTGATTCCGCACGTATCAGCGGCGAGCCAATCATCTCAGGTAGATTCATCCAGACAAACCCGCCAACGCCCTGCTCCACCCAGCAAACGTAAACTCGGGCAACTGGAAGTCTCAGCCATCGGTCTGGGCGTGCAGAACATGAGTCGCAAATACGACACCTCTGCACCCTGGCGTCCCGAGATGATCAATATCATCCACCGGGCATTTGATGAAGGAGTCACGTTCTTCGACGCCGCTGAAGCCTACGGCCCGTTTGAAGTTGAAAAAATTCTCGGTGAAGGCGTCGCCCCGTTCAGGGATAAAATCGTTATCGCCACTAAGTTTGGCTGGAACATTGACCAACAAACGGGTAAGCGTCTGCCGGGCCTTAACAGCAGGCCGGAGCATATAAAGCAAGTCGTCGAGAACATGCTCAAACGCCTGCGTACCGATCGTATCGACTTACTGTATCAACACCGTGTTGATCCGCAGATCCCAATCGAAGATGTCGCCGGCGCGGTGAAAGATTTAATGGTTCAAGGGAAAGTCCTGCACTGGGGGCTGTCTGAAATGGGCATCAACACGTTGAGACGCGCCCATGCAGCATTACCCGTGACCGCCGTACAAAGTGAATACTCCATGCTCTGGCGCGGCCCTGAAAAGCAGGTCCTTCCGGTGTGTGAAGAGCTGGGCATTGGCTTTGTGCCATGGAGCCCACTCGGCGTGCAGTTTTTAACGGGCTGGATTGATGAGAATACCCGGTTTGCTACCGGTGATTTTCGTGCGACAGAAACGCGCTTCTCGCCTGAAAATCTGCCACACAACTTACAGCTGGTTAAACTACTGAAATCCTGGGCAATAAGAAAAAATGCCGCCCCGGGACAAATTGCGCTGTCATGGCTCCTGGCGCGTAAACCCTGGATTGTTCCCATCCCTGGCACCACCAATAAAGACCATATGCTGCAAAACACAGCGGCTACCAGCGTGTCGCTGACTCTCGCCGAGATGACCGAACTCACCCGCTCACTGGACGCCATCACTATCCAGGGGCAACGTCTGCCGGATGCCGTGCAGGTTTATTCCGATGTTGAAGCACCGATGAAAAGTTAAGAGGAAGTCCCGTTATGCGCCTGTTGTTAGTCGAAGATGAAGAAAAAACGTCAACCTATCTCAACCGTGCGTTGAGCGAGTCTGGATTTACGGTAGATGTCTCTGCAGATGGCGCGGAAGGTCTTCATTACGCGCTAGAGTTCGACTACGACGCGATAATACTGGATGTGATGCTGCCGGGGATAGATGGCTACCGGGTACTTGAGGGTGTGCGAGCAGCCAAACAGACGCCGGTGCTGATGCTCTCGGCACGCGGCTCGGTCGATGAACGCGTCAAAGGGCTTCGTCTTGGCGCGGATGATTATCTGCCCAAGCCCTTTTCGCTTATTGAACTGGTGGCGCGCATTCAGGCGCTAGTGCGTCGCCGCGCTACGGATGGCGCAGACATCACTCAACTGCAAATTCACGATCTGCATCTCGACCTGCTGGCTCGCCGGGTATTTCGTGGCGGAACACGGCTGGAGCTGACCGCGAAAGAGTTTTCCCTGTTGAGCCTTCTGGCCCGACATCAGGGAGAGATTCTGTCAAAGATGATGATAGCTGAGCAGATATGGGACATGAATTTTGACAGCGACGCCAACGTGGTTGAAGTGGCCATTAAACGCCTTAGAGCCAAAGTGGATGCGCCATTCGACGTCAAGCTATTACATACCGTTCGTGGTATGGGGTATGTCCTCGAAGTCCGGTCCGCATAAATGAAAGGGATAAGCATGCCTAAGCGTTCCATCTCCGTTCACCTGGCGCTGATGTTTGCCTTATCCGCGCTGCTGATTGTGTCCGTTATCGGTATCCTGCTCAGAAGCTCCTTGCATGACTCTTTGCAAAAGCAGATGCACAACGAATTGTTGTTCCGCGAATCATTAATGAGTCCGTGGATCACTGCACGAACGTCGGCTGACGGCTGGTCAACGCTTGCCAATAAATTTACCGTATTAACCAATTCTGAAGGTGAGCGCGTTCGCTACTGGATAGTGAGCGATAACCCGCGCTTTAGCATGGGGGGAACACCGCCGGTGGGCGTTAAGTGGTCTTCTTTGCAGGAGGGCTTTAATAAAGTACCGGGCGCATCGGAAGGCGCATGCTCACTGTTTCTGTTAGTGAAAACGATCCCCGCCAACGGTGACAGACCTGAGCTGCGCTATATTGTTGCAATCGACTCTACGCCATATATGGGCACACTGAATGCCTTCACCCGGACGTTGCTAATCATTACCGCACTGGGCGTCGTGATTGTCGCCTTACTGGGATACGTCGTTTCAAGGATAGGTCTTCGTCCCGTTGAAGCACTCAGTAAAGAGGCCCAGCATCTCGCACCGGGAGACCATAGTCAGCGCCTGAATACCCGCGCATTGCCCGAAGAACTACAGCAACTGGCATCATCATTTAATGGCGTGTTAGCGCGTCAGGAAATCGCCTGGCGGCAGCTCGAAAGCTTTAATGCCGATGTTGCACATGAACTCCGTACCCCACTGACTAATCTGATTGGTCAGACGCAGTTAGGGCTATCACGCCGACGCTCGCAGGATGAACTGGAAGAGTTATTGGGCTCTAATCTGGAAGAACTGGAACGCATGACGTCTATCGTTAACGACATGCTGTTCCTGTCTCATGCTCACGCGGGTGAACATGCTTCCCAGCTTACCCAGGTGTCTCTGCGAGAAGAAACCCTGAAAACAGCGGAGTATGTTGAACCCTCATTTGCGGAAAAACAGCTTTCTCTGGATGTGGAGGGGGACGTCACCGCGCATATCGACCGGCGGCTGTTCCACCGCTCACTGGCTAATTTACTGGAAAACAGCGCAAGACACTCCCCCTCCAACAGCACGGTTACGGTGCGCTTAAGCGAAAAATGTCATCAGGCCTGTGTTGAAGTTTCAAACCCAGGCGATCCGATAGCACCAGAGCACTTAAACCGGCTTTTCGAGCGCTTTTATCGCGTTGACACCTCCCGGCCCAGAAGTGATACCCATCATGGGCTGGGCCTGTCAATTGTACGCGCCGTCGCCATTATGCACCGGGGAGATGCCTTTGCCCGGAGCGAAAGTGGCCTCAATACTTTTGGCCTCACCTTTGCGATACAAGCGGATAAAGCGGCAGGCAATGCTCAATCCGACGCTGAACCGGGACCAGGGTTAACTGACAGAATTGTCAGGGGGGCGTCAGTCTGACGTCATCATACTCTCGATAAAATCATCGCAGGCAATCCCCTCTTCATTGATAAGGACGCTTTGTATGATTAGACATTTACGTTACCTCGGGCTGTTACTGCCCCTCTTCACATTTTCATCCTGGGCAGCGGAGCAAAATCCCGCTGTCCATATCGCCCCCGCAGGAAGTCAGAATGCGGTGTTCGGGCCAGCCGATAACTTTACCGGGCGCGTCAGGGTTGATCCTCTCTTCAAACCGGATAACGACATCCCTGTTTCCGGGGCTTATGTCACGTTTGAACCCGGTGCGCGTTCCGCCTGGCATACGCATCCGGCAGGCCAGCGGCTGATTGTGACCTCGGGTGTGGGGCTCACCCAACAAGAAGGCCAGCCGGTGCAGGTTATCCGCGCCGGTGATGTTGTCTCTTGCCCGGAGGGAGTTAAACACTGGCACGGGGCGGCACCCGGCAGCGCGATGACGCATCTGGCGATAACCGGGATTGTGGATGGCAAAAGCGTTAACTGGATGGAGAAAGTGACAGATGAACAATACCACGCCCATTAAGGCATTAACGGCAGCGGTACTGCTGACCTTTGGTTTTGGTCTCGCAGCGCATGCTGCGCCCGGCAACAAAGGAGCCTCAGAAATGAACCACGAACAAACGGTTTCAGATACGCTGTCAGCCAGCCAACAGGCCATCCCGTTGATTGCGGCATCGATGGCCAGCAGTCTGGATAAGCTGAATACAGCCCTGAATCAGGGGCTTGACGCCGGGCTCACGATAAACGAAACCAAAGAGATTCTCATCCAGCTTTATGCCTATACGGGATTCCCCCGTAGCCTGAATGCACTTAGCGAACTGATGAAGGTCGTCGAAGCACGTAAACAACGTGGTATCAAAGACGTTGAGGGTAAAGAACCCGTTGCTCCGATCCCTGTCGGGGATGAACTTCGCCGTGTCGGTACAGCAAACCAGACAAAAATCTCAGGCGCTCCTGTCCAGGGCCCGCTGTTTGATTTTGCCCCAGTGATTAACCAGTTCCTGCAAACGCATCTGTTTGGCGATATTTTCGCCCGCGATAACCTCGACTGGCAAAGCCGCGAGCTGGCAACGGTTGGCGCATTAGCCGCCACGCCGGGCGTGGAATCACAGCTGCTGTCGCATACGCGAGCCAGCATGCGGGTCGGCCTGACGGCAGCGCAGTTGCGCCAACTGGCACTGGTGCTGCGTGAACATGGCGAAAGTGATGCAGCCACGCGAGCTGAAAAGGTGCTACAGCAGGCGCTCGATAGCAAATAAGTTAAGTTGGTTAGAGACGATACGCAGTTAATCGTCCGCATTCATGAGTCTGCCAAATAAGGGCAATCAGGGGTGCTAAATAATTAACGCTGACAACTCAGATATGATTGAACGGCAAACATAACAGAGGATGTAATATTGAAGACAATCTTAAAAACGCTGGCCATCTGCATCATGGCGGGTGGCCTGGTGGCTCAGTCGGTCTATGCCGAGCCGCTGGTCATTCAGGAACAGGGAAGCTTTTCTGCAGGTGGCACTATCATCACCGCGCCTGGAACATTTGACGCGAAAAAGCCGCTGGATTCTGCTGGCCAAACCTATCATGGCGATCATGCATCTGTGTTCTACCAAATTCCGGAAAATCCGCATAAATACCCTATCGTCATGCTGCACGGCGCAGGTCAGTTCTCCCGTACCTGGGAAAGTACCCCGGATGGTCGCGAAGGGTTCCAGAACATCTTCCTGCGTCGCGGGTTCTCAACTTATCTTGTCGATCAGCCTCGCCGGGGCAGCGCCGGTCGCACGACTGTAGAAGGTACTGTTACGCCAAAACCGGATGAACAGATGTGGTTCAACCAGTTCCGCGTTGGCGTGTGGCCAGAGTATTTTAAAGGCGTTCAGTTCTCTCACGACAAAGAAGCACTGAATCAGTATTTCCGTCAGATGACCCCAAATACCGGGCCGTTTGATATCAATGTCATCTCTGATGCGATGTCCGCCGTCGTGGATAAATCCGGCCCCGCCATCCTCTTCACCCACTCTCAGGGTGGCGGACCAGGCTGGTACACGGCGATGAAAAATGACAAGGTCAAAGCCATTGTCGCCTTCGAGCCAGGCAGCAGCTTTGTCTTCCCGGAAAAAGAACTCCCTGCCCCTATGCCAAGCGCATTCGACACGCTGAAGGGTGAGCCTGTGCCAATGGCGCAGTTTATGGCACTGACCAAAATCCCGATTCTGATTATTTACGGCGATAACATACCGGATAAACCTGTCGCCATGCCCGCGCAGGACAGCTGGCGCGTACGTCTGGCAATGGCTCGTGAGTGGCGTGACGTGGTGAACAAACATGGCGGGGATGTGACAGTGACGCATCTGCCAGAAGTGGGAATCAAAGGGAATACCCACTTCCCGTTCTCTGATTTAAATAATGTGCAGATTGCTGATTTGGTGAGTCAGTTTTTGAAAGAGAAAAATCTGCAATAGAAAGAAGTCGTATTGAGCCTTCATTATTGAAGGCTCAATACTAATATCAGCATTAACGATCGTGAATTTTTACACCAAGACAGCCACGCACAAATTCAGGATTAAAGTGTTTCACAGCATCACCAACGTAGCCTAAATCGAGTGAGCTGATTTGTGCCATTTCGCGCTCAGTCAATGAGAAATCCCAGATGGCAAAGTTCTCTTCAATACGTTCCTGACGGGTGGATTTAGGGATGACAGTGACACCACGCTGTACATTCCAGCGCAGGACAACCTGAGCAACCGTTTTTTTGTGAGCATCGGCAATTTGTTGCAGCATTTCATTCTCATAGGGCTTATGTCTTCCGCCACCTAAGGGCGCCCATGCTTCCGGCTGAACGTTGTAATACTTCATAGTTTCAAGTGCAGCAGGCTGAGCAAAGTAAGGATGCAATTCAACCTGATTTACCATTGGCTTGATTCTGACGGTTTCGCAGAAGTTTGCTAATACATGAGCATAGAAATTGGACACCCCAATTGCCTTAAGCTTACCGGCATCATAGGCATCTTCCAGTGCACGCCACGCGCTGAAATAATCACGCATGGCCTGATGCAGTAAATAAAGGTCAAAATATTCCAGCCCAGATTTTTCTAACGACGCTTCAATCCCTGCTTTGGCCATATCGTAATTGGCCATGTCTTGTACCCACAGTTTTGAGGTAATAAATAGCTCTGCGCGGCTACATAACCCTTCGGCAATGGCCTCGCGCACTGCGTCACCAACGGCATCTTCATTACCGTAAACTGCTGCGGTATCGATAAGGCGATAGCCAGCACGAATAGCAGTCAATACAGACTGTTTACATTCTTCTTTATCTGTTACCTGAAAAACACCAAAGCCAGCCATCGGCATTTTCAGGTTGTTGTTTAATAATGAATAATCCACTATTGAATTCCTCTGTTATACCTAATCAATCATTCTAGAATAAAAAGACAGACATGAGTAAGGCGCGAAATCTGATATGACTTATGCACGATTTTCATAAATTACGCCCTCTGAAGCCGACCCGGTTAAAATCAGTAAATTGCCCATCCATTAAGTGCCCCTTCGCTATGCATTACGCTACACTACCCCTTCACTCTCTTTTGGCAGTAAGGGGCACAGGTTGGCACGGGAAAACCTTAATGATTTAATGGCGTTTATAGTCGTCGCGCGTGAAAAGAGCTTTACCAAAGCAGCGGCGCATTTAGGCGTTTCACAATCAGCCCTCAGCCATACCATTCGAACCCTCGAATCCCGTCTTGGGATGAAACTTCTGACCCGCACCACGCGCAGTATTTCGTTGACCGATATAGGGCAATCCATGTTGGATGACCTCGGCCCTTATATCGATGGGATCCAGGGGCGATTACAGTCACTGAAGGACCTCAACAGTAAAGCCGCCGGTACGGTACGTATATCAACGTCAGATTATGCGATCGGCTCTGTTATCTGGCCCAAGCTTGAGCCGCTACTCAAGGAATACCCGGATATTACTCTGGAGCTGATTGATGACTATGCGCTGACGGATATTGTCTCCGGCCGCTTTGATGCAGGAACGCGGCTCGGAGAGCAAATATCTAATGGCATGATCTCAGTGCGTATCGGCCCGGATGTACGCTTTGCCGTCGTGGGTTCTCCTGACTATTTTTCCCGTCACCCTTACCCGCAGCATCCTAACGATCTTATTGATCACAACTGCATCAACCTTCGGTTTCCAACTCACGGTAATTTGTATGTCTGGGAGTTCGAAAAAGAGGGTAAGAGCCTGAACGTCAAAGTTAGCGGTCAGCTTGTGTTTAGCCGTATCTATCAGAATCTACAGGCTGCCATAGAAGGATACGGACTGGCATATGTTCCCCGTGATATCGCTGAGAAACAGCTCGCCCACGGCGAACTGATTAGCGTCCTTGAAGACTGGTGTCCTTACTGGGATGGTTATTACATTTACTACCCGGAAAACAGAAATCACTCGAAAGCTTTCCAGCTCGTTATTGACGCGCTGCGCCACTACAAACATCCCTGAGTATTCCCTGGCAGGATTAACGACATATGACTCCAGGGAGAATAAAGCCAGCACCTGTTCAGGTCCTGGCTTTTGCTCATCGTCATCCGTCAGTCGTGATCTCTGCCTGTAAATACCTCTTTAAATACGGGTAATGCCGAGAAAATGTTTGGCCAGCCCGCCACAAAGGCCAGCTGTGTCAAGACCTCTGAGGCCTGAGTCTGGGTCAAACCATTATCCATCGCCCGATTAAGATGATACGGCACTTGCGCCACTTGTCCGGCGGTAACCAGTGCGCTGACGGTTATCAAACTTCGGTCCCGTGGTGCCAGACCCGGCCGCAGCCACAGGTCAAGGAATAGCGCATCCGTGGTGTATTTCACTACACCTGGTGATACCTTGCCAAAGTTTAACTCAACCATCGTGGCACGTTGGTTTTCCGACGCTTTATCAAGAGGCAGGAAATCCACTTTATCCCCTGACAATGACGCCGTATCGATATGGCGTTGCGCAAAGACGTTGCGGGCAACCAGCGCCGCAGAGGTGGCATTTGGCCAGCCAGCATAAAATGCCAGATGGCTAATTACTTCAGAGATTTCAGCAGGCTTAACGCCGCTATCCAGCGCCACGTTAAGGTAGTGCGGAAGCTCAGCCGTATCATTGCGGCTGATGAGTGCAGCAACTGTGACAAGGCTGCGGTCGCGACGCGACAACTCCGGACGATTCCAGAGATCCTTTTCAATAAATCGTTCAGCATACGCAGCCATAGCGGGCGCGACTTGAGCGACAGCACCATGTGTATCTTCTGGTGTCATTTTCAAACTCCTGTTTTGCGTGGTTTGGGAAACGCATCCGCTCATCAATAACAGAGAAACAATCGCCAGGAATGCCCTGTTTATCATTCATGTTCTCCCGCCGAGTGACGATTATTCTGTCATCAGTTCAAATCTGGCGCTGTAGGCATCAGGGGGGACGGGCAATGCGTCAGGCTCATCTAATTGCCCCAGTTTAATTAAGCCAGACACATAACTATGGGATTTATAAAAAATAGCCAGATTTCCCCATGGGGCATAAATCGTTATATCCCTTTTTTTGCTGTCGTTCCTTCGGGTGAACCTTCGGTGGTCAACCGGGAAGGTAAGTCACTTATTTTCTCCTCCCCTGCAGTATCTGCTTACTCTGCGCTCAGCGAGGCCATATCAATGACGAAACGGTGGGCCATGTCTCCCTGTGCAAGGCGGGTGAAAGCATCGTTTATCTGATCGATACTAATCATTTCGCACTCAGGATAGATATCATGCTTCGCGCAGAAATCCAGGACTTCCTGAGTTTCCGCAATGCCGCCGATCAGCGAACCCGCAACGCGACGGCGTCCCATGATCAGAGGTACCGTGAGCGGTTCATCCATCAGACCAACCTGGCCGACAATGACTAACGAGCCATCAATATCTAATAATGGGGTATAGATATTCAGGTCATGCTTAACGGGCACAGTATCAATAATTAAATCGAATGCGCAGGCTGAATCCTGCAATGACTGTGGATCAGAAGAAGGCAGAATTCCTTTCGCACCCAGTGCTTTTGCCTCTTCCTCTTTGTTCTTATTGCGGCTGATGACGGTCACCTCGGCCCCCATCGCCACGGCCAGCTTAACCGCCATATGACCCAGGCCACCTAATCCGATCACGCCAACGCGACTTCCCAAACCCACATTCCAGGTACGCAGCGGAGAGAAGGTGGTGATACCAGCGCAAAGGATCGGTGCGGTCTTTGCCAGGTCCATATTTTCCGGTACGCGCAGTACAAACTCTTCGCGGACGACAATATGTTTGGCGTATCCACCCTGAGTGACTTCACCGCTCAAGCGGTCCGGTGCGCCATAGGTAGGCGTCATCCCGTTACGACAGAATTGCTCTTCGCCATGCTCACACTGATCGCAGTGCATACAGCTATCCACCATGCAGCCAACGGCGACATGGTCGCCTACATGATATTTTTTGACGCGCGGTCCCACGGACGTGATGACACCCACAATTTCGTGGCCCGGGATCAAAGGATAAGACTGCGGGCCCCAGTCCCCATTGACCGTATGCAAGTCTGAGTGACAGACGCCGCAGTAAAGTATTTCAATGGCGACATCGTTTTCACGTAAATCGCGACGCTCAAAATGATAAGGAACCAGTTTCGCGTCATCAGTGTGCGCTGCATAACCAACCGTTTTCATAACTACCTCATATCGTGACGGAAAAATGGCGTTGTTTTAATATGCAATCAGATAATTATGACAGATGAAGCCGTATCGCCTGTTAACGATTGTTAATAACAACGCCCTTTTTCAATTTCAGAATCAGTAAAGCCTCTGGTTAGCGCGTGCAGTTATCTGGCAAGAGACGCGCCAATTAATGAATTGGTGCCATTTTGATGCGAAGATTATTCGTCAAAACGTTCATAAAGGTAACAACAACGACTTTCTCCGCACAACAGCACAATTGTGATATCAATAATGAACATAATTAATAAATCGCAGAGATCATCATAAACGTCCACGAGATTCACCGCTCTGTACTTAACAGTGGATTGCTGGTTTTTATCACACCGTTGTGGCTATCAGAAAATCGATCAGCGCTTTCACTGTTTTGGTTTTACCCGCGTTTTTATCCTCATCGCAACGTCTTCCCTTGATTAAGCCAATGAAAAGCTGGTCTCATTGCTGGGTGAACTGGCGGCAGAGAAAAGTGTGACGTCTGCACAAATCGCGCTGGCATGGCTGCTGGCACAAAAGGCGTGGATTGTTCCTATCCCGGGCACAACTAAACTGCACCGGCTGGAAGAAAACCTGGGGGCTGCCGACATCATTCTTTCGCAGAATGACTCACAGCAGATAACCCAGGCGCTTGAAACGATTAAAGTCGTCGGCGAACGTTACTCTCCTGAACACCAGGCACGCGTCGGCCGTTAATGCCCAAACGGGTCCACAGCAAAATGCGGGCCCGTTACTCTGAATAGCGAAGTGCATCGATCAACAGCGCAAAAGCCGGCGGATGCTGCTTACGGCTCGGGTAGTAGAGGTAATATCCGGGGAAAGATGGGCACCAGTCCTGCAAAACCTGAATAAGCTCTCCTGACTTGATATAATCCTGCACCCTGTCTTCAGGTATACAGGCGATGCCAAAACCGGATAACGCCGCATCAATCCTTTCTGCCTGCAGATTAAATGTGACCTGCCCTTCCACTCTGACCCGTAACGGTTTCCCTTCCTTCTCAAACTCCCAGTGGTAAAGCCCACCGGCTGTCGGCAGGCGCATATTGATACACCGATGATTTTGTAGCTCGTGCGGCGTTTCAGGTGCAGGGTTTGTAGCGAAATAGGATGGGGCTCCCACTACGGCCATTCTCATGTCCGGCCCAATTCTTACCGCAACCATGTCCTTATCCACGCTTTCACCCAGTCGGATCCCGGCATCAAAACGCCCCTCAACAATATCGACAAAGCCGTTATCCACCACCAGCTCGAGATTAATTTCCGGATATTCCCTGAGGAAGGGTTTTAGCTTCGGCCAGACCAGACTTCGCGCGGCATGCTCCCCGGCAGATAAACGGATATTGCCGGAGGCAGTACCGTTCAGTTGAACCAGCGATTCCAGCTCCTGTTCAAGATCGGCAATACGCGGTTCAAGGCAGGCAATAATTCTCTCACCGGCCTCTGTAGGGGCAACGCTTCGAGTCGTGCGGGTCAGAAGGCGGATATTCAGCCTTTCCTCCAGGGCCTTCATTGCGTGGCTGAGTGCTGACTGAGAAACCCCCAGTTTACCCGCTGCTTTGGTAAAACTTCGCTCCCTCGCTACCACAAGAAAGATTTGCAGTTCGTTGAAGTTTTCTTTGAGCATCGGCGATTTCCTTATGGAGGCATTCCCTTCATCGCACACTCATGAAGGGTGTTCATAGACACAATCATTTTAGCCCTATTACTGACAATAATGATAATTGATATTCTGGCTGTATCGAAAATAAGTCTGCATTATCAGAAGGTTTATCATGAAAATACTCGTTGCCGGGGCGACAGGAAGTATTGGTCTTCATGTCGTCAATACCGCTATTGAAATGGGTCATCAGCCCGTGGCGCTGGTCAGAAATAAACGCAAAGTAAAATTGCTTCCTCGGGGAACGGATATTTTTTACGGCGATGTTTCAATGCCTGAAACACTCACCGAATTACCGAAAGATATTGATGCCATCATCTTCACACTCGGTTCTGATGGTCAGGGTCGAATTGGTGCCCGCGCTATCGATTACGGCGGAGTACGCAATATTTTACGAATATTCAAGGGTGTACCTGTTCGTATCAGCCTGATGACCACGATTGGCGTGACTGAACGGCTCAGCACCTGGAATCAGCGCACTGAGGTTCATGACTGGAAAAGACGTGCCGAGCGTCTGGTCAGGGCCAGCGGTCATCCCTATACCATCGTCAGGCCCGGCTGGTTTGATTACAACAATGATGATGAGCACAGAATCGTGATGCTCCAGGGAGATCGTCGCCATGTGGGAACGCCGGAAGACGGTGTGATATCTCGAGAGCAAATCGCCCAGGTCCTGGTCAGTGCCCTGACCAACGACGAGGCAAAAAATAAAACATTCGAGTTGGTGGCTGAACGAGGCGAAGCACAGCAGGATCTTACGCCACTGTTTGCAGACCTGCAGGCTGATGATCCACATAAAAATGATGGGGTTTTAGACATAGACAATATGCCTCTCCGGGAAGAACCGGAGTGCATTATTAACGAGCTGAACCTGTATTAGATTTTAGAGGAGGTTATACCCAGCCGTTTTGACTTTCAGGACTTTCATTTGTAGTGGTCAAGTAATACGCATTCTGGCGATTCGGGAACAATACGGTTGCTTAAATTTTGTAGAACAACGTATTTGCCGCTATTGGGGACTGAACGAAACCAAAATATTCATAGAACGCTCTGGTCTTGCCATCAATAGCATGTACCATGATGGCTTTGATACCCACTTGATCGGCTAAGTTGGAAATGCGCAGTACAGCATCATTAAGCAGCCATTTTCCATAACTATGACCTTGCGTACTGGCATCAACAGCAAGACGGCCCAACAGAACAACCGGAACAGGATCGGGCATATTCTGACGTAAGCTACGCCCTAAGTCAGCGTGGCTCACGGATCCAGTTGCAATGGAATAGTAACCCACTACGCGCTGAGTAGACTCCAGACAAATGACGAATGTGCGCGATGCGTTGAGGTACTGATTTTTAATCGCCCGGCGACGTAGCCAATCATTTAACACCTCATTACCGCAATCGAATGGCTGCAGCTCATGCCCTTCGGTCAGCAACGCCGGCGCCGTGACGTTTATTTCCATTCTGGCTTCACATCCATCAGGCGTTGACGCCCCTCAACATTTTGTACAGGCGCTTCAAGCTGCTCAATGAAAGACTGATATCGGGCATCGTCCAGGACGAACACACGCTGATCCAGAATGATATTCTGGGCCTCATGCACGGCCTTCTCAATGATAAAGTCAGTGCGGTTTTTATTAACCAAACTTGCGGCATAATCAATCACTGCGCGTTCCTCATCAGTAGCGCGGATATTAATTTGCTTATCGCGAGTTGGCTTACGAGCGCTGGTTTGCATAAGTTTCTCCATATGGTAACAAATTGCTATACACAAACCTTAGCCCAATTGGTAGCAGATTGCTATACGAAACTTGAGTTGCACCCGCCTGATTCGGCGGGTTTTAACTTCACCTTCTACATAATCAAGGTGTTACAATATTAAACCAGAAGTCGAAGCTGTCTAAATAGCCGAGGAATTCGTCAAGTTTTGCGTGATTACCTCTGACGTGTAACTCGCCCTTTTCTTCTGCTTGTTTTAGCGACTCCTCTTTGAGGATGATTTTGTTCAGGGTCGCGCGGTTCAATACAATTGAAGCATCAGCGTTACTGGCCTGCACGTTAGCACTATGATTAAGCACGCCATTTTCCAGCTCCAGCTTATAGTTGCCACCGTCATTGCCTAAATCGACATTAAAGACCGCTTTTGCATTTGCTGCCTTTTCGCCGTTGATGTGCACCGCCAAATAATCAAAGAACATCTCCGGTGACATAGCTTTAACCGTATCTGGGCTGGCCGTATTTGGTGTCGCACCTTTCACCACGCCGTTGCGTAACTCCTGGGCACCGGTCAGATAAAAATTCCGCCACGGACCTGATTCAGCCTGATATCCCATTTGCTCCAGGGCATCGGCCTCGAGGTTGCGTGCCTCTTTGTTGTTAGGATCGGCAAAGACGATATTGTTCGTAACTTGCGCCACCCAGCGATAATTGCCCTGGGCATAATCTGCTTTTGCTTTTTGCATAATGACATCAGGGCCGCCCATGTAATCAACATATTTCTTTGCCGCTTCGACGGGTGGCAATTCATCGAGGGTTGCCGGGTTGCCGTTGAACCAGCCGAGGTAAAAAACATAGGTTGCTTTCACGTCATGGCTGACAGAACCGTAATAACCGCGGCTGGCCCATGATTTTGCCAGACCGGGCGGCAACGTGAAGTTCGCCGCGATTTCATCACGGGTCAGTCCCTGGTTAGCCATGCGTAAAGTCTGATCATTAATGTAGCGATACATATCGCGCTGGCTCTTCATTAGCGTCACGACATTTTCATTGCCCCATGTTGGCCAGTGGTGTTGAGCAATAATAATGTTTGCTTTACCGCCCCAGCGACCAATCACGTCGTTGATATATTTTGACCATGCCAACGGATCGCGAATTTTCGCACCGCGTAGCGAATAGGTATTATGCAGCGTGTGAGTCACATCTTCTGCCGCTTCAATCATGCCCTTCTCTTCTACATACCACAGCATTTCTGATGGAGCTTCCGAACCTGGAGCCATCATAAAATCGTAGGTCAGCCCGTCGATAACTTCTTTCTGCCCGGTGTGGGTGATGTAGTTGGTAGGTTCAATCAGCGTCACCGTCCCGGCGGAGGTTGTCGTCCCAAGCCCCGCCCCAACCTGTCCTTTCGCATCGGGCTGTAATAAGTTGCCGTACATATAACTTGCGCGGCGACTCATGGCATTACCTGCCATAATATTTTCTGACACCGCTTCTTTCATAAAACCAGCCGGTGCATACACCTTCACTTTCCCGGATTTTACGTCGGATTCATCAACGACGCCGCGAACGCCACCATAATGGTCAACATGGCTGTGAGTATAAATGACCGCCACGACGGGTCTCTTTCCACGATGTTGATAATAGAGATCCATCCCCACTTTTGCGGTCTCAGCGGATACCAGCGGATCAACCACCGTAATACCCTCTTTACCTTCCATTATGGTCATATTTGAAAGGTCCAGATTTCGGATCTGATAAACCCCTTCGGTTACTTCAAAAAGTCCACCGATATTGATCAGTTGTGACTGACGCCACAGGCTTGGGTTCACTGTATCGGGCGCTTTTTCACCTTCTTTAATAAATGCATACTGCTGCGGATTCCAGACTATATTGCCTTGTTTTCCTTTAATCAGGTCAGCCGGAAGCGGAGCAATAAATCCTTTGTGAGCATTAGAAAAATCAGTTTTATCATTGAAAGGTAACTGCCCGTACAATGAATCGTTTGCACTTTTCGTTTGTGCCGTGGCATCTTTCGCTCCCTCTTGCGCCATAACTGGCAGCGACATTAATGATGTGGAACACACACCAGCGATGACCATATAACCCACTATTTTATTAAGTTGCATAAATCCTCGGCTAATATACTTTATGAGCAGGGCTTCCCTACTCTTTTGAATGTTGAAAAATTGTATAAGGGTGAAAATGTAAGTCTGTATTATTCGATAATAAAAGACTAACACCAAAAACCAATGGGGTTAATTAAAAAGATGTTTAATTATAAATTTTCATTTACTCTTAAATGAGTGTGATGATTGTCTTTTTCATATCTTACCTATTGTGGAAATACAGCCATGGTTGATGGATATAACGTACCACCACAATAGAATATTCAAGCCCTGCTGATAACTGATATTTAATTTATTTTTGGATTTACTCAGAACCTCTCAGGTAATCTGCTGATTGATGTCAGATACCCCCCACGTTCGAAATCAATATAACCACCTTTTTTTAACGCGGAGACAACATTCAAAATGCTGCTACGCGATAAGTGCGTACGCTCTTGAATATAATCTAAAATAGCGACTCGCTGGCGTGTCTCCTCGGGTAAAAGCATCATCTCCTCCAGATGATTGCGTATTACTGAATAGGTACGCTGCTGTACCACTAAATCATCACGATAGAAGAGATAACCGGTATGGTAGGAAACTATGGAGGCAACGTCTTCCCATAAACCATTTTTATGAAACAGCTCTCGCGCTTTATGCGCATCGACGCGTAGTATTGTTGACTCTGTTTCTGCACGTAATAAATGACCGTGAATTGGTTGGAGCATCTCCGCGAGACCGAACAGATGAGGTTCATAGACCGTGACGATCAGTAGGCCATCCGACGAACGCAAAATAGAAAGCTCTCCTTGCAGAAAAAGATACAACTGAGGCTGATTTTTGTGCATCCAAAGGATACGCCGACGTGGCACAACCTTGAGTTTTTCTGCTATGGGTTCAAGCGCTTGCGTCAAGCGTTGGATGCTTTGTTCAGGACGTACCGGTGGTAAAATTTGCATGATAAAACCCGTACTCTTTCAATTGATCTAACGATGTAAACCAAGATAACTTCAATGAAGATAGACCATATTCCAGCCATAGGGTTCCTATTAATAAAAGAACAAATTTATTTTTATTAGGCTATGTCATATGGAAAAGTCCACCAGCCGGTAGCGACAGACGATTAATTATGCCGCTGTACGCTCCCTGTATGACACGGGAACAGATGTTGTGAATTCAATAGTCCACAACCGTTACTATTAGCATCATTCTAAAGCCGGGTTTATTAAAATGATGCGCTAAAATTGATAGCTGTAATTAACGCTGGCAAACCAAAGCCACGGTTTTTTATATTCGCCCGCAAAAGCATCTGATTTAACCTGAGAAGACTGCATATGCAAGTACTCCACGGCAAACCCAATATTACTGGCAGGTGTAATCTGGTATTGTGCCCCGGTGCCAAATCGCCATTCGTCGCCGGTAGGTAACGACAGAGCAACATCACTTTGTGTTTTGTACGGCGAACTGTCAAACGCAACTCCTGCATTAATTCGCCACTGCTCATCAGGGCGATACTGTACGCCTAACGCGGTATGCCATGTATCTCTCATACGATTGGCGTGTTCGTTCGATTGACCATTAACGGTTATTTGTGGGCTACCAAACTGACTCCAGTCCTGCCAGCCAAGATCGCCCATCACCGACCACTGCGTGTTGATATCGTGAACCAGACTCAACATCACCTGCTGCGGTGCACGAACTTGTGCGGAGATCGGCAGGTCATACTCAACATTTGGCAGGTTTGGGAAACGCGCTTTTCCATCGATATTGAAATGATAATCGGTCTTACTGGTCCAGGTAATACCTGCTCGGGTGCGATCGGTTAAATCCATTAGCAAGCCAAGACGGTAATTCGTCGCCCAGTCATGATCGTTTTGTTTCTCATCATTACCCCCGACATTTCGGGTTAGCGACAGAAAACCATAGTTTAGCCCCACAGCCGCACCCACTGAGACTTTATCATTCAACTTCCAGGCCATCCCAGGGCTGAGGGTCATTGCTACCATCGTACTTTTTTTAATTAACCGATCCCCTGCCCAGTTGCCAAAATCGATACCCAGTCCATAGTTGCCATATAATCCAATCCCCGCCGAAACGGAATCACTGAGTTGCTGTGTATAAAACAGACTGGCATTAGGAAAAATTGTCATGACGTTGCCGGGGCTTTGTCGATCCACCGATTCGTTATTCAACGAATAGGGAATATCTCCCCCCATTGCCTGCAATCCTGTGGTAACCATGTGGTCAGGTAAGCGAGTCATGCCTGCGGGGTTAGTGAATAGCGTTGACGCATCCTGGGCCCGGGCGGCCTGCCCGGCTCCCGCTAGCGCGGTATCTTCCGTACCTATTTCGTAAAAATAGAGCGCACTTGCATGACTGAGCGTTGAAAATAGCATCCCGGAGATGAGAATGATTTTTTTCTTCATTTGGTTACCTGCATTGATGGATAATCTTTTTGTGTAAGAAGTATGGCCAACAACGTGCCCGTCTCTCTAAAAACTATAGAGTTACCCCTCTGTTTCGCAAAGATTGTCTTACTGTTTTCGGTAACATCATAATCAGGGGACTGGCGTGGTGTCGTGACAAAATCGATCCAATATTAAATTTTCAAATTCAGTACTACGACTTCACTATTACAAAACACATTTAAATCATCTGTTTTACGTAGAGTATTAAGAATAAGACTACATTGACGATCGTCACAGGGTTTGCTTACCCTCAGTGGCTTAGTTTGTTAAATAATGACCAAAATACTTAAAGAATCATAGGTCCTCATACCTTACCACTACTCAATACATATTGGTCTTTGAAGCATTATTTGATGGTGGGCGTCAGCACCTCGTGGCGATAATTAACTCAAGTGTAAAGAAATGAAAATTTAATATTTTCATTATAAAGTATGAGTGAAGTCGCCACAGGAAAATCCATAGTTATGATCATAACAAAAATGTCATGTGAGATAAAAACGCCACTTTTAACCTTTGCGAAGACGTCGTCTTCGCAAAACTGTGTGTCCTGAGTATGTGATTAGATTCAATGGGTTAAACAGACTTCCATTTTTTTCAAACCTAATCAATAAGTGAGGTGAATATATTAGCACGCAAACCAGGAGAATAACTTTAATAATGACGCCAATATTTTAACTATTTGAAGAACGGAATCTGTACACGTAATAGCACACGAGAATCAAATAAGACTCATTCTCATATCTGTTTTAGTTAGTAACAGAGATGACAGATGATAGCTAATCCAAAGTAAAGATAGGGGTAATTAGTTATGGCCTCACAATATGACTTTACTGTCACACTCCACGATCTCGCTTTTATTCTTAAGCAGATCAAAATATCTGAAGCAGCAACTAATCCGGATGGTTCTATCAATGGCGATGCCCTTAGGGATTTAGTATCCAGCCCATTGTTGCCCTATGGGCTACGCACGGTAGATGGTTCGTGGAATAGCCTTTTGCCCGGCCAGGAGTTATACGGCTCTGCCGACCAGACAATGCCAAGGTTAACCGCATTGAATTGGCAGGATGCTGACGCGATGACCAGCTACATTCAACTCGGTGGCACGGTTATTGATGCAGACCCTCGTATTATCAGTAATTTAATATCCGATCAAACCGCCTCTAACCCAGCTGCGCAGGAGGTGTTTGACGCATTATCAGGCGTGCCAGGCGGTGGTACCATCACCGGGGAAGGCAATACCTTAACCATCCCAAACCAGTCACCGGATGTGGGGCTCTCCCCTGCTTTTAACGGCTGGATGACGTTCTTTGGTCAGTTTTTTGACCACGGTCTGGATCTTATCCCTAAAGGCGGAAACGGGATTGTCTTTATTCCCTTGCAACCCGATGACCCTTTATATGTGGAAGGATCACAAACTAATTTTATGATCTTAACCCGGGCCACGGTTGATGAAAACCGTGAAACGGTCAACACAACGACGCCTTTCATTGATCAAAACCAAACCTATACCTCCCACCCTTCACACCAGATTTTCATCCGTGAATACGTATTAATAGATGGCAAACCAGAGCCGACCGGAAATTTGTTGGGCGGTGCTAACGGCGGTCTGGCAACCTGGTCTGACGTTAAACATCAGGCTGAAACGCTGCTTGGCATTAAACTCACCGATCAGGATGTCTTTAATGTTCCACTGCTGGCGACCGACCGTTACGGTAATTTGATATTAAGTGACAATGGCAAAGTACAAATTGTTACCACCGGCGGATTAGTCGAGGCTAACGGAGGCCCCTTACCTGAGGGCACGTTCCGTACCGGACACGCCTTTCTGGATGACATTGCCCACACGGCTGCGCCAAAAGCGGGCCTGGTTGCAGATAGTGATGGTGCCGTTGGCAACGGTAACGCAACCGAGCAACCAGCAGGTACTTATGACAACGAACTGCTCGATCGCCACTTTATCACCGGCGACGGGCGTGGTAATGAAAACATTGGCCTGACTGCCGTCCATGCGGTGTTCCACAGCGAACATAACCGCCTGGTGGAACAATATAAAACCACCCTGCTGGAAACCGGCGATGTTGGCCTCATCAATCAGTGGTTGATGCCGAACCATCAAATAAAAGAGTTGCCCGCAGATACCAGCACCCTGGTCTGGAATGGTGAGTACTTATTCCAGGCTGGACGTTTCTCTACGGAAATGCAGTACCAGCACCTGGTGTTCGAGGAATTTGCACGTACAGTGCAACCTGCCGTCGACCCGTTTGTCTTCTCTAACACGGCGGATATTAACCCGCTGATCTTTGCCGAGTTTGCACATGTGGTGTATCGCTTTGGCCACTCGATGCTCACAGAAACCGTGGCGCGTACCGATATCGACAACGAAAACGGCGATCTCGATTTAATTACTGCGTTCCTCAACCCGGTGGCATTTAATCAAATCAACGGTGTGGGTGTTTCTGATGATGCGGCCATCGGCGCAATTGTTCGCGGCATGACGCGTCAGGTGGGCAACGAGATTGATGAGTTTATTACCGATGCCTTGCGCAATAACCTCATCGGGTTACCGCTGGACTTAGGTGCACTCAACATTGCGCGCGGTCGCGATACCGCAATGCCGACGCTGAACCAGGCTCGCGAGCAGTTCTTTGAACTCAGCGGTGATTCGCAGTTGCGCCCCTATACCAGTTGGGCCGATTTCACCACCTACCTGAAAAACCCGGCGTCCATTATTAACTTTATGGCCGCCTACGGTCAGCATGAGCTGATCCTTAACGCCACCACCCTCGTCGAAAAACGCGCGGCGGTTAACTTCCTGTTGTTTGGCGATAAAAACAATGCCCCACCAGCAGATGCGCTCGATTTCTTCAACAGCACCAACTCATGGGCTACCAAAGAAACCGGCCTGAATATGGTCGATTTCTGGATCGGCGGCCTGGCCGAGCGCAAAAACGAATTCGGCGGCATGCTGGGTTCGACCTTCAACTTTGTGTTTGAAACGCAGATGGAAATGCTGCAGGACGGAGACCGGTTCTATTACCTGAGCCGTGTTCAGGGCCTGAACCTGCTCAATGAACTGGAGGCAAACTCGTTCTCCGCACTGGTGATGCGTAACAGCGACCTTGGCGAAGCGAATTCCTCTCACCTGCCCGCTAACCTGTTCCAGACGCCGGATCATATCTTCGAAGTCAACACCTTGTTGCAAATGGAAAGTGATCCAACATGGGGGAATCCGCTGAAAGACCTGCTGACACCTTTACTGGTGCGACGGGCTCCGGGGAATGATGTGGATGGTGATACCCATGCCGACGGCGGCTACCTGAAATACATCGGCGATGGACATGTGGTACTCGGCGGCACTGCCGGAAACGACACGTTAATTGGTGGTAAAGGTATCGATAGCCTGTGGGGTGATGGTGGTGATGACCGTCTGGACGGTGGCGACGAAGCCGATGTGGTCCACGGTGGTGACGGCAATGACATTATTACCGACACCGGAACACCGGTTGGCGATGCTGATTTCCTGCACGGCGATGCCGGGCATGATGTCATCTTCTCCGGTAACGGTAACGACCTGGTCTTTGGCGGCAGCGGTAGCGACTTCGTGGTGGTTGGCGAAGATGCACAGGAGGTCTTCGGCGGTCTGGATAACGACTTTGCGTTGGGCGGTTCGGGTGCTGATACCCTGATGGGTAACGAAGGTGACGACTGGCTGGAAGGCGGCGACGGCTTCGACACGCTAGCCGGTGATAACTCTGAGCTGTTCTTCAACAGTACCATTATTGGTCATGATGTGCTGAACGGTCAGGGCAACGATACCGACTACGATGGTGAAGCTGGCGACGATATTATGGTTCAGGGCGCGGGTATTCAACGCAACAATGGTATGGCCGGTTTCGACTGGGCAATCCATAAAGGCGACCCGAACGGTGCGAACTCCGATCTCGGGATCCCGATTTTCGTTAATCAGCAGGAATTCATTCTGCGTGACCGCTTTGACCTGGTCGAAGGGCTTTCAGGATGGAAGCACAACGACATTTTGACCGGCACGGAACAGCCGATCGGCACCGCGCCGGTTCAGGGCACCCCGCTCTCCAATAACCTGACGCAGGAAGGTGCGGACAGGATCAACGGCCTACAGTCCATTCTCGGCGTCGAGCGTTCCTCTAACCCGAATGCGGTGTTGCTGAATCCGGATGACGGCAGCGACATCATCCTCGGCGGTGGCGGCAGCGACCGTATTATGGGTAAAGCGGGTAACGACATCATTGATGGCGATGCCTGGCTGAACGTGCGTATTGCCGTCACCGGCATGGCAGGACTCACCAGTGCAGAAAGCATGGCTGAGCTGAAGTCGTACATGCTGGCCGGCACCCTGAAACCGAACCAGCTGTCGATCGTGCGTGAGATCTTGCGTGAAGGTAACGGCACCGAAACTGACGTTGCGGTGTATCGCGATATCAGCACGAACTATGCCTTTACCCGTATGGCGGACGGTAGCCTTCGGGTCGACCACGCAACGCCGAATGCCGCCCTCAACCTGGATGACGGCACTGACCGCCTGCTGAATATCGAAAAACTGGAGTTTGGCGACGGTCAACAGCTGTGGGTCACCGCACAAAAAGCGACAGGTAACGTCAACATTAGCAGCGCGACACCTTCGGTCGGTGACTTGCTGCGCGTTAACGTGGCCAACTTGCTGGATGGTAACGGACTCGCGGCAAATACGGTGATCACCATGACCTGGCAGGCTCTGGTCAACGGACAATGGCGCGATCAGGCAACCGGCGTAGAGTTCAGAGTACCGGGCTCTATTCAGGGCGCTCCGCTGCGTGTGGTCGCCAGTTTTAACGACCAAATGGGCGATGCGGAAACCTTAGTCTCAGCACAAACCCAGGCCATTATGCCACGCAATCAGGCGACCACCGGCGCACCGGTGATTAACGACCTGACGCCGACTGAAAGCCTGACGTTGACCGCAGTGGTCTCCGGCATTGCTGATGCTGACGGTCTGAGTGGCGGCAACTTCAGCTACCAATGGCGAATGAGTTCCCCGACAGGGTTCATCAACATTGTTGGTGCAACATCGGCAACCTATACCCCAGGTCAGGCCGCTGTGGGACGCACGTTGCAGGTAGTGGTCACCGTCGTTGATGACGAAGGCAACCCCCCTGTTGTTCTGACATCAACCACCACTCAACCGGTGGGGGATCTGATTGTTGGTAATAACGGAAACAACACGCTGAACGGTACCGCATGGAGTGACATTCTGCGCGGTGAAAACGGCAATGACAATTTGTTTGGTGGTGCGGGTGATGACCTGCTGGTCGGAGGGGCCGGAAACGACAGCCTGTCTGGTGACGCGGGACAAGACACGCTGCAAGGCGATGCCGGAGATGACCTCCTCGATGGTGGTTTGGGGGCAGATAGCATGACCGGGGGTGCCGGTAATGACACCTACATCGTGAATGACGTTGGTGATCTGGTGATCGAAGGTCTGAACGGCGGGACGGACGTGGTTCGCACCAGCCTCAGCAGCTACGACATGACCGGTAACGTTGAAGAACTGGTGTTCACCGGCAGCGGCAGCTTTATCGGTACCGGTAATGGACTCGCCAACATCATTACCGGTGGTGCGGGCAACGATCAGCTGTTTGGTATGGGAGGCAACGATCAGCTGTTCGGTGGGATCGGGAATGACTTCCTGGATGGCGGAGACGGCAATGATAACCTGCAAGGTGGAAACGGCAACGACGTCATGATTGGCGGCGCGGGCGTCGATACCCTCACCGGCGGT
Organism: Citrobacter sp. TBCS-14; assembly: GCF_005280805.1. Classification (NCBI taxonomy): domain Bacteria; kingdom Pseudomonadati; phylum Pseudomonadota; class Gammaproteobacteria; order Enterobacterales; family Enterobacteriaceae; genus Citrobacter; species Citrobacter sp. TBCS-14. The sequence goes on from NZ_SZWM01000164.1 coordinate 361,870, forward strand.
AACGGTGACGACATCCTCAATGGTCAGGAAGGCAATGACAATCTGGATGGCGGTACCGGGAATGACATCTTCGCCTTTGCCGCCAACTTTGGGCGAGACCGCATCACCGGTTTTGACAGTAATCCTAATGGTGGTCAGGACTATCTTGACCTGGTTCAGTTGGGTATTAATGCGGGGAATTTTGCCAGCAGCGTGTCCATCACCGGCAGCAACGGCAATACCATCGTGACTATCGGGGCTGACAACATCACGTTGGTCGGCGTCAATTCAAGCACCGTCACGATAGGTGATTTTTATCTGGAAACGCCGAACACCCTTGCCAGTAATAACGGCAACGGTTCATTGATCGTATAAGGAGAAGACTATGTCGCGCCAGCATACGCCAACAGAACTGAATGATGCATTAAAAGGAACGAAACCTACTTTTCTTATCCTGTTATTTTTTAGTTGTGTGATTAATATGCTTATGCTGGCGCCGGCAATTTATATGCTACAGGTTTATGACCGCGTTCTGGTGAGTAAAAACACCACCACGCTGTTAATGTTAACCTTACTTATTTTCGGTTTATATACTGTCATTGCCATGATTGAATCAGCCCGTGCTAAGGTCATGGTTCGTCTGGGAAATCGGCTGGACGTGAAGTTAAGCCAGCTAATTTTTAACTCGGCGTTTAAAAGAAAGATTGCCACCGGAGAGAACAATCCCGCGCAGTCAATAGCAGAACTTGACCAGGTTCGTCAGTTTCTTTCTGGCAATAGCCTGTTTGCTCTGCTGGATATTCCGTGGACCCCCATTTATTTATTCATCGCCTTTCTTGTCCACCCTTTATTGGGATATCTCTCCCTCGGCGGGATATCCATACTGTTTATTCTCACCATAGTGTCTGAATTATCGACGAAGCGACCTATTCAGCAAGCCCATGCGTTGACCATCAACAATGCCACAAAACTCAATAAGCAGTTGCAAAACTCCGATGCCATTGAAGCGATGGGGATGCTCTCTACCCTCAAGTCCAACTGGCAAACCCAGCATGACAAGGTGCTGGTATTACAAACGCAGATCGCCGACAAAACGGCAGGATTAAGCAGCCTGAGCCGCTTCGTGCGAGTGTTATTGCAGTCCATCGCGCTGGGCGCCGGTGCGCTACTGGTGATCGGGGGACAAATTACCCCGGGCCTGATGATTGCCGCCTCGATTATTCTGGGGCGCGTTCTGAACCCGGTTGAACAGGTGATCGGCAGCTGGAAGCAGTTTGTGCAATTTCGCAGCGCGTGGCACCAGTTATCAAACCTGCTGAAGGAGTACCCGGCACCGAAAGATGTCCTGACGCTGCCAAAACCCAAAGGCAATATCAGCGTCGAAGCCGTCTTTGCGGCCGCCCCCGGTCAGCATACTCCGCTGCTACGCAATATTTCATTTCAGCTTGAACAAGGCGAAGTACTGGGGATTATCGGCCCGTCAGCCTCAGGCAAAACATCGCTGGCTAAAGTGCTGGTCGGCGTGTGGAAACCGTTATCGGGTAAAGTCAGGCTCGACGGCGCGGATATTTGTCAGTGGGATAAAGAACTGCTGGGTCCGTCCATCGGCTACCTTCCGCAGGATGTCGAGCTGTTTGACGGCACAATCGCGCAAAACATTGCCCGTTTTACGAAAAATGACAGTGAACTTATCGTGGCGGCCGCGCTGCTTGCGGGTGTGCACGAGATGATCCTGCGCCTGCCGCAGGGGTATGACACTTTACTGGGTTCAGGTGGATATCAATTATCAGGTGGTCAGCGTCAGCGTATCGGGCTGGCGCGCGCGGTGTATAACAACCCCGCATTTCTGGTCCTTGATGAGCCAAATGCTAACCTGGATGATGCCGGTGAATTTGCCCTCATCAAGGCGATTAATACCCTCAGAACCCAGGGGCAAACCACCGTAATCATTTCCCATCGCCCCACGCTGCTCGGTGTGGTGAACAAGGTTTTACTGCTCAATGAAGGGGCTATCCAGGAGTTTGGTACCCGTGATCAGGTCTTTACCACGTTACGCCAGGCCAATGTATTAAAACCAGTGGCGACAGCGTCTTCATCCAACAATGAACAAAAACGCGAGGCATGAAGATGAAAAAGAATACAAAAGGTTCTGGAAATCCGGGTTCTTCAGGTGTGGATACCAATATCTGGGCGCCGATTGTTCGGGGAATCATCGTCATCGTGCTCGGCGTTGGCGGCTTTCTGCTCTGGGCGGTACAGGCGCCGTTGGATGCCGGGGTGGTCGCGGATGGCACGGTGACGGTATCAAGCAACCGGAAAACAATTCAACATCTGAGCGGCGGACGTGTAACGGATATCTTCGTTAAAGAAGGTGACCAGGTCAAAAAAAATCAGGTCCTCGTCCGTCTGGATAAAATGCAGCTCGATATGCGTTTCAGTGCCTTAAACGCGCAGTATATTTCAGCAAAAAGTATTGAAGACCGGCTGATGGCAGAGCGAGACGGCCTGGAGGAGATTGCCTTCAATAGCGCGCTGACTCAGCAATTTTCCGGGAATAAACGTCTGACAGAAGTCAGAAATTTGCAGGCCAAACTCTTTGATACCCGGCGTAAAACGATTCAGGATGAATTGTCGATGATTCAGGAAACGCTTGATGGCCTGATCGGGCAGACGGAAAATCTCAACAAAATAAAAGGTTATCGCGATCATCAGTTCACGCTGATTAACCGCGAGCTCGGCGCAATTCGTGCATTGAGTGAAAAAAACTACTACCCGAAAGCGCAATTACTGGTGCTTGAACGTGAGGCCGCTGAAATCTCCAGCAGTGTATCCGAAGATATTCTGAACATTGCCAAACTCAAATCTCAGCAAAATGAGTTGAAAATCAAAGCATATCAGGCGCGTCATCAATACCTGCGTGAGGTAGAGTCTGAACTGACCGAAAACCAAAAAGAAGTCGCCATGCTGGAAGATGAACTGGTATCTACCCGTCATGAGCTGGATAACACAGAAATTCGCTCCCCCATTAACGGTGTGGTACTGGACGTTAAGGTCAGTACCGTTGGCGGTGTAATTCAGCCGGGCGAACATCTGATGGATATTGTTGCCGCCGGACAACCGATGCAAATCGATGCCAAAATACCGGTACATGCCATTGATAAACTGGCGCCAGGGTTAACCGTGGACGTCCTGTTCCCGGCACTTAACCACGCGTTGCTGCCGTCAGTACCTGCGCATGTGTTAACCGTCTCCGCTGACCGGTTAATTGATGAAGCCACTCAACAGCCCTATTACCTCGCCGAAGTGCAGGTTTCCTCTGAAGGTGCGCGCTTGCTGGGTGATTACAAGATTAAAGCCGGGATGCCCGCCAGCGTAACGATAAAAACCGGCGAGCGGACATTTTTAAGCTACCTGTTTAAACCCTTACTCGCCCGTCTGGAACTGGCGTTTAAAGAGTACTGATCGTCAATTCATTACCCTGACAGGAACCCTGGTGCTCATTGGCGAGCATCAGGCCTGTTTATGCCATTGCTGGTCGCCCTGCTTTCTTGTAACCTTCCCCTTCGCAAGCCTACTGCGTGCGTGAATGATTAATTTGCACCCCTGAACTGGACTTCATATGAATGCTCATACTTCGAAAGACCCTTTACACGGCGTAACGCTTGAAATGCAGGTCACTGCGCTGGTTGACCGCTTTGGTTGGGCTGAGCTGAGCCAACTCATCAACATCAACTGTTTTAAAAACGATCCCAGCGTTAAATCCAGTTTGAAATTTCTGCGCCGCACGCCCTGGGCGCGCGCTGAAGTAGAAGCGTTGTATCTTGATTCCCTGAATGATGACGCCCCGGAAAATACCGAGTCACCGGACTTCGATCCCTGGGCTAATAGTCGCGCTAATAAGAAATAAGAGCCCTTTCAGATGTCTGCACCCGGTTTTATTTCAGGTCATTACCAGAAAAAGCTGGCGAATCTCGTCGCCCGTTCTCGCAACATACTGCCAATAACCAACGTGAAATGGTTCGCCGTGCTCGTCGGCAGCATGCTCTTACTCGGCAGTTGCTCTTCCGAGCCGCCGGTGCCGAAAACCTCGCCACAGCCGCCGTTAACTAAACCGCAGCGTAGTCAGGAACCGATGCGTGGTGTCTGGCTGGCAACGGTTTCGCGCCTGGACTGGCCGCCGATCTCCTCGGTTAACGGCAGTTCGTCCGCCATCCGCATTAGCCAGCAGAAAAAAGCGCTGACGGACAAGCTGGATAATCTTAAACGTCTTGGGATTAACACCGTGTTTTTCCAGGTCAAGCCGGATGCCACCGCGCTATGGCAATCCAAAATTTTGCCGTGGTCAGATACCCTGACGGGCAAAATTGGTGAAGATCCGGGTTACGATCCGCTGCAGTTTATGCTCGACGAAGCCCATAAGCGTGGGATGAGAGTCCATGCCTGGTTTAATCCGTATCGCGTTTCTGTCAACACCAAACCCGGAACGGTAACGGAATTAAATAATACCTTGTCCCAGAATCCATCCAGCGTCTTTGTTCTGCATCGGGACTGGATCCGCACGGCGGGTGAGCGTTTCGTCCTCGACCCGGGCATTCCTGAAGTCAGGGACTGGGTAACCAGCATCGTGGCGGAAGTGGTTGAGAATTATCCCGTCGACGGCGTGCAGTTTGATGACTACTTCTATACCGAATCACCCGGTTCTGCGCTCAACGACAGTCAGACCTTCAGAAAATATGGTCAAGGATTTGCCTCGAAAGCGGACTGGCGACGCCATAACACAGAAAAGCTCATTGCGCAGGTCTCGCAGACTATCAAGAAACTGAATCCTGAAGTGGAGTTCGGCGTCAGCCCGGCAGGCGTATGGCGTAACCGTTCGCACGACCCGGCGGGTTCCGACACGCGTGGTGCGGCGGCCTATGATGAATCCTATGCAGACACACGCCGCTGGGTTCAACTGGGCCTGCTGGATTACATCGCCCCACAGCTTTACTGGCCTTTTGCCCGGGATGCCGCGCGTTACGATGTGTTGGCAAAATGGTGGGCGAACGTGGTCAAGTCAACCAACACGCGCCTGTATATCGGGGTTGCGCTGTATAAGGTTGGTGAGCCGTCAAGAAAAGAGCCCGACTGGGCGGTTAACGGTGGTGTTCCGGAACTGAAAAAACAGCTCGATATGAACGAGACTGAACCGCACATCAACGGTACGATCCTGTTCAGAGAGGATTACCTCAATCAACCCCAAACCCAGGATGCGGTAACCTATATCCGCAACCGCTGGGGGCAGTAATGTTGCCACTGTCCGCCGCTATGGCATCAAGCGGCGGATGTTAGTCGATACAGATGCACACCAGATGACCGCGCTGAAGCTGGATTGCCCCCTGCCGTTTGAGTCTGGCAAGGGTATCCATAACCGTGCTACGCGAAAGTCCAGTACGATCCCGAATGTATTGTGCTGCAGAGATCCTTTGTCTGATCTCCTCAGGTTCTTGTTGCAGCAGTTCGAGGTGTCCCCAGACCATATCTGTGGCACTCCGGCTGGTGATAAGGCGATCGCGTTGGCTCATTACCTGGATAATGTAGGCTTCAACGACCGCTACCGACTCCCATAACTGATCGCGATTCACGACCGTCATAAAATCTGTTTTCTTGATAACGTGTGTCGTACAAGGACTGACGGCCTCAATATCATAAAAATTTTGCCCGGTAGGAAGAAAAAACTCTGCCATTCCCAGCATTATCGGCGCCTGCTGGCTTGCCAGAATAAGACCATCAATGCGACGTCTTATCACGATTCTCCCCTCTGTCAGCAGCCAAATTCCGTTCTCTCCCTGCGAGTCCATAATAAAAGACCCACTGCGATATAAGGATTGTGGTTCGGAAAGTGGTAATAACGCATTGAAAAGTCGGGAAATATTTACCGACAGAAGTTCGTCACTGCGACCTGATTGTTCGGGGGGATTTGTCATAGCGTTCTCAAGATTATTTATATTGCCTCTCTTCAATAATTATCCTTCTGAACGGAAAAAGCAAATGAGGAAAATCCAATTTTGGATTGGCTTATATCGGATAATTTTCGAGAAAGTCTTATTTTATACTTTTAACATATTAACACTCTTTGCCATTAAAAATATGGCGATAATGTATCGCTAACAACGGGAGTTTTTATGGTACTCAATTATATTGCATTAGCGATGCTCATTTTCGTGTTCTTAGTTATTTTTTATGGCGTACTGATTTTGCATGACATTCCCTATGAAATTGCCAAAAAGAGAAATCACCCACATCTGGATGCGATCCATGTAGCTGGTTGGGTAAGCCTGTTTACGCTACATGCGCTCTGGCCATTTCTGTGGATATGGGCAACGTTATACAGTGATAAACAGGGTTGGCATGGTCATGTCTCGCGTAATGATACGCAGGAACTTACCGCGCGGATCGCCTCGCTGGAGAAAACACTCGAAAAAATAGCACCCGGTAATGTGCAGGAATCGAAGGTGAATTGATCGTGGAAACATTATTAGTATTAAGTTACGCCGCTATTGTTTATGCTATTTTCAAGATATTTAAAGTACCGTTAAATAAATGGACAGTCCCTACAGCGGTTCTTGGTGGGATAGTTATGCTGGGCGCGTTAATTCTCACCATGAATTACAACCATCCCTATACCGAGGATGCGCAAAAACTGGTAGTGGGTATTCCTGTTGTCCCACAGGTTACGGGCGTGGTGTCTGAAGTCACGGACAAAATTAATACACCGATCAAAAAAGGTGAGATTCTGTTTAAAATTGACCCTACCCGCTACAAAGCCAAACTGGAAAAACTGGAAGCGGACATTGTCACGGAAAAACATGACGTTATGGCGCTGGAAGAAAAACGCAACAGCGCGCGTCTTCAGTTTGAGCAGGCGAAAGCAGAGCGCGATAAGTATTACAAAAATTATCAGCGCTACCAGCAAGGAAGTCGGGCTAAGGTTAATCCTTTTACCGCCAATGATATTGATACCGCGCGTCAGGATTATCTGGCGCAGGATGCGGCGATGGATGCCGCCCATGCTGAGTTGAACAGCATTCAAAAAGAACTCGACAGCAGTATTAATGGTCAAAATTCACAGATTGCCAGTTTACAGGCACAAATTGATGAGGCGCGATTCAATTATGAACAAACGATTGTTCGTGCTCCAAGTGACGGTTATATCAGCCAACTCCTGGTGCGGCCCGGAACCTATGCCTCGAGGCTCCCTTTTAAACCGGTGATGGTATTTATTCCTGCCCATAAGAATCAAATTGTGGCGGCTTTCCGTCAGAACGCTATTTTACGTCTTAATGTAGGCGACGATGCAGAGATTGTTTTTAACGGGTTGCCGGGACAGGTGATCGAAGGAAAAGTGGTGAACGTGGCCCCGGTAATCCCTACCGGAGCCTATTACGCCCAAGGCACGTTACAATCGCTGAATATGGCGCCAGGAAGCAACAAAGTGCTAGTGAGCATTGATGTCGGTGAGAATCAGGCGGAACAGCAGTTGCCAGATGGCGTGGCCGCGCAGGTTGCGGTCTATTCCGCACATCATTTTGAAGCCTTGTCGTTGCTGCGAAAAATACTGTTGCGTATGACCAGTTGGATGCACTACCTGTATCTGGATCACTAATGGCGTATTCGGGCGCAGGCGTTGCGCCCGAATACCAGTTTTGCGGAATCAGGCCGCGGCTGGTTCAGGCAATTTGAATGTCGAAACCAGCAGCGCTAACTGCTCGGCCTCTTCTTTAAGCACCTGGGTACGTGCGGCAGCGTCATCGATTAACGACGCATTCTGCTGCACGGTGCTGTCCATTTCAGTTACCGCCAACGTGACTTCTGAAACACCTTTGCGTTGTTCTTCCCCCGCTACGCGAATTTCACCCATCAACTGGCGTACCTGGCGCACATTGCTGACCAGTTCTTCCAGCCGTTCGCCGGCAGTGTGAATTTGCTGACTGCTGCTGCCCACATGAGACACCGACTCATCAATCAACGCTTTGATTTCCTGAGCGGCTGTAGCGCTGCGCTGTGCCAGCGTACGAACTTCAGAGGCGACAACGGCAAATCCTCTCCCCGCATCGCCCGCGCGAGCGGCCTCAACGGCAGCGTTCAGGGCCAGAATGTTGGTCTGGAAAGCAATGCTGTCGATCACCGCGACAATTTCTACCATTCTGCCGGATGAGCCGCTGACGTTATCCATGGTGGAGATCACCCCCTGCATCACATCGCCGCAGCGGTTGGCCGTTTGCGCGGTATTGTCGGATAACTCATCTGCCAGCTGCGTATTGCTCGCATTTTGATGAACGGTCGCATTTAACTGTTCCATTGCCGCTGAACTTTCTTCCAGCGCCGCTGCCTGCTGCGTCACCCGTGAAGAGAGCTCCATATTGCTGTCTGCCAGGCTGACCGCGTTATTGGCGACCACCACGCTGCTGCTTCTGACGGTAATCAGGATGGCCGCGATTTTATCGACAAACAGATTAAACGCCTCCGCGATGGCTGAAATCTCATCTTTGCCGCGGACATCGAGACGACGGGTCAAATCACCTTCGCCCTGCGCAATATCATCCAGAGCGCGACGCGTATCGTCCAGACGCGAGATCAGTCTGCGCACCACCAAGGAGCCCACCAGCAGAACCGTCATAATCGGGATCAACACTTCCAGGACGTCCTGCATCATCACTTTTGCAAGGCCAACAATGCGTGATTCTGGCGTGACCAGGCCCACCACCCAGCCGGTGTCCGCCATCGGGAACAGCATCACTCGCGACGGTGTATTCAGCACGCCATCGTTTTCCAGCGTAATGGTTTTCACCCCGTCGGCAACGCGAAGCGACTTCAGGCCATTTTCGACCGGAGCCAGCCATTGCGCAGTGCGGGACAGATCGCTAAATGTTTTCTGTTTTGCGTTATCGGCCTGCGGGAAGTACAGGATTTGTCCCTGTTTATCGACCACAAACGCATAGCCACCGGTGCTGTTGCCCTGCTGCTGCATAAAGGTCGCGACGTTATCCAGACGAATATCGGTGGTCGCTACTCCGGCAAACGTGCCCGAGTGCAGGTATGGGATACTGCAGGTCACCATATTGACGCCAGAACTGGCATCCTGATAAACATCAGACCACAAACAACTGTTCTGCGAATGCCCTTTGGCATGCTGATACCAGCTTTCGTTGTGATAGCCATTTGAACCTTCGGCGTTATAGTCGTTGGAAAAATCCAGTTTCCCCTCCGCGTTACGCGCCCAGAAAAAGCTGCGCTTCTCCACGCCCGGAGTGAAAGCATTTGGCTCCGGCCAGATCCCGCCGCCGGTAATAATCGAATTCTTATCCTCGCCAATCAGGTGCGGCACCACGCTTTGGTACAGGGATTCATCGTTAGGTAATACTTCAGCCAGACGTGACAGACTAACGGTCTCGCCCTCAATACGCGATAACACGGTACTCAGTTGGCGGGTTAACCCTTGCCCCGTCTCTTCGATCAGGGCGGTATTGATCTCAACAACCCTGGGCTGACCGCGCCAGAGCATAATCGCGACAATCACCAGGGTGGTGACGGCAAGCAGCAGAATGCCGCCAATGGTTAAACGCGTGGAAATACGAGTAGGATACCAGGCCATACAAACTCCTTCTGCAAAAGGCTAACTTTTAAGCAGTATCGGCACGGGTGTTTATATCTTTATGATGATTTATCAGAGGATGTGAAAATATATATGTGACACTGTCACGTATAGCAAAACCCAGCACTGTGGCTGGGTTTTAATAAGTGTTTAATCTTATTTAGATAATTCTTTTTTGATCTCAGCTTTTATTTTACTTAATTCACTCTGTGGATTTTTTTTGCACATTTCAATGGTCAGGGGAACCGCAGTAGTGATCGTTTCGTTATAGTCTACGTAGTCACCCCCTTTGAAGTCTTCATCTTCGTTCAGCACCCAGAAGGCAACCGGCGCCATGGTTTGTGGGTTCAAATCAATAAACTCCTGGCAGCTCATCCCTTTAGGCGTCACTTCAGTTTTTGTGGTCTCAGTTGCTGCATTGACGCTGACACTGGTTAACAACGCGGCAACCAGAATACCTGCGGTAGAAAGGGAGAATTTATTCATTGTAGTACTCCATTTATAATATAGATAATATCTACACTTGCGCTTTAAACCGTTAATGTAGCTCGGGAAAAATAATACCCCTACTATTAAAAGAATAAAGATGATGGTCGTTGATATGGCTGAAATTTATATTTCGGGTTACCAATTCTGATGTCAGTGGGGAAAATATCGCTCACAATGTGATCGTCCCGACGAAATCCACCGATTCATACCCCGCTTTCCCTACCGTTGCACCAAAACTGAACTACGCTGCACAAATGTTGATCATTGGTTAATAAAATTACGCATTATTTAACAAATGGCGCCAGTAAACCGGGGGCGCAGACATGGCACGCGTCCTGCATTGTTAATCCAGTAACAACGACACGGCATCTGACAGGCAACTAACAGCGAGACGGTAATGACATCAAAACCTGAATTATTCGCCCGCGTAGAACATACCTTCAGCCAGCTTACGCCGAGTGAAAAGCGTGTTGCCGGTTGGCTGTTAGCACACGCTGCGCAGATCCCGTTTGAAACTGCAGACGGCATTGCTAAGGCCACGGGAACCAGTGGCATTACCGTTGGACGCTATCTGCGCAAACTGGGTTTTCGCAATCTGGAAGATGCTAAAGCCAGCCTGCGCGAACTGCCTGTTATCCCCTATCAGCCGTGGGGAATGAATGAACGGCTTGATTCCTGGCACCAGCAGCAACGTCTGCCGGACCGGGCGCAGCAGTCGCTGCTGCTGGAAATTGATGCCATTACCCATGTTTATCAACTGGCGCAAAGCGAGACATTTTTACGCATTGCGCAACAGCTGGCACACGCCGAGGCCGTGTATATCCTCGGCATTCAGTCGACCCGCGGGATTGCCAACGCCTTTTTCAGCCATCTGGAATACCTGCGACCCAAAGTCAGTTACTCCGAGGGCTTGTCCGGAAGCTGGGTTGAGTCACTGAATTCAGGGTTTGACCAGCCGTATGTGGTGATAACCGATATGCGCGCCTACTCGGCAACATCACGAAAATATTGCCGGGTCGCCCGCGACCGCCACATTCCGCTGGCGCTGATAACCGATGTCTGGTGTCCGTGGGCCAGAGACTACGGTATTGATTTACTCCAGGTGAAAACCGACACCGGGCATTTCTGGGACTCCCTTGCCCCCGTCAGCTGTCTGTTCAACTTATTACTCTCCGCGGTGGTGGCGCAACTGGGCGACGCTCTCGCCGGGCGCCTGCAAACCAATCGCCAACTCCAACAGCAGTTTGGTCAATTCGAACAATAAACAGGAATCGTGCTATGCCAGAAACCTCTGTTCTGGTCGATCTGTCGGTGATCTTTCCGTCACTGCATATCGATCTCAAATACGCTACCCGCGATAACATTACCGGCGCACCCGTCTACCGGGAAGCGCGCTGCCTGTTACACACCGATGCGGTCACGGGACTGGCCAAAAGCATCAGCATTGCGAAACTGGCGGGCCTGAATCTGGTGGTGTACGACGCTTATCGTCCGCAGCAGGCGCAGGCGATGCTATGGAATGCCTGCCCGGATCCGCAGTACGTTGTCGATGTCGCGATTGGCTCCAATCACAGCCGCGGCACGGCCATTGACGTCACGCTGATGGACGAACGTGGCAATGTCCTCGATATGGGGGCCGATTTTGATGAAATGCACGATCGTTCCCACGCCTGGCATCCTTCCGTTGCGCCACCCGCACAGCGTAATCGACTGATGCTGAATGCCATTATGTCCGGTGGCGGTTTTGTCGGGATCAGCAGCGAATGGTGGCATTTTGAATTACCAGACGCAGCTCGTTACCCCCTGCTTGATGACTGTATTGCGTGTTTCCCTGCCCCCCAAATAACAACACCACACCCCCTTTAATTTCTGGAGCCTGATTATGAAGACAACACACGCCTTAACATCGCTGTTTCGCCCCGCGCTGATTGCTTTAGCATTAGCGGCAGCCCTGCCCGCTGCACAAGCCGCGGTACCTAAGGATATGCTGGTGATCGGTAAAGCCGCCGATCCACAAACGCTCGATCCTGCCGTCACGATTGATAACAACGACTGGACGGTAACCTATCCGTCTTATCAGCGTCTGGTGCAGTACAAAACTGAAGGTGATAAAGGCTCCACGGAAGTAGAAGGCGATTTAGCCAGCGGCTGGAAGGCGTCTGACGATCAAAAAGAGTGGACCTTCACCCTGAAAAGCGAGGCCAAATTTGCCGATGGCACGCCGGTAACGGCTGAGGCGGTGAAGCAATCTTTTGAACGCCTGATCAAAATTGGTCAGGGACCTGCCGAAGCGTTCCCGAAAGATTTGAAGGTAGAGGCCATTGATGCCAGTACGGTGAAATTTACCCTCAGCCAGCCGTTCGCGCCTTTCCTGTACACGCTGGCGAATGACGGCGCGTCGATAATCAACCCGGCGGTGTTAAAAGAACATGCCGCCGACGATGCGCGCGGTTTCCTTGCCCAGAATACGGCGGGCTCGGGTCCCTTTATGTTAAAGAGCTGGCAAAAAGGACAGCAGCTGGTTCTGGTGCCGAACCCGCATTGGGCGGGCACCAAGCCAGTATTTAAGCGCGTATCGGTGAAAATCATCGGTGAAAGCGCCTCCCGCCGCCTGCAGCTGTCGCGCGGCGATATCGACATCGCTGATGCACTGCCCGTCGATCAGCTTGCCGCCTTAAAGCAGGAAGGCAAAGTCAAAGTAGCAGATTACCCGTCACTGCGCGTGACCTACCTGTACTTGAACAACAGTAAAGCACCGCTCAATCAGGTGGATTTACGCCGCGCTATTTCGTGGTCAACGGATTATAAGGGCATGGTGAACGGGATCCTCAGCGGCAACGGTAAGCAGATGCGCGGCCCGATCCCCGAAGGCATGTGGGGCTTTGATGAAAAAGCCATGCAATACAGCTTTGATGAAGCGAAAGCCAAAGCCGAGTGGGACAAAGTCGCAAACAAACCAGACAGCCTGAGCTTCCTGTACTCGGATAACGACCCGAACTGGGAGCCGATTGCCCTCGCCACCCAGGCCAGTCTTGGCAAGCTGGGGATCAAGGTCAAGCTGGAAAAACTGGCCAACGCCACCATGCGTGACCGCGTTGGTAAAGGTGATTACGACATCGCCATCGGCAACTGGAGCCCGGACTTCGCCGACCCGTACATGTTTATGAACTACTGGTTTGAGTCGGATAAAAAAGGCTTACCAGGCAACCGTTCATTCTATGAAAACAGTGAGGTCGATAAGCTGCTGCGCAGCGCGTTGTCAACGACCGACCAGGTGGCCAGAACCAACGATTACCAGCAGGCGCAAACCATCGTGATTGATGAAGCGGCCTACGTCTATTTATTCCAGAAAAACTACCAGCTGGCGATGAACAAAGACGTCAAAGGATTTGTATTTAACCCAATGCTGGAACAGGTCTTCAACATCTCCACCATGAGTAAATAATCTCACCACGTTTATGCGGAGCCGCATTGGCTCCGCAAGGGGAAGCCAATGACTTTCTGGAGCATTTTACGCCAGCGCTGCTGGGGACTTATCCTGGTGGTGGCCGGTGTTTGCGTCATCACCTTTATTATTTCGCACCTGATCCCGGGCGACCCCGCGCGGCTGCTGGCGGGCGATCGCGCCAGTGATGAAATTGTTGAGAATATTCGCCAACAGCTGGGTCTTAATCAGCCACTGTACGTGCAATTTTTTCGCTACGTCAGCGATGTGTTTCAGGGCGATTTAGGCACCTCGATTCGTACCGGACGTCCGGTGATGGATGAGCTGCGCGTGTTCTTCCCCGCCACGCTTGAGCTGGCTTTTTGCTCCCTGCTGCTGGCGCTGATTATCGGGATCCCGCTGGGGATTTTATCCGCAGTCTGGCGTAACCGCTGGCTCGACCACCTTGTGCGTCTGATGGCAATCACCGGTATTTCGACGCCGGCGTTCTGGCTTGGTCTCGGGGTTATCGTACTGTTTTACGGTCATCTGCAAATATTACCCGGCGGTGGACGCCTGGATGACTGGCTGGATCCACCGACGCACGTTACCGGGTTTTACCTGATAGATGCGCTGCTGGAAGGCAATGGCGAGGTGTTTTTCAATGCGCTCCAGCATCTGATCTTACCGTCCCTGACGCTGGCCTTTGTACATCTTGGTATTGTCGCCCGCCAGATCCGCTCCGCTATGCTCGAACAGCTTAGCGAGGATTACATCCGCACTGCCCGCGCCAGCGGTTTACCGGGCTGGTACATCATTTTGTGTTATGCGCTGCCCAACGCGCTCATTCCGTCCATCACCGTCCTGGGGCTGGCGCTGGGCGATCTGCTCTACGGCGCGGTACTTACCGAAACGGTATTCGCGTGGCCAGGCATGGGTGCCTGGGTCGTCACCTCCATACAGGCGCTCGACTTCCCGGCCGTCATGGGATTTGCCGTGGTGGTGTCATTTGCCTATGTGCTGGTCAACCTGGTGGTGGATTTACTCTACCTGTGGATTGACCCGCGCATCGGACGCGGAGGTACACAATGATGCTCTCACAAGAAACGCCCGCCACCTCGCCGAGCGCTCACCGTCGCCGCGACTGGGCCAAACTGTTCTGGATGATGAAAAGCAGCCCGCTGACGCTGATTGGCGGAGCGATCATCGTGCTGATGTTGTTGATGATGGTGCTGTCACCGTGGATAACGCCTTACGATCCCAATGCGATCGACCTCACCGCACGTCTGCTCCCCCCGTCAGCTACTCACTGGTTTGGTACTGATGAAGTGGGACGCGATCTGTTTAGCCGTGTACTGGTCGGCAGCCAGCAGTCGATCGTAGCAGGACTGGTGGTAGTGGGTATCGCCGGTGGGATTGGTTCACTGTTGGGCTGCCTGTCCGGCGTGATGGGCGGACGGGCGGACGCGATTATTATGCGCGTGATGGACGTGATGCTGTCGATCCCCTCGCTGGTGCTGACTATGGCGCTGGCCGCCGCGCTGGGGCCCAGCCTGTTTAACGCCATGCTGGCCATTGCGATTGTGCGCATTCCTTTCTACGTACGTCTGGCCCGGGGACAAACCCTGGTCGTCCGCCAGTTTACGTACGTACAGGCTGCCCGTACGTACGGCGCATCCCGCTGGCATCTGATTAGCTGGCATATCTTACGTAATTCGCTGCCGCCGCTGATCGTGCAGGCCTCGCTGGACATCGGCAGTGCGATCCTGATGGCCGCCACGCTGGGGTTTATCGGGCTGGGTGCGCAGCAACCGAGCGCGGAATGGGGAGCCATGGTGGCAATTGGCCGCAACTACGTGCTTGACCAGTGGTGGTACTGTGCGTTTCCCGGTGCTGCCATTCTGATCACCGCCGTGGGTTTCAATCTCTTTGGAGACGGTATTCGTGACCTGCTGGACCCGAAAGCCGGAGGAAAACAGTCATGAGCCAACCCGTCCTGGAAATTGAAAATTTGCACCTGAGCTTCCCCGGCTATAAAGCTGACGTGCATGCGTTGAACCATGTCTCGTTGCACATCAACCGGGGTGAGATTGTCGGCGTGGTCGGCGAGTCCGGCTCCGGGAAATCCGTTACCGCCATGCTTGCCATGCGCCTGCTGCCGGAGGGCAGTTATCGCATTCACCAGGGGCGCGTGTCGCTGCTCGGTGAAGATGTGCTGAACGCCAGCGAGAAGCAAATGCGCAAATGGCGCGGGGCGCGCGTGGCAATGATTTTTCAGGAGCCGATGACGGCCCTAAACCCGACCCGGCGCATTGGCCAGCAAATGGTAGAGGTGATCCGCCATCATCAATTACTCAGCCGCACGGATGCGCGACAAAAAGCCATCGCCTTACTGGAGGAGATGCAAATCCCGGACGCCGCCGAAGTCATGTCGCGCTTCCCGTTTGAGCTTTCCGGCGGTATGCGCCAGCGGGTGATGATCGCGCTGGCTTTTTCCTGCGAGCCGGAGCTGATTATTGCTGATGAACCGACGACCGCGCTGGATGTGACGGTGCAACTGCAGGTACTGCGCTTGCTTAAGCATAAAGCACGGGCCAGCGGCACGGCGGTGCTGTTTATCAGCCATGATATGGCGGTGGTTTCGCAACTGTGCGACCGGGTGTATGTCATGTATGCCGGAAGCGTGATCGAAAGTGGCCCGACGCAGACGGTGATTCAGCACCCGACGCATCCCTACTCCATTGGTTTGCTGAAATGCGCGCCAGAACACGGAGAGCCCCGCGCGCCGCTGCCCGCAATCCCGGGTACCGTGCCGAACTTAACCCAATTGCCTGCCGGATGTGCATTCCGCGAACGCTGTTATGCGGCCGGGACACAGTGTGACGCGGTCCCGGCATTACGCAGTCAGGGGCATGCGGATCAGCAGTCCGCCTGCTGGTATCCCCAACTGGAGACTCGTCATGACTGACATTTTGCTGTCGCTTCAGGATATACATGTCAACTTCCCGGCCCGAAAAAACTGGCTTGGCAAGGTCACCGAGCGCGTGCACGCGCTCAACGGGTTAGATTTACAGATTCGCCAGGGGGAAACATTGGGTATCGTTGGTGAGTCTGGCTGTGGCAAAAGTACGCTGGCTCAACTGCTCATGGGGATGCTCAGGCCGAGTCAGGGGCAATACGCTCGCAGCACAGAAAAACACAGCGGCATGCAAATGGTCTTTCAGGACCCACTTTCGTCGTTGGATCCGCGCTTGCCGGTGTGGCGGATCATTACCGAACCGGTGTGGATCCAAAAGCGCAGCGCCGAACGTCACCGCCGCGCCCTTGCGGAAGAGCTGGCGTTACACGTGGGGATTCGTCCGGAATACCTTGACCGCCTGCCGCACGCGTTTTCCGGCGGGCAACGCCAGCGCATTGCCATTGCCCGCGCGTTGTCCTCTGAGCCGGATGTGATTGTGCTTGATGAACCCACCTCGGCGCTGGATATTTCCGTACAGGCGCAAATCCTCAACCTGCTGGTGGCGCTACAGGCACGCAGAAACCTGACCTATGTGCTGATCTCGCATAACGTGTCGGTCGTGCGGCATATGAGCGACCGGGTGGCGGTAATGTACCTCGGGCAAATCGTCGAGCTGGGTGACACGCAGCAGGTATTAACCTCTCCCGCGCACCCGTATACACGTCTGTTGCTGGACTCGGTCCCTAAAACCGGAGCACCGCTGGCGGAAGATCTGGTGTTACGTAAAACCGAGTTGCCGGGGAATCGAACCCTACCGCAGGGATGTTATTTCCGCGATCGCTGCCCACTGGCGACTCAGGGATGTGAGAAGAAACAGGCATTATTGAACAACGAGACCGGGAGTGAAGTCCGCTGCTGGCGGGCAGTTAGCGAAATCTGACCGCACGGGCATAGTGTACCTGGTGTATCAGGCGCAATATGCCTTTTTCAGCGCATCCACCAACATTTCGGATGCAGTCGACAACTTATGATGCGAGGAACGTAGGATCCCAATACGACGCTGGATAACCGGGCCGTCCAGCTCAATACAGGTTGCGCCAAGTTCGGTCATCTGGGTGCGGCACAATGCAGGCACGGCACTGCCGCCTAAACCATTCGCCACCAGGCGTCCAATGGTCACCAACTGGTGACTCTCCAGCGCCACTTCCAGCGCATGGCCGCTTTGTACCAGTTGCTCTTCCAGCATCAGACGTACGGCAGAGGGACGTTGCAAGGTAATAAAATCCAGCGTCAGCAAGTCCTTCCATGCGATGCGTTCCCGGCCAGCCAGACGACTGGTCGGAGGGACGATGGCGATAAAACGATCCATCCCGAGCGGGGTAAAATGCAGGTGTCCGGAGTAGTCCGGTTCAAAGGCAATCCCCATCTCGACCCGCCCTTCGCTGACCATTTCAATCACCTGCTCGTTAATTACGTCGTGCACCGTGACATTGACACCGGCATAGCTGTCGCGAAAGGTCTTGAGCACCGGCGGCAGCACATTCGCGGCAAATGACGGCATCGCAGCAATCGAAATTTTGCCACGTTGCAGTGTAAAGCGCTGGCGCATGGCTTCTTCGGTATTTTCCCAGTCGGCAAGCAGCTGTCGCCCCATGGTCAGCAGCGTTTCGCCCTCCTGCGTCAGGGTCACCTTGCGGGTGGTTCTTAACAGTAAAGCGCCCCCTAACGACTCTTCCAGTCCTTTGATCGCCAGGCTTAACGCGGGTTGCGACATATTCAGCCGTTCACTGGCATGAGCAAAATTCAGAGTGTGAGCTACCGCTAAAAACGCGCGTAACTGTTTGATGCTCATTCTCATTACTCATTCCTTTAACTTGTTGAATACCTTTAATTAACATTAAATTGATAAAAAAACCCAATGAGTGAGTCACAAATTTAAAATTAACAAATCATTTTTCACCCCTAATGATGTCGCCAGGAACAACTGGAGGGGCAAGTGTATGGCTGGACTGGATAAACGGGTCGCCACGTATCAACAGGCGTTGGAAGGGCTGACTGACAACATGACACTGCTGGCAGGCGGTTTTGGCTTATGCGGTATTCCTGAGAATTTGATTGCAGAAGTGCGTCGTCGGAACGTTCAGGGACTGACCGTGGTGTCGAACAACTGCGGCGTGGACGGGTTTGGCCTCGGCGTGCTGCTGGAAGCACGCCAGGTACGCAAAGTGGTGGCGTCCTATGTCGGTGAAAATGCCCTGTTCGAAAAGCAGGTGCTGAGCGGAGAGCTGGAAGCCATTCTGACGCCACAGGGCACGCTGGCGGAGCAGCTACGAGCCGGTGGTGCGGGCATTCCCGCCTTCTTCACCGCCACCGGGTACGGAACCCCCGTCGCCGAAGGCAAAGAGGTGCGCGAGTTTGCCGGCCGGCCTTACATCATGGAGCAGGCGATTACCGGTGATTTCGCGCTGGTCAAAGGCTGGAAAGCCGACTGGTACGGCAACGTCATCTACCGCCATACCGCACAAAACTTTAACCCACTGATGGCAGCAGCCGGACGCATCACGGTAGTCGAAGTGGAAGAAATTGTCCCTCCCGGCGAGCTGGATCCCGCCGCTATTCACACCCCCGGAATTTTCGTCAATCGCATTATTCAGGGGCAGTTCGAAAAACGTATTGAACAACGCACCCTACGCCATCAAGGAGCCTGACCATGTTAACGCGTGAACAAATGGCGATGCGTGTCGCTCGCGAGCTGCGCGACGGTTATTACGTCAACCTCGGTATCGGTATCCCGACCCTGGTGGCCAATTATATCCCCGACGGCATGGACGTGATGCTGCAATCAGAGAACGGCTTGCTTGGTATGGGGCCGTTCCCTACCGAGGACGACATTGATGCCGACATGATCAACGCCGGTAAGCAAACCGTGACGGCGCGTAAAGGCGCGGCAATTTTCGACTCCGCACAATCCTTCGCCATGATCCGCGGCGGCCACGTCGACCTGACGGTTCTTGGCGCATTTGAAGTGGATACCAATGGCAATATCGCCTCGTGGATGATCCCCGGAAAAATGGTGAAAGGTATGGGCGGCGCGATGGATCTGGTCGCTGGCGCTGAAAACATCATCGTTGTGATGACGCACGCCTCGAAAAGCGGTGAGTCCAAACTGCTTCCCAGTTGCACTCTGCCCTTGACCGGCGTGGCCTGTATCAAGCGCGTGCTGACCGACCTGGCGCTGCTGGAAATTGCCGACGGCGCGTTCATTCTGCGCGAACGGGCTCCGGGCGTCAGCGTGGACGACATTGTTGCCAGAACCGCCGGCAAGCTGATCGTTCCCGACCATGTCCCCGAAATGCACTTCAACTAAGGATCTGACCATGATGGATGTTGTTATTGTCGCAGCAACGCGCACGCCAATTGGCAGTTTTCATGGTGCCCTTGCCCCGCTTTCTGCCGTTGAGTTAGGGACAACGGTCATCCGCGCTCTGCTGGAAAAGACCGGGGTTGCACCAGAACAGATAGACGACGTGATTTTAGGTCAGGTTTTAACGACCGGCTGTGGGCAGAATCCGGCCAGACAGACGGCAATTCGTGCCGGTTTGCCGGTAACCACCCCAGCGATGACCCTCAATTTACTGTGCGGTTCAGGACTAAAAGCGGTTCATCTGGCGGTGCAGGCCATTCGCTGCGGCGATGCGGACATCGTGATTGCCGGCGGTCAGGAAAGCATGAGCAATGCCCCCTATTTTCTCGACGGTGCCCGCGCAGGATTACGTCTGGGTCATACCAGCCTGAAAGACAGCGTGGTGCATGACGGGCTGTGGGATGCGTTCAACGACTACCATATGGGTATTACCGCCGAAAATCTGGCGGATAAATTCGCCATCAGTCGCGAGCAACAGGATGCCTTCGCCCTGCACTCCCAGCAAAAAGCCGCCGCCGCCCTCGAAGCCGGTCGGTTTAACGCAGAAATCACCCCAGTTAGCGTTCCGCAAGGGAAAAAAGCACCGCGCGTGGTGGAGCGTGATGAGCAACCTCGCCCGGAGACTCAGGCGGAAAAACTGGCGCAGTTGAAACCGGCATTTCGTCCCGGCAGCGGCACGGTGACGGCGGGCAATGCGTCTTCCCTAAACGACGGTGCGGCGGCAGTAATGGTAATGAGTGCCGCCAAAGCCGCTGAATTAAACCTTCCGGTGTTGGCAAAAATCACCGGTTACGCCGTCTCGGGCGTTGATCCAGCCATTATGGGGATCGGCCCGGTGGAAGCCTCGCTGAAGTGCCTGAAGCGCGCCGGGTGGACGCTGGATGACGTTGATCTGATCGAAGCCAACGAAGCCTTTGCCGCCCAGGCGCTGGCGGTCGGCGAATCGCTGAATTGGGACAGCAGCAAGGTTAACGTTAACGGCGGTGCAATTGCGCTGGGCCACCCAATCGGGACCTCAGGTTGCCGCATTCTGGTTACCTTGCTACATGAAATGGCGCGGCGCAATGTGGCCAAAGGGCTGGCCACGCTGTGTGTGGGTGGTGGCCATGGCGTGGCGCTAACGGTGGAACGTCCAACAGGAGCACACTATGCAGACTAATCACATTAGCGTACTGGGCGCCGGGCTAATGGGCATCGGCATCGCGACCCACTTTGCCCGTTTTGGTCATCCTATCTGGCTGTTTGATACCGACAGCAACCGTATTGCCGAGATAACGGCTGTTGCCAGCAGCATTCTGGACGAGCTGATTGTCACCGACCAGTTTGCCGCCGCAGATAAAGCATCGGTTCTCGCGCGACTGCACGGCACAACCTCTCTGGCGGATATCGCCGCGTCTGGATTATTAATCGAAGCGATCCCGGAACGGCTAGAGCTGAAGCACGCGCTGTACGCACAGCTGGAAGCCGTTATCTCACCCGAAGCGATTATCGCCAGCAACACCAGTGGCCTGCCGCCGGATGCGTTGGCGGAAAAACTCGCGCACCCGGAGCGGTTGCTGATCGCACATTTCTGGAATCCACCGCACTTTATTCCGCTGGTTGAAATCGTGCCGGGCACAGCAACCAAACCTGAATATCTCAGTGAATTGCAGCAATGGCTGGTCGCGATGCAGCTTGAGGCGGTGGTGCTCGATCGCGCCGCACCGGGCTTTGTCGGCAACCGCCTGCAGTTTGCCCTGCTGCGTGAAGCGCTGCATATCGTCAAAAGCGGTATTGCCAACGCCGAGGTGGTAGACCAGGTGATGCGTGCGTCGCTGGGCCGCCGTTACGCGATGGTCGGCCCGCTGGAAGCGGCGGACATGACCGGACTTGCCACGGTGCAGGATATTTGTCGCCATCTGCTTCCAACACTCGCCACCGGCAGCGACATGATGTCGCTGGTCGCCGACAAGGTTGCTCGCGGTGAAACCGGTTTACGCAGTGGTCAGGGGTTTTATCACTGGGATGATTCGCGCAAGGAATACATCCAGCAACGCAGAGAGCATCAGCTGCGTTTTGCCCTGAAACCGTAACTTCTCTTTCTGTACCCCACTATAACAATGATATTGAGGAGTCATGATGAGTGTATTAATCGCCCTGGCCGCGCTGGGCCTGCTGATGCTGGCAGCCTATCGCGGATACAGCGTCATCCTGTTTGCCCCCATCGCGGCATTAGGTGCTGTTTTGCTGACTGAACCCAGCGCCGTCGGTCCTGCCTTTACCGGCCTGTTTATGGAAAAAATGGTCGGTTTTGTGAAGCTGTACTTCCCGGTGTTCTTACTGGGTGCAGTGTTTGGCAAGTTAATCGAATTATCGGGTTTTTCCCGTTCAATCGTCGCCGCCGCCATCAACATCCTCGGGCGGCGTCACGCCATTCCGGTGATCGTGCTGGTGTGCGCGCTGCTGACTTACGGCGGTGTCTCGCTGTTCGTGGTGGCGTTTGCGGTGTATCCGTTTGCCGCTGAGCTGTTCCGTCAGAGCAACATTCCGAAGCGACTGATCCCGGCAACCGTGGCGCTGGGCGCCTTCTCTTTCACCATGGATGCACTGCCCGGTACACCGCAGATCCAGAACATTATCCCGACCAGCTTCTTTGGCACCAACGCCTGGGCCGCGCCCTGGCTGGGGCTGATAGGCTCGCTGTTTATTATCTTTGTCGGCCTGATTTACCTTGAGCGTCAGCGCCGAAAAGCGCAGGCAAAGAACGAGGGCTATGGCACCGAACTGCTTAACGAACCGGAAACGCCGGATAATATTAATCTGCCAAACCCGATTATTGCGATTTCGCCGCTGATTCTGGTGGGGGTGTTTAACCTGTTGTTCACCCGCTGGATCCCGGTGTTTTATGGCTCGACTCATCAACTGGAGCTACCGGGTCTTGCCAAACCGATTACCACTGAAGTCGGCAAAATTACCGCTATCTGGGCGGTGGAAGCCGCGCTGATTGCCGGGATCCTGCTGGTCGTGATTTTTGGTTTTCGCAATATAAAAGGTCGCCTGGCGGAAGGCAGCCGAACGGCGGTGGGCGGTGCGATCCTCGCGGCAATGAATACCGCTTCAGAATACGGTTTTGGCGCAGTGATCGCCGCGTTGCCGGGCTTCCTGGTGCTGTCAAAAGCGCTAGCGGCCATTCCCGACCCGTTGCTCAACGAAGCCATCAGCATCACCACTCTGGCCGGGATCACCGGTTCAGCATCCGGCGGGATGAGTATTGCGCTGGCGGCAATGTCCGACACCTTTATCGCCGCCGCACATGCCGCCAACATTCCACTGGAAGTCTTTCACCGCGTGGCCTCTATGGCCAGTGGTGGCATGGATACTCTGCCGCATAACGGGGCGGTAATCACGCTGCTGGCCATCACCGGTCTCAGTCACCGTCAGGCATATGGCGGGATCTTCGCCATCACCATAATCAAAAGTCTGGCCGTTCTGTTTGTGATCGGCGTCTTCTACACCACCGGCATTGTTTAAGGAGAATCATCATGAACTTAACGGGAAAAGTGGCCCTGGTTACCGGCTCCACCAGCGGTATTGGATTAGGCATTGCGCAGGTGCTGGCAAAAGCCGGCGCCACTCTGATTCTTAACGGCTTTGGTGATGCTGAAGCGGCAAAAGATGCCGTGGCGAAGTATGGCAAAACACCGGGGTATCACGGGGCGGATCTCAGCGATGCAGCGCAAATTACCGAGATGATGCGCTACGCCGACAGCGAGTTCGGCGGCGTGGATATTCTGGTCAACAACGCCGGGATCCAGCATGTTTCACCGCTGGAGACGTTCCCGGTCGATAAATGGAATGCGATCATCGCGATTAATCTGTCCTCCGTTTTTCACACTACCCGTCTGGCGCTGCCCGGCATGCGTCAACGCAACTGGGGCCGCATCATTAATATCGCCTCTGTGCACGGGCTGGTGGCGTCAAAAGAAAAATCGGCCTATGTCGCGGCTAAACACGGCGTGGTGGGGCTAACCAAGACCACCGCACTTGAGACGGCGCAGACCGGCATAACCTGTAACGCACTGTGTCCCGGCTGGGTGCTGACGCCGCTGGTACAACAGCAGATCGACAAGCGCATTGCCGAGGGCACCGCGCCGGATGTTGCGCGCGATGCTCTGCTCGCGGAGAAGCAACCGTCACGCGAGTTTGTCACCCCGGAACAACTGGGAGAGCTGGCGCTGTTCTTATGTTCAGACGGTGCGGCGCAGGTGCGCGGTGTGGCGTGGAATATGGACGGCGGTTGGGTGGCGCAGTAAGTTATGTCAGCCGGATGCGCTCTCGCATCCGGCACATCATCGTTAAGACTTCAGCTGGTAATCCAGCGTAATTTCCGCGTTCAGAACCTGTGACACCGGACATCCGGCTTTCGCTTTCTGGATAATACCGTCAAAGGTTGCGGCATCAATGCCGGGCACGGAAACGTCACTGTGCAGCGCCACTTTGGTGATGGCAAAACCCGCATCCACCTTATCCAGAGAAACATCGGCAGTGGTATCAATGGCGTCTGGCGTGAAGCCCGCCTCACCCAGCATTAACGAAAGTGCCATCGAGAAGCAGGCCGCATGAGCCGCGCCAATCAACTCTTCAGGATTGGTGCCTTTCGCACCTTCAAATCGCGTATTAAACCCATACGGCTGCTGGTTCAACACGCCACTTTCGGTCGACACGGTCCCTTTACCGCGTTTAATGTCGCCTTCCCAGTGTGCCTGACCTTTCTTATGGATAGTCATTACCGCTCTCCTGTGTTGTCGTCGGAGTAACAAGTATAGGACGCCGAGGAAAACACATGACGCATATTGGATAGTTCTGTATTAACTGCTTAAGCATTGACCTTTCAGATGAAATGACCGACCATCCAGAAAGCCGTTATTTTAGACACCGGCTGTTAATCAGGTTGTATTTCGTCCGTGCTTACGCGGGCTCGCCCTTGAAACCAGTAACAGGATTAAGGAGTTAGAATGAAATCGAACCGTCAGGCCCGTCATGTTCTTGGACTGGACCACAAAATCTCCAATCAACGTAAAACCGTGACCGAAGGCGACAAAACCAGCGTGGTCAACAACCCTACCGGAAGAAAACGCCGCGCTGACGCCAAGTAATACCCCGCACGTTATACTGAATAATGATGATATACACCATTGCAACCGCAGTGGTGTTTTTGCTTATAAAACCCCTTAACCCATTCACAATGCTTTATACTTCGGCCGTTTCCCTGGCGGAAGGCAACCTACGATCATAAACAGTGCCAGGGAGGGTTATTCAAAAAAGAGTGAGTGACATGGAAAACGAAACTAACAAACTGCGTTCCCTTTACATCCCTTACGCTGGCCCGGTACTGCTGGAATTTCCCTTACTGAACAAAGGGAGTGCTTTCAGTGTGGAAGAACGCCGTAACTTCAACCTGCTGGGGTTACTGCCGGAAGTGGTCGAGACGATTGAAGAGCAGGCCGAACGCGCCTGGATCCAATATCAGGGATTCAAAACGGAAATCGACAAACATATCTACCTGCGCAACATTCAGGATACCAACGAAACCCTGTTTTACCGACTGGTACAAAACCATCTTGATGAGATGATGCCGGTTATCTATACCCCGACGGTGGGTGCCGCCTGTGAGCGTTTCTCCGAGATTTATCGTCGCGCGCGCGGCGTGTTTATCTCCTACCAGAACCGCCATAACATGGACGATATCCTGCAAAACGTCCCGAACCACAATATCAAAGTTATCGTCGTGACCGACGGTGAACGTATTCTGGGTCTTGGCGACCAGGGGATCGGCGGGATGGGCATTCCTATCGGCAAACTGTCGCTGTACACCGCCTGTGGCGGCATCAGCCCGGCCTACACTCTGCCGGTAGTGCTGGATGTCGGTACCAACAATCAGCAGTTGCTGAACGATCCGCTGTATATGGGCTGGCGTAATCCGCGCATCACCGACGATGAATACTACGAATTTGTTGATGAGTTCATCCAGGCGGTGAAACATCGCTGGCCCGAAGTGCTGCTGCAGTTTGAAGACTTCGCGCAGAAAAACGCCATGCCGTTGCTGACCCGCTATCGTGATGAAATTTGCTCGTTTAATGACGATATTCAGGGCACGGCGGCGGTTACCGTCGGGACGCTGATTGCGGCCAGCCGCGCGGCGGGCAGCCAGTTGAGCGAACAAAATATTGTCTTCCTTGGTGCGGGGTCCGCTGGTTGCGGGATTGCCGAGCAGATCATCGCGCAGATCCAGCGTGAAGGATTAAGCGAAGAAGCCGCGCGCCAGCGCGTGTTTATGGTTGACCGCTTTGGTCTGTTAACCGACAAAATGCCGAACCTGCTCTCGTTCCAGACCAAACTGGTGCAAAAACGCGAAAACCTGCAGCACTGGGATACGAAAGAAGATGTGCTGTCTCTGCTCGACGTGGTTCGCAACGTGAAGCCGGACATTCTGATTGGTGTCTCCGGTCAGACGGGCCTGTTTACCGAAGAAATTATTCGCGAGATGCACAAGCACTGTCCGCGCCCAATCGTCATGCCGCTGTCTAACCCGACATCGCGCGTGGAAGCCACACCGCAGGATATTATTGCCTGGACCGAAGGCAATGCGCTGGTGGCCACCGGTAGCCCGTTTGCCCCGGTCGCCTGGAAAGATAAAATCTACCCGATTGCCCAGTGTAACAACGCCTATATCTTCCCGGGTATCGGTCTTGGCGTGATCGCCTCTGGCGCCAAGCGCATCACTGATGAAATGCTGATGTCGGCCAGCGAAACGCTGGCACAGTATTCACCGCTGGTATTGAACGGCGAAGGGCTGGTATTACCGGAACTGAAGGATATTCAGACCGTTTCCCGCGCCATAGCCTTTGCCGTAGGTAAAATGGCCCAGCAGCAAGGCATGGCAGTGAAAACATCGGCTGAAGCCCTGCAGCAGGCGATTGACGAGAATTTCTGGCAAGCAGAATATCGCGACTACCGTCGTACCTCTATCTGACGGTTTACCCGGCGGCGCCCTGCCGCCGGGTGTTCAACACTTGCACAATTCAGCGACTTGCGATTACACTTTCACCATCGATTAACATTCGGGAAAAACTAAGGAGGATACTTATGCTGTACTGTGAACGTTTGATCGTTTCACATGCTTTTGGCGATCGCCAGTGCTCAAGCGTTATCGGTATCGTGCTGCGATAACTTCTGCTTGAGCGAAGCTAACTTCTAAATCCCCTTCTCTCGGGCTTACCGGGTTATCGTCAGCGATGTTTGACGAGGCGTTTTTACGTCTGTAACTCTTGAGTAAGCAACAATGAGCACATTACTAACCGCACAATCCTTACACGTTGATACGGCATTTGGCACGCTATTCGACGATCTCACTTTTACCCTGAAAAAAGGCGACCGCATTGGGCTTATCGGCTACAACGGCTGCGGCAAAAGCACGCTGTTAAAACTGCTGGATGGCACGATTTCTCCCAACAGCGGATCCATTGCCCAGGCACATCACTGTCATCTTGCGCGCGTAGAACAGCATTTGCCGGATGAGATCCTGCCGCTAACACTCCAGGAAGCCGTACTGGCACAACTTCCCGAGCATGAACGCGCGGGTCAGCAATGGCGGGTTGAGTCACTACTCGCAGAAATGGGCTTTACGCCGGAGAATTTGCACCTCACCGCACAAACACTGAGCGGCGGCCAGCACACGCGCCTGCTGCTGGCCCGCGCGCTGATGCGCAATCCCGACCTGCTGTTGCTGGATGAACCGGGTAACCATCTGGATTTGCCCACATTGCTGTGGCTGGAGCAGTTTTTACAGCGCTGGTCCGGCAGTTTTGTGGTGGTGTCTCACGATCCACAATTGCTGGATGCAGTGACGCACGGAACGTGGATCCTCCGGGATCATTCCCTGCATGCGTTCGATCTCCCCTGTAGTGCGGCGCGCCAAGCGTTGGTGGACAGAGATGCCAGCGATGCCTTGCGCCATAAGGCAGAACAAAAGGAAATCGATCGCGTTACTGCCAGCGCCAAACGTCTGGCCACCTGGGGACGGGTCTACGACAACGAAGATTTGTCTCGCAAAGCCAAACAGATGGAAAAACAAGTGCAGCGCCTGAAGGATGACCAGACGGATGTCACCGCCGGAAGTCAGTGGTCACTAACATTGAATGGCGATGCCCTGCGTGCTGACCGCTTGCTGGAAATGACAGACCTCCCCGTCTCTCCGGCAGCGGATGCGGCAACGCTGTTTTCCATTGCCGGTATTCGCATCAAAAGCGGCGATCGCGTGGCGATTGTCGGGCGTAACGGCTGTGGAAAATCGTCGCTATTAAAGCTTATCTGGCAGCAATATCAGACGCAAATGACCTCGACATCGCTGGTGCTGCACCCGCGGGTGACGCTGGGGTATTACGACCAGTCGCTCAACCAGCTTGCGGATAACGATTCGTTGTTCGAGGCTCTCGAGCCGTTTGCCCCGCAGCCGGATGTGCGCAAAATGGCACTGATTAGCGCGGGGTTCCCGTGGATCCGCCACGCTCAACGGGTCAGCACCTTAAGCGGCGGCGAACGTTCGCGCCTGCTGTTTATCGGGCTGACGCTTGCCCGCTATAGCCTGTTGATGCTCGACGAGCCGACCAACCATCTGGATATGGAAGGCAAAGAAGCGCTGGCGCACACGCTGCAACACTTCAGCGGCGGCGTGCTGCTGGTCAGTCACGACCGTCAGCTTATCCGCCAAAGCTGCAACCGCTTCTGGTTTATTGATGAGGGTGAACTTAGCGAATGGCACGACCTGGAAGCGATTAACGCCCGCATTCAGGAAACCGCCAGTGAGCTAGCGGCGAGCAAAACGGTGGCAGAGGTTGTTCCTGATCCTCATCATCATGGCGACGAAATACTGGAGAAACTTCTCGAGCTGGAGCTGCGGCTGTCTGATGACCTGGCACGCAAAACCAAACATCAAAAACCGCAGTTGCAGGCACAATGGCGCAAGGAGATTGAGCATCTGAATTCACTACTGGAGTAAAACGGTTGCCGGATGGCGGCATTATGTCGCCGTCTGGCGAATCTTGCGCGCCGCTTTCCATTTATCCCCCTGCCCGCTTTTCCTTTTACCGCACTCGCTGCACACTTTGGCAAAATTCGGCTATTAGTGTTGCGTTCAGCGGAACATTAATGATAGTGTTCCTTTTGAGGGAACAAGGAAGGTATGGATGATCATGAACTTCAGACACAAAGGATTGCGCGACTTGTTTCTTCAGGGGCGAACATCAGGCGTGACGGCGAAGCATGTCCGGCGATTGCGGCACCGACTTGCCGTTATTGATGCAGCGAGCCATGTAACAGATATCAATATGCCTGGTTATAAACTGCATGCGTTAACGGGCGATCGCGACGGCGTTTGGTCGATTTCTGTTTCAGGCAACTGGCGTATTACGTTTGAATTCGTTAATGGCGATGCATATATACTGGATTACGAGGACTATCATTGATGAAAATGGCTAATCATCCCCGTCCGGGGGATATTATTCAGGAAGCGCTGGATGAGTTAAACGTCAGCCTGCGCGAATTTGCCAGAGCAATGGAGATTGCCCCCTCAACCGCGAGCCGACTGTTAACGGGCAAGGCAGCATTAACCCCGGAAATGGCGATCAAACTTTCAGTGGTGATCGGCAGTTCGCCCGAAATGTGGTTGAATCTGCAGAATGCCTGGAGTCTGGCTGAAGCGCAAAAAAGCGTGGATATCTCACGTCTGCGCAAACTGGTAGCACAGTAACGGTATTGTAGGCTGGATAAACCTGCGCTATCCGGCAGGTCTTAATGGACAAAAAAATGGCGCTACATCGGTAGCGCCATTTTTATCAGCAGAACGTCAATGGGTTATTGCAGCCCTTGCTCGTTCTCTTTTTTGGCTTCGGCTTTTTCGACTTCGCGATACCAGCGTGGGTGATGCTTCTTCGCCCAGCGGCGGCTGACCTTCCCTTCGACCATGCCTTTAATCGATCCTTTCACCCAAAATGCCATGTACATATGGATGAGGATGGCGTGCATCAAAATAATACCCGCCGCAGCGTGGATCAGCAGGCTGTAACGCACAACCTGCATTGGGAAGAACTGCGCAAAGTACGGACGCCAGATAATCACCCCGGTGATCAACAGCACAAAAATCATGCTCATGATCGACCAGAACATCATTTTTTGTCCGGCGTTGTACTTACCGACGTCCGCCACTTTGTGTTCATTGCCCTTCAGCACTTCCACAATGTTTTTCAGCCACGGAATATCTTTCTTATCCGGGATGTTGTGGTGCACAAAGCGCACAAACATGAACATCAGCGCGACGAAAATCAGCAGACCGAAGAATGGGTGCAAAATGCGGCCCATTTGCGGTGTACCGAAGGTCTGCGTCAGCCACTGCAGCGTCGGGAAGAAAAACGAAATCCCCGACAGCGACACCAGAAAGAAGCAGATCACCACTGTCCAGTGACAGGCGCGGTCGATAAACTTCGTGCGCACAATCATTTTCGACTTACTCATGATGATCCTCCTCGTCGTCGTCCACTTCCTTGTTCGGGCCAATACCGATGTAGTGATAAATCAGCCCGGCGAAGGTGGCGATAAATCCGGCGGCGGCCAGCGGTTTCAGTGCCCCTTTCCACAGATTGATAGAAGTATCTATCTGCGGATCTTTTGGCAAACCGTGGTACAACTCCGGCTGGTTGGCGTGATGCAGGACGTACATAACGTGCGTTCCACCCACACCCTGCGGGTTGTAGACACCGGCATGTTCGTAGCCGCGCGATTTCAGTTTCTCCACGCGCTGCTCGGCCATTTCCAGCATCTCTTGCTTGGTGCCGAAATGTATCGCCCCGGTCGGACACGTTTTCACGCAGGCAGGTTCCTGCCCGACGCTCACGCGATCCACACACAGCGTACATTTATACACGCGGTTATCCTCTTTATTGAGGCGCGGAATATTAAATGGACACCCGGCAATACAGTAACCGCAGCCAATGCAATGCTCTGACTGGAAATCAACAATCCCGTTGGCGTACTGGATGATGGCTCCGGCAGACGGGCACGCCTTCAGGCAGCCCGGATCTTCACAGTGCATACAGCCGTCTTTACGAATCAACCATTCCAGCTTGCCATTCTGTTCGGTTTCGGTAAAACGCATCACCGTCCAGGATTTGGCGCTGAGATCGGCAGGGTTGTCGTACACCCCGACGCAATGGCCGACTTCATCACGGATATCGTTCCACTCTGAACATGCCACCTGACAGGCTTTACACCCAATACAAGTGGAAACGTCAATCAGCTTCGCGACTTCTGCTTTGTAATCACGTGCCTGAGGAGGCGGCGTGATGGAGTTGGTAGCGGACCTTTTGATGATGTCCTGCGTTTCCATAGACATATGATCGCCTCCCTTACGCCTTCTCGATGTTAACTAAAAACGCTTTGTATTCCGGCGTTTGCGAGTTTGCATCACCGACATTTGGTGTCAGGGTGTTGGCGATAAAGCCTTTACGCGCGACTCCTTCAAAGCCCCAGTGAATCGGGATCCCCACCGTCTCTACCTGCTGACCGTTGACGTTCAGCGAGCGCAGACGACGCGTCACCACCGCAACCGCACGAATGAACCCGCGCTTGCTGCTGACTTTCACGTGATCGCCGTTGGCAATCCCTTTCGCCGCCGCCAGCGTTTCGCTGATTTCCACAAACTGCTCTGGCTGGGCAATCGCATTCAACAACGCGTGCTTGGTCCAGGTGTGGAAATGTTCGGTCAGACGATAGGTCGTACCAACATATGGGAAGTCATTCTTGTTCCCCATACGTAACGCATCCGCTTCGTACAAACGTGCAGCCGGGTTAGAGATGACGTTCGGGTGCAGCGGGTTGGTGCCCAGCGGCGTTTCCATCGGCTCGTAGTGTTCCGGGAACGGCCCTTCCGCCAGCTTGTCGATGGCGAACAGACGACCCAGACCTTCCGGTTGCATGATAAACGGATTGGTCGCGCTACCTGGCGGTGCGTTGTTGAAGTCCGGGATATCGTTACCCGTCCACTTCGTTCCGTTCCACTTGATCAGCATACGCTTCGGATCCCACGGTTTACCCTGCGGATCGACCGATGCGCGGTTATACAGCACGCGGCGGTTCAGTGGCCATGCCCATGCCCAACCCAGCGTATTCCCCAGCCCCGACGGGTCAGAGTTATCGCGGTTAGCCATCTGGTTGCCCTGCTCGGTCCAGCTACCGGTGTAAATCCAGCAGGAGGATGCCGTGGTACCGTCATCACGCAGCAGCGCAAAGCTGTTCAGCAACTGGCCTTTCTTCGCAACCAGCACGCCGTTGGCATCATAGAGATCTTCCAGCGCATAGCCGTTGTTCTCTTTCGCCACTTCTTCTGAATGCGGTTCGTCCGGCTGCTTGTAGCTCCAGCTCATTTTCAGTACTGGCTCTACGCCTTTACCACCTTCAGTGCGATACATAGTGCGCAGACGATGGTAAATACCGGCCAGAATTTCGCCGTCATTGCGCGCTTCGCCCGGTGCATCCTGACCTTTCCAGTGCCACTGCAGCCAGCGTCCAGAGTTGGCAATTGAGCCGTCTTCTTCCGCAAAGCAGGTTGATGGCAGACGGAACACTTCGGTCTGGATAGTCGACGGATCGACATCGTTCGACTCGCCATGGTTTTGCCAGAACGTTGAGGTTTCTGTCACCAGCGGATCGATAACCACCAGATACTTCAGTTTGCTCAGCGACTGCACCACTTTGTTTTTGTCCGGGAAGGACGCAACCGGGTTAAAGCCCTGACAGATGTAGCCGGTGACTTTCCCGCTATCCATCATGTTGAAGTATTTAATGACGTCGTAGGACTGATCCCACTTCGGCAGCCAGTTAAAGCCCCAGTCATTGTCTTTTTGCGCCGCATCGCCGTAGAAAGATTTCATCAGGCTAACGAAGAACTTAGGATAGTTACCCCAGTAGTTCACCTGATCGGCCAGCGTGGCTTTTGGCGTATTCGCCGTCAGATACGTTTGCAGATCGGTCTGTTTCTCAGACGGCAGCGTCAGATAGCCCGGCAGGCTGGTAGACAGCAGACCTAAGTCGGTTAACCCCTGAATGTTGGAGTGACCGCGCAAAGCGTTGACGCCGCCACCGGCCATCCCCATGTTACCCAACAGCAACTGGATCATCGCCATGGTGCGGATGTTCTGCGCACCCACGGTATGCTGAGTCCAGCCCAGTGCGTACAGGAAGGTGGTGGTACGATCGGCCGCGCTGGTAGAGGCCAGCACTTCACACACTTTCAGGAAGTCGGCTTTTGGCGTACCGCAGATGTTTTCCACCACGTCCGGCGTATAGCGGGAAACGTGCTGTTTCAGCAAGTTCCAGACACAGCGCGGATGGGACAGCGTTTCATCGCGTTTGGCGTAGCCGTTTTCATCGAACTGGTAGTTCCACGACGATTTATCGTATTGACGTTTTTCTGCGTCGTAGCCGCTGAACAGACCATCTTCGAAAGCAAAATCATCCCGCACCAGCAGGCTGGCGTTGGTATAGTGCTTAACGTATTCAGCGTTAATTTTGTTGTTTTCAATCAGGTACAGCAACACACCGGAAAGGAACGTAATGTCCGTACCGGAACGAATCGGCGCGTAAATATCCGCGACGGAGGCTGTACGTGTAAAACGGGGATCGACAACAATCAGCGTGGCATCATTGTTGTTCTTGGCTTCCATCGCCCAGCGGAATCCCACCGGATGTGCTTCAGCGGCGTTACCGCCCATCACCATCACGACGTTAGCGTTTTTGATATCAACCCAGTGGTTGGTCATCGCACCGCGACCAAATGTTGGAGCAAGACTTGCTACCGTTGGTCCGTGTCAGACGCGCGCCTGGTTATCTACCGCCAGCATGCCGAGTGAGCGCACAAATTTTTGCGTCAGCATGCCAGTTTCATTACTTGCCGCAGATGCGCACAGCATCCCGGTTGAAAGCCAGCGGTTTACCGTTACGCCCTGCTCATTCTTCTCAATGAAGTTGGCGTCACGGTCAGCTTTCATTAATTTTGCAATGCGGGTGAATGCTTCATCCCAGCTAATGCGCTGCCATTTATCGGAACCCGGTGCGCGATATTCAGGATAACGTAAACGGTTTTCACTGTGTACGTAGTCCAGCAATCCTGCGCCCTTCGGACATAATGCCCCACGGCTCACCGGATGATCCGGATCCCCCTCGATATGGTAAATCGATTCTTTGGCATTTTTTGCTCCATCACCCAGGCTATACATTAATAGCCCGCAACCTACGGAACAGTATGTGCAGGTGTTTCGGATCTCTTTCGCGCGTATCAGCTTGTAATTTCGCGCCTGAGCCAGAGCCATCTTGGGTGCAAAACCCAGTGCGGCTACTGTTGTTCCCGCCATACCGCCCGCGCAGATTTTAAAGAATTGTCTGCGGCTGACGTCCATTGCTTTCCTCTTTTTTGCAGGGATGCGTACACTGGCACCTTCTCGTTGCACTAAAGCGGCAGCTTGAAAGGTGATGCGTACAACTTCGCGACGAAACTAACAGCTATATCCATAAATTTTTTGCGTCAAATCAATAACGAAACGGTTCCGCTACTAAATAGTGCAGTTTGTTTAACCCTCATACCCACAAGGGGTTAGCCAAAAGCTAATTCGTTAGCGTGCTACGACCTAAAAGTGCTATACATTTCAGCTCCATTTTTTTGCCAGTACTATGGACAGACAAACCGAATGACAAAACAAAAAGCAACGTTGATTGGGCTTATCGCCATCATACTCTGGAGCACCATGGTTGGGCTGATCCGTGGCGTTAGCGAGGGACTGGGGCCTGCAGGCGGCGCTGCCATGATCTTTTCTTTAAGCGGTCTGCTGCTAATATTCACCGTTGGCTTCCCGAATATCCGTCAGTTTCCTGTTCGCTATTTAATCGCCGGCAGCGTACTGTTCGTTAGCTATGAAATATGTTTAGCGTTAGCGCTGGGCTATGCCGCCACCCGCCACCAGGCGATTGAGGTCGGTATGGTTAATTATCTCTGGCCCAGCCTGACCATATTGTTTGCGATATTATTTAATGGTCAAAAAACAACCTGGCTGGTTATCCCCGGATTAATCGTGGCATTGACCGGCGTTTGCTGGGTATTAGGTGGAGATAATGGACTTAACTTAGGTGAAATTATCAGCAACGTCGCCAGTAGCCCGCTCAGTTATTTTCTCGCTTTTCTTGGCGCATTTATCTGGGCGACCTATTGCACTGTGACCAATAAATATGCAAAAGGCTTTAACGGCATCACCGTGTTCGTTTTACTGACGGCCACCAGTTTGTGGATTTATTATTTTATTACGCCACAACCTGAGATGGTGTTCAGCACGCCAGTGACCATTAAACTGTTTACCGCCGCATTAACCTTAGGATTTGCCTATGCGGCGTGGAATATAGGTATCCTGCACGGGAACGTCACGGTTATGGCCGTTGGCTCTTATTTCACACCGGTCCTCTCTTCAGCACTTGCCGCCGTGCTGCTGAGCGCCCCGCTGTCATTTTCGTTCTGGCAAGGTGCACTAATGGTCTGTGCTGGCTCTTTGCTGTGCTGGCTGGCAACACGCCGCGCCTGAAAAAAGACGCCGGGTGGAGCCTAAAAACGAAATCCGGTTATATTATCGTCACATTAATGGATATTTATTGTTCATTCTGCTTGTGTTTTATGTTTTATTTTGTTTAATTAAATGTTAAATATATGGTAATTAATTAACCCATGAAAGTATTGCATGGTTATCTATATCCCTCTAAATGTATATATTACACATGCGCAATTAACGCTAATTAAACCATAGTCAGCATAATAGTTCCTTGTGTAAATATACCCATATCGATAAATCACATATTACGACTAATATAATCAGTTGTATTAAGTAGATCTAGATCACACAACTTCAAATATTCTGCAATATTATGAAACTTATTATTGAACTCATACCACAAGGTCATTTAAAAATAGTTCGCCATTGACGAACCCCTTCGTTTAGCAATGGTTTAGGAATCACACCAAGAAGAAAATTATAAGGATTATTTAGAATGAAACTTAAATTAGTTGCAGTGGCAGTGACTTCCCTGTTGGCAGCAGGTGCGGTAAACGCAGCTGAGGTATATAACAAAGACGGCAATAAACTGGATCTGTACGGTAAAGTTCACGCTCAGCATTACTTCTCTGACGACAACGGCAGCGATGGCGACAAAACTTACGCACGTATGGGCTTCAAAGGCGAAACTCAGATCAATGACCAACTGGTTGGTTTTGGCCAGTGGGAATACGAATTCAAAGGCAACCGTTCTGAAGATCAGGGTTCCGAAGCAGACAAAACCCGTCTGGCATTCGCTGGCCTGAAATTCGCTGAATACGGTTCTTTCGACTACGGCCGTAACTACGGCGTAGCCTACGACATCGGCGCATGGACCGACGTTCTGCCTGAGTTCGGTGGCGACACCTGGACCCAGACTGACGTGTTCATGACCAGCCGTACCACTGGCGTTGCAACCTACCGTAACACCGATTTCTTCGGTCTGGTTGAAGGTCTGAACTTTGCTGCTCAGTACCAGGGCAAAAACGACCGCACCGATGTTAAAGAAGCAAATGGCGACGGTTTCGGTCTGTCTACCACTTATGAGTACGAAGGCTTCGGCGTAGGTGCAACCTATGCGAAATCTGACCGTACCGACCGTCAGAACAACCATAACAGCATCTACAAAGCTAACGGTGAAAACGCAGAAGTATGGGCTGCTGGCCTGAAATATGATGCGAACAACATCTACCTGGCAACCACCTACTCCGAAACCCGCAACATGACCACTTATGGTTCCAAAGTTGCAGGTATCGCTGAGAAAGCACAGAACTTTGAAGCAGTGGCTCAGTACCAGTTCGACTTCGGTCTGCGTCCGTCCATCGCTTACCTGAAATCCAAAGGTAAAGACATTAATACTTATGGCGACCAGGATCTGGTTGAATACGTAGATCTGGGTGCGACCTACTACTTCAACAAAAACATGTCCACCTTCGTTGATTACAAAATCAACCTGCTGGATGACAATGCCTTCACCAATGCTGCCGGTGTAAGCACCGACAACATCGTGGCTGTTGGCCTGAACTACCAGTTCTAATTTTGTTGTAAGTGAAATACAAAGCCAGTCCTCTACGGGCTGGCTTTTTCTCTTGAAGTAGACTCGGTCATAAGGAGTATGACGTGCAGACGTTCACAGGTCGTTGTCTTTGCGGACAAAGTCATTTTACCGTTAACGTCGACATGCTTGATGTCTATGCCTGCCACTGCACGCTGTGCCAGAAGTGGTCTGGCGGCATCGCCATGTATCTGGAAGCCAGCGGTCATCCGCTGATGTCGCCAGAATCTGCGGAACCTTCGCACTTTCCTTCTTCAAATCGTGGTGAACGTTTCTTCTGTTCCGGTTGCGGATGCCCGCTGTGGTTTACGTTGACCGACAGCGAACGCTACTTTATTCCGTGGACATTGCTGGAACTGAACGAAGTAGACCGCCGCCGCCTGATTTTAGCGGCAGAGATCTACACCGAAACACAGCCTGCGTTCTGGAGACTGACGGGGCAATACGCTCGACTGAGTGGAAAAGAAGTCGAAGAGATGGATTACCCCTGCCATTTAGCCCACTAGTTATTGCTGTTTCACTTTTGCCAGACTGAACCACATTCCTACCGCCAGGACGATCAGCATGCTGCCCGCGCTGCTCAATGCCACGCTATGCGACCAGGTAAAGGCGTCTCTGGCGGCCGTCAACAGCGCCTCACTGAGTGAGGGCGGAAGCGAG
Organism: Citrobacter sp. TBCS-14; assembly: GCF_005280805.1. NCBI lineage: Bacteria > Pseudomonadati > Pseudomonadota > Gammaproteobacteria > Enterobacterales > Enterobacteriaceae > Citrobacter > Citrobacter sp. TBCS-14. The sequence continues at coordinate 399,653 of NZ_SZWM01000164.1, forward strand.
TGCGCCAGCTGTACCGCTTCCCCCATCGATGATGAGGCGCGCTCAAGTTCCTGCGGGTTAAGTCCTGCTGGCGGCAGAATTGACGCGGAAAAACTGCGGCTTAGCAGTAAACCAAAAATCGCGATCCCCAGACCCGCACCCAACTCGTAGGCCATGGTTTCGATAGCCCCGGCAGCGGCCGCTTTTTCTGCGGGTGCCGCCGCCATAATGGCCGCCGTGGAGGCTAACAGCGCGCTGGCGGCACTGAAGCCCAACAGGGCCATTAATATCCAGGCCTGGATCTGCTGGGTGCTAAAATCGGTCATCGCCAGCCCATAGAAGCTGACGGCACTCAGCGCCATGCCCGCGGTAGCCACGCAACGTAGTCCCAGACGCGATACCAGCATCCCGGCAATCGGCCCGCTGAATCCACTGGCCAGCATCACCGGCAGCATAAAGAGACCCGCCTGATACGGTGTTAATCCGTGCACAAACTGCAGTTCCTGGGCCATTAATAGTTCAAAGCCTACCAGGGTTATCATCGCGGTCATTGCCATGACAACGCCGCTTAAGATAATGCGATGGGTAAACAGTCGCATATCGATCATCGGGCGCGATGCGGCAAGCTGGATGCGCACGAACTGCCCCAGCAGTAAAGCGCCCACCAACAGCGTCAGCACAATCACGCCCGTCGCGATGTGTCCCTTCAGCGCCGTTTTCGCGCTATACACCAGCAGCAGAATGGCGACAATCAGCATAATCGCATGACCGAAATTTAATGACTGATCGCGACGACCGGTTTGGCGCGGAACGTAACGCGCGGTCAATGCCATCACCACTAATACAATCGGCACATTGATTAAGAATACAGAACCCCAATAGAAGTGCTCCAGCAGCATACCGCCAACCAGCGGACCAAATGCTGCCCCGCCGGAACCGACCGCCGCCCAGACGCCAAGCGCCATATTACGGTGGCGCTGTTCAGCAAAGGTCGCACGAATACCGGCCAGCGTCGCCGGGACGATCATTGCCGCACCAATTGCCAGCACGGCGCGCGTGGCGATAAGCCATCCGGCGGTATGGGCAAAGGCTGCAGCCAGCGAGGCCAGACCAAACAGGCCTCCGCCCAGCAGCAGCAGGCGTTTAAAGCCAATGCGATCGCCCAGTGCCCCCATCGGCAGCACCATCCCTGCCATCACCAGGGAATAAATATCAATGATCCACAGCAGCTCGTTACCACTGGCACCCAGCGTCATACTCAGCGTGGGCGCGGCAACGTGCAGCACCGTTGCATCAATCGCAACAGGGATGTAGACCAGCACAATAATCACTAACGTTAACCACTGACGAAACATAAAACTCCCTACAAAACTTAAACTGGACACATGTCCAGCTTTAACGATCCTACGGAAAATTGAACATATGTCCAACTTTTTGTTAGACTGCTTTCAACGTAGGTAGGGGGGGATATATGAGTTATTTGAATCGGGATGAACGTCGGGAAGTGATCCTGCAGGCGGCAATGCGCGTCGCGCTGGAAGAAGGGTTTAGCGCCATGACGGTACGACGCATTGCAACCGAGGCGAAAGTGGCGACCGGCCAACTGCATCACCATTTCACGTCAGCCGGTGAGCTTAAGTCTCAGGCGTTTGTTCGTCTGATTCGTACTCTGCTTGATGCGGAACAGGTCAGCGAAGGTGCGACCTTCCGCGAGCAACTCCACGCTATGCTTGGCAGTGATGACGGCGGGTTTGAGCCGTACATTAAACTCTGGCGAGAAGCGCAGATCCTGGCTGACAAAGACCCCGAAATCAAAAGCGCCTACCTACTGACCATGCGCATGTGGCATGAAGAAACAACGGCGATCATTCTTCGCGGCCAGCAAGAAGGTGAGTTTTTGGCCGAACCGGATGCCGCCGACGTCGCCTGGCGCTTGATCGGTCTCGTGTGTGGCCTCGACGGTATGTATGCGCTGGGGATGTCAGAAATGGCGGATCCGGCCTTTACACGGCATCTGGATCGAATGATTCGTCTGGAGCTGTTTAGTTAATGTTATTGATACATTAATAATGTATCTTTTATATTTACAATTAGTAACACATAAGCAACGCTTAATTCTCCCCACACTCCGCACTATTGCGCTTTTTTATCTATCCTTTCATTCAATATTCTTAACGCTTTTCAATAATTTCTAATCAGGGCCAGTACGGCTCTGTATGCGTTTATTTCTTGAACGACGTGCGCATGTGAGGATAATATGTCACCTTCAAATGAGAAAAATAATCGTTATCTTTTAACCGACTGGAAACCAGAAAATGCCGCCTTTTGGGAAAATAAAGGTAAGCATATTGCCCGAAGAAACCTCTGGATATCAGTCAGTTGTCTCCTTCTTGCGTTCTGTGTCTGGATGCTATTTAGCGCCGTAGCAGTAAACTTAAATAAAATTGGTTTTAATTTCACCACCGATCAACTTTTTTTATTAACCGCATTACCGTCCCTTTCTGGTGCAATATTACGCGTCCCCTACTCCTTTATGGTGCCTATATTTGGCGGCCGCCGCTGGACGGTTTTTAGCACTGCGATTCTTGTTATCCCGTGCCTGTGGCTCGGATTTGCGGTGCAAAATACAGCTACTCCGTTTGGCGTATTTATCGTTATTGCGCTGATGTGTGGTTTTGCTGGCGCCAACTTTGCCTCTAGCATGGGCAATATCAGTTTCTTCTTCCCGAAAGCGAAGCAAGGCAGCGCACTCGGCGTTAACGGCGGTCTAGGCAATCTGGGCGTCAGCGTGATGCAATTGATCGCTCCACTGGTGATTTTTCTGCCTATTTTTACCTTCCTCGGCGTCCAGGGCGTGCCGCAACCTGATGGTTCGTTACTGTCATTGACCAACGCCGCCTGGATTTGGGTGCCGTTGCTGCTGCTCACCACTCTGGCAGCGGGCATCGGCATGAACGATATCGCCAGTTCCAAAGCCTCTATTGCCTCACAGCTGCCGGTACTGAAGCGTTTTCATCTGTGGCTGTTAAGCCTGTTGTATCTCGCCACCTTCGGTTCATTTATCGGTTTTTCCGCCGGGTTTGCCATGCTGGCCAAAACCCAGTTTCCTGACGTAAATATTCTTCAGCTGGCGTTCTTTGGGCCGTTTATCGGCGCACTGGCGCGCTCAGCGGGCGGCGTTATCTCGGACAAGTTTGGCGGTGTGCGGGTGACGTTAATCAACTTTATGTTTATGGCACTGTTTAGCGGCCTGCTGTTCCTCACCTTGCCGGGTTCGGGTTCTGGAAACTTCACCGCCTTCTACCTGGTGTTTATGGGACTGTTTCTGACCGCCGGTCTGGGCAGCGGCTCAACTTTCCAGATGATTGCGGTGATCTTTCGCAAAATAACCATTTACCGCGTGAAATTGCACGGTGGTACGGAAGAACAGGCCCAGCGCGAAGCGGTAACCGACACCGCAGCGGCCCTTGGTTTTATCTCGGCCATTGGCGCAGTGGGTGGTTTCTTTATTCCAAAAGCCTTCGGTACCTCGCTGGCGCTGACTGGATCACCAGTGGGCGCCATGAAAATATTTTTAGTGTTTTACATCGTCTGCGTGCTGGTGACCTGGCTGGTCTATGGCCGCAAATCACAAAAAAAATAACAACTATTTGGCCTGCAGATCGTAGGCAGCGTCCATTAGGAGCAGGAGAAATGTCATGAGTAAACTGTTGGATCGCTTTCGTTACTTTAAACAAAAGGGCGATACGTTTGCCGACGGGCACGGGCAAGTCATGCACACCAATAGGGATTGGGAAGACAGCTATCGTCAACGCTGGCAGTTCGATAAAATTGTCCGCTCGACCCACGGCGTCAACTGTACCGGCTCATGCAGCTGGAAAATCTACGTTAAAAACGGCCTGGTCACCTGGGAAACCCAGCAAACTGACTATCCACGCACCCGCCCGGACCTGCCCAACCATGAACCTCGCGGATGCCCGCGCGGTGCCAGCTATTCCTGGTATCTTTACAGCGCCAACCGCCTGAAATACCCGCTGGTGCGTAAACGCCTGGTCGAACTGTGGCGCGACGCCCTTTCCCGCCAGCCCGACCCGGTGCTGGCGTGGGAATCCATTATGCACGATCCGCAAAAGTGCCAGAGCTACAAACAGGTACGCGGACGTGGCGGATTTATCCGTTCCAACTGGAAAGAATTAAATCAACTGATCGCCGCCGCTAACGTCTGGACGGTGAAAACCTACGGCCCGGATCGCGTAGCCGGATTCTCCCCCATCCCTGCCATGTCGATGGTCTCCTACGCAGCGGGGACACGCTATCTGTCGCTACTCGGCGGCACCTGCCTGAGCTTCTATGACTGGTACTGTGACTTGCCTCCGGCCTCGCCTATGACCTGGGGCGAGCAGACTGACGTGCCGGAATCCGCTGACTGGTATAACTCCAGCTATATCATTGCCTGGGGCTCAAACGTTCCGCAGACCCGTACGCCAGATGCTCACTTCTTTACCGAAGTCCGCTATAAAGGCACCAAGACCATCGCTATTACGCCGGACTACTCGGAAGTTGCCAAGCTGTGCGATCAGTGGCTGGCACCGAAGCAAGGCACTGACAGCGCGCTGGCGATGGCCATGGGTCACGTTATCCTCAAAGAATTCCATCTTGATAAGCCCAGCGACTACTTCATCAACTATTGCCGCCGTTATACCGATATGCCGATGCTGGTGCTGCTGGATGCCCGGGAAGACGGTAGCTTTGTACCAGGACGGATGATGCGCGCCTCGGACCTCGTCGACGGACTGGGTGAAAGTAATAACCCTGAATGGAAAACCGTGGCCTTCAACAGCGCCGGTGAACTGGTGGTACCGAATGGTTCTATTGGTTTTCGCTGGGGCGAAAAAGGCAAATGGAACCTCGAGTCGCTGGCTGCCGGCACGGAAACAGAACTGTCCCTGTCGTTACTCGGCCAGCATGATGAGGTGGCGGGTGTGGCGTTCCCCTATTTTGGTGGTAACGAAAATCCGCATTTTCGCAGCGTGAAGCAGGAGCCGGTGCTGGTGCGTAAACTACCGGTTAAGCACCTTACCCTCGCTGATGGCCGCCGTTGTCCGGTGGTCAGCGTTTACGATTTAGTCCTGGCGAATTACGGGCTCGATCGCGGACTCGATGATGACCTCGCGGCCCGTGATTACAGTGAGATTAAAGCCTACACCCCGGCCTGGGGCGAACAAATCACCGGCGTGCCTCGCCGTCATATCGAACAAATTGCCCGTGAATTTGCCGATACCGCGCACAAAACCCATGGTCGTTCGATGATCATCCTCGGGGCAGGCGTCAACCACTGGTACCACATGGACATGAACTACCGTGGGATGATTAACATCCTGGTGTTCTGTGGCTGTGTCGGTCAAAGCGGCGGCGGCTGGGCGCACTATGTCGGACAGGAAAAACTGCGCCCGCAGACCGGCTGGTTACCGTTGGCCTTTGCGCTGGACTGGAACCGCCCTCCGCGTCAGATGAACAGCACCTCGTTTTTCTACAACCATTCCAGCCAGTGGCGCTATGAAAAAGTCACCGCCCAGGAGTTGCTCTCTCCGCTGGCCGACGCGTCGAAATTTACCGGACATCTGATCGATTTCAACGTCCGTGCCGAGCGTATGGGCTGGCTGCCTTCTGCCCCACAGCTCAACCTGAACCCATTAACCGTTAAAGCCCGAGCGGAACAGGCGGGATTATCTCCAGCGGAATACACCGCGCAGGCGCTGAAGTCCGGTGATATCCGCATGGCCTGTGAGCAACCGGACAACGGCAGTAACCACCCGCGTAACCTGTTTGTCTGGCGTTCGAACCTGCTTGGCTCCTCCGGCAAAGGGCATGAATACATGCTCAAATATTTGCTGGGTACCGAAAGCGGTATTCAGGGTGAAGCGCTGGGCGAAAGCGAGGGCATTAAACCTGAAGAGGTGGAATGGCAAACGGCGGCCATCGAAGGCAAGCTTGACCTGCTGGTCACGCTTGATTTCCGTATGTCCAGCACCTGCCTGTTCTCCGATATCGTGTTGCCGACCGCCACCTGGTATGAAAAAGACGACATGAATACCTCGGATATGCATCCGTTTATTCACCCCCTGTCAGCGGCGGTTGATCCGGCCTGGGAATCCAAAAGCGACTGGGAGATTTACAAGGGCATTGCCAAAGTGTTCTCCGAGGTCTGCGTGGGGCATCTGGGCCAGGAAACCGATGTGGTGCTGCAACCGCTCCAGCATGACTCTCCGGCAGAGCTGTCGCAGCCGTTTGATATTCAGGACTGGCGCAAGGGTGAATGTGACCTCATTGCCGGTAAAACGGCGCCCAATATTACGGTTGTCGAACGCGACTACCCCGCCACTTACGAACGCTTTACCTCGCTCGGTCCGCTAATGGATAAACTGGGTAACGGCGGGAAAGGCATCTCGTGGAACACCCAGGCTGAAGTCGATTTCCTCGGTAAGCTGAACTACACCAAGCGTGAAGGCCCAGCGAAAGGCCGACCGATGATCGACACCGCGTTGGACGCCTCTGAAGTGATCCTCGCGCTGGCACCGGAAACCAACGGTCAGGTGGCGGTGAAAGCCTGGCAAGCCCTGGGGGCGATGACCGGGCGTGATCACACGCATCTGGCTCTGAACAAAGAAGACGAGAAGATTCGTTTTCGCGATATTCAGGCACAGCCGCGCAAAATCATCTCCAGCCCCACCTGGTCGGGTCTTGAAAGCGAGCATGTCTCCTACAACGCCGGCTATACCAACGTACACGAACTGATCCCATGGCGCACCCTGTCCGGTCGCCAGCAGTTGTATCAGGATCACGCGTGGATGCGTGCCTTTGGCGAAAGCCTGGTGGCTTATCGACCGCCAATCGATACCCGTAGCGTGACGGAAATGCGTGAGGTTCCACCGAACGGCTTCCCGGAAAAAGCGCTGAATTTCCTGACGCCGCACCAGAAATGGGGCATCCACTCCACGTACAGCGAAAACCTGCTGATGCTGACGCTGTCGCGCGGCGGGCCGATTGTCTGGATCAGTGAAACCGACGCCAAAGAGCTGGGGATCGAGGATAACGACTGGATCGAAGCCTTCAATGCCAACGGCGCGTTGACCGCCCGTGCGGTGGTCAGCCAGCGTGTACCGCCGGGAATGACCATGATGTATCACGCGCAGGAGCGAATCATGAATATCCCCGGTTCTGAAGTTACCGGCATGCGAGGTGGTATTCACAACTCAGTGACCCGCGTGTGTCCGAAACCGACGCACATGATCGGCGGCTATGCACAGCTGTCCTACAGCTTTAACTACTATGGCACCGTCGGCTCTAACCGCGATGAGTTCATCATGATTAGAAAAATGAAAAATATTGACTGGCTGGATGATGAAGGTCGCGATCAGGTACAGGAGGCGAAAAAATGAAAATACGCTCACAGGTAGGCATGGTTCTTAATCTGGATAAGTGCATCGGCTGCCACACCTGCTCCGTCACCTGTAAAAACGTCTGGACCGGACGTGAAGGTATGGAATACGCATGGTTTAACAACGTCGAAACCAAACCGGGGATTGGTTACCCCAAAAACTGGGAAGATCAGGAAGAATGGCAAGGCGGCTGGATCCGCGACGTTAACGGTAAAATCAGACCGCGCCTGGGCGGCAAGATGGGCGTGATCACCAAAATTTTTGCCAACCCGGTGATCCCGCAAATCGATGATTACTACGAGCCGTTCACCTACGATTACCAGCATCTGCATAGCGCACCGGAAGGCAAACATCAGCCCACCGCCCGTCCGCGTTCGCTGATTGATGGCAAACGGATGGACAAGATTATCTGGGGGCCAAACTGGGAAGAACTGCTCGGCGGCGAGTTTTCTAAGCGCGCACGCGACCGTAACTTCGAGAAGATGCAAAAGGAGATGTACGGCCAGTTCGAAAACACCTTCATGATGTATCTGCCGCGCCTGTGTGAACACTGCCTGAACCCGAGCTGTGTGGCGACCTGCCCGAGCGGTGCCATCTACAAGCGTGAAGAAGACGGCATTGTGTTGATCGACCAGGATAAATGCCGCGGCTGGCGTTTGTGTATCAGCGGTTGCCCGTATAAGAAAATCTACTTTAACTGGAAGAGCGGCAAGTCGGAAAAATGTATTTTCTGCTATCCGCGCATTGAATCCGGCCAGCCGACGGTGTGTTCAGAAACCTGCGTCGGACGCATTCGCTATCTCGGCGTCCTGCTGTACGACGCCGACCGCATTGAAGAAGCGGCCAGCACCGAGCATGAAACCGATCTCTACGAGCGCCAGTGCGACGTGTTCCTCAACCCGAACGATCCAGCGGTCATTGAAGAAGCGCTGAAACAGGGTATTCCGCAAAACGTGATTGACGCTGCCCAGCGCTCGCCGGTCTACAAAATGGCAATGGACTGGAAGCTGGCTCTGCCGCTGCATCCGGAGTATCGCACCCTGCCAATGGTCTGGTATGTGCCGCCGTTGTCACCGATTCAGTCGATCGCCGACGCCGGTGGCCTGCCGCACAATGGCAATATCCTGCCCGCGGTAGAATCGCTGCGTATTCCGGTGCAGTACCTCGCCAACATGCTCAGCGCGGGCGATACCGGCCCGGTGCTGCGCGCGCTGAAACGTATGATGGCGATGCGTCACTACATGCGCTCGCAAACCGTTGAAGGTGTCACCGATACCCGCGCCATCGATGAAGTCGGGTTGAGCGTGGAGCAGGTCGAAGAGATGTATCGCTATCTGGCGATTGCCAACTACGAAGACCGCTTCGTGATCCCGACCAGCCACCGCGAAATGGCCCGTGATGCCTTCCCGGAGAAAAACGGCTGCGGCTTTACCTTCGGCGATGGCTGCCACGGTTCAGATACCAAATTCAACCTGTTCAACAGCAGCCGCATTGATGCTATCGACATCACCGAAGTGCGCGATAAAGCGGAGGGTGAATAATGCAGATCCTCAAGGTTATCGGGCTGTTGATGGAGTATCCGGATGAATTGCTGTGGGAATGTAAGGACGATGCGCTGGCGCTGGTCGCCAGTGATGCACCGATGCTGAGCGAGTTCACCCGCGAATTGTTAAGTGCCCCGCTGCTGGATAAGCAAGCCGAATGGTGCGAGGTGTTTGACCGGGGGCGCGCCACCTCGCTGCTGCTGTTTGAACATGTTCATGCGGAATCACGCGATCGCGGTCAGGCGATGGTTGACCTGCTGGCACAGTACGAAAAGGTCGGGTTACAGCTCGCCTGCCGTGAGCTGCCTGATCACCTGCCGCTGTATCTGGAGTATTTGAGCGTGCTGCCGGAGGCAGAGGCTAAAGAGGGATTGCAAAATGTCGCGCCGATCCTGGCGCTGCTTGGCGGGCGCTTAAAGCAGCGTGATACCCCATGGTATCAGCTGTTTGACGCCCTTCTCATGCTGGCGGGCAGTCCGCTTTCAAGTGACAGTGTCACGAAACAGGTCGGCGCAGAAACCCGTGACGATACCCGCCAGGCGCTCGACGCTGTATGGGAAGAGGAACAGGTGAAGTTCATTGAGGATAACGCCACCGCCTGTAACAGTTCACCGTTGCAAAGCTACCAACGGCGCTTTAGCCAGGACGTGGCGCCACAGTATGTTGACGTCAGCTCGGGAGGCCCGAAATGATACAGTACCTGAACGTCTTTTTTTACGACATCTACCCGTATCTGTGTGGGACAGTGTTTATCCTCGGCAGCTGGCTACGCTACGACTACGGCCAGTACACCTGGCGCGCCTCCTCCAGTCAGATGCTGGACAAACGCGGCATGGTGTTGTGGTCAAACCTGTTCCACATCGGCATTTTGGGGATTTTCTTCGGCCATCTGTTTGGCATGTTAACCCCGCACTGGATGTACGCCTGGTTCCTGCCTATCGCAGTGAAGCAGCAAATGGCGATGATTGCGGGCGGGATTTGCGGCGTGCTGACGCTGGTCGGCGGCGCGGGTTTGCTGGTTCGTCGTCTGACGAATTCGCGAATTCGCGCGACATCCTCTACCGCTGATATTCTGATCCTGTGTGTTCTGCTGGTTCAGTGTATCCTCGGTCTGACCACCATTCCGTTCTCAGCACAACATCCGGACGGCAGTGAAATGCTGAAACTGGTGGGCTGGGCGCAGTCGGTGGTGACCTTCCAGGGCGGCGCGTCTGCGCATCTGGATGGCGTGGCGCTAATTTTCCGCGTCCATCTGGTTCTGGGGATGACCATCTTCCTGCTGTTCCCGTTCACTCGTCTGGTCCACGTGTGGAGCGCGCCGGTCGAATATTTCACCCGTCGTAACCAGATCGTCCGTTCTCGCCGATAAATTCGCGTTGTATTGCCAAATCCGGCCTACAGGGAGATTCCGTAGGCCGGATAAGACGCAGGGCGTCGCCATCCAGCATTTTGCACGTTATGATGCTTCTCCACTCCAGGGAGAACGCCAATGAAACCACAGGTTTACCACGTCGATGCCTTTACTCCACACCCGTTTCGCGGCAATTCCGCAGGCGTTGTGCTGCATGCTGACGGACTGAGTGAGGCGCAGATGCAGCTGATTGCGCGTGAACTGCGTCATTCTGAAACCGCTTTTCTGCTCACCAGCGACGACAGTGACGTGCGTATTCGCTATTTCACGCCAACGGTCGAAGTACCTATCTGTGGGCACGCCACCGTCGCCGCACACTATGTTCGCGCCAGCGTGCTTGGACTGGGCACTACGACCGTCTGGCAAACGTCGTTGGCCGGGCGTCACCGCGTTGATATTCATGCTGAAGATAACGGCTATCGCATCAGTCTGGAACAGGGTACGCCGACTTTTGAGCCGCCGCTGGAGGGACCCACGCGTGCAGCCATCATCGCCGCCCTGCATCTGACCGAAGACGATATACTGCCGGAACTACCGCTCCAGATTGCCTCGACCGGACATTCGAAAGTGATGATCCCGTTGAAACCGGAGGTCGACCTCGACGCCCTGTCCCCGGACCTGTCGGCATTAATCGCGATCAGCCAGCACATTGGCTGCAACGGCTTCTTCCCGTTTCAGATTCGACCAGGGGAAAATGCCACTGATGGTCGGATGTTTTCACCGGCGATTGGCATTGTGGAGGATCCGGTCACCGGCAATGCCAATGGTCCAATGGGCGCATGGCTGGTGCACCACAACCTAATGGCTCATGACGGAAAAATCTTGCATGTTCAGGGGCATCAAGGCCGTGCGCTGGGACGCGACGGCATTGTCGAGGTGACGGTGGCAATCCAGGACAATCAGCCGCAAAAAGTGACGATTACCGGTGCGGCGGTGATCCTGTTTCATGCCGAATGGGCGATAGATTTTAATTGAGTCGGTAGGCCGGATAAGACGCATCGCGTCGCTATCCGGCAAATCATCACCCTATTTACCCGCCTCCGGATGCGTATCAAACGCCGCCATCACCGTTGCCAGTTCCGCCTCGGTAAAGCCGTGTTTGGCATCATCAACTCCCAGACCAAAGCGGTCCTGTAACAGGGCATACAGGCTCGCGACGTCAGGTAAGTTAATCTGCTCTACCGCATGGCCCGCTTCATAGTGCGTAAAATGGAAGTTGGTCAGGGTCAGCTTACCGCCGTCTGGCAGATGACGACACATCAGCAAGTGATGGCGAAAATGCGACTGTGGCCAATGCGCGGACCAGAAGTTACCTATCAGATGATCGCTCTGATGCTGAGTGACCAGATCGAAGTGGTACATCGATTGCCAGTGCTCATGATGACGGAACTGCAGGATCCAGTCCTCGTCTTCCCGAATCAGCCGATATTCACCGTGCGGTGTCTGCTGTTCAATGTCGGCCTGCAGACGAATCGGCGCGGTTAGCGTTTGTCCGCCAAAACCAACATCGGCAATCCACGCTTCACCTTGCAATTCGACCAGTAACAGTCGATGCGTGCGCGGCGGCAAGCTGGGCGGATTTGCCAGCACCACCCGCCCAAGTAAACTGCGCACGGTAAAGCCAATCTCCCGCAGCGCACGCTCAAATACCCCATTCTGCTCAAAGCAATAGCCGCCGCGACGCGCGCCCACCAGTTTCTCTTCCAGCGACTGCTCGTCGAGCTGCATTTCTCGCGGCAGCAGCACATCGAGATTTTCAAACGGAATCGCACCGTTGTGCAGTAAATGCAGCGCCTGCAAAGTGTCAATGTTGACGTTAGCCGTACCTGACCAGCCAATACGGGAAAAATAAGCGGTTAAAAAAGGCGTCATACCGGATCCCTGTGCGTTGAATGTTGTACTTATAACGCATTTTTCATTTTCCGCCGTCGATTTTGTGCGCTCTCGCCGTATGCCGGGCGACAAAATCGCTAATCCCGTTAATATCTATATTAATTGTGCGCATTATCCACTCAACTGAGGATCCACCATGAGTCATTTCCGTCCGGTTGAATTACACCATGCCAGCCGACTGTTAAATCACGGTCCAACGGTCTTGATAACCAGTCGTGATGAAAATACGCAGCGGCGAAATGTGATGGCGGCGGCGTGGTCCATGCCCGTTGAGTTTGACCCGCCGCGTATTGCCATTGTGGTGGATAAGACCGCCTGGTCGCGTGAACTCATTGAACGTAGCGGCATGTTTGGCATTGTCATTCCCGGCGTGGCGGCAACTAACTGGACCTACGCGGTGGGCAGCGTTTCTGGTCGCGTGGAAGATAAATTTAACTGCTACGGTATTCCGGTAGTCAAAGGCCCGGTGCTGGGCTTACCGCTGATAGAGGCTAAATGCCTGGCGTGGATGGAGTGTCGCCTGCTGCCTACAACATCTGCGCAAGAGAAGTATGACACCCTGTTCGGCCAGGTTGTTTCCGCTGCAGCGGACGATCGCGTCTTTGTCGACGGACGCTGGCAGTTCGATGATGACAAACTCAACACCCTGCATCATCTCGGTGCGGGCACCTTTATCACCAGCGGAAAACGCATTACTGCAGGTGAGTGATCGGAACGGATGACAGCCCCCCTGTCATCCACGTTTTTTTATTCTACTTTTTCTTAAAACTTCCAAAAAAAACAATTGGATAAAACAGCCACCGTGACCTTGCCGATTCATTCATGTGAATTATAGTTAAGTTTGCTCTAATTCAAATATTTAACCAAAACGCTATCCGTAGACACCGCACGTCCTGAAGTCTCTGAGAGGATTTACGATGCAACTTAATAGAATCGCACAAAGTTTACTCCTGGCTGGGTTATTAACATCGTTTGCCGTCCCTGTTATGGCTGCTGAAGCGCCAAAAGACGCCACTGCCGCCACGCAACAGGCCAACAATGCGCTATACAATCAACTGCCCTTCTCTGATAACACCGACTTTACTGACGCCCATAAAGGCTTTATCGCCCCGATTCCTCAGGAGGTGATTAAAGGTGAGCAAGGTAACGTGGTCTGGAACCCGCAACAGTACGCCTTTATTAAAGAAGGTGATAAATCACCGGATTCGGTTAACCCAAGCCTGTGGCGACAGGCTCAGCTAATCAACATCAGCGGACTGTTTGAAGTAACGGATGGCGTCTACCAGATCCGTAACCTCGATTTGTCGAACATGACGATTATCGAAGGTAAAGAAGGCATCACCGTGGTTGATCCGCTGGTCTCTGCTGAAACAGCTAAAGTAGGGATGGATCTTTACTTTAAAAACCGGGGTAACAAACCGGTTGTAGCGGTAATTTACACCCACAGCCACGTTGACCATTATGGCGGCGTACGCGGCGTTGTTGATGAAGCCGACGTGAAAGCGGGCAAGGTGAAGATTTATGCGCCAGCTGGCTTTATGGAAGCCGCGGTGGCAGAAAATATCATGGCCGGTAACGTCATGAGCCGTCGCGCCAGCTATATGTACGGTAACCTGCTAAAACCGGACGCCAAAGGCCAGGTCGGCGCGGGACTCGGCACCACCACCTCTGCGGGCACGGTTACTCTGATTGCACCCACCAATATCATTGAGAAAGATGGGCAAAAAGAAGTTATCGACGGTCTGACCTATGATTTCATGTTGGCACCAGGCTCTGAAGCCCCGTCGGAAATGCTGTGGTACATCGAAGAGAAAAAGCTGATTGAATCTGCCGAAGATGTCACCCATACCCTGCACAACACCTACTCGCTGCGCGGCGCTAAAATTCGCGAACCGCTGCCGTGGTCCAAATACATCAACGAAGCAATTGTGCGCTGGGGGGACAAAGCGGAAATCCTGATGGCGCAGCACCACTGGCCAACCTGGGGTAACGACAAGGTCATGACACTGCTGAAAAGCCAGCGTGACTTGTACCGTTACATCAACGATCAAACGTTACGTATGGCCAACGAAGGTCTGACCCGTGACGAGATCGCCGCGAACTTTAAACTGCCGGACTCGCTGGCACATACCTGGGCCAACCGGGGCTACTATGGCTCTGTTAGCCACGATGTGAAAGCCACCTACGTGCTGTATCTCGGCTGGTTTGACGGCAACCCGGCAACGCTTGATGAATTACCGCCCGAAGAAGCCGCGAAGAAATTCGTCGACTATATGGGCGGTGCCGATGCTATTTTGCAAAAAGCGAAAGCCGACTATGACCAGGGTAACTACCGCTGGGTGGCGCAGGTCGTGAGCAAAGTGGTGTTTGCCGATCCGAACAACCAGGCTGCGCGTAATCTGGAAGCCGATGCGCTGGAACAATTAGGCTACCAGGCTGAATCCGGACCGTGGCGTAACTTCTATCTCACCGGCGCACAAGAATTGCGTAACGGCGTGATCAAAGGGCCAACCCCGAATACCGCCAGCCCGGATACCGTCCGCGCGATGACGCCAGAAATGTTCTTTGACTATCTGGCCGTGCATATTAACGGGCAGAAAGCGGGCGACGCGAAATCAGTATTCAACATCGACCTCGGTAGCGACGGCGGTAAATACAAGCTGGAGCTGGAAAACGGCGTGCTAAACCACACCGCCAATTCTGAAGCCAAAGACGCAGACGCAACTATCACGCTCAACCGTGACACGTTGAACAAAATCATCCTTAAGGAAGTGACGCTGAAACAGGCTGAACAGAGTGGCGATGTGAAGGTGACCGGTGACGGCGCTAAACTTGATTCTATGCTGGGCTACATGGATAAATTCGAGTTCTGGTTCAATATCGTTACCCCTTAAACATAACGTACAACGGGCGGATTATCCGCCCGTTTTCTCTCACATACTGTAACCCGGTTTTTTAATCAGCGTATCCATGTGCGGTGCGATTTCCCTATCCCACACCTGCTGCCAGGCTTTTGGGTCAACCTCATTGAGCGCGACGCTCACCGAGCTGTCTTTACTTTGCAGATGGCGAACGATCACCTCGGTAATCTCCGCCGCCAGCGCGGATTTTTGTTTGTCATTCAAATCGCGGGGAAAACATTTAATATCAACGTGCGGCATAGCAGGTTCCTTATTATTGTCTTTACGCGGACTCGCGTACGATAAGATGAAATCCGACATCGATAATATCGTCTTCACGAGGAATGTGCTCAATTCTGTCGGCGAGCAGCGAGGCGGCACGCTGTCCAATGGCGCGGCGGTCTACGCTGACGGTGGTAATTGCCGGGCGATTGCTAGCGGCAAAATCAAGATCGCCAAAGCCCACCACTGCTAAATCGTGTGGTACCGCCAAACCACGGCTTTCCGCCTCCATAATTGCCCCCTGCGCGAGGGTATCCGAGCTACAGACAATCACATCAAATTCGCTGTCGGCAAAAAGCTGCGTCAAGCCACTGCGTCCCAACGCCAGCGAAGCCGGAAGCGGCACATCCACCTGCGGCACCGTGGTAATGCCATGGCGACTCAACACATCACAGAGTCCGTGTTTACGCTGACCTGCGCGGCGATCGGCGGTCCATAACAGGCCCGGGCGACGATAACCTTTTGCAAGGAGATAATCAGCCACCGCCTGCCCAACTTTTTCGTGCGAGAACCCCACCAGCATATCGATGGGGGTTGGCGTCAAATCCCAGATTTCCACCACCGGAATGGCGGCGTTGAGGATCACTTTTTTCAGCTCAACGGTGTGGTGGATACCCGTGAGCACCACGCCGTCCGGTCGACGAGAAAGCAGCGTCGCTACCAGCTCGGCTTCGGTTTGCTGCGTATACCCAGCCACGCACAGCAAGATGTGATACCCACGTTCAGCCAGTTCGTCGCTCAACGACTGAATGGTATCGACAAACATATTGTTGTTAATTTGTGGGACCACTACCGCAATCAGTTTGCTGCGGCGTGAGGCCAATCCCCCCGCCAGTGCGTTGGGAATATACCCGGTGGCGCGAACGGCCTGCATCACCTTTTCTACTGTTTTCGGGCGCACCATTTGCGGGGTATTCAGCGCCCTGCTTACGGTCATTGGCGATAATCCCGCGGTGCGGGCAACATCTTCCAGCGTTGGTGCGCGGGGAGGTCTGGAATTTTTCACGGTTGATGCCTTTGTAAAAATCGCCAATGGATTTGTGCATTATTCATCATGATTTCAGCCATTGCCAGCATCCCTGGTGCATAACGCAGAGAAAACAGCAGCTTAGTGAAATAACACCTTGTAAAATGTTAGCGCCATCATAATGATTTGTGCATTTTCACACAATGCATTGGAATGTGATGCTGTTTATAAAAATAGCCCCTGCCATCTCAGCATTTGTGATCGATTGTTCAAATCAGAAGCAATTTACTGGTGTAATGATTGCGCCACCATTAAAAATGTTAGCGCAATCATTTCATAGCTACCTGGAGAGAACAAGATGTCACTAAGTGCGAATTCCGATGCCGTAACTTATGCCAAAACGGCCAACGCAAAAACATCGGCTGAAACAGGCGACCGTATTGAGTGGGTAAAACTGTCTTTAGCCTTTCTGCCGCTGGCAACGCCAGTAAGCGATGCCAAAGTGCTCACCGGTCGCCAGAAACCGTTAACTGAAGTCGCCATTATCATCGCTGAGATCCGTAGCCGTGACGGATTTGAAGGGGTGGGATTTAGCTACTCGAAGCGCGCAGGCGGTCAGGGTATTTATGCGCATGCCAAAGAGATCGCCGATAATCTGCTTGGCGAAGATCCGAACGATATAGACAAGATCTACACCAAATTGCTGTGGGCCGGCGCTTCCGTTGGCCGCAGCGGGATGGCGGTCCAGGCCATCTCCCCTCTCGACATCGCCCTGTGGGATATGAAGGCCAAGCGCGCGGGCCTGCCGCTGGCAAAACTGCTGGGCGCACATCGCGACTCCGTTCAGTGCTATAACACCTCCGGAGGATTCCTGCATACGCCGCTGGATCAGGTGCTGAAAAACGTGGTTATCTCCCGCGAAAACGGCATTGGCGGCATCAAACTGAAAGTCGGTCAGCCAAACTGCGCCGAAGATATTCGTCGCTTAACCGCGGTGCGTGAAGCGCTGGGCGATGACTTCCCGCTGATGGTTGACGCCAATCAGCAGTGGGATCGGGAAACCGCCATTCGCATGGGACGCAAAATGGAACAGTTCAATCTGATCTGGATTGAAGAGCCGCTGGATGCCTATGACATTG
Organism: Citrobacter sp. TBCS-14; assembly: GCF_005280805.1. NCBI lineage: Bacteria > Pseudomonadati > Pseudomonadota > Gammaproteobacteria > Enterobacterales > Enterobacteriaceae > Citrobacter > Citrobacter sp. TBCS-14. The sequence goes on from NZ_SZWM01000164.1 coordinate 417,207, forward strand.
AAGGCCACGCTCAACTGGCTGCTGCGCTTGATACACCGATTGCCACCGGCGAAATGCTGACCAGTTTCCGCGAGCACGAGCAGTTGATCCTCGGCAACGCCAGTGATTTTGTGCAGCCCGACGCCCCACGCGTGGGCGGTATTTCTCCATTCCTTAAAATTATGGACCTGGCGGCAAAACACGGGCGCAAGCTGGCTCCACACTTTGCCATGGAAGTGCACCTGCATCTGTCCGCCGCTTACCCACTTGAACCGTGGCTGGAGCATTTTGAATGGCTGAACCCGTTATTCAATGAACAACTGGAACTGCGCGATGGTCGGATGTGGGTTTCAGATCGCCATGGTCTGGGATTCAGTATTAGCGAACAGGCACGCCGCTGGACGCAGTTAAGCTGTGAATTTGGCAAGCGCCCTTAACGTATCTGGCGGGGAATAATACCCGCCCTCTTTCCCTACAGAAACGCTCTCAAACCTAATAACAGGAGTGGGTGATGAACACAATAATAAAGCGCACTAAAGTGCGTTACAGTATTTTGATATTTCTGTTTCTGGCCACCGTATTTAATTATGCCGATCGTGCAACGTTATCCGTTGTCGCACCGATTATGAGTAAAGAGTTGGGTTTTGACCCTGAAGCAATGGGGCTGGCCTTTTCTGCATTTGGTATTTCATACGTCATTATGCAATTGCCAGGCGGCTGGTTACTGGACCGCTACGGCTCTCGCCTGGTGTACGGCTGCGCGCTGATCGGCTGGTCGCTGGTGACCATGTTTCAGGGCACCATTTATCTGTACGCCAGTCCGCTGATCGTATTGATTATCTTACGTCTGATGATGGGCGCTATCGAAGCCCCCGCCTTCCCCGCCAACAGTCGCCTGAGTGTACAGTGGTTTCCTAATAACGAGCGCGGGTTTGTCACCTCGGTTTATCAGGCAGCGCAATATATCTCGCTAGGCATTATTACGCCGCTGATGACCATCATATTGCATAATTTGAGCTGGCATTTTGTCTTTTATTATATCGGGGCAATTGGCGTTATTCTGGGTATATTCTGGCTGGTTAAGATCAGAGATCCTATGCATCACCCGAAAGTTAACCAGCAGGAACTTGACTACATTCGTAATGGCGGTGGCGAACCATCGTTGGGAAATAAGAAAGAACCACAAAAAATCACCTTTGCGCAGATTAAAAGCGTTTGCGTCAACAGGATGATGATCGGTGTTTATATCGGGCAGTTCTGTGTCACATCCATTACCTGGTTCTTCCTGACCTGGTTTCCGACTTATCTGTACCAGGCTAAGGGAATGTCGATTCTCAAGGTCGGGTTTGTCGCCAGTATTCCTGCGATTGCCGGTTTTATCGGTGGATTGTTAGGTGGCGTATTCTCTGACTGGTTATTGAAACGCGGCTACAGCCTGACGGTTGCCCGCAAGCTGCCGGTCATCTGCGGGATGCTGCTTTCCTGCGTGATTGTTATCGCCAACTACACCTCTTCAGAATTTGTGGTGATTGCCGCCATGAGCCTGGCATTTTTCGCCAAAGGTTTTGGCAATCTGGGCTGGTGCGTACTCAGCGATACCTCACCAAAAGAAGTGTTGGGCATTGCCGGAGGTGTGTTCAATATGTGCGGCAACATGGCCAGTATCATCACCCCACTGGTTATCGGCGTCATCCTTGCCAATACCCAGTCGTTTGATTACGCCATTTTATACGTCGGCTCGATGGGGCTGATTGGGCTGTGTTCGTATCTGTTTGTTGTCGGACCGTTGGATCGGATTACCCTGACGCCGTCCGTCGCGTGATTTAACCGTATGGCGATATTTCGCCCGCTGTTCCGGGACTTGCACTCCTGCGGAACAGCGTTTTTTTACGGCTAGGATTTGCTCAGCGCTCGCTGCATCGAGGTTAGCCATTTTCCCGCGGCACATAGCGCGCCCCGGTTCACAGCACCTTCGACAAAAACTGCTGCGTGCGCGTATGACGCGGATGATTCAGTACCTGCTCGCTGCTGCCCTGCTCGACGATTTTACCATCAACCATAAACACTACCTGATCCGCCACCTCCCGGGCAAAACCAATCTCGTGCGTCACCACCACTAACGTGGTACCGGACTTTGCCAGGGCTTTAATGACATCCAGCACTTCGCCCACCAGTTCAGGATCAAGCGCGGATGTCGGTTCATCAAACAGCATCACACGCGGGTTCAACGCCAGCGCACGAGCGATGGCGATACGCTGTTGCTGCCCGCCAGATAAGTGTCGTGACCAGGCATCGGCTTTATGCCGCAAACCTACCGCATCCAGCAGGGTTAATGCCCGCTCGGTAGCGGATTTCCGTGACGCGAGTCCGTGAGCCACTGGCGCTTCAATCAGGTTCTCCAGTACCGTTAAGTGTGGGAAGAGATTAAAGTTCTGAAACACATAACCCACGTTAATGCGCTGGCGCAGAATGTCTGCCTCTTTCAGTTCATACAGTTTGTCTCCCTGACGGCGATAACCTATATAGTCGCCGTCGATCTGAATGAAGCCTTCATCGACGCGCTCCAGATGGTTGATGGCCCGCAGTAACGTGGATTTTCCCGAACCCGATGGCCCGAGAATAACCGTTACCGTACCAGGCGGGATCTCCAGCGACACGTCATCCAGCGCTTTATGGCGGCCGAAGGACTTGCTGACGCCAGTAATGGAAATATGGCCTTCAGGCGAGTGGGACATGGACGACCTCCTGAGGCGTAAGTTGACGGCGACCTTTAACTGCGCGGCTGACGCGGGTGGTATTGATGGCTGAGCGCCGTTCGCTGCGGGCCAGCGCGCGTTCAACCAGGTGTTGAATCAGAGACAGAACGCTGGTGATCGCCAGATACCACACCGCCCCAACCATCAGCAACGGGATCACCTCCTGGGTACGGTTGTAGATCATCTGGATGGTGTAAAACAGCTCCGGCATCGCCAGCACGTAAACCATCGCCGTGCCTTTCGCCAGGCTAATAATTTCATTGAAGCCGGCAGGCAAAATGGTGCGCAGCGCCTGCGGCAGGATAATGCGCAGCGTGCGTCGCCAGGCAGGTAAACCCAGCGCTGCCGCAGCCTCATACTGGCCGTGATCGACACCGAGAAATCCGCCACGAATAATCTCGGCGGTATAGGCGCTTTGCACCAGCGTCAAACCCACTACCGCGGTAGAAAACTGACCCAGTACATTGATGGTCGCGAAGCTGCCCCACTGAACGTGGGTGAAAGGAATGCCAATCGTCAGCGTGTCGTACAGATACGAGAAGTTGTATAAGATTATCAGCACCACGATCAGCGGCAGCGAGCGAAACAGCCAGATGTATCCCCAGGCCAGGCTATTCAGCAGCCACGATGATGAGAGACGTGCCAGTGCCAGCAATCCACCGAACACCACACTCAACAGTGTGCCGATAAGGGTCAGCAGCAACGTTTGCCCCAGACCGGACAAAATCACCGGGTCGAAGAACCAGCGGGCAAACACGCCCCACTCCCAACGCGGATTAAACGCCACCGACTGGATAATCACCGCCAGCACAAACAGCGCGACTATCGCACCTGCCGTGCGCATCGGATAGCGTGCCGGGACGACTTTGATGGTTTCCGTCGTTTTCATTTTTTCTCCTCAGGCAATTTTTGCCTGACCTGCGATGGTCAACAGTTTGGTAAAGCGCAGCCGACCGTCAAACGGCGGCAGGCTGTACTCTTCCGGGTTACGTGCAATATCAAATTGTGGATCGTACCCCTGACGCAAATAGAGCTGAACGGCCTCCGGTTGGCGAAACCCTGTCGTCAGGTAGATACGGCTGTAGCCCGCCAGTAGCGCCCGTCGTTCCAGTTCCTGTACCACGTGCGCCGCCAGCCCCTGCTTACGCAGGGTGCTTTGGGTCCAGATGCGTTTAATCTCAGCCGTGTCTTTGTCGTAAGGTTTGTAGGCCCCGGTGGCGATAATCTCGCCGTCACGCTCCAGCACCACAAAGATCCCCTGCGGCGCCAGATACCATTCGGTCAATTCAACTTCAGCATCACGGGAAAAATAATCGCCATAGCGCGCGGCATATTCAGCAAACAGACCGTTCAGAATCGGCTGCAGTTCTGCCGCCTCCGGCGAGACCACGCGGAATTGATCGCTCACGTTACCTCCTTAGTCGCCTAAACCGGCCGGGTTGATTTCAGATTGTGGAATGCGTTCCACCCCCTCTCCCCAGCGATTCAAGACTTTGTCGTAGTCACCGTTGGCGATCACACCGTTAAGCGCGGTTTGCACCGGATGTACCAATCCGCTGTCTTTTTTCAGCGTTACGGCGATATGCGCGGCCTTTGGCCAGCCACCGTCGACGCTACCCACGAGTTGCGTTTTTCCATTGAGCGCTGCTTTCCACGCGCCGATAACGTTAGGGCCAAAATAGGCATCGGCGCGGCCTGACTGTAGCGCCAGCGTCTGGGCGGCATCATCCTTGGTATAGACTGGCGTAAACGCCGGTAACCCTTTCTTCAGGTTCTCTTCATTCCATGCCAGAAGAATGGCTTCCTGGTTGGTCCCGGAGCCGACAATAATGCGCAGCCCGGCGATATCTTTTGCCTGTTCAATTTTGGTCAACTTACTGCCGGTTTTGACGTAAAAACCGAGTGAATCTTTACGATACGTGGCGAAGTCGAATTTTTCTTTGCGCGCTTTGGTGACGGTAATATTGCTGATCGCAGCATCATATTTGCCGGAAGCTACGCCCAACGGCCAGTCTTCCCATGACGTTGGCACCACGTTCAGCTCCAGCCCCAGACTGTCGGCCACCAGACGGGCGATATCCGCCTCGCTGCCGATCAGCGTTTTATTGTCATCTGCAAACACCGTCAGCGGCGGCTGGCTCAGTCCGGCAATCGCCACCGTGAATTTACCCGGTACGGCCAGCTGCAGCCTGGCGGGCAACTGCGCGATCGCCTGCGCGTTTTTCACCGTGTTAATCGGCGTTTTATTGGCCTCCAGGCTTACGCCCGTGCCGTTGATGGTGACATCGTTTGCCCAGACGGAAGCGCTGAAAGCCAGGGACAGCGCCAAAAGTAATGATTTTTTCTGCATCGTATTTGTCTCTTATTGTGTGAATTGATTGGCAGGTGTCGCTAAGCCAAGGCTGGCACGCAAAGTCGTGCCGGGGTAGTCAAGACGGAACAGACCGCGCGCCTGAAGTAACGGGATCACCTGTTCAACAAAGCGTGGGAAGGTGTCCGGCGTGCCGCCCTGAATGATAAATCCGTCGGCGGCTCTCTCATCGAACCACTGCTGCAGGCCGTCAGCCACCTGTTCCGGCGTACCGCTAAAGCGGGGGCGTGGGCTGGCCGCTTCCAGCGCAGCCTGGCGCAGGGTTAACCCGCGCTCACGTGCATTGCGCTTGATTTCATCGGTGGTGCTGCGAAAACTGTTTTGCCCGAGATCGCCGAGCTCCGGGAACGGCGCATCAAGGGAATATTGCGCGAAATCGTGATGTTCAAAATAGCGGCCGAGGTAATTCAGCGCGTCGTTAATGGAAACCAGCGCTGCGGTGGTTTGATATTGCTGTTCAGCATCCTGCTCATTGTCACCCACAATGACGCTGATGCCCTGGAAAATATGCAGATCATCGTCACCCCGCCCCGCTATTTCCAACTGGCTTTTCACATCCTGATAAAAAGCTTTGGCCTCTGCCAGTGATTCCTGATGGGTGAAAATGGCGTCAGCGTGTGTTGCTGCTAATTTCTTGCCATCCTCAGAAGCGCCAGCCTGAAATATAATCGGCCGTCCTTGTGGTGTACGGGAAATATTTAAAGGGCCGGCAACCTGGAAATAATCGCCATGATGATTGAGCGTATGCAGTTTCTGCGGATTAAAGAATTCACCGCTCGTTTTATTGCGGGTAAACGCATCCTCTTCCCACGAATCCCACAATCCTTTGACCACCTGCAAATATTCATCGGCAATACGGTAGCGTTGAGCATGTTCCGGGTGCTGCGCGCGAGAATAGTTCTTTGCTGAACCTTCCAGGGGCGATGTCACCACATTCCATCCAGCGCGCCCCTGGCTGAGATGATCGAGGCTGGCAAATTGCCGCGCGGTGGTAAACGGTTCGCTGTATGACGTTGAAACCGTGCCCACCAGTCCCAGATTGTTGGTGATGCTCGCCAGTGCCGACAATACCGTTAGCGGTTCAAAGCGATTTAAAAAATGTGGGATGGATTTCTCATTGATATACAAACCATCGGCAACAAAAATAAAATCCAGTTTGCCTTTCTCGGCAATTAATGCAGTGTCTTTGACAAACTCAAAATTAATACTGGCATCGGCAAGTGCTGCCGGATGACGCCATGCTGACATATTTCCGGAGGCACCATGCAGAATAGTGCCCAACCGTAATTGCCTTTTTTTAGCCATAGTACCCCCTACCCAACAGGTAAAATTAAAGGTGTGTGAATGCCGTTTTCGCTAAATGCGTAAAGTACTGCGCGGCGGGTTCAATTAATCGTTCGTCAGGATTAAATCCCGGATGGTGTAATCCGTATTCGCTGGCGCTGCCAATACTGACAAATGCCCCGGGCGTATTTTGCAGATAGACGGCAAAATCCTCTCCCCCCATATGCAGATCGGCATAGTGCGTCGTGTACCCGGAGGTTTTTGCCACCTCGGTGGCAATCTCTGCCCAACGCGAATCGTTGACCAGCGCCGTGGGGCCCGCGTGCCAGATAACATCAATTTGTGCGCCAAAGGCGTGGGCAAATCCGGCGGCGATGTCATTCACCCGTGATTTGACCTGCTGCTGAACGACTGTGCGATGGGTTCTGAGCGTCCCTTCCAGCTCAACGGATTCTGGCAGCACGTTCCACGTGTTGCCGCCCTGAATACGGGTCACGCTCAACACCACTGAATCCAGCGTGTTAACCTCCCGGCTGGCCACGCCTTGCAACACCGTCACCAGTTGGCTGGCAAGCAGAATGGCATCTTTGCCTTCATGTGGCCGAGCGGCATGTGCGCCTTTGCCATGGATACGCAGCACGACACGATCGACGTTGGCATAAAATGCGCCGCCACGCGTGGCAAACTCACCCACCGGTAACCCAGGCTCGTTGTGCATACCGAAAATCGCCGCTACGTTTTGTAGCGCCCCGGCGCGGATTAACGCTTTCGCGCCACCAAAGTTTTCTTCCGCAGGCTGAAACAGGATACGAACCCGCCCCGGTAATGCGCTTTCTTGCTGTTTCAACAACAGCGCAGCACCGAGCATGACGCTGGTATGCACGTCGTGTCCGCAGGCGTGCATGACCCCCGGCGTAACGGAGCGAAACGCCACATCGGCATTCTCTTCTATCGGTAAGGCGTCGATATCGGCCCGCAGGGCGATAACATCGTCTCCTCGCCCAACCTCAGCCACCAGACCGGTGCTCAGTTCAAAGGGCAAAATGTTGACGTCGGCAGCACGCAACCAGTCGCGAATACGTGCTGTAGTCGCCACCTCCTGTAAGGACAGCTCCGGATACTGGTGCAGTTCACGGCGCCAGCCGATAAGCGTTGAGGCCAATGACATCAGACGACCTCCACAGCGGAATGGGCCTGCGCCAACAAATGCAGCGATGTCAGACGCGCATGACCTTCTGCTAGCGGGGTATCGATAATAAATTCATCAATGCCGTACTGCGCGTGCAGGCTGTTCAGCTTTGCGGCCACATCTTCGGCCGTTCCGTGCAACAACGCCTGCGCTCGACGGGCAATTTTTCGTGGCACGCTACCCGCCTGTGCGGCGAATGCCAACGCCTGCTCTTCACTGGCCACCGTCACGCGTTGACCATCTTCCAGCTCAACGCCCCATATTTGTACGTTCTCCGCCAATTGCGCGGCAGTCTCCGGATTGTTCGCCACAATCACCTGCACGGCGACAATCGTCGGGCGCACACTGCTGGCTTGCCAGTAAGTCAGAACATCGCGTAGCAGCGCCGGATCACCGTTCAGGTGCGCGGCAAAGATAAAATTCCAGTCAGACTCGGCCGCCAACTGTGCGCTTGGCACGCTGGCCCCCAACACGAATCTTTGCGGCGGAGAGGGCGGGATCGGCGTCGGAAATACCGCGTGCCCGGTTTCCGTCCCGGTCAATGCCAGCCAGGCATCGAGCTGCGAAAGCTGCTCGGCAAAGCTGCCCTTTTCACTCTGATGTAGCCCTTGCTGGAGCGCCTGCGTTGACAGCGGTAGACCGCCTGGGGCTTTCCCCACGCCGAGATCAACGCGCCCTGGGGCCAGTGATGCCAGTAAATTGAAGTTTTCCGCTACTTTATACGGGCTGTAATGTTGCAGCATAACGCCACCAGAGCCAACGCGGATACGTTGTGTTTGGCCAAGGATCCAGGCGATCACCAACTCCGGTGACGGACTGGCTAGCTGCGGCGTATTGTGATGCTCCGCTATCCAAAAGCGGTGGTATCCCCACGCCTCTGCCTGCTGTGCCAGCTGTAGCGTACGGGCAAGCGCAATGGCGGCAGTTTCGGTTTCCCCTATGGGGCTTTTATCGAGAATACTCAGGCGATATGACATGTTACAGGCTCACGATTGTTAACATGTCGTCATTATTAAATTATCAAACAACCATTCAGAAACATTTAATCCACATTTACTCAGCTAAAAAATCGCTAACCAACCTTACTTCTACTACGGGTAAGGTCTCTCCTGGGCAGGTATAAGAAGCAGAAAAAACATACCCTACAAAATATAATAGGGTTACTGTTTATGCCAGAAACCCAACAATATCATTTTGCGGTAGTTTTATTTTTGCGCACTATATTTATGCTGAATTTAATTTAAGTCAGCTGAAGAATCTCTTTAGGTTATACACTTGTATTTATTGTTTCATATTTATGACCATTAACAACCTGCATACAACAAAATTTTTATTTGAAATACTTTCGTCAGGCTAATGATTAGTAGAGAATGCAGCGTTTCTTATTAAAAATGGTTTAAAACAGCTTTTTAATATCCCCTGGTATTATTCCGGGGATTTTTGTATGACTTGAACATACCACCAGGGACCGCTATGAAAAGTAACATGCCCGTTACACAAGTTGAGCACACACTTAACGCGAAAGCGACGCTGCTGTCGACGACGGATAAAGAGAGCCATATTACCTATGCCAACACGGCTTTTATTGAAGCCAGCGGCTTTAATGAAACCCAGCTCATGGGCGAACCCCACAATATTATTCGCCATCCCGATATGCCCTCTGCCGCCTTCGCCGACATGTGGCACACTCTCCAGCAGGGTGACAGCTGGACCGGGATGGTGAAAAATCGCCGGGAAAATGGTGACCATTACTGGGTTCGCGCCAATGTCACCCCCGTCTGGCACCGCGAAAAATTAACCGGCTACATCTCTGTGCGTACCGTTCCATCACGAGAAGAAATAGCCCAGAGTGAGCAGCTGTATGAAAAAATAAATAGCCAGCAATTTAAAGGTTTCCGACTTTTTAAAGGCATTATTATTCGTCGTGGCATACTGGTATGGACCTCTGCGTTTAAATGGTTAAGCATAAGTCAGCGCGTCAATTATGCTTTAGGGGTAGTAGCCCTGCTCTGCGTATTATTAACACTCGCACCGGTGAATTCATTTATTCAGGCTGGCGGAATGATCGTGCTATTTCTGCTATTTGGTATTTACCTTAAGTGCCAAATTTGTCAGCCAGTTAATACGCTGCTCAGTCAAATGAAAAAGGTTGTCTCCGGCCGTAAACCCGATAACTGTCATTTAAATCGCGTAGATGAAATCGGGATGCTGATGCGACTGGTTAATCAATCCGGGCTGAATCTAAATTCTCTGGTGGATGATGTCAGTACACAAATCGCCGGGATCCGCGAAATCAGTCAACGGGTATCAAAAGAAGGCGTTGCACTGCATACACGTTCCGAAGAAACCTCCGCCGACCTGCAGCAAACCGCTGCCGCCATTGAAGAAATTGGCAGCGCGGTGCAACAAACCGCCGATACCGCCGCACAAACGATGACCATGGCCGATAAAACCAGCGTCAACGCGACGGAAGGCGGCGATATCATGAAACAGACCATCGGCATGATGCAGGCTATCTCGCGTGATAACAGTCAGATCGTCGACATCATCGGTGTTATCGACAGTATCGCCTTTCAGACCAATATTCTGGCGCTGAATGCTGCCGTCGAGGCCGCACGCGCCGGGGAGTCCGGTCGTGGTTTTGCCGTTGTGGCGGCGGAAGTACGCAACCTGGCGCAGCACTCCGCCTCAGCCGCCAAAGAGATCAAGCAGCTAATTGAAAAGAACGTCGCGAACGTCAACTCCGGCGTAAAAATGGTGGAGCAGACGGAAACGCATCTCACGGGCATGATCGGTGACGTATTGCAGATGTCGATGATGATTAAAGACATCAGCCTCGCGACGCGGGAACAAACCCAGGCGCTGGATCTGATCAATGACTCGATTTCACGCGTCGGCACCATGACCCACACTAACGCCGAGATGGTGGAACGTGTCACTGATGCCACCGCCGATTTAACTCAGCGTTCCTCACGACTGCAGCAGGCCGTTCAGGTCTTTGGCGTATCGGCATGATGCAGGCTTTGCGTCACTGATTAATTGACTGTAGGATGCTCGGCCGACAGTTTTCCCCTCTAACACAATGAAGGGTAACGCTGTTTTCGCCGCTGCACGGGCGGCAAAAAGGATTTTGTTAATTTGTCAGGCCAACAGGAAACGCAATGAACACACACAACACGCAAGCCGCAGAACAACATGCGGCGAAACGACGCTGGCTGAATGCTCACGAAGAGGGGTATCACAAAGCGATGGGCAACCGACAGGTACAGATGATCGCCATCGGCGGCGCGATTGGTACCGGGTTGTTTTTAGGGGCCGGGGCACGTTTACAAATGGCTGGACCCGCTTTAGCGCTGGTGTATCTGGTATGCGGTATTTTTTCATTCTTTATTCTTCGTGCGCTCGGAGAACTGGTTCTGCACCGCCCTTCCAGCGGCAGTTTTGTCTCCTACGCCCGTGAGTTCCTGGGAGAGAAAGCGGCCTATGTGGCTGGCTGGATGTACTTTATCAACTGGGCGATGACCGGGATCGTCGATATCACTGCTGTCGCGCTGTACATGCACTACTGGGGGGCGTTTGGCGATGTGCCACAGTGGGTGTTTGCCCTTGGTGCGCTGGCGATTGTTGGTACCATGAACATGATTGGCGTGAAATGGTTCGCCGAGATGGAGTTCTGGTTTGCGCTGGTCAAAGTGCTGGCAATCGTGATTTTTCTGGTGGTTGGTACGGTCTTTTTAGGTACCGGACAACCGCTGGACGGTAACACCACCGGGTTTCATCTGATCACCGATAATGGTGGCTTCTTCCCGCACGGTCTGTTACCCGCGCTGGTGCTGGTACAAGGTGTGGTCTTTGCTTTTGCCTCTATTGAACTGGTGGGTACGGCCGCCGGAGAATGCAAAGATCCGCAAACCATGGTGCCAAAAGCGATCAACAGCGTGATTTGGCGCATTGGCCTTTTCTACGTCGGCTCCGTCGTACTGCTGGTGCTGCTGCTGCCATGGAACGCCTATCAAGCGGGCCAAAGTCCGTTTGTGACCTTCTTCTCGAAACTCGGCGTGCCGTATATCGGCAGTATCATGAACATTGTGGTGCTGACCGCCGCCCTTTCCAGCCTCAACTCGGGGTTGTATTGCACCGGGCGAATTTTACGTTCGATGTCGATGGGCGGTTCAGCCCCCAAATTTATGGCGAAAATGAGCCGTCAGCAGGTCCCCTGGGCTGGGATCCTCGCCACGCTGGTGGTGTATGTGGTTGGTGTTTTCCTCAACTATCTGGTGCCTTCGCAGGTGTTTGAGATCGTGCTGAACTTCGCGTCGTTAGGGATTATTGCGTCGTGGGGATTTATCGTGGTGTGCCAGATGCGTTTGCGTCGGGCCATTAAAGACGGCAAAGCGGCAGACGTCAGCTTCAAGCTACCGGGCGCGCCGTTTACCTCATGGTTAACGTTGCTGTTCCTGCTAAGCGTGCTGGTGCTGATGGCCTTTGATTATCCGAACGGCACCTACACCATCGCGTCGTTACCGTTGATTGCTATTCTGCTGGTTGCCGGATGGTTTGGCGTGCGTAAACGCGTGGCGGAAATCCAGCGCACCGCGCCGTAATCGCATTCAGGCCTGACAGCGTATCCCCGTCAGGCCTGCTTTCTTAGTTGGCTTCGATTAACTGCGCAACATCATTGCTGTTAATTTCCCGCGCGTTGCCATCCTGATCGGTATAGCTGGTCATCCCGGTGTCTTTATCCAACTGCGGTTTGCCCTGGGTGACGATAGTTTGCCCACTTTTCGTGGTCATGACGTAATCCGTTGAACAACCTGCCAGAGTAAACAGCATTACGCCTGCGCAAAGGCAGATAAATGGCTTTTTCATGATATTCCTGTGTTATGCAATGAGCCGATAAGGACCTAGTGTAAGTCCCTGATGTTTATCAGGCCAGCGATGGGGTGTAACGAGGCGTATCGTGGGGTATGGATAAATAACAGGAGGGGTTTCCCCCTCCGGGTAAATTACAGCGCGATGCGAATCACATCATCCGGCTGTGTGGCTTCCTGCTCACGTGAAGATTTTTGTTTCACGCTAACATACAGGGTTTTGCCATCAGCGGAGAGCGCCAGGCTGTTCGGGAACGTCGGGGTGTCGAATGTTTTGACGACTTTATAGCTTTTCGCGTCAATCACGCTGACCTTACCGGCCTGACGATGCGTCACGTAGGCTTCATTGCGCGCAGGGTTGAACAGCACAGCCAGAGATTCCGGCGCGGCGACTTTCGCCAGTACTTTGCCGTCACGGGTATCAATCACCAGCACTTCTGCCGCTTTAGAATCGGTAATAAACGCGCGGTTACCAGCGGTATCCAGGCTCAGGTTGATAAAGAAATGCTCTTTGCCGTCATCCAGCAGCTTTTTGCGGCTGAGAATTTTATTGTCTGCGGTATCGATGGTAATAAACTCACCGTCAGCATTGGTGGTGTACAAGCGTTTAGCCTTGCTGTCGACAGCCAGACCGGTGCTCATTTTACCGGTGTTAGCAATGGTGGTTTTCAGTTTGATGGTTTCACCGTCGACCACCCAGATCACGCTCTCTTTACCAATCCCGCTGATGTAGACCGTGTTGGTGGCGTCATCGGCTACCAGCTGACGCGGCTGCAGCGGACGGACATCTTCCGAACGTTTACGCGCATCCAGTACCAGACGGCCTTTTACGTCGCCGGTTTTAGCATCCATCGCGGTGACTGCACTGTTGACAGTATTACCAAACCACAGGGTCTGTGTCGCATTGTTGATGGTGGCGCCAAACGGTTTCAGGTCGTTATGAATCGCCTGAGTCACTTCCAGCGTGATCGGATCGAGACGGTAAACCACCCCGCCCTTATCCAGCTTACGACTCTGGGAGGTGGCAAGCCACAGCGCGTTTTCCTGTTGGCTGTACGCCATTTCGTAGGCGCCTTTGCCTACCGCTTTGCGCAGCAGTTCTTCCGCAGCCTGCGTACTAAAAGAGGATGCAACAAGCAGTGAACCTAACAGTAAAGAACCACGCAGACGCGGTGAAAACAGATGACGTAAAGACATGACGACTCCCTTTGATAAATTCATTTGTTACTGCTTCACAATGCTTCAATCAGCAAAATCATGGTTTTGCCTTTTTAAGAATGAGAATAGTAATCATTATTTATCTCAAAGTGGAGTGTTTATTCGCTTTCTGGCAACAACCTTCTTATTTTCTCCATAAATGCTTAACGTGCCGCTCACAAACAGAGCGGCACAGCGGATTTTCGCGATTAATCTTCAGCGAGCCGGATCACAACCTTGCCAAAGTTTTTCCCGGTCAGCAGACCAATAAAGGCTGCCGGAGCATTCTCCAGCCCTTCCGTAATCTGTTCCCGGTACTGGATTTTGCCTTCTTTGACCCAGCGTCCCATCTCCTGCTGGAACTCATGAATGCGATGACCGTAATCCTGACCAATAATAAAGCCCTGCATCCGGATGCGCTTTTTCAGTATGGTGGCCATCAGCAGCGGTAAGCGGTCGGGACCTGCCGGTAACGCCGTGGCGTTATAACCACTGACCAGCCCACACACCGGAATGCGCGCAGAGGTGTTGAGTAACGGCAGCACCGCGTCGAAGACTTTGCCGCCAACGTTTTCATAATAGATGTCGATCCCCTGCGGACAAGCCTGCGCCAGCTGTTGCGCGAAATCAGGCGCATGGTGATCGAGGCAAAGATCAAAGCCGAGCACCTCGGTGGCATGACGGCATTTTTGCGCTCCACCGGCCACGCCGACTACCCGACACCCTTTGAGTTTGCCAATTTGCCCGACGGTTGCGCCTACCGGCCCGGTGGCTGCTGCCACCACCAACGTCTCTCCGGCTTTAGGTTGGCCGATATCCAGCAGCCCCATATACGCGGTAAAGCCCGGCATGCCTAACAGACCTAACGCCCAGGATGGATGTTCAGGGTTATCGCCTAATTTTACCAACCCGCTACCATCGGAGATGTCGAAATCCTGCCAGCCGCTGTAGCTCAACACCCATTCACCAACGTGATAATCAGGATGATTTGATGCCATCACCCGGCTGACGGTACCGCCGACCATCACCGCGCCAATCTCCACCGGGGGAGAATATGAAGGCTCATCGCTCATGCGACCGCGCATATAGGGATCGAGAGACAGATACACGTTGCGCAGTAAAACTTGCCCTTCCCCGGGAGTGGCGACAGCCCCCTCTTCCAGACGGAAATTACTGAGTACCGGAGCGCCATGGGGGCGTGAAGCCAGTACCCAGCGGCGATTGCGTTGCAGTTGTTGACTCATTGATGTTCTCCTCTGCTTTTGGCATGAATCCATCAATAGTAGACGCCCCGCGCTAGCGATGCTTTCACATTAATTGCCGACGGCGTTTAACCGCACAACCAGATAAACACAGGGTTGCGCGGTTTCATTAATAAATCGGCAGTCATTCGGCGGGCCGAGTTCCAGACAATCACCGGCCTTCATTTCGTGGCGCGTGTCCCCTTCGACAAACACTAACTCCCCCTGCTGCAGCCAGATAAGCTGTCTGGCCTGCACGTAGGACGAAGCGGGCATGGGAATGTCGCTCCCGGCTGGCAGTTCTATCTGCACCAGATCGATGGGCAGATCGCTGCGCGGGGAGACGTGGCGGCGCAGATAATGGCTTTGCGGATCGTGCCAGACTGGCTGGTTGGCGAAGCGCAGCAGCTTGCCCTCCTGCATTTCAGCCCGCGCCATCAGCGTTGACATGCTGATGCCAAATGCCCCGGAAAGCCGCCCCAGCAGCGTTGCCGTTGGACTACTCTCGCCACGCTCAATTTTATGGATCATGGCCCGCGACACGCCCGCGCGCTCGGCAAGTTCCGTCAGCGACCAGCCGCGAGATTCCCGTTCTATGCGAATTCTTGCACCGATCCGTTGATTTATGCTGTCTTCAATAGTATTCATATTGTAATACTATAGTGAACAATACCAGAGGTTCAACATGTCAATTCGCTTTGCCAGTAAAGAAGACTGCGCCGCCATTGCAGAAATCTATAATCACGCGGTGCTGCATACGGCGGCTATCTGGAACGATCAAACTGTCGATGCCGAAAACCGTATCTCCTGGTACGAAGCCCGGCAAATACTGGGGTATCCGGTGCTGGTGAGTGAAGAGAATGACGTGGTCACCGGGTATGCGTCTTTCGGCGACTGGCGTAATTTTGATGGTTTTCGTCATACCGTTGAGCATTCGGTGTATGTGCATCCGGATCATCAAGGCAAAGGCCTGGGGCGCGCATTACTCAGCCGGTTGATTGATGAGGCCCGCAGGTGCGGTAAGCATGTGATGGTCGCGGGCATTGAGTCGCAGAATCAGGCATCGTTGCACCTGCACAGCACGCTCGGTTTTGTCTTAACCGCGCAAATGCCGCAGGTGGGGACGAAGTTTGGCCGCTGGCTGGATCTGACCTTTATGCAGCTACAACTGGACGATCGCAGCGATCCGGACGCACGCGGATGAACTCGACGCTAACCCTCTCCTTTCTGATTGCCGCCGGCATCGGTCTGGTGGTGCAGAACACCTTAATGGTACGTATTACTCAGACCTCTTCAACCATTCTGATTGCCATGCTGCTCAATTCGCTGGTGGGTATTGTGCTGTTTGTCAGCATTCTGTGGTTTAAGCAAGGTATGGCGGGGTTTGGTGAGCTGGTTTCCAGCGTACGCTGGTGGACGTTAATTCCCGGTTTATTGGGTTCGTTTTTTGTCTTCGCCAGTATTAGCGGCTATCAAAATGTGGGGGCTGCCACCACCATTGCGGTGCTGGTTGCCAGTCAGTTGATTGGCGGTCTGCTACTGGATATCTTGCGAAGCAACGGCGTACCGCTGCGTGCGCTGGTGGGGCCAGTTTGTGGCGCGGTGTTGCTGGTAATCGGCGCCTGGCTGGTGGCCAGACGCGCGTTTTAACTGCCTGATGGCGCTTTGCTTATCAGGCCAACGGAATATGCCTGTAGGCCGGATAAGGTGTGAGCACCGCCATCCGGCAAGGAAATATCAGAGAATAGTGCCACCTTTGGTGAGCTGCTCGCGGCGGGCCTCCATATCCTCTTTATACTGACGACCATGATGCGCAATCGCCGTGCGCAGACGCTGTTGCTGGGTGTAGCGATCTTCCCGGCTCAGTTCTGCATCATCGCTGAGCGCAATCAGCAGTTCGTTCATATGCGTAATGACGCTCTCTTCAATGGCGGCGTCGACGCGGGCGCTGACCTCATCCAGGTGCGACATACTTTCTCCTTAACTGATTAATTTAATTTAGCTTTTGAAAAATCACTGCCCATCAGGCTAACGCTGTATCCGCTGACGTTACTGCGTGTGGCATAAAACGTTTTGCCGTTTGCCAGCGCGATCCACGGCGCCTGCTGGTAGAAAATCTCTTGCGACTGCTGGTAAAGCGCGGCACGTTCTTGCGGCTTGCTCACCTGTTTCGCCTTTTGCACCAGCGCATTATACGCTTTATCGCACCAGCGTGCGGCGTTGGATCCGGTTTTAATGCTGTTGCAGCCCAGCAGGACATCAGCGAAGTTATCCGGATCGCCGTTGTCAGACATCCAGCCAAACAGCGCGGTGTCGTGCTCGCCTTTACGCATTCCGGAGAGGTACTCACCCCACTCCCAGGAAACGATTTTCGCCTTCACGCCAACCTTCGCCCAGTCGCTTTGGATCATCTCCGCGATCCGCCGGGAGTTCGGGTTGTACGGACGTTGAACCGGCATCGACCATAGCGTCGCCTCAAAACCGTTCTCCAGCCCAGCTTTCTTCAGCAGTTCTTTCGCTTTTTGCGGGTCGTAATCGTAGTCTTTCAGATCTTTGTTGAAGCCCAGCATATTCGGCGGAATCGGTGATTTTGCCACCGTCCCCGACCCTAAAAAGACGGCGTTAATGATCGCTTTTTTATCGGTCGCGTAGTTCAGCGCCTGACGTACCAATACGTTATCAAACGGTTTTTTCTCGGTATTAAATGCCAGATACCCGACGTTCAGTGCGTCGACCGAATGCAGCGTCAGGTCGTTGTTTTTCTTAATTTCCTCAAACTGCACCGGCGCAGGCGCGGGAATTATCTGGCACTCATTGGTTTGCAGTTTTGCCAGTCGCGTTTGCACGTTTGGCGTAATGGCGAAGATCAGGTGTTTGGTCGGAACGTCACCATCCCAGTAGTTCGGGTTGGCCAGATAGCGGATCTGTGAATCCTGCTTATACTGTTGCAGCACGTAAGGTCCGGTGCCAATCGGCCAGGTATCGACGTTTTCCGGTGTACCTTTTTTCAGCATCTGGTCGGCATATTCCGCAGAGAGAATGGACGCGAAGTCCATCCCCCAGTCGGCCAGAAACGCCGCATTAGGTTCGTTCAGCACAAACTGGACATGATAATCATCAACCTTCTTCACCTCTTTGATAAGCGTGTCCAACCCGACATCGTTGAAGTACTCATAGCTGCCCTGCGAGACGTTATGGTACGGATGTTCGGCATCTTTCTGACGTAATACCGAGAACAGCACGTCATCCGCGTTGAGATCACGGGTCGGTTTGAAGAATTTATTGCTGTTGAACTTCACGCCCTGACGCAGGGTAAAGGTATACGTCAAGCCATCCGGGGATATCGTCCAGTCGGTAGCCAGAGACGGCACCGGGGTATTTTTCACCGGATCAAAGTTAATCAGTCGGTTATACAGCACCTGAGAACTGGCCACAAATGATGGGCCGGAGCTGGCGATTTGCGGGTTAAAGGATTCGGGAGACGCTTCAGAGCAGTAGATAAGGGTGTCGGTATTGGCAGCAAATACAGCACCGGTTGGTAATCCCGCGCTGAGCGCCAGCGCGAGCAACGTTTTCCTTGCAATCATTGTTGTATGCCTTCTTATTTTATTATTCATCTCATTATCAGAGCATAGCTGACAAAAACTGACTAATAACAAATCACTATCAGGTTATTCTTATCCGGTGGTTTTCGCTGATTAATTCGACAGCACCGGTGAAATAATTTCCCTTAAGTCTTTTTCAAAACGTCAAGATTTTTCCCCGTGCTCTATGCCATGAAAATTCGCCCCTTTTTGCCTCTCTTCCACCGTTTGCTCGCGTTTATAAGCCGTAAAGTAGATGTGTGAAGAAGTCTAAGGGATAACAACGTGGCAAAAACTCTCTTGCGCAGCGGCAATTTGGATGACTATCAGGCCGTGGGCGGCGGTGGTCAGGCCGTTTTTGATTCAGCATTGCAAATTCGTGAAACGCTTCGTCTGCGAAAACAGCAGGCCATGGCCGATTGTCTGGCGATCCCGCAAGTCAATGATAATGGCGATCGGGTTGACTGGTATTCCCCGATTGAAGGACAAGCCGTCGCCTGGAAAACCGCAGATGAAGACGCACGCTTTCGGGCATTACGCTATCTGGCCAGCACGCTGGACAGCGCGGCGACTCTCAGTCGTAAAAGCCTGCAATCGGGTAAAACCTCGCTGCAATTGTTTGGTTCTCTGCTGGAAAAGGCCGTTCAGTTTCCTGGGGAAAATCACGTTTTTCTGGTTGATGGCAAACCGGTGATAACGTTCTGGGGATTCGTCAATCTGAACGAAAACACGCGTGACGATGTGCTCGACTGCTTGCGGATTGCCGATGTTCCTCCGGTCATGCCCGCACCGCAAGCCGAACCTGAAGAAGATATGGTCGTCCCGGAAATCACCTTTGCCGAAGCCGATGCACCTTTACTGACTCCGGTCGTGGAAACACCCAAGCCCGCAGAACCTGAACCGCAGCCCCCGGTCATCGTAAATGAACCCGAGGCCTCACCACCGCCCATATTGCCAACACCTGCGCGTAAACTGCCGCTGTGGAGCCTGCCGGTTGCCGCGGTCATTATTGCCGCTATCGTTGGACCGTTACTGTGGAAACAGCAGGCGACACGCCCTGCGCCCGCGCTGCAGCCGATTGAGGTTGCGAAGGTCGACATCAAGCCGCTACCCGTACTGACACCTTCGCTGCCGCTGCATCGCGCGGAAGTTGTCCCGGTGGTAAAAAAAGAGAAGCCTGCCGAGGGGCCGGTGGTGATTGCCGCGATCCCGAAAGATGCGCTGGTCATGGACGCGAACCAGATGAAGGTCGGCACCACCCGCTTCCTCAACGGTAACTGGCGCGTGATGGTCGACATCAAAGATCCGGTCAGCGGTAAAGCGCCCTCGCTGCGTTATCAGATCCAGACCAATAAAGGCACTGCGCGAGTCGTCCACGGCGACAATGTGGTATGTCGTGCGGAGATTTTCTCCGGTCTGCACCAGTCGGGTGAATTAATGATTAAAAGTCGTGGGAACGCGCGTTGTACGGACGGCTCGCGTTATCCGATGCCGGAAATCACCTGTAAAGCGGGAACCAACGACGTAGCCGCCTGTACCGCACGTTATGACGATCACGCGGAGATCCCCATGACCATCAAAAAGATAGGTGCCTGATTTTATGTTGGTGAATCTGTGTGATTACAAACAGAGCGTGACGCTCATTGCCAATAGCGGCGTACAGTTTCTGGATTTTGGCCTGACGCCGCAGGAATCCGCGCATCACGGGCGCTTTGTGCGCAAAACGGCCAACGGCCCGCTGCTGCGACTGGATTTCGACCTGACAACGGGCCGCTATACGTTACCAGGTAGCACTGGCGGGCAACCCGAAGTGGTCAAGCCAGAAAGCACCCAAACATTACATTATTCACTGGACGTGCTCGACGGCGTCTGGCTGCCGCTGCCGTTCCTGCGCTTTAACCCGCCGCGCACATTTGTCGAAGGCCCGGATAACTGGGCGCGCGTACAGGTGCGCAAGCTGGCACAACCGGACAGTGCGGGCAACACGCACCGTGTGACCGTGGCGCTGGACAGCCAGTTAACCGAGCATGCCCCCGCCGTATTGACGCCAAATGAAAACGATTTGCTCAACGGCACGCGATTTGCGCTGGCCTGGCACGATAAAGAAATCGCTGATTTTCTCGACCAGACGTGGATTGACGGCTGGCTGCGCGAGTCTTTTTTGCACTATGTGACGCAACAAGAAAACCGCGCCGAACAAGAGATCCAGCTCGCGCTGCGAAATTTCGAATATCAGGCGCACTGGCTGAATGTGCTGACCCTGTTAGGCGAGCAGCTTGCCATTCCGGAAGTAAAGCTGGTGACGCACACCCTTAGCACCCCGGCCATTCCCGTCGATCTGATCTTGGATATCGGCAATACCCATACCTGCGGCGTATTGATTGAAGATCACGGTGATGCCAATGACGGGCTACGCCAGACGGCAGAATTACAGGTCCGTTCATTAAGCGAGCCGCAATACCTCAACGATCCGCTGTTCACTAGCCGACTGGAGTTTTCCGAGGCGCGTTTTGGGAAACAGCACTTTTCCGTGGAGAGCGGTCGTGACGATGCCTTCATCTGGCCGTCGATCGTTCGTGTCGGCGATGAAGCCCGCAAACTGGCCATGCAGCGCGTCGGCACCGAAGGCAGCAGCGGGATCTCCAGCCCGCGTCGGTATCTGTGGGATGAAACACCGGTGTTGCACGACTGGCGCTTTAGCCAGATGAATGGCAAAACTCAGCGCGAACCGCTGGCAACTGCCTTCCCGCTGATGAATCTGATGAACGATGATGGCCAACCGCTGTTTAGCCTGCCGCAGGATGACCGGCTGCCGGTATTCTCACCGCAGTACAGTCGCAGCACGCTGATGACTCATATGCTGTGCGAAGTTCTGGCGCAGGCGCTGGGGCAAATTAACAGCGTGGCGACACGTCTGCGCCTTGGTTTTCCGGCCTCGCCTCGCCAGCTGCGTACGCTGATCCTGACCCTGCCGTCGGCGATGCCAAAACAAGAGCGTGAGATCTTCCGCCTGCGCATGTTTGAGGCTATTGCATTAGTGTGGAAAGCGATGGGCTGGCATCCGCAGGATGACGATTTTACCACCCGCAAGCAGCAGGAAAAAAGCGTGGTCCCCGTCCCTGAGATCCAGATGGAATGGGATGAAGCCAGCTGTGGGCAGCTGGTTTGGCTATACAATGAAGCGATTTCACACTACGACGGGCACACCGAATCGTTCTTCAACGCCCTCGCCCGCCCGGACCGCCTGCCGGAACCGGGTGAAGTCAACGGTCGCGCCCTGCGTGTGGCATCAATCGACATTGGCGGCGGCACCACGGATATGGCCGTGGTCCATTATCAGTTAGATGATGGCGTGGGGGCGAATGTCAAAATCACGCCGCATCTGTTGTTTCGTGAAGGATTCAAGGTTGCCGGGGATGACTTGCTGCTCGATGTTATCCAACGCTGCGTGCTACCTGCCCTGCAAACCCGCTTACAACAGGCGGGGGTTACCGACGCCGCCGCCCTGCTGGCCACGCTGTTTGGCGACTCCGGGCGCATCGACACCCAGGCGATTTTACGCCAGCAAACGGCGTTACAGCTGTTTATGCCGCTCGGGCATGCGGTGCTCTCCGCGTGGGAGCAAAGCGATGTTAACGACCCGGTAGCGGGGCTACATGCCACCTTTGGTGAACTGCTGGCCCAGCCGCCAACGCGTAACGTGATGAACTATATCCAGCAGGCCATCGATCATGCGTTGCCTGCGGGCTCGCCGGTTTTTGACGTGCTGAGCGTGCCGCTGCAAGTGCAGTTCAGGCCATTACAGGAAGCCTTGCTGGCCGGGCAGTTTACCCTGACCTCTCCGCTGCACGCCGTGTGTGAAGCCATCTCGCACTATCGTTGTGACATTTTACTGGTAACCGGCAGACCCGCCTGTTTACCAGGTGTACAGGCGCTGATTCGTCATCTGCAACCTGTTCCGGTTAATCGTATGATTTGGATGGACAGCTACCGCGTGCATGAGTGGTATCCGTTTAGCCAGCAAGGGCGCATTGGCAATCCGAAGTCCACCGCCGCCGTGGGCGCCATGCTGTGCAGCCTGGCGCTGGATTTGCGTCTGCCGCGTTTTAACTTTAAAGCCGCCGATATCGGCGCGTACTCGACGGTACGCTATCTCGGCGTGTTAGATAACACGGTTAATACGCTGCGCGATGAGAATATCTGGTATCACGATATCGACCTCGACAAGCCAGGCGCAAAGCTGGACGCGCGCCTGAATTTCCCGCTGCGTGGCAATGTGACGTTAGGTTTCCGCCAACTGGAGAACAGCCGCTGGCCCGCCACCCCGCTGTATACGCTCAGTATCAACTCTGCTGAGCTGGCGAAAACCATCGCCGGTGATGGCGTATTAAATGTGCGTCTACAATTACGTGGCGGTAGCAAAGAAACCGGCCCGGAATACTTCGTCCTCAGCGATGCCTGGCTGCAGGATGGCACACCCGTTGCCGCTAACGCCTTAACCTTAAAACTGAATACGCTGGCAGACCGCCGCCACAGCGGCAGCCATTACTGGATTGATAGCGGGAGTGTGTACCTGAAATGAGCAAGACGTTAAACACCGCACAGGCCGCCATCGAATGGGTAACGGACGTACGTACACGCGCGGCACGCCTGGATGATGAAGCAGATTCCCTGCTGGCTCAGCTCACGTTAGCCGCGGTCAATGAAACCGCGCTCAATGAGACATTCGCCGCGCCGGGTTGTGTGGGATTGTACGGCCACTCACAGGCGGCGAAAGCGCATTTGCTCTGCGCATTGTGCAGCGATTCGGGTGGCAAACTGAACATCACCACGCCGGATCGCAGCATCGATTACTTTACGCACATTAACCCCGGCCATGCGCCAACCAACATGGCTATTCGCTTCACCCGCGACGAAACACCATTGGACAGCGCATGGCCGCTGCGCCTGCGGTTGATGAGCGAGGCGGATCTGGTTCAGCTGTTTATCGCCCAGTTCTGTGCGTTACCTGACAACCGTCAGGTTGAAAAAGCGATCATTGAGACGCGGTTAGAAAAATGGCAGACGCTGCGCCAGCGCCATCCTGTGGCGGGGATCTGCGCACAAGACGTGGCCACCATCGCGCGTTTCTGGCGTTCTCGTGTTCCCTCAAACCAGCAGCAAATTGACGATGCGCTGTGGCACCAGTTTGCCATGCTGCTTCCGGCACTGGATCTCACCACCCGGGCACATGCCTGGGCATTACTGTGGGGAGAACAGCCAGAACTCACGCAGCAGTTTCTGGCACTGGCGCATACGCTGCAGCAAACCGGGCATGCCAAAGAATTAGCTGCGCCGTTTAGCCTGCTGGTCGACCATTTCGGCTTGCCCGCCGAAAGCTTTCTCACTCAGGCGGCACTGGCCGGGAACGACGCGCTAAGTGATGTGGTGGTGCATCCCATTGCCGAAAATCAGTTGCTTAATGCGGTCAGCCTGTCACTGGAATCACTGGCGCTGTTGACCCGCGAACTGGTACTGACGGTAGAAGACACAGTACTGGAGAGCACGGACCTGCTGGATATCCCCCTGGCACCGGATGCGCATCCACACCCGCTATGGCAAGCAAAATTAGGGTGGATGCTGGAGCATTACCGCCAGTGTCTGCAACCCGATGTGTTAGTCATCTGCAACGCGGTATCCACCCGTTCGCAGACGCCGACCGTCACCCGCACACTACTCGGTTGGATCAACGATACCCAACCGCTGCACGATGCTGCGTTACCGGGCGTGGTGTGGGCCATTACCCCACAGGATGCACGTTTTAGCACCCAGCAGAACCTCGATGAAGCCGTTCAGCAATTACTGGGCAAACCCGGACTGCACTGGGGCACGCTACAGGCGCTGGATAAGCACAGTTTACAGCGGCTGGTTGAATGGTTGTCGCAGGCCACTTCGCCCGCTCAGCGTCAGGCTCGGTTTATCTCTCTGCACGAGCAAATCCAGCAGCGAATTCGCGCCACGTTGATGAGCTGGCTACACACGGATGACGAGACGACCGGGGCGAGTGAATCACTTATTCGTCAGTTGCAAGCTCAGGCGGCAAAACATGGCGAGCTGCTGGAGGGACTACTGCCGCCTATGCGCAGCGTGGAGTCGTTGTTACGTATTCAACAACCGCGCGAGGAGCAGGTTAGCGGCTTATTTAATGATGCGATCGACCTGTTTGCTGACGCGCGAGATACGTCTCACCCGCAAGAGAGTGAAGAGACCGGATACCTGGCGCATAAAATGTGGATCAACCATGTGCGCCAGTGGTGTCGTAATGAGAATAACGCGCGTCGCCTGCACCTGGAGCCGGAAACCTTAAGGCAGGTTGCCGACATCCTGGTGACCACCAGTTACCGGCTGGAGATGCCACAACGCCTGCACGCTATTATGCAGCGCGAGAACGTCTGCGCAGCGCAGTTGCACGCGGATATCGGTGATTTTATTACCTGGCTTGGGTTTGCTCGCGTTGCCGAGGAACAGCGCCCTGCCAGCAGGATCCTAAAAGGTGCCGCTATCTTTAGCGCCCCGCCGCAACAACCGATGCGTCGACTGGCAAAACTGGACGAGCAACCTCGGCATGGTGCCAGCCGATACGTGTATGACTGGTTGGTTGCCCTGTACACCCGCGCCAATGAAAACGTCGGCTATCAGCATCCGCTGGACGTGACTGACGCTGACAGGTTGCGATTAATCGCGCTGCTAAAGGCCTGACGACGTCATTAGAAAAGAGAAAACAGGAGTGCGACGGGAAAGCTCATCGGCCACGTCGCCCCGACTAATACCGCGCTGAGAAAGCGAATACGCTTTTTATCGCGCGATAGAAACCAGGTGATGATAGCCGCGATGGCGGCCATTACCGCATAAAAAACCAGCATGTTTTGATACAAAGACATTTAGGGCATCCGGGCCAGAAGGGAAAATCGCGCGCAATATGCTCTTTTTTATGACACACATCAAGTTTTATTCATTTTTTTAAGAAAACTGGCGAGAAAACAACCGCTCTCCGTAATGTTCAGATTTCGTACTATTGCGGATAGTTTTAACCCGTACTATACCCATAAGGGTTAAATCGAAAGGTGGCAAAAATGAATGTTTCCAGTAAAACCGTAGTACTGATAAATCTCTTTGCTGCTGTAGGACTTTTCAGCCTGATATCCGCAAGGTTTGGCTGGTTTGCTTGATGTGACTCTTGTTGATTAATTGCAGCGTCTGCTGGCAGAGAGAACATTCTCTCTGCCATTGATGTGCGATCTTCCCACTGCTTCACCTGCCAGTAAATTATACTTAGTGTGTAATAGCCCTAACCTTTCTGCGGTAATGAGATAGCGAAACCCGGCATGCATTGCCCCCTAAGCGGCCCCGTATGAAGTGGTCTACTGAATTTGGACCCCTTTCAAGAATTGTGTCACTGGGATGGTACATCACCGTCTGATTCGCCCTCACCCGCACTCTCTTTGCTTTGAATGAACCGGAGTGCCAAATAGAGGTCTGGAGCCAGAAGCATGTCATCATCATTCATTGTTGGTCGGCTTTCTTTAAACCAGCGTGTTAATTCCGTTTTCCGGCCCGCAAGGATTAACGTAATCTGTCGACTTTTCAGGTCACGCTTTAACTCATTAATGGTGGCCAGGACACTTATATCTGAATAGGTGAAGCAGGCAACGGCATCAATAACCACCCATTTAGGTTGTAATGTTGTACCATCAACTAAGTTCAATACCCGACGTTTAAAATAAGCCACATTAAAATAGGTCAACGGGGAGTTAAATCGATACATCAACACGCCCGGAACCATTTTAATATCGGTTGAATTACCTAATGAGTGAATCATTCCATTTTCGTCAGTTCCCAGTAAGTGCTCAGAAGGACGAAAGACTGTACGCAGGAACTGTAACAGACCGAGCAACACGGCAAGCCCGATTCCCTGGATTACGCCGATAATTAACACACAGCCAAAGGTGAAGAAGGCCAAACGAAATGCCTGTTTATTTCTTCGCCTCAGGTTCCATAGCCCACGTAAATCAATCAATGACCACGAGGCATACATTAGAACAATACCTAATGCAGAAACCGGAATAAACTGTAATGGCTGAGTAAAAAATACGACTACGATACCGATGAGTAAGGCTGCGACCACGGAAACCAGCTGACTTTTCCCCCCAGTTGAATCATTAACAGCGGTTCGGGAATCGGCTCCACTGATAGCAAACCCCTGAGATAATCCAGACATGAGATTCGCAATACCCAGAGCTCTAAACTCAGCATCAGCATTAATGTCATAGCCATTTTTCGCGGCGAAACTACGGGCGGTCAGCATAAGACTGACAAAACTGACCAAAGCCAGGTTCAGCGCCGGGATCACTAAATCACGCATCAGACCTGGCTGGAACGCCGCCCAGTTAACGACGGGTAAACCAGGCTGAAAACCGTCGCCTCCAATAGTGGTAATCCCATGATTTTGTGCTGATGTTCCCCATACCAGCGCCGTTGTTATCACAATGGCAATCAACGGTGCTGGCCAGTGGCTGCGATACGTTTTGATAACCATTAAAATAACTAACGTTAAAAGTGATAGCCCTAAGGTTAATAAATGACTGTCTGCGATTCGGCCTGGCAAGGCAATTATTTTTTCAATAACCTGCGCCTCATCAAGTGTGATCCCTAAAACCTTACCTAATTGCCCGACAATAATCGTCACGGCTACGCCATTAAGCAAACCAGTAAGAATGGGATGAGAAAGCAGATCGGCAAGTGCGCCCAGGCGAAATTTACTGGCAAGCAGGCACCATCCGCCCATCATCAATGTCATGATGATCGTCAGTTGCCAGTGCAGTTCGGGATTACCTGCAGAGAGGGGAAACACGACGGCCGCAATCACCGCGCAGGTTGTTGCATCAGGGCCAACAATAAGCTGACGTGAAGAACCAAACAGTGCATAAGCGATCATCGGTAAAACGCAGGAATACAGCCCTACGATTGCCCCAACACCCGCCAACTCAGCGTAAGCAATAGCAACGGGTAGTGCGACAGCCGCAACAGATAACCCGGCTTTAACATCATGTTTTAGCCAGCTTTTATCGTAGGCTAATAAATTTTGTAAACCAGGCATGTAATTTAAAAAAAATTTTCCGAACACTTTATTCTCCGGATATTGTTCTTACCCACGCAATGTTGGCACACTTCTGAGTGAGGTTCTGGTTATCTAATGCTCCCGGAATGAGGCCGCCACCGTTCAGGCCCTAATAACCTCAACCATCTTATTATTCTGACTGGTGTTAAACATAGTTCAAAACCGACCGTGCCTTCTGACCCCAAAAATTGTCCGCTGAGTGCCAGCAGCGGACATTAAGCATGGATTTATGTAGGGGAAAGTGCGATTAGTGCAGTTGTAATATTAATAAGATTTCGCTCGCTGCCGAATAATGAGCAAATCCAGTATACGATTGTTGGTACTCCGCTCAATGATACTGCTCCGGCCGATAACATCAACGTATGTATCGGGCCGGTCGTCAACAACTTGCTGTTTTACGTACTTTCGCGAGTCTGGACCCATTCTTCATGGATCTTCTGTACTTTGACCCACAGTTTTTTAAGCGATATCTCAGGAACGTTTTCGAAAGTCAGACCGAATTCTTCATCAAGCACTTCCTGCCACTCTGGTAAAGACGTTGAAATGTGAGTCGTAACGACTTCGCCATCGGTTTTTGTTAAAACGCAACCTCGCAGTATCGTTTTGCCGTGTGGCTTCCGGAGTTGTGCAGTAACAACTTTTGCATATCCGGATTCAGGGGAATGCATATTAAAGTGATGACGGTCTACGAAATCACTCATAGAAGCGGGTTGCTCAGCCATATTCACGCCTGCGATCCAGCACGATGGATCGGCAATGAGATGCCAATCGCCCACGCCGTCCTTGTCCATGGCTTCCATGCCAAACTGCATCGAGTCTTGGTTAACGGTAGTATTCATCAGAGGCATTTGCTCATGAAGCGCATCGCCAAGACCGACATCCACCCACCATCTCCCGTTGGGATTATTTTCACTCGGCAACCCCTCAGCGATGATAGCTGCATGGTTTTCCAGTTTTATATGCTCAGGGCCTTCAGCGCCGTGGACGTTTGCTGGGTGAATACTCACACGATAACCAAGGTGGGTGAGTAGCGTATGTAAGCCGCCATTGAGCTGAAAACAATAACCACCTCGTCGGGTTGTTGCCGCTCTTCTGAAACTTTCCATGGCGTCAATTCCCCAACCCTGACCAAGGTGGATCCAGAATGTTTCGTAAGGGATCCGCTCTACATGAGCTTGATGTAAACGGGTAAGTGCCTCAATGGAGGGTTTTTCTGCGTCAAGGCCAAGGCGAGCCAGATAGGCTTTTACTAAATCGTTCATGTTAATGTCATATTCCTAAGTCTGTGCATGTTGAATTTTCATTTTTGAGAGTTTATCAGAGGGAAGGTTTGGAGCTTTAAAAAGGACTGATGGCGTCAGATAGATTCTAACTCTGCTCCAGGCAATACATTTTCTCTATAATTACGGGCATTGCTAACTGAAAGTGGCTGTATTTTAATATCCACATTCAGTACTGTGTAGCGTCTAAATTGAGAATAATGTTTTCATATTTGAGAGGAGTCGATGGACTTAAATGCCTTAAAGATGTTTGTTCTGACAGCCCGCTGCGGTAGCCTTTCTGCAGCAGCGCGGGAAAACAACATACCGCTTCCGACGCTAAGCCGTAGGATCGCTGAACTTGAGCATGAGCTGGATGTTGTTCTGCTAGAACGCACTGTGAAAGGTTGCAGAGCAACAGAGGCGGGTAAAAAATTGCTGGATCAGGCCAGTTCGGCTATTGATACGCTTAATGATGCCGAGCAGTTCCTCACCACTGCCGATTCCCGCATTACAGGCCGATTACGCCTGACAATGCCTCAATCACTTGAACCGTGGTGGGAAATCATCAGGCAGTTTCAGCGTATATATCCGGGTATTGCCATTAACGTTTATACGACTGAACGTCGAGTGGATTTAGTTTCTGAAGGTATTGATGTCGCGCTGAGAGTTGGAAGCATCTCTGATGATGATGTCGTTGCGAGCCATCTCATGGATTTCAGGCATATTCTGGTCGCCAGCCCGGCGCTTTATCAGGGCAGTGAGCCCCCCAAAGAGCCATCAGACCTGATGAAGTATCCCTGTGCCGCCTGGGGTTCGGTGATAGGCGCGCGTCCGGTGTGGATGCTCGGTGAACATACCTACGATGTTCCAGCGACCTTCATCGTCAATGATTATCTTCATTTGCGCTCTGGAGCCCTTGCTGGCGACTACATTACTGAGTTACCTGCTTTTTTTGCTGCGGAATACATTAATAGTGGAAAACTGATTGAGGTTTTACCCCAGACACGTTTGCCCTACTCATCATTGCATCTGGTTTATAAAAAACACCGACATGTTTCCACGGCGGCCAGAGCCTACATAGAATTCTGTAAGGCTAATGTACACATACTAAAAGAAAAAAGCCGCGTACCCTCAGATGATGAAAGTATGTATCCATGAATTTGAATTATCAGTCAGATAGCGTATGTAGGTAAGGCGGTGACCGATTCACGCTGTGAGTTCAAGGGGTAGATGCAACGCTATCCTTAATCGAAGGGATGTTGCCATGAAACCCAGATACCGGGCATCAGCGAAGTGATGTTCATTAAGAGAACGGAACGCGACTCCAATGTATGTAAATTAGCCTGACCTCGCGGATATTTCCAACTTACCGCCGTCCGATGGCGACGAGGCCAGTGCCGCGCATAGTATAGACCCCCTTCTACTAGTAATTAGCTATCCGTGCGTCTATGGCCATGCGCGGGTACTGATTTTACTCGTGTTTAATCATCACATGGCGGATAACAGTGTAATCCTCGAGTCCATAAACCGACATGTCCTTACCGTAACCGGAGAGTTTTTGCCCGCCGTGCGGCATTTCGCTCACCAACGTGAAGTGGGTGTTGACCCAGGTACAGCCATACTGCAAGCGGGCGCTGAGGCGATGGGCACGACCGACGTCTCGCGTCCAGACCGAAGATGCCAGCCCGTATTTTGAATCGTTAGCCCATGCCAGGACCTGAGCCTCATCATCAAACTGGGTGATGCTGACCACCGGGCCGAAGACTTCCCGCTGAACGATAGCATCGTCCTGCTTCGCGCCCGCCAGCAGCGTTGGGGCAAAATAGTAGCCTGCACCCTCTACTTTTTTACCGCCGGTGATGACTTTGATGTGCCCGAGCGCTTTGGCCTCATCCACCGCTTTGGTGATGCGATCCAAATGAGCCTGAGAGCTTACCGGCCCCAACTCTGTTGATTCATCATTCGGTGAACCGGTTTTCAGGCTGGCGACCGCCGCACCCAATTTTTCGACCAGCGCGTCGTAAATGCCTTTCTGCGCGTAAATGCGACAGGCTGCGGTGCAATCCTGCCCGGCGTTGTAATAACCGAACGTGCGTACGCCGCTCACCACCGCATCGAGATCGGCATCATCAAAAATAATAACCGGGGCCTTGCCGCCCAACTCCATATGCGTGCGCTTAATCGATGGCGCAGTATGCCCAATGATGTGTTCACCGGTAGCAATAGAGCCGGTCAGTGAAACCATGCGCACTTTTTCATGACCGGTCAGCGGATCGCCCACGGTTTTACCACGACCAAACAGCACGTTAATCACGCCTGCCGGGAAAATATCTTTCGCCAACTCCGCCAGCTTCAGTGCCGTTAATGGGGTAATTTCGGATGGTTTAATCACCACGCAGTTACCTGCCGCCAGCGCCGGTGCCAGTTTCCACGCGGCCATCATCAGCGGATAGTTCCACGGTGCGATAGACGCCACCACCCCCAGCGGATCGCGACGGATCATGGACGTATGCCCTTCCAGATACTCCCCGGCCGCCAGGCCGTTGACCGTACGTGCGGCACCGGCAAAGAAGCGGAAAACATCCACAATCGCCGGAATTTCATCATTTAGCACGCAGTGAAAAGGCTTACCGCAATTCAAGGATTCCAGCTCAGCAAATGTCTGCGCGTTTTCGGCGATAGTGTCCGCCAGCTTCAGTAACAGCTCTGAACGCACTTTCGGTGTGGTTTGCCCCCAGCTGG
Organism: Citrobacter sp. TBCS-14; assembly: GCF_005280805.1. NCBI lineage: Bacteria > Pseudomonadati > Pseudomonadota > Gammaproteobacteria > Enterobacterales > Enterobacteriaceae > Citrobacter > Citrobacter sp. TBCS-14. Next base: position 448,840 of record NZ_SZWM01000164.1, read on the forward strand.
CAAAAGCCTCGTCGGCGGCACGGACGGCTGCATCAACCTGCACGGTTGACGCCTCGGCAATTTCCAGGATCACGTCACCGGTAGCAGGGTTATAGACCGGCTGCTTTTCACCTTCACCGTTGACCAGTTCGCCGTTAATCAGTAATTGATGTTGCATAGCAATTTCCCATATTGTCGTTTATTTACCGTTTCCGGCGAGAGTGTCGCCTTCACGCGTCAGCCACCAGGCCCCTAAAATCGGCAGTGTTGTGACCGCCATCACCAGCAATGCCACTACGTTGGTCACCGGGACATCACGCGGACGTCCCAGTTGATTGAGTAGCCACAGCGGAAGTGTTCTTTCGTGTCCGGCCGTGAACGTTGTTACGATGATTTCATCAAACGACAACGCAAACGCCAGCATGCCTCCGGCCAACAGCGCCGACGCAAGATTCGGCAGCACCACATAGCGGAAGGTTTGCCAGCCGTTCGCCCCCAGGTCCATTGACGCTTCAACCAGACTCCATGATGTGCGACGAAAACGGGCCACAACGTTGTTAAATACCACTACCACACAAAACGTCGCATGCCCCACCACGATGGTCAGGAAGCCGGGTTCCAGATTGATGGTTTTAAATGCAGTCAGCAGTGCCAGACCGGTGATAATGCCCGGTAGCGCAATAGGCAAAAGCAACAACAGCGATATTGCGTTCTTGCCAAAGAAATCCCGCCGCCACAGGGCCGCCGCCGCCAGCGTTCCTAGCACCAGTGCGATGGCCGTCGACAGCGCGGCGATCTTAAGTGACAGTGTCACTGATTCCAAAATATCGCTACGCTGTGCCGCCACGCTAAACCACCGTAGCGTAAGCCCCTGCGGTGGAAAGCTAAAAGCGGCTTCCTCAGTATTAAACGCATAGGCGGCGATGATGAGGATGGGAAAGTGCAGGAAAATCACGCCACCCCATGCGGCCAGTTTGAGTAAAAACGGTGCGCGTTCAGAGTGCATCAAACGCTCCCAGACGCTTCACGAACGCCAGATACAGTGCGATTAATACAATCGGCACCAGGGTGAATGCCGCCGCCATTGGCATGTTGCCGATAGCCCCTTGTTGCGAATAGACCATGTTGCCGATGAAAAAACCCGGCGGCCCCACCAGTTGCGGCACAATAAAATCACCCAGCGTCAGCGAGAAGGTAAAGATTGAACCCGCAGCAATACCGGGGATAGCCAGCGGCAGCACTACATAGCGGAATGTCTGACGCGGGCGGGCGCCCAAATCCGCCGAAGCCTGCAGCAATGACGGCGGTAACCGTTCCAGCGCAGCCTGTACCGGCAGGATCATAAAAGGTAGCCAGATGTAGACGAAAACCAGAAAACGCCCTAATCCTGACGTCGACAGCGTATTCCCGCCCACGGCTGGCAGCGTCAGAAACGCGGTCAGGATCGGCTCCAGCCCGAGATGGGTTAAAAACCACTGCGCCACGCCGTCTTTAGCCAACAGCAACGTCCACGCGTAGGCTTTGACGATATAGCTGGCCCACATTGGCAACATGACGGCGATGTAAAAAAAGGCTTTCATCTTGCCGCTGGTGTAACGCGCCATATACCACGCCATAGGAAACGCCAGAATGGCGCTGGCAATAGTCACCGCTATTGCCATGGTCAACGTGCGTAAAATGATGTCGTAATTCGCCGGGTTAAACAGCGCCTGCAGGTTCGCCAGCGTCAGATCTGGCGTAACGGACATGGTGAAATCGTCAAAGGTATAAAACCCTTGCCACAGTAATGTCAGCAATGAGCCAAAGTAGACGACACCAAACCACATCAGCGGTCCGAGCAGCAGTAAAAACAGCCCCAGCCCCGGATTACGCCAGAAATAACCTGAGATTTTGTTCAACCTGGTGGTCTGGGGAGGTGAATGTAAAACGTTCATCGCCATTCACCTCTCCTCAACCAGCGGGACCATCACGTCACGTGACCACGAGGCCATGACCTGCTGACCCGGCGACAGCGTTGACGGCAGCGTTTCTCCCGTCAGGTTCGCCTGGCTTACCAGCAACTTTTCGCCACCAGCCAGTTTTAGCTCAAACCGCGTCGCGGCCCCCTGATACTGCACCGCCTGAATAACGCCCGGCGCCTGCACTTCTGCGCCAGGATCATTCAAGCGAATGTGTTCCGGGCGCAGAGAGAACATTCCCTGCAGGCCGCAGACATTCGCCGACATGGCGGTATCAAAGACGTTTGATGTCCCGACAAAGCTCGCCACAAACGGCGTGCGTGGGCGCATATAGAGTTCACGGGGAGAGTCCACTTGCTCAATGCGGCCGTTATTAAACACCGCCACGCGATCGGACATCGACAGCGCCTCACCCTGATCGTGGGTAACAAAAATGAAGGTGATGCCCAGCGCCTGCTGTAGTTTTTTCAATTCCAACTGCATCTGTTCACGCAGTTTAAGATCCAGCGCCCCAAGCGGTTCATCCAGCAGCAGCACGCGTGGTTCATTAACCAGTGCGCGAGCGATCGCCACGCGCTGGCGCTGTCCACCGGAAAGCTGCGACGGTTTACGCTCATAAACGAAGCCGAGCGCCACCTTCTCCAGCGCTTCTCGCGCTTTGGCATGGCGCTGTTTTTTATCCATCCCTTTGACCATCAACCCATAGGCCACGTTATCGAGGATCGACATATGCGGAAACAACGCGTAATCCTGAAATACCGTGTTGACGTCCCGCTCCCAGGGCGGCAACTCGCTGGCCTGCTTGCCAAAAATGCTAATTGCACCGCCTGACAGCTGTTCAAAACCAGCTATCAGGCGCAGACAGGTAGTTTTGCCAGAGCCGGATGGCCCCAGCATAGAGAAAAACTCACCATCGTTAATCGCAATACTGACCCCATCGACGGCACGAACATCCCCGTACAATCGCGAGACATTGTTAAATTCCACTGCGTACGTCATAAAACCCCCAGCGGAATCAGCGACCGCCCATAATGGCTATGTAATCTTGCGTCCAGCGACTGTAAGGAACGAACTTGCCCCCTTCGGCGATCGGCGTTTTCCAGAAGGCGATTTTGTCGAAATAGCTATAGCCATTGGTTTCACATCCTTTTTCACCCAGCAGCGGGCTGGCTTTGCATCCCTCAGGCACGACCGGCAGCGATCCAAACCAGGCGGCAACGTCGCCCTGCACTTTCGGGGTTAATGACCAGTTCATCCATTTGTAAGCACAGACCGGATGTTTTGCTTCGCTGTGCAACATGGTGGTATCCGCCCAACCGGTAACCCCTTCTTTTGGGAAGACGGTGGCGACAGGTTGCCCTTCAGCCTTCAGGGCGTTAGCCTGATAAGGCCATGCGCTGGAAGCGACAACACCTTCGTTTTTAAAATCACTCATTTGCACGGTGGTGTCATGCCAGTAGCGATGGATCAGACTATGCTGATCTCTCAGGACCTTAATGACGGCCTGATACTGTTTCTCGGTCAGCTGATAGGGGTCGGTAATGCCCAGTTGTGGTTGGGTGGCTTTAACAAATAACGCCGCATCGGCGATATAAATCGGACCGTCGTAAGCCTGGACGCGCCCTTTATTGCTTTTGCCGTCTTCCAGGGTTTGCGCTACAAACACCACTTTCCAGCTATCCGGCGGCGTTGGGAAGGTCTTGGTGTTGTACATCAGCAGGTTTGGCCCCCACTGATACGGTGTGCCGTACACTTTTCCCCCGACATTAAACCATTCACCGTTGACTACACGCGGATCGATGATTTTCCAGTTCGGAATAAGTGCAGTATTAATAGGTTGAACACGTTTCCCCATAATTAAACGCAGTGACGCGTCACCGGATGCCGTGACCAGGTCATATCCGCCTTTTGCCATCAGGCTAACCATTTCGTCTGAGGTGGCCGCCGTTTTCACATTCACCGCGCAGCCCGTTTCCTTCTCAAACTGTGAGACCCAGTCATATTGTTTATCCGTTTGGCCACGTTCGATATACCCCGGCCAGGCAATAATATCCAGGCGTCCTTCTGGTTTATCTAATGATGTTGGGGGTTCAGCTGCGTGGGCGGTCATCAGTGTCATACTGAGCGCACACAGGCTCGTGAGGGCAAATTGCTTGCTCATAACGTCTTACTCCTGTCGAAAAAAAATAATGAGCGGCAGCCTTGCCGTAAATATATGTCCTTTCCTAAAAGTAGTCGGGGTGTTGGCAGCGTTCCTGCTGGCGCAAGGAAATTTAATCAGGTTGTGAGCTAACGCTCATTACGCTGTCAGTTATTGCAACGTTATTTAATCTTCTGGAGTATAGACAACGAGTTAGATGCACGGAGGGGAATAATTAGAGGTATTGATATTTTGTATGGTTGCACCTGAAGAAATAACATCGTGATTTTACTGGTGCTATTTCAAAAATAAGAATGGGCTATTCTTTTATATTGAATAGCCCATTCATTATTATTTCATCATCTCGCGAATTAATTTCCCAAGTTGTTTCACGGACTGCTCTTCGCGTTCTCCCCAGTGCCATGCGGTATTGAAGCGAAAGAAGCGTGTCCAGGTTCCTGACGTCGAGAACATTTTCCCCGGTGCAATGCTGATATGGTGCGCCAGTGCCTGCGTGCTGAGCTCGCCCGCATCAAGCGGTTCAGGCAGTTCGAGCCACAGAAAATAGCCGCTATCGCTATGATGAATTTTGACTTCCGCCGGAAGATGGCGCAGTAGCGTTTGCCAGGCTTGCTGTTTGCGTTCTGCCAGTTGACGACGTAGCCGACGCAAATGCGCGTCATAACGCCGGGTAGAGAGGTAATCCACCAATGCGAGTTGCATCGGGGAACTGGTTGATAAGGTGCTCATCAACTGAAGCCGCTGAATGCGCCGCGCATGCTTCCCCGCCGCCACCCAGCCAACGCGAAATCCGGGCACCAGGCATTTTGAAAACGACGAACAGTGTAGCACTCTGTCGCCACGATCCCAGGCTTTGGCGGGCAGCGGTTTTTCACGGCCAAAATACAGCTCGCTGTAGACATCATCCTCGATCAGCATCACGTTGTATTTTTCCAGCAACGCGACCAGATGGGCCTTTTTCTCTGCGCTGAGCGTAAACCCCAACGGGTTTTGGCTGTTGGTCATCAGCCAGCAAGCCTTCACCGGATACTCTTGTAAAGCCTGCTCCAGTGCGACGAGATCGATCCCGTCCTTGACGTCGGTGGCAACAGACAGCGCTTTTAAACGCAGCCTTTCAAGCGCCTGCAAGGCGCCGTAAAAACAGGGATTTTCGACAATCACCCAGTCGCCAGGTTCGGTCACCGCCTGCAGGCTCAGGTTGAGGGCTTCCAGCGCCCCGGCGGTAATCACAATGTCATCCGGCGAAATAGTGATCCCCTGCTGTGCATAGCGACGTGCAATGGCATTACGCAATTCGGCATTACCCGGCGGCAGGTTTTCAATCACGCTCATTGCCGTCGCCGTTTTGCTCACCTGCGCCAACGAACGGTTAAGCTGCTGCAGGGGAAATAAACGGGGGTCGGGAAATGCGGACGCAAACGGCATCACCGAAGCATCCCGGCTGGCCTGCAGCATGTCAAAAATATACGTGTTGATATCGACCGCTTCATCGCGCACAACCTGCGATTGCGGGGTTGCCGACTCACGTTCGGGCCGCGCGGCAACATAATAGCCGGATTGCGGCCGCGCAATGATCCGCCCCTGACTTTCCAGCAGCTGATAAGCATGGCCGACGGTCATAAAACTCATCCCACTGGTCGCCACCTGTTCACGTAAAGAAGGTAGACGATCGCCGGGTTGCCAGACGCCAGAGGCGATTTGATCGCGAATTTGTTCCGCCAGCCGTTGATATTTTTTCATGATGATTCTCGGGAGTCAGATGCAGGTGACGCTCGCAGTGTATATCAGTCAATAAAATTAACAACATTCTGACAACTGTTATGGGATTGTGTTTTTACTGCACTGTGAACGAAAGCGGTTAACCACATGCTCACACCGCGAGCCTGCACAGCATCAATTTTCGTCGCGTGCTTTAAATAGAATAAATAATTGATTTTATGGGTGTTTAAAAAATGAAGTTTTCATATCAGTACCACTAACAAATAACAGCACTGCAACTGTTATGGTTAAAAAGAACTGTTCTGTTTCTGCCCCCCACTGTTCCTCAGGCATAGAATTGCGCTAAATCAATTTTGCCTGCGGAGTTAAGCATGTTCGGTCTTGACGCGTTTCACCTGGCGCGCATCCAGTTCGCGTTTACGGTGTCGTTTCACATCATCTTTCCGGCCATTACTATCGGTCTTGCCAGCTATCTGGCGGTGCTTGAAGGTCTGTGGCTGAAAACCAAAAATCCCACCTGGCGTTCGCTGTATCATTTCTGGTCTAAAATATTCGCCGTCAACTTTGGTATGGGCGTGGTTTCGGGCCTGGTAATGGCCTACCAGTTCGGTACCAACTGGAGCGGTTTTTCCGAGTTCGCCGGGAGTATCACCGGGCCGCTGCTGACCTATGAAGTACTGACCGCCTTCTTCCTCGAGGCAGGATTCCTTGGCGTGATGCTGTTTGGCTGGCAGCGCGTAGGTCCAGGTCTGCACTTCTTCGCCACCTGTATGGTCGCGCTGGGCACCATTATTTCAACTTTCTGGATCCTCGCCTCCAACAGCTGGATGCAAACACCGCAGGGTTACGAAATTATCAACGGACAAGTCGTGCCGGTGGACTGGTTTGCCGTCATCTTCAATCCGTCCTTCCCCTATCGTCTACTGCATATGTCCGTCGCCGCCTTCCTGAGCAGCGCCCTGTTTGTCGCGGCGTCGGCGGCCTGGCATTTATTACGTGGAAATAATACGCCGGCAATTCGTGCCATGTTTTCAATGGCCCTGTGGATGATGCTGATCGTCGCCCCGTTACAGGCGTTGATTGGCGATATGCATGGACTTAACACCCTGAAGCATCAACCTGCCAAGATTGCCGCCATTGAAGGTCACTGGGAAAACGTGCCCGGTGAACCGACCCCGCTGTTGCTGTTCGGCTGGCCGGATATGGAACAGGAGCGCACCCGCTACGGACTGGCAATACCCGCGCTGGGCAGCCTGATTTTGACCCACAGTCTGGATAAACAAGTTCCGGCTCTGAAAGAATTTCCGAAAGAAGATCGTCCTAACTCCACCATGGTGTTCTGGTCATTTCGCATTATGGCGGGGCTGGGGATGTTGATGATCTTGCTCGGCACATTTGCCCTGTGGCTGCGCTACAAACAACGCCTGTATACCTCGCGTCCTTTCCTGCGCTTCGCACTATGGATGGGACCCTCCGGTCTGATTGCCATTCTGGCCGGATGGGTGACCACCGAAGTCGGTCGTCAGCCGTGGGTTGTTTATGGCCTGCAACGGACGGCGGATGCGGTTTCCGCACATGGCGATTTGCACATGAGCATCAGCCTGATGGCCTTCTTTGTGGTTTACAGTTCGGTCTTCGGTGTGGGCTACAGCTACATGATCCGCCTGATCCGTAAAGGACCGCAGGAAGATGACCCGACGAGTCCGCCAACGGGTACTCCTGCACGACCGCTTTCCGCTGCGGTCCTCGATTCTCAACCGGAGGCACATCGCTAATGGGTATTGATTTATCAGTTATCTGGTTCGTTATCATCGTGTTCGCCACCCTGATGTATATCGTGATGGATGGTTTCGACCTTGGGATTGGCATTTTATTTCCGGTCATTCAGGACCCCGACGATCGCGATGTGATGGTCAACAGCGTCGCGCCGGTCTGGGACGGCAATGAAACCTGGCTGGTGCTGGGGGGCGCAGGCTTGTTTGGTGCCTTTCCGCTGGCCTACGCGGTGATCGTCGATGCGCTGACCATCCCCTTAACCCTGATGCTAATCGGCCTGATTTTTCGCGGTGTGGCCTTTGAGTTTCGTTTCAAAGCAACGCCCGCACACCGGCCATTCTGGGATAAAGCGTTTATATGCGGTTCAATCCTCGCCACCTTTACCCAGGGCGTTGTCGTCGGTGCGGTGCTTAATGGATTCTCAGTCAGCGGACGCAGCTACAGCGGCGGACCTTTCGACTGGCTCACCCCTTTCACGCTGTTTTGCGGCGTGGGCCTGGTAGTAGCCTATGCGCTGCTGGGTGCGACATGGCTGGTGATGAAAAGCGAAAATCCACTACAGGATAAAATGCGCAACGCCGCCAAAAAACTGCTGCTGGCGTTGCTGGTCGTCATTGCCATTATCAGCCTGTGGACACCGCTGGCGCACAGCGCCATTGCCGATCGCTGGTTTAGCCTGCCAAACCTGTGGTTCCTGATGCCGGTTCCACTCCTGGTCGCGCTGACCAGTCTGTGGTTGTGGCGTTCGCTGGGCCAGCAGCACAGCCATGCACTGGCGTTTATCCTGACGCTGGGGCTAATTTTCCTCGGTTTCAGCGGACTGGGGATCAGCATCTGGCCGCATATCATTCCACCGTCCATCACCCTCTGGCAGGCGGCAGCCCCGTCACAAAGTCAGGGCTTTATGCTGGTAGGTGCCTTGTTGATTATCCCAATAATCCTCGTCTACACCTTCTGGAGCTATTACGTTTTTCGCGGCAAAGTTCAACCTGGTGAGGGGTATCATTGATGCAACAATCAATCTGGAAACGCCTGATGTGGCTGGTGATCCTGTGGGGCGGCAGCGTGCTGGCCCTGGCCGCTGTTGGCATGGTCTTCCGTGTGCTGATGACGGCAGCAGGTTTTAAGTCCTGAGTCTGCATTCATATTGGTCGGGTAGCGTAGCGTTACCCGACAGCTAAAATCCCAACGTTATATAAACAAAAATGCAATAACCGGCGAATTGATGAAACATCGATTGCCTTTAACTCGATTAAATAATGAAATAGTCACTCGACGAAATTACCGCAATTTTTGTTAAAACGTACCAGAGGGTGAATGATGTTTAAGAAAGGGTTAACGGTGTTATTGCTGACCAGTGCGCTTTTTTCTGGCCAGCTTTTCGCTACTAATCAGGGACATGAATATCTTCAGGTGCAGGATGCCGATCACTTATTACGTCACACGGCTGACAGCGATGAACTGCGTATGACGGCGGAAGAATCCGCCGCCGATCTCCGCGAACACCATCACTGGCAAAAATCACGCAAACCCGATACCCATCAAAGTTAACGCTTAGCCTTTACGCTTCGGCAGCGTTTTCATCAGTTCATCCGGACTGACGGAAGCCACGATGCTGCCCGGCAACGGCATTTTCAAAATGTGATGTTTCATCTTGCCGATGACGTGCATTTCGCACGGTCGGCAATCAAATTTCAGCGTCAGCACATCGTCACCGTTGACCAACTGCATTGGCGTCGCTTTCCAGCTTTTGATGTTACCTTTAGCCTGTTTTGGGCATAGATTAAAGGCAAAACGCAGGCAGTGCTTGGTGATCATCACCGGCACCTCGCCTTTTTCCTCATGCGCTTCATAAGCAGCATCAATCAGCTGAACACCATAACGGTGATAAAACGCGCGCGCTTTATGGTTATAGACGTTTGCCAGAAAACTCAGATGCGTTTGCGGGTAAACCGGGGCCGGGTCGGCTACCGGTTTGCGGCGGCCACGCTGGTAACTGGCCAGTCGCGCTGCGTCCAGCATTTCAACGGCGTCACGACGCAGCTGATTAAGCTGACCGTTCGGCACAAACAGTGCGCCCGGCAGATTCACCTGAATATCACGGGCGTAATACAGCGTCTGCCCAAGCTTTGCCAGCCCCTCCTGCAAATTGCTCAGCGCTTTTTCCGCGTTGTTCGCTTCCTCAAACTGGCCGTCCAGCGTGTGGGTGATGCTCACGCCCTCTTCGCTGGTGAGCGTCAGGATCAGCTGTTCCTGCCAGCCGCCCAGTTCAATATCGACCGCCACGCGACGTTCGCTGGACGTTTTGGTCAACGCCTGCTGCCAGTTATGATCGAGGTTACGATTCAACGGATGATGCGGACGCACTTTATGCAGATCGGTCGGCATTTCATTCGGCCAGACCCGATAGCGGTTGTTCCCCGTTTTCTCGACGGTATTGGCGCGAAATCCAACCACATCGCGTTTGATCAACACGTTCAGGCCATCGCCGTTAGCCAGCGGCTCCGTCACTTCAACATCAAGGTGATCTTTTGCTACTTTCAGCACTTCGCCTACCGGCAAGCCGATAAACTTCGGCGAGTCAAATGCACCGATATCCCCTTTGCGGGCGGTGACAAAGTAATCTGTGCTGCCACGGTGGAACGTTTTGTCCGTTGAGGGGGTAAAGAAATGTTCTGTACGACCGGCTGAGGCACGGGCCAAATCACCGCGCTGTTCGATAATCGCATCCAACATCTGGCGATAATGGGCGGTGATATTTTTCACGTAGCTCATGTCTTTGTAGCGGCCTTCAATTTTGAAGGACCGCACGCCTGCGTCGATCAACGCGCCCAGATTAGCGGTCTGATCGTTATCTTTCATCGACAGCAGGTGTTTTTCGTATGACACCACCCGCCCCTGATCGTCTTTCAGGGTATACGGCAGGCGACAAGCCTGAGAGCAGTCACCACGGTTAGCGCTGCGCCCGGTCTGGGCATGGGAAATATAGCATTGGCCGGAATACGCCACACACAACGCACCGTGAATAAAAAACTCAAGGGTCGCGTCGGTAGCCTGATGGATGGCGCTAATCTGTTCCAGACTCAGCTCGCGCGCCAGTACAATCTGGGTAAACCCCACATCGCCGAGAAACTTAGCCTTCTCGACGCTGCGAATATCACACTGGGTGCTGGCATGCAGCTCAATGGGCGGAATATCCAGCTCCAGAATCCCCATATCCTGTACAATCAGGGCATCAACGCCGGTCTGATACAGGTCGGTAATCAACCGCTGAGCGGGTTCCAGCTCATCATCGTGTAAAATCGTGTTCAACGTCACAAAGATTTTTGCCCCATAGCGATGGGCGAAAGGCACCAGTTCAGCAATATCCTTCAGGCTGTTACTGGCATTATGACGTGCACCAAACCCCGGTCCACCAATGTAAACGGCATCTGCGCCGTGCAAAATGGCTTCGCGCGCAATCGCGGTATCACGGGCCGGGCTTAACAATTCAAGACGATGAGGTTGCTGAGGCATACGGTTGTTACCATCCAAAAGCGGTAAAATGGCGGCTATTGTAGTCAGAAGCGCGACGTTGCGAAATAGTTTTCCCTATTAACTCCGTGGGTAATGGATGAGCGAATGAAAGTGAACCGGCAGTTCACTGCTGTTCCGATAACTGTGTGCGGTATCCCCGGCAAAACGCACTCCCTCACCGGTTTTTAACGTTCGCCATCTGCCGTCAATGTCCATATCCAGCAGGCCATTAATCACCACCACATGTTCAATAACGCCGGTCTCATGCGGGGTAGATTCGCTAAGCGCTCCCGGTGCCAGCAGTATCGAAAAATGGTCAAAGCAGAGCTGTGGATCCCACGGGAACAGCGGCGTGACGATCATCGCCTGCTGCTGCGGGTCGAATGCGGGCGTGCTCTCCGCTTCCGGCTGCGTGATAAAGCTCGAAAAGGGAACGTTCAGTCCGGTGGCGATTTTCCATAATGTCGCCACCGTTGGGCTGGATTCGTTGCGTTCAATCTGCCCCAGCATGGCTTTTGACACGCCGGTCTCCTGCGCCAGACGTGCAAGGCTCCATTCCCGCTGCTGACGTAACGCCCTGAGCGTGGTCGCCAGATAGTGGGTAACATTGTCCATTCGTTATCTCCCTCGATCTCATGTGGCAAAGCACTAGACTATCACTTGTACGCTATAGCGCACAGTGCTACAGTGACCGACCGTTATAACGCACGCGGAGTCGCTATGCGCACATATTCACTCCCTCTGCCTACCGTACTGTCTGGTTTTGTTGCTGTGCTGGTCGGCTACGCCAGTTCAGCGGCGATTATCTGGCAAGCGGCGATAGCCGCCGGGGCAACTACCGGGCAAATTGCCGGCTGGATGACCGCGCTGGGCATCGCCATGGGCGTCAGTACGCTGGCATTAACGTTACGGTACCGTGCGCCGATATTAACCGCGTGGTCAACGCCCGGTGCAGCGCTGCTGGTCACCGGTCTGCAGGGTGTCACTATTCAGGAGGCAATTGGCGTATTTATTGTCGCCAATGCGCTGATTGTCCTGTGCGGCGTGACGGGATTGTTCGCCCGACTGATGCAAGTCATCCCTCACTCGCTGGCGTCAGCGATGCTGGCGGGGATCCTGCTGCGTTTTGGCCTACAGGCATTTAATAGTTTGAACAACGAGCTGCTCCTGTGCGGCAGCATGCTGCTGGCGTGGTTGGTGCTCAAAGTTGTCGCCCCGCGCTACGCGGTCATTGCTGCGATGTTGGTAGGAATAATGATTGCCTTGATAAAAGGTGACGTTGTCACTAACAACATCACTCTCTCACCGGTGATGCCGGAATTTATCGCCCCCCACTTTTCCCTCGCCCACAGCATCAGTATTGCTCTGCCGCTGTTTCTGGTCACCATGGCCTCGCAAAATGCTCCCGGCATTGCCACCATGAAGGCCTCCGGCTATTCATTACCCGTTTCGCCGTTGATCGTGTTCACCGGCCTGCTGGCGCTGTTGTTTTCCCCGTTTGGCGTCTACTCCATCTGTATTGCCGCCATCACCGCCGCGATATGCCAAAGCCCGGAAGCGCACCCGGACGCCCAGCGACGCTGGTTAGCGGCCGCTGCCGCGGGGGTTTTCTATCTGCTGGCAGGCGTATTCGGCGGTTCAGTGACCGGGTTAATGGCGGCCCTGCCGGTGAGCTGGATCCAGATGCTGGCCGGTTTGGCGCTGCTGGGGACGATTAGCGGCAGCCTGTATCAGGCGCTGCATCACGAAGCCGAGCGTGACGCGGCGATTATCACTTTTCTGGTCACCGCCAGTGGTTTGACGCTGCTGGGGATTGGATCTGCATTTTGGGGATTAATTGCCGGAGGGGTGTGCTACACGGTGCTGAGATTAGCGCGCCGCACGTAGCTGCGAGGGCGTTTTGCCCGTCACCTGCTTAAAACGGTTGCTGAAGTGGCTGGCGGAGCTAAACCCGCAGGCCATCGCGATATCAGACAAGCTGCGGGAAGAGTAACAAACCAGCTGCTGCGCCAGCGCCATACGGCGCTGCATGACATACTGATGGGGCGCCATGTTCATCGACTGGCGGAACATTCGGGCGAAGTGAAAATCGCTCAACACCGCTTCACCTGCCAAATCGCTCAGGGTGATGGGGTACGCCAAATGCGCGTCGATATAGGCCAGCACATTACGCAAGGTGACGGGCGCGAGTCCGCCCGTCACCACCGGCGGTCGCCATTGTACGTTACTGTAATGCTGGATCAGGTGCGTTAATAACAGCGAAGATGCGGCGCTCAGCGTGAGATGGTTAGCAGGCTGTTGCCAGTCATTACCAAGCAGAAACTGGCGGTACACAGCGGTGATCCCCGGATCGCTGCCGAAAGTATGTTCGTCCAGCATGACGCTATAAGGGCTCTTATCCCAGACTTTCTCCCCCACCTCACGCAAATGCGCGTCGGTGCAGTAGAGATGCACAAACGACAGATCGTCGCGGATATCCCAGCTGGATTCACTCTCTTTAGGCATCAGGCAGAAGCGGTCCGGGCCACCGCCGTTCTTCCAGCCGCCCGCCGTTTTGTGGTAACTCTCATAGCCATCTGCCACATACAAACTGAGCGTATGGTGATCGCAATATTGGGTGATGGTATCGCGTTTGTTCGACCACGCCGCCAGCTGGATCCCAGAATGTAACGCAACCGATTCATGCAGCACGGCATTATGTTTGCGTAAGTTTTCAAAGGCATCGTAGGGCTGAGGCATACCATCACTTTCAAAGACGTTGTGAGCAGACTTTCAGTCTATCTCAGCAACAGGGTGTTAACAGCCCTCTTTTCCGCTTTGCATAAAAAAAAGCGCAAGATTTTGCAAGTCTCCCGCAATCGGATGAAAGCGCCCTCGGAAGTGGCGTGGCACAGTCTGCCTTTGAATAGGCAAAATGAGAGCGATGTATGAACGCACTGCTGTACAGTCTGGTGGTGGTGATATGGGGCACGACATGGATTGCCATTTACCTGCAACAAGGCCCGGTTGCCGCCCCTGTTTCTATCTTCTGGCGCTTTGCCGTTGCCAGCACGGTGATGATAGTCATTCTGCTGGTCAGCGGAAAATTGCGTAAGCTTTCCGCACGTGACCATCTGTTTTGTTTGTTACAAGGCGGATGCGTTTTTTGTTTTAACTTCTGGTGTTTTTACACAGCCGCCGCATGGATCAATACCGGACTCGAATCGGTTATTTTCTCAATGGCAGTCCTGTTCAACGCGGTTAATAGCTACTTGTTTTTTGGTCAAAAACCGCCGCGACGTTTTTATGTCGCCGCCGGACTGGGCCTGACAGGCATCGTCACCTTGTTCTGGCAAGATTTAGTCAACAGCGGGTTAAATCATTCGCTGCTGCTGGGCATTGGCTTGAGCGCCCTCGGCACGTTTGGTTTCTCACTGGGCAACATGATAAGCCTGCGCCATCAGAAAAATGGCCTCGAGGTGATGACCACCAACAGCTGGGCGATGTTATACGGCACCGTGTTGATTGCTACCATTGCCCTGGTGCGCGGCGACAACTTCACACCTCAGTGGACCTTCAGTTATCTTAGCGCGCTGTTGTATCTGGCAATTTTTGGTTCGGTGATTGCCTTTGGCGCCTATTTCACGCTGGTCGGACGTATCGGTCCCAGCAAGGCGGCCTACAGCACGCTGCTTTTTCCACTGGTGGCACTGACGCTGTCTACGCTGTATGAGGGGTATGTCTGGCAGATTAATGCCATTGCCGGATTAGTGCTGATTTTACTGGGGAATTTGGTGATGTTCACCCGCCCGGAAATGCTGATGGGGAAACTGCTGTACCGCCGCCGGGTCGCCTGAAAAAAATCGCACCATCCGCAGAAAGCAGACGGTGCGTTTTTCATTATTGCTTTTTATTTACGTCAAACATGGAGGCATCGGTCGCCATGTCATCAACAACTTTCTTCAACGTTTCGAACGCCATCGGCGTACTCTCGTTATTCAGATCTTTGCCTTCGCCCTTACGGACAACTTTAATTACCGGCTTATTGGTTGCCGCATCGATCAACTCACCCTCAAAATAGAGGTGGGTATCCATGGTACGGTGCCCTGTTGCCATTTGTGTACCGGCAACAACCAGTGCAACCGGAACCACTTCATAGAATTGCAGCCCTTCTTTACTGGTATCAACACCAGTGATCGCCCCGCGGAAAATCAAAGTACGTGGGCCAGGCGTTGTCACCAGCGGCTTACGCTTACCAATGGAGGTTTTCATTTGAGTATTGGTATAGCTCAGCAGCCTATCAAGAACTTGTTGTCCAACCTGAGTGGTTGGTTTAGGAACCGGATAATACGTAATCGGGTTATAAACGATATTGTCGTATTTAGATTCATTAAAGCTAGGGTCAACCCAACGAAGCACCGGTTGCCCCGTTGCTGATTTAGTTTCCTTCAGGCCAGAATAGTCTTTTAAAAACCCAGAGTATTTCTCCGGCTGAGTCACTTTTGATGCACAGCCAGATAATGCCAACAGGCCAGTAAGCACTGCAACTTTAAATAAAGTTTGAGTACGCATGAAACGGTCCCTTTAGTTTTCGCAATGGTGCCTGAAAAGAATAGCAAATCAGAATCATTTTGGATGCACTAAAAATGGTAAGGACCGCACAATTTTATCTTAACGTTATCTTAACGTTCAGCACAAAAAAAATGCTGAACGTAGAAAGGCTTATCACAAATGGGTAGGTTAACCAGCTTTACGCGCCAACATTGTTGCAAAGCGCAGTTTAATACGGTTGCCGTTCTCATCCGTACGATGAAGTTCACCCACATCTTCGTTATATTTCAGCAGATCCCATCCGGTGTAATAGCGGCGTAATTCTCCGGTTTTAAACGCAAACGGGAACCCAACGGTGCACGGAAAATCATCGGTATCCATTGCCGCGACGATCAGGTTATATCCGCCCGGTTTGGTGCAGCGTTGCATATTTTCAATCAAGCCCGGGATGGTTTTTGCTTCGAGGAACATCATCACCACGGTGGAAAGAATAAAATCATATTCACCGTCAAAGCGTAACGCATTGAGGTCCGCTACCTCAGCGTGCAGATTGGTCAGCCCTTCTGCGTCTTTAATGCGCTCAAGGTTGGCAATGCTCATTGGGTTTTTATCCCACGCCGTCACGTCATAACCGTTAGCCGCCAGGTACAGGCTATTACGACCATTCCCACAGCCTAAATCTAATGTTTTGCCTGGCGTAACAATTTTTGCCGCCTCGACAACATCGGAATGCGTGCGGGTTAAATCATATTTCTCAGTAAAGTAGTTTTCGTCACAACGGGTCATTATTTATCCTCAGATTTCAGTAATGCTGCACGCTCCGTGCGAATAAGCAGTTTTCCCTGCATCAGCAATGCAAACGTGCGTATCAGTAATAGCGCAATGATAAAATTGGTAAAAATAAACAGCGGGATCGCCAGCGTATGAAAAAAACCTGACTCGCTGCCGTGGCCTAAATGCAGCCCCGTCGTTGCCAGCGCCGAGACACCGAACGAGAAGCTCCAGAATGATGCATTAAACGGCTGAGACAGATACCACGGCATGAGACGCAACATGAACAGCAGTTGCAGCAGGCCATAGCCGAACAACATTTTTGCCAGCGTATCGCCTTCGCCACCGTTGACGCTGAGCCAGGCACTACAGGCCACCAGCGCCGGAGCCAGTTGAATACCCAGCGAGGTACGTAATACCGCCGGCAGTTCACCAGAACTGCGTAAACGCTGCAGAATAACCGGCTCAAGGCTTAACCAGGAGAAGACGCCCGCCCCGAGAAACACCAGCCCGGCATCAGTGTAACCAAGCGCGCCGCAGGCCATGGCGCTGATAAAGTTATTGGCCACGGTCGGCAGATACAAACCCGGCGTGGTAGCTTCTTCCGGATGAGAACCCCGCCACAGCCCTGCCGTTTGCCAGGCTGCGTACGACAGCTGGATCACCACCCCAATACCAAACAAGACCACGGCTAAGGGCCGGCACCAGGGTACAAAACCAATCGCCACCAGCATGGTGGTGGCAGGGAAAAGACTGACAAAGCTGCTCATCACCGGGTGGCGTATTTCCGCCAGCACGCTGTGGGGAAAACGCACCAGACGGGTCATAAATGCCAGTGTCAACAGCCCCCAAATGACCATCGCGAGGATCACCAGACCGTCACCTATCCAGTGACTCACCGGCCATATCTGACTGGCATATCGCCAGGCAAAACCCATCCCGATGGTTCCCAGTACCATGCCAAAATAACCGGCCGGAAGATTAAGAACTCGCTCACTGTATTTGTTATTACTCATTTTGTTTATTTTTTAAAGTATATTTGAAATACATTTTATGGAATTTACGGCTGTTTAGCCAGTGCTGAAAACTTTGCTACGTTTAACTAAGGTGTGCAACTGGGAAATTCTTTATGACCAAATACCGTCTGAGCGATGAGCCACGTTCCTTCAGTTATCAGGATAATGGCCACAAAAAAAACGTATTGCTACACCAGGTCATCGCCCTCACCGACTTTAATGATGTGCAAGCCGGTACGCCAGGCGGCTGGATTGACGACGAAAGCGTGCTGGCGCAAAACGGTGATTGCTGGATTTACGATGAGAATGCCATCGCCTTTGCCGGGGCGGTTATCTCCGGCAACGCCCGCATTACCCGTGCAAGCGTGATCAGAGAGGGAACGCAAGTTGGCGATAACGCATGGATTGACCAGGCAGAAATCAGCCATGGCGCAGAAATACGTGACAACGTCACGATCAAAGATTCGACTGTCCGTGGGGAATGCCTCCTTTCCGGTGAGGCTCGCGTGTTGAGTGGTTCAGAAATCATTGCCGCCAAAGGATTAACCCGTGAAAGCGACCAGATTTTGCACATTTATGACCGCGCAACCGTCAGCAACTCGCGCGTTGTGCATCAGGCGCAAATCTATGGCGACGCTGTCGTCAATTATGCCTTTATCGAACACCGCGCCGAAGTGTTTGATTTTGCGCGAATAGAAGGCAATGAAGAAAATAACGTCTGGATCTGCGATTGCGCGAAAGTTTACGGCCATGCTCGGGTTACCTCCGGAACTGATGAAGATGCCATTCCTACCCTGCGCTACAGCTCACAGGTGGCGGAGCACGCCGTGATCGAGGGTAACTGCGTCCTGAAGCATCACGTGCTGGTTGGGGGGCATGCGCGCCTACGCGGTGGCCCAATCCTACTTGACGATCGCATTCTCATTGAAGGCCACGCCTGTATCCAGGGCGAAGTGCTAATCGAACATCACATTGAGGTTACCGGCCAGGCTTGCATCGAGGCCTTTGAAGGCGACGCAATTCATCTGCGCGGCCCGAAAGTGATCAACGGCGAGCAACGTATTACCCGCACGCCTCTGGCAGGCTTATTCTGAGGCGCAATCAATGATACGGGCGTAGAGATTCACATCATGGTACTCACCGTTGAGGAACTCCGCCTGCTTCAGACAACCTTCCAGCAGGAAACCATTGCGCTGTGCGACCTGATTGCTTTCACGGTTATCTACCCGGCATTTAATGATAAAACGGCGGATCTCACCGCGCTGCGCGTAATGTTGAATAAACGCCTGTAGCGCCCGGGACAGTATGCCTTTCCCCTGATGTTCTTCATCCAGCCAGTAACCAATATAGGCAGCTTTGTTCAACGGTTCTATCTGGTTAAACGAGATCACCCCCACCACGTTCTGCTGTTCAAAAATAAGGAACATTTTGGCGTAGCCGCGCTGGTGCAGCATCATATTGCCCTGCAAGTTCTTGCGTGTGTCATCCTCGGATTCGACAAACTGTGGCCAGTTCAGCGACTGCTGCAACCAGCGCTTATTTTTGAGTACCAGTTGATGCAATGGCGTGACGTGTTGCTCTTCGACTGCCCGCAGTTCCAGCGTGTCGCTGACGGGGATGACTTCTGGCATGTTTATCTCCTTCACTTTCGTTAACGGGGCATTTCTGACTGGCATCCGCAGATATTAATCTATTTATCATCCCGGACATCATACTTTTATGCTGTAACAGCAATCACTTAGCGACAATCTACCGCGCCGAACCCGCTAATCTGATTAACCGGGCATCCTCATGGGGATGATCCGCAATGATGACAATAATACCGCTATTTTTTTGCTAAGGAGCAAGCATGGCAGCACCTTTGGGTCGTTTAGCACTTATCCCGCTGTTTCTGATCACCGCCTGTCACCAACCCGTTCCCACCTCGCAGACCGGTCCCGTGCCTTATGCAGTCAGCAAGCAGGTGGTGGTGGATAATACCACCCTGGAGATCTCCCGCAGCGCGCTGGAATATAATATCCACAAAGTTCAGCAGTTGCTGGGAGATAAAACTCGCTTGTGCGCCATTCTCAAAGGCGACGCGTACGGGCACGACCTGTCTCTCGTCACGCCAGTGATGATGCAAAACGGCGTGCAGTGTATTGGCGTCGCCAGTAATGAAGAAATCAGCATCGTGCGTCAGGCCGGTTTTACATCACAACTGATGCGCGTGCGTAATGCCACGGAAAAAGAGATGCGTCAGGCGGCAGATTTTGATACTGAGGAGCTGATTGGCAATCTGGATATGGCGAAACGTCTGAGCGCCATTGCTCAGGAGAAAGGCAAAACCATCCGTATTCATCTGGCGTTGAACTCTGGCGGGATGTCGCGCAACGGTCTGGAAGTCAGCACGGCGGCCGGACTGGAAGAAGCCCACGCTATTTCGGCCTTACCCGGACTGAAAATTGTCGGCATCATGTCGCATTTCCCGGAAGAAGATGCCGCGGTGGTCAAGCGCGATTTGGCCCGCTTCAATACCCAATCAGCCCAGGTTCTCAAGATTACCGGACTGAAGCGCGAAGACGTGACGTTGCATGTGGCCAATACCTTCGCCACGCTGACCGTGCGTGAATCATGGCTGGATCTGGTGCGCGTTGGCGGAATTTTTTATGGTGATACCATCGCCAGCACAGAATACAAACGCGTGATGACGTTTAAATCATCGATTGCGTCGGTAAACCATTACCCGAAAGGTAATACCGTCGGCTATGACCGTACATATACACTCAAACGCGATTCCGTTCTCGCTAACATTCCGGCAGGTTATGCTGACGGCTATCGTCGCATGTTCAGCAACGCAGGGCATGTGCTGATCCGCGGCCAGCGGGTACCGGTGCTGGGTAAAACGTCAATGAATACACTGATTGTCGATGTGACCGATTTGCCGCTGGTGACCTCTGGTGATGAGGTGGTGCTGTTCGGTAAACAGGGCAAGGCGCAGGTTAGCGCAGAGGAAGTGGAAGAAATCAGCGGCGCGCTGTTCACCGAAATGTCGATTCTATGGGGCGCGACGAACAAACGGGTTATGGTCGATTAAGTCTTAGACAGGAAGGGCTTCCCATTTTTTGCGGAAAGCCCTTTTACACAGTGAGAGCCGTACTATTTAGCTCTCACTGACACTTTCTTTTTGCAGGATTTTGAGCAGATCTTCCTTCAGGTGAAGTTTCTGTTTCTTCAGGCGAACAATATCCAAACTGTATCCCCGACCATCCGAACCTTCCAGTCTGGAAATCTCATGATCAAGGCTGTTGTGTTTTTCGAATAAAGACAGAAAGCGAGGGTTCTCGGATTTCAGTCGGGAAATGAGGTCTCTGTATTCTGGAAACATACTTTCTCCCTGTTAGTGGACAAAAAGCGTGTATAAGAAATACACACCTTCAGCTTACCCATTTGACATAGGGAAAAATGCGAACAGGATCGAGTAAATAGCGTACAGAATGTTTCAGCAGAGATGAGGTCTGTGACTCCCCTTCAGGAGAGCCACAGACCGTGCGATTAACGCATTTCGCGGTCGTCAACGTACTGACGTTTATCCGGTGCTGGCGGGAAATACTGATACAGCCAGGTCTCGCTGATCGCATCGCCCTGACAACGCAGGAACATGCGCATATCTACCGGTTCGGTTGAGTCAGAGGTCGGATACCAGTCAAACTGAATACGATAGCCATCGATCGGCTCAACGTAGAGGATTTCAATCTGCTTCGCTTCGCCGCTTGAGAGCGTAATCACCGGCTCAATACCTTTCGGCGCAGCGGCTTTCAGATCGCCACCGACGAAGTCAACGGCAAAGCGGCGCGCCCATTTTTCCGGGTAATGCTCGCCCGGTGCCCACCCTTCCGGGAATCCTCCCATGCCAGTGCGGGTTGCCAACACACGCGCCAACGGTGAGCGTACCGGTGGCTGTGCGCTCCAGTACAGGCGATATTTGAACTCCAGATCGTCACCGGCTTTGATCGCCTTCTCCGGCTGCCAGAAGCAGACAACGTTATCCAGCGTTTCACCGGTGGTTGGGATCTCCATCAAGCCAATGGTCCCCTTGCCCCACTGGTTACGCGGCTCGACCCACAGGCTTGGGCGCTTATTGTACCAGCCCATGATGTCCTGATAGTGGGAGAAGTCACGATCCAACTGCAACAGGCCAAAGCCGCGCGGGTTGTTATCGGTGTAGGCATTGAACTGCAGTTTTTGTGGATTGTTCAGCGGACGGCAGATCCACTCCCCGTTGCCGCGCCACATTGCCAGGCGGTCGGAGTCATGGATTTGCGGGTGAATGGTATCGCACATCCGACGTTCGTTATTACCGCAGCTAAACATGCTGGTCATCGGCGCAATGCCGAGCTGTTTGATGTCTTTACGGGCGTAGACATGGTTCTGCACATCCATGATCACCTGCGTTTTCTCACAGTGGATCACAAATTTAAACGCACCGGTTACGCTTGGGCTGTCGAGCAGCGCATACACCGTAAAGCTGGTCGCGCCCGGTTTGACCGTTTCGAACCAGAACGCGGTAAAGTCAGGAAATTCTTCTTTGCTGTCGGTATAGGTATCCACCGCCAGGCCACGCGCTGACAAACCGTACTGATAGGTGTCATCGACGGCGCGAAAATAGCTGGCACCGAGGAAAGAAACCACATCGCGACGGGCCAGTTCCGGCGCTTTAAACACGCGGAAACCAGCGAATCCGAGATCGGTTTGCCCTTCGAGCTGTTTGGTATCTACGCCCGCATCGTTGTATTTGAACAGTTCAGGGCGGAAGTGGATCTCACGCGCCAGATGCGTACTGTCATCAACCGAGAACATGCGCACGCGGCGACGAAACCCCATGCCGACATGGAAAAACTGCGCGTCCAGCTGACGATTTTCAACGTTATTCCACAGCGACTGCTCGGCGTCGTACTGAATACTGTTGTAAGCCTGAGGCGTGAGTTTCGCCAGCGTATCCGGCAACGCGCGCGGCGCACCGCCCCACGGTTTTTGTGCCAAATCATGGGCCATTGATTGCAGTACGGAAAAATCAAAACGTACGGTTTTTCCGTCTGCAATGTCAGACTCTGCCGCATAGGCAGCACGGGAAAAGAGTGATGCAATACCACTGGTTCCGCACACGGCGGCCATTGCCATTGAACCTTTAATAAATCGTCTACGATTCATGCCTGAAAGTAAGTCCTTCTGGTCGTGTGAATGGTCCCGCGCCGGTCAAAATCTGCGGCAAGAGAGTGCACATTTCTGACCGCTCACTCTAGACAAAATTCATTAATAATCCAATTGTTGGTCGCCGATTATCTGTACAAAATCGAAAATATATTATGTCGATGGGAACAGACCGAATCCCGTGTAAATTCCATTAAAGTAAACCACAGCGCCGTTTACTGCGCTCTTCAGCCTCCCGATACAGCACAAACTCATCATAAACCGCACAGCCCAGTGCCTGTTCAAACGCATCCCGACTGGCGTTACCATGACTGCGCGCCTGGGTTTCATTGCCCAGATTAGACTGGAAAATGCCCGCAGCGCTCACCGGTAAGAAATCTTCGTAGGTGATCGGTTGAGCCACCAGCCAGCCTCGTTCGATCAGCGGCTGCGGGTCATCCTCCGGTCGGATCGCCTGACGATGCGCCTCGCCCGACGGCGTTAGTCGATAGCGGAACCAGGCCAGCCCCTGCTGGCGTAGCAAAAACTCACTGTCAGGGAAGGCTTTAAACACCTCTTGAAGATGCAGCTGGTGCGTCAGGTTGTCTTTACCCGTTCCCGCGTGACTCAGAAGTTCATCATATAACTGCCTGCCTTTTGGGGTCAGCGCCACGCCACGCTGTTCAATCTCGCCAAAACGTGCGGTATGCGTACCACGCATTTCACCGGCAAACAGCACCGCCTCCTCCAGCGCTTTAAAGCTGGTCTGGCGCAGCAGAATAGGCACCTCGCGACGCGGCGGCCCTTCAATGAGGATTTTCGGTTCAATGCCACATTCCGGCATCATCGACTGCACACGGTCGATATCCAGCGTGCGTGGCGTCAGGTGGTTGATGTGGCAACCGGGGAAACACACCACATCAGCAATCAGTCGATGTTCGTTGTGTAGCGCGTGATAGGTCTCTTCATCTACCGTAGCGTGCTGATGCCAGCGGAAGGTTTCCAATGCTTCATGCACAAATTCCTGAGTCTGGGCAGATGTAAAACTACCCTGCGCATCAAACTCATCCAGTAATTCGTGGCAACGGCGCGTAAAAGTATCGCGTTTTGCGAGAATATCCGCAGCCCGCTGGCGTAATGTTACGTTATCGATCAACTCGAGACGCAATAGCGAGGTAAACACCCGAAACGGATTACGCGAAAGCGAAGCATCATCGATGGGGCGAAACGCCGTGGAATGGACGGGAACGCCCGCCTGGGAGAGATCGTAATAGCTGACCGGGTACATGCCCATAATGGCAAACATCCGCCGCAGCGTGGATAATTCCTGCGCGGTCCCTACCCGGATCGCACCGTGGCGCTCAACGTTAAGACGCGCTAACTCATCCGCATTGGCCAGTTTTTCATGCAGCGTCGGGTTATTTTCCAGTACCGCCAGATTCACATCAGCGACAAGTTCCAGCAACGTGCCGTACTGCGGGACTTCCTGCTGGTACATTGCTGACATTGCCTGCGAAAATTGTTCCCGAATCTCATCTGCCGTGATGGTGTTCGCCATAATGTCATGCCTCCAGTGAATATTACCTGGAGTGTAGAGAACGCTACCGAGTCCGGTGGGAAGAATTTACAATCTGTGATTAGCACCCAAATTTTTGATAAGCACGGAGACATTAAAGATCCAGCAATCATGCGGGTCACACTGGAATCATAGAAAACACGAGGCGATTCAGTGTACCCTACCCTGTGACATGGCCTGCAGGTAATCGATCACTCTTGCTAAACTATCTCGTTCTCTCACCGTGATAATCTCCTGTTATCACTTCATCGCAGACATATCATACACTTAACCACATGCACACTATGTTCTGTGTATGCCTCTTGTATGTTGTGTATTGAGTAGGCCATATCATACACAGGTGGGTATAGATTTACTTTTAAATAACTCACGCGTTATAAAACCCTCCCCGTACTACATGCCTCATTGCCATCACATACTGGCTAACACAATGCGCGGAAACGCACCACTCAATACCTCCATGGTTTACCCGTTGATTTACCCATTGAAAGTTAACAATTATGCAGAGCATGAATGGCACTTAAAATAGAACACATATCAACCACAATTAGCCATTCGTGCTCATATCATATGCTTCGCTATGTTTATCATTGTGTTTGCTTTTGTGTTTATTGATAATGCACTTCCCCCGTCACTGATGACGGCTAACTTTGAATGCCATGCAATGATTAAGGTAACAGAGTCAAACATAAAGCAAGTGCAAGGGGCCATTCGTGCAGCTACTGATAAGCGTGGTTTTGAATACGTTGTTGCTTCCTTCAATGCGTGTCAAGAACGAGGAGAAATGGATATTGTGTTTAATCTTCCTGTTGGTGAATACCGTCGTTATGCTGCCCTGTTAGCTGATCTTGTTCGCATCGAAAAACAGATGATAGACATGATTTCAGCTACAGCAGCCGTAATGTTGTAGAGGTGTACACAATGAATGTGATAGCGGGTGATGTTGCTATTCATCCTGTTTCATTTATCAATCTTGTTGTGGTCGCTTTTTGGCAAATTATTGAAGATGTGTTTATCTCATATGATGACGGAATGACAGAAACCTATCTGCACAATGCAACTGTACTTATTCAAGATAAGAAGGAAGAAAATCTGACTAACTCACTGATAACCACTCTGATCACGCCTATGTAGAACATAATGGACAAGTTCTAACTTATGTTGATATACAAGGTAAAACTAAAGCACCAAGTGAATAAGCAATTAATATTGTTCAAGAGTTTCTATATAAATAAATCTCAACAGAGGATTTGAAGTTGGAGGCTGGTTTGTTCTCGTGAGCTTTATTATGTTCATGGAATATGGAAGTGATCGTGTTTATTGGTGGTTAGCTTGGCTGACAGACGATCAATTTTATATGGCTGGTTTAGGCGCGGGATTTATTGCTCTAATTGCTTTCATTCCTGCTGTTTGGGTTGGTGCTCTTATGGCTATCACAGCTTCAATTACTTATGTGAAAGACGGCATACGATAAATAAAACGATAAATAAAGAATTAATGATGATAGCACCCTATTAATCCTAAATGGAGTTTTCATAATGTTTAAGAAATCAGTGGTTGCAATGTTAATTGTTCTTCCAATGTCTGCTTTTGCTCATGGTCATGGTGGTCATGGCGGAATGGGTGGTCACAACTTTGGTGGTCATGGTCATGGTGGTAATATTGGTCATGCGTTTGGTAGCCACTCCTTCGGTGGTAAACTGGCAGGGCGTATGAACGCTAGTGGCGGATTCACTGGCTTCTCTAAAGGTTCTATCAACATGAGCGATCATCCTGTTGCTCAGAACATTGCAGACCATACCACTCATACCGCGTCTTTTAAAGACGGCACTTTCATGGGCACAACTACCACCACCATTGGTGATATAACTCGTGAAACTTCTACAGTTGTGTCTGCTGATATGCGTTCTCACACTAAAGCCATCACTAACGGTGAAGTATCTCATGTGAGTATTCGTAGCTATGCTGACGGTATTGGTGGTCTGAGTGTTCATGCTACCAAAGACGGCGACACTGCGATTGGGACAGTGAAAGCATATAACGATGTAGCAAATGCTGGCGTCGTTAACCACATGCTGAAATCTGGTGACATGACTCGTGTTGCTCAGACAGCAATCGCACCAGACTTCCGTAGCCGTACGGTAGCGGTTCGTGACGATACTGGCGTAACTGTCCACATGCAAGGTTATGTGGGCAATGAGCAGGCTGGTATTGGTTATAACAAGCATGTTGCCACCTATGGTGAGTATGGCTTTGAACGTTCAGTGAATACGCTGGGTATTGCAACTGTCGGCATGTATGGTCCAGCTCACTATGCTGAGAAAGTTGCCAACCTGAAAACTGGTACAGTGAAAACGATCACTGACATTACACCACCTGCACCAACTCCTGTGGTGATTCACGTTGTTCCACTGACTCCGCTGACTCCTGTTGTACCACAGCCAACTCCGGTTGTTATTCATGTAGCACCAGCAGCCGATGTAACACCTGCTGTCGATCCTACTCCAGCAAATGTTACTACTGTGTACAACGATAAACACGGTGATAGTGTCATCTTGTATTGGAATATCTAACTAAAAGCACGGTTTTATACAACATTAGGGCTGGAGAAATCCGGCCTTTTTTTTAGTGGAAATAAATTTGTGAATGGAGATATTGCAAATGATGCTTAATGCGGGTGATTTTCTAAAATTGATTAATCTTGATCCATTTAAGAAATCTAACAATGAAGCAGGTGTGTCTGTTTCTCGTGGTGTTGAACTGGCTAAGCTGCGTGATGCTGTAAAAGAGAAACGTGTTAATTTGCGAGTTCTCTTGAAGTGGTTAAATGCTTCTGCTGGCTGTCGTTTACAAGAACGTTGGTTAACTAACTTCTTCGCTAACGAGCTAGGAACCTCTCAGCAACGTTCAGGCAAGAGTAAAGAGGACAAGCTAAAGGAAGAGGTTAACCGCCTTACGGAGCTTCTCAGAGCGTCACAGGAACAGAATCAGATGATTGCTATGGTTGCTTCTGAGGACAATCAGAAATCTATTTTTGCTGGTATCGTGGAAAAGATTGAACTTGAGACTCAATCAGAAGTAGCAGCCTTTGTAGAACAAGCTGCAACACGAGCTAAACAGAAAGCTATCGATCAGATGAAAGCTATCTTTCCAGACTGGGAACCAGCAGAGGACGCTTGAACGTAAAAGGCAGTGTGTATTAACATACGGCCTTAACTTTTTAGGGGCATATGATGAAGAACGTTAATTTAATATTGCTCGGAGATAGCACACAGCCACAAGAGAAGCGTATGAAGGAAGCGCTCAAGATAAGCAAGGGTGTGAAACCTGCTGCTGTGTTGGATGCTGTGAAAGAAGCATATGATGGTACAGGGAAGAAACCTAGCCTGAACTATGCACAGCTTGCACGATGGAGAAAGGGTTTAACCTACTATCGCTCACCTCCTACTGTAGACGCTATAGATCCCTATACAGAATTATTTACTCCCCTGTACCAACTGCTAGAGAATCCAGTGGTGGTAGCTTCCATCGATGTAGAAGAATTCGAACAACGATTAAGAAAGCAGGTTGAAGAACGTGAACGGCTATTGAGTACGGCAAGACGGGAAGAAGCAGAACGTATTATGAAAGAATCAGAAGAACGTGATCATAATAGGTTGATGGAGGAATTAAGTAAGCTGATGGATAAGCTGAGAGAGCTTAGGAAAGATTAATGCACATTTTTGTGCATTTAGAATAGTTGAGAAGGGGTAGCCTAATATTATGGTTCCCTTTTCTGTTTTTATTTCACCGGAAAGAGTTTTGATACTACTACTGCGTTAATTATTCCCCTTCTTACTACCGCACTAATAAGCACATTCACCGCTGTGAGAATTATCACACCGCCTACATGGTGAATAGCTTTGGCTATGAAAGATCAAAATGGTATAGAGTCCGAAGGACGACTAACCAGACAGCCTACAGAGCGTTTAAATGATGCAAGGCAGGCAATCACCTTATCTACTCACAAAACCGCTTAAAATGGCTTAATTTCAATGGACAAAATTGTCCAGAGAAAACTATTCTTTCTCGGGGATTTCCCCGAGAAAGTGAGGAGTATTCCCGCTAGACAAATTTGTCCAGCGCTATGAATACTACGTACTCCTGTGTATGTTCTTGCTTGCTGCTATCACAACAGTTTCATACAATAACTACCTGCACAAGCTCGCAACTGGTTGTTTTTAATATTCATACCGAATATCAAACTGTGATCCCGCATGAATTCCCCCCACCCGCGTAGACGATGAACGGTGCTTACTGGCGTGGTTTCAGATGGTTTTCCAGCCACGGCAGCATCTGTTTTTTACGACTCAGCATCCCTTCAACCTTGCAGGGCTGCGCGATATCTGTCAGTTCTTTTCCGGCAAACCACAGGCTGGTATCGCCTTTGTTGATATCCGTCAGCATCAGCACGACCAGCGCAGCGTGGCGTTCCTCAGCATAGCGCACCATTTCCGCACGCAAATCGTCCAACACCGGCGCCACCTGATCCAGTGCGTAAAGCTCGAGCTGCGCCACGCAGACCTGGTGCCCATGAATCGTGAACGTTTTGCAATCTTTATTGAGAAGTTGCCGGGCGCTCATCCCCTCCACGCTGGTTTTAGCTGATAGCAGGTCGCGGCAGAATGCCTCCCGATCAACTCCCGTTTTTTCGACCAACGCGTCCACCGCCTGGCAGTCGTCTGCCGTAGTGGTAGGTGAGCGTAGCGTGACAGTGTCACTCAAAATGGCCCCCAGCAGCAACACGGCCTCGGAGGAAGAGATCTGGCGACGCTCCTCTTCCGACATTAGTTGCCATAACAGCGTCGCGCTACTGCCGACCGGTTTCACCCACACTTCCGGCGGTAAACGCGTCATCAAACCGCCGAGGCGGTGATGATCGATAATACCAACGACATTACTCTCAGCCAGAGAGTCTGGACCCTGAGCGGGTTCAGTAAAATCCACCAGCCAGACATCGCTGTCGGTCAACGGAAACGTCAGCAGTTCGGGCATCGAGAGTCCCGCGTGCTCAAAGATAAATTGCGTTTCACGGTTAGGTTCACCCGCGCGCCATGCCGTCGCCTGCTGGCCGCGTAAGGTTAACCAGCGCGCAGTCATCGCGGCGGTGCAGATGGCATCGCTATCGGGATTAAGGTGCCCTATGACATGTATCATTAATCAGTGCCTTGTAATGTGAAGAGAACAATAGCCAAAGTATACCGATCGGGTACATTCCCTTCCATGATCCCGCTGCGCAGTCAGGCAGTACAAAACATAAGCAAAATAAATCAGTTGTAAGTAAAATACGATAAATGTTAATAATATTTTGCTATCAGGTTATCAAAAACCAACAACTTTACTTGCTACCGATACGGCTCTGTTTTTAACATCGCTTATGGAAAAAAATGTTCTGTTCAATCAGCGTATTCGCTTGCGCCATCTTCACACTTTTGTCGCCGTTGCCCAACAGGGGACGCTGGGGCGCGCGGCTGAAACCCTAAACCTGAGTCAACCGGCTCTCTCCAAAACACTCAACGAACTGGAGCAACTGACCGGGACACGCCTCTTCGAGCGCGGTCGCCTTGGTGCGCAGTTAACGCTACCCGGCGAACAGTTTCTTACCCATGCGGTAAGAGTGCTGGACGCGCTCAATACGGCCGGTCAGGCATTAAATCGTCGGGAAGAAGCACATAATGATGTCGTGCGCATCGGGGCACTACCGACGGCTGCACTGGGTATTCTTCCCGCCGTCATTGGTCCGTTCCACAAGCAGCAAATGGAGACCACGCTGCAAGTTGCCACCATGAGTAACCCGATGATCCTCGCTGGGTTAAAATCCGGGGAAATCGATCTCGGCATTGGCCGGATGGCCGATGCGGAACTCATGGTCGGGCTAAACTACGAATTATTATTTCTCGAGTCGCTCAAGCTGGTAGTACGCCCTAACCACCCGCTGTTGCAGGAAACCATCACGCTAAGCCGGGTGATGGAGTGGCCGGTCGTGGTATCGCCAAAAGGTACCGCGCCGAGGCAGCATGCGGAAGCCCTGCTGCTAAGCCAGGGGTGTGAACTGCCGCGAGGTTGTATTGAAACGCTGTCGGCATCGCTGTCGCGCCAGTTGACAGTGGATTACGACTACGTATGGTTTGTGCCGTCAGGCGCGGTGCGGGAAGATTTACGCCAGGCCACACTGGTGTCATTACCGGTACCGACGCAAGGATCCGGCGAACCAATTGGCATTTTGACCCGTAGCGACGTTCAGCTCTCTACCGCCGCACAGATCCTCATCGCCGCGATCCGCAAAACTGTCCCGTTTTGATATTTCCCGCCGCCAAAAATAAAGGGACCCGCGGGTCCCTTTATCGTTAAAACGTTTCCCAATTCTCACCGTGGGATGGCGACGTTTGCGGCGACGAATAAACCGGTGTGGCAGCAAGGGGCGCGCGTTTTTTCACGCTGCCGCCCTGCAAGCGAAAGGTGCCAACCGCCTGGGTTAAACGTGCAGCCTGCTCCTCCAGCGAGGCCGCAGCAGCAGACGCTTCTTCGACCAGCGAAGCGTTTTGCTGCGTGACTTTGTCCATCTCTGAAATCGCCTGGCTCACCTGCACGATGCCCCGACTTTGCTCATCGGAGGCGGCAGCAATCTCCAGCATAATATCGGTCACGCGTTTTACCGCATCGACGATATCCGTCATGGTATTGCCTGCAGCCACCACTTCCCCGGAGCCTTGATCAATCAGCCGTACGGATTCGCTGATTAATCCTTCAATCTCTTTTGCTGCCTGGGCACTACGGCTTGCCAGTGTACGCACTTCGCTGGCCACCACCGCAAAGCCGCGCCCTTGCTCGCCTGCTCGCGCCGCTTCCACCGCCGCATTCAGCGCCAGGATGTTGGTCTGGAAAGCAATGCTGTTGATAACGGCGGTAATTTCAGAGATTTTCTTCGAGCTGGTCGAAATGTTGCCCATGGTATGCACCACGCCAGAAACCATCTGACCACCCCGACTGGCTTTGCCAGAAGCATCTTCCGCCAGTTTACTGGCATGATGTGCATTATCGGCGTTCTGTTTCACCGTAGCCGTCAGCTCTTCCATACTGGCCGCCGTCTGTTCAATCGCCGCAGCCTGCTCTTCCGTACGCGATGACAGGTCCGTATTCCCCATAGAGATTTCACTGGTCCCGCGATAGATTTCTTCTGCCCCCTGACGCACGGTTCCCACAGTTTTTACCAGCGAATGCTGCATGGCCTGCAAATGACGGCTCAAACGACCAATCTCGCTGCGCCCGGTGGGCTCATCCTGCATGGTCAGATCGCCCGCTGAGATTTGCTCAATGCGTTGGGCGGCACGCAGCAGCGGATGGATCACGGTACGACGCAGCACCATAAACGTCATCAGCGTCAATGCCAGTGCCAGACCGAATGCGCCCAGCATAAAGACCATGCCAATTTGTGTCCGATGATGGGCCTGCTCACTGAGCTGGTTTGCCCTTGCGGTGCGGATCTCAATGGCCTTCAGCAGCGCTTTGTTGTAGGCGGTATCCAGCGGTCTGGCCTGTTCATTTTCATGGTTAATGATCGCTTCAAACATGCCGTTTTTGGCGTACTTGAGCATCGGCTGCAAACCGTCGATATAGGCTTTAAAACTGGCGCTCAGTTCAGCGTCCAGCGCTTCATCTGCCGGCGTTTTCACCGCCCGAGACAGATAGGCATTAAAGCCCTCCTGCGACTGCTTAATCCGTTTTTCCGCCTCCGCAATATTGGCCTTCATATCGTCCATTTCGGCAATACGACTCGCCGCACCAGCATGGATCATATTGATACGCGAGGTGCGCAAGTGGTTAGAGCTGTTCGATAACCCCATCCTGACCTGAATTTCATCAGTCACATCGCGCTGATCGCGGTCGGCCTGCATAAGAAAATAGCTCGCCAGCCCGGAACTTAAGGCGAACAGCAGAAGGATGCCACCGAGAATGGAGGAAAACAGCGGAACCAGTCGGATTTGATGCAGGAAGCCCAGTTTATGCTGGGCCTGCATCGATGTTGTGTTGTCCATGACCGTCGACTCTCTTGTAGGGTTTATGCGTGAAAACACGCCCGATAGATAGTCATCGGCAATCCGCCAGGATTGCTTACCGCGAAAAGCGCCGGTTTCGTCACACTTTCACAACATCATTCTAAAAAATTCAGGAAAGTGCCAGCGGAGAGTTCCGCTGGCGGATGGATCAGTTATCGCCAAAGTGGATAACAGTACGAATAGACTTACCCTGATGCATTAAATCGAACGCCTCGTTGATCTGCTCCAGCGGCAGGCGATGCGTAATAAACGGATCTAACTGAATTTTCCCGCTCATTGCGTCTTCGACCATGCCCGGCAGCTGCGTACGCCCTTTTACACCACCAAATGCGGAGCCGCGCCAGACGCGTCCGGTCACCAGCTGGAACGGACGTGTTTTGATCTCCTGCCCAGCGCCCGCCACGCCAATGATGATGCTCTCGCCCCACCCCTTGTGGCAGCACTCCAGCGCAGCACGCATCACGTTCACATTACCGATGCATTCAAAGCTGAAGTCCACGCCGCCGTCGGTAAGCTCAACAATCACGTCCTGCACCGGCTTATCGTAATCGTTCGGATTGATGAAATCGGTCGCACCCATTTCACCGGCCAGCTTGAATTTCTCCGGGTTGGTATCGACCGCTAAAATGCGCCCGGCTTTCGCCTGTACCGCGCCCTGGATCACCGCCAGACCGATACCGCCCAGACCAAACACCGCCACGGTGTCGCCTTCTTTTACTTTTGCCGTGTTATGGACGGCGCCTATCCCGGTGGTAACGCCACAGCCCAGCAGACAGACTTTGTCCAGCGGTGCCTGTGGATTGACCTTCGCCAGCGAGATCTCTGCGCACACGGTATATTCACTGAAGGTGCTGGTGCCCATGTAGTGATAAATCGGCTCGCCGTTGTAAGAAAAACGCGTTGTGCCGTCTGGCATCAGACCTTTACCCTGGGTCGCGCGCACGGCCTGACAGAGGTTGGTTTTGCCCGATTTACAGAACTTACACTCGCCACATTCGGCGGTGTACAGCGGAATCACATGGTCACCCGGTTGCAGGCTGGTGACGCCTTCGCCCACTTCAACCACAATGCCGCCGCCTTCATGGCCCAGTACTGCCGGGAATACACCTTCCGGATCGTCGCCCGAGAGCGTAAATGCGTCTGTATGGCACACACCGGTGTGGGTGATTTTAACCAGCACTTCCCCTTTTTTTGGCGGCGCGACGTCGATTTCGACAATTTTTAACGGTTGGCCGGGGCCAAATGCAACTGCAGCACGTGATTTCATTTGTCTCTTCCCATTATTGCGAGGTGATGGTGTTATTTTAGATAAGCGCGCAGAAGATGGCCGATTTCAGCCATACGCACGGCACGCTGGTCCGGGGTGGTCTCCCCACTGACCAGTTCATCCTTCAGGTGGATCTCAACCATTTCGCCCATCAGGCCGTTGGATGCACCGCGTACGGCGGCAATTTGTTGCAGGATCGCCAGACAGGGTTCGCCTGACTCCAGCGCGCGCTCGAGCGCATCAACCTGCCCACGAATACGTCGTACACGAGTGAGAATGCGTTTTTTATCTTCAGGTGAATGCGGCATACGCCCTCCGGATACTATAGGGGGGTATGGTATTTCATTTAATAGCCCCGTGTAAACGGTGAAATTTATGGGGTCATGAGGAGAGGCGCCATTGGCCGCCAGTATCGGTTTTTTAAATAAATGCGAGGCGTCTCCAGAAAATAAATAACATCTCCCTGTTTTATACAATCAACTCACCCGCAGCAAATCCGCAAAACGCGTGGTATATCGTGGGGATAGCATTCCTCGTTTCATTTTCCACTGCTGTTCTATTCCCTGCCCGGCAAACCAGAGCGTTCCGCGCCCTTCTTTATTGAGCCGATCCACCACGGTCATCAACTCCGCGCTGTTGCGTCGAGGGCCATTGTCATCAAACAGATTCAACTGCGCCACGCCTGAACTGAAAAAATCCCCCAGCATCACGCCCGCTTTTTGATAGCGCAGTCCGTCTCGCCAGATAACGTCCAGGCAGCGTGTTGCCGCATTGATAATATCCCGACTATCCTGGGTGGGGATCAGCAATTTGGTCGACGCGCTATTAGCATAATAAGGTTCATTCGGGGCAAATGGACTGGTTTTAATAAACGCAGAGATAAACTGACAATACTGGTGTTCCCCGCGCAATTTTTCTGCTGCACGCGCGGCATAGGCGCAAATCGCCTCCCGCATGGCGTTGTAATCCGTGAGCCTCTCACCAAACGATCTTGAGCAGATGATTTCCTGCTTCACCGCTGCAAACTCTTCAAAACCCAGGCAGGGTTCACCGCGTAGTTCACGTACAGTACGCTCCAGTACCACGCTGAAATGCTTGCGGATAACGTCAGTGTGGGTATCCGCCAGATCCAGCGCACTCTTGATACCCATCGCGTCGAGTTTCTTGCTGGTACGGCGACCAACGCCCCAAACATCATCGACCGGAAGCGCCGCCATCAGCTTACGCTGGCGTTCCCTGTTCGAGAGGTCCACTACGCCGCCCGTCTGCTGTTGCCACTTTTTGGCCGCATGGTTCGCCAGCTTCGCGAGGGTTTTGGTGGGCGCAATACCTACGCCGACGAGCAGATGTGTGCGCTTGTGCAGCGTGTGTCGAATTTCACGTCCAAACGCCGCCAAATTGCAGCAATTCCTGACTCCAGAGAGATCGCAAAACGCCTCATCAATTGAGTAGATCTCCACCCGTGGCGCGATCTCTTCCAGGGTGGTCATCACCCGCTGGCTCATATCGGCGTACAGTTCATAGTTGCTGCTGAAGGTAACAATCCCGTGCCGGCGGAAAATTTCTTTCTGTTTGAAATAAGGTGCGCCCATTGTTACCAGCCCTTTGGCTTCGGCGCTGCGGGCAATGACGCAGCCGTCGTTATTCGATAGAACCACCACCGGGCGGCCTTTCAAATCCGGGCGAAACACGGTCTCACAGCTGGCATAGAATGCATTTACATCACAGAGCGCAAACATTCTCACCCCGTCGATTTGACGATAAAAGTCACAACACCAAAGATATCGAGCGTATCTTCACTGCTGATCCGAATCGGTGACCAGGCGCGGTTCATCGGATTAAGCTGCACGGTAGGTCTGAGCTGGAGACATTTTACTGTAAACTCACCGTCCACCGCGGCAATCACAATATCCCCGTGAGCGGCGGTTCTGGCGCTGTCAACAATCAACAGATCGCCCTCATTGATCCCGGCATCAACCATCGAATCGCCTGCCGCTTTCACAAAGTAGGTCGCGCTGGGGTGCTTGATCAACAAGGCATTCAGATCAATACGCTGCTCCACGTAGTCCTGTGCCGGGCTGGGGAACCCGCACGCGACAACATCACTGAAAAGGGGTAGCGCGATCGCCTCGCGCGGCTCTGAAGGTCTGTACAACATCATGACGCATCCCTCACATACTGTTTTTATATACAGTAGTTGTAGTGAGGCATGCAATCAAGTGATGGGAAGACGGGCGCTGTTTATTGCTTAACCACCTCACGTGTAAGTATGGGTTGCGGTTAAAAATATCGGTTTTGTAAATTATTTCGGGAGGCCCAAATGTTGACGTTTTTTCAGCCAACCCACACCACCGCTGCGCTGAATTTAACTATTTCTGAAACCGTTCACGTTGTGTTTTATCCGCCTCTTCTGCCTGGTTTGCCAACGGCTGGAATTGAGCCGGACCATAAAATACTTTTGGTAAAGGAAGTGATTCCATCGACGTCCCCGGATATATTTGCAATTCCCCCAGTCGAGACAACTGATACCCCAACACCACGGCGGGCATTGTGAGCATATAAGGTGCCGTTTTTTCGTAAGAGACCGGGGTCGGTAAGCGATTGTGGTCGAGATTATAGTTACGCTTCAGCACCAGAAATTTATCAGGCACCCTGCGTTTGCTATTCCACCAGTCACCGTCCAACTCACGAAACTTTCTTTCGGTTTCAGTTCCGGTGACCACCCCGAGCTGCAATAGCGCATGGCGCAGTTCACCGTCCATCGCGGCGTTATAAGCATCGATAGTTTCTGCTTTTCCTTGCAAAATCACGTTGATGGCAAGCCGTGCCCCCAAAAGATTTGAATATAAATCTTCCGGTGAAAATGCAGATATCTCTTCGGAAAATCCGGGAACAGACTGAAAACCGTACCATTGTGCAATTTCGTGCCACTGTGCCAACTGAAACGCCAGATGACCTGCCAGCCAGGCCGCCAGGGTATAGCGCTGGGGCAGTGAAGACGGCGGCGTAAATGCCAGGAGCTGCACTCGGCGAACGCCCAACTCTTCACTGTAGAAATAACGCCAGCGCTGACCCAGTTTGGGAAGAATACGCGAGAAAATATAGAACGTATTATCCGCCGTATCGCGAACATGGGCGATATCAATAAACCCACCGCGATGGGTATAAATAAGACCGCTTTTTTCTGCGCTGAGCCCGACAATATTCTTCACGGCACCCAGCGCACTATCGTTATAATGATGGCTACCCAGCGTATCCAGGGTCAGGACGTTGCCAATCTGGTAAACCGGAATCGGGACCCCAATCGCACGGACGTGAAGATCATAGCCAAACGCACAGCAAGGACGTAACGACTCCGGCGGCGAAAGCTGACTGACGACCGGGTAAACCTGGCGCGCGTGCTTTATCGGAAACAGGTCCCCTTCTGCACAGGCCAAACCCGCCACCAACCACAAAAACATTAACCCTTTACGCATTCAGAAAGCCTCCGCAACCTGAAAATAAAAACCGGCACTTTCTTTACCAAACCCCAGATCCAGACGCACGTTCATCGCGGGCTTCACTTCAAACCGATATCCCACGCCTGCCGTGGGTAACAACGGATGATCGTCCAGCGCGCTGATGTTTTTTCCCAGAGTCCCGGCACCCAGCCACAATACATATCCGTGTCGCCAGTTCAGCTTTCGTCGGTACTCTACCTGCCCACTGACAACATCGTTGTCCCGGTAGCGGCCCTGATAATAGCCACGCATCCGCCGATCGTCGCCAGCCATCGACAACCGATCCCAGGGAACATCCCCTCGCGTAAAACGGCCCCAGAGATCAAAGGCCAGTACCGTTTTTTCATTCAGTAAGTGGTAGTAATCGTATTGCCACTCAGTTGCGTTGAAATGGGTGTCAGACCCTACCGATGGATCGAACCAGGTGTATTCCACTTTAAAGAACTGTCCTCGTTGCGGGCGAGTGATCGCATCGCGAGAATCGTAATTCAGGCTGATGCTGGCACCCGATGCAAGTGAGGAGGACTGCGCGTCATAGCGTGTAAAGGTGTCATCCGCGCGGGGATCATCAATAGTCGCGTGCAACGTTGAAAAGTCCCAACCGGCGCCAAGATAAAGATTTTTAACGACCTCCCGCATAATAATCGGATGCACGCGGATGGCGTTATTGGTGTACTCCTGCTCATTGCCCTGCGCCGCATCGTAGCCAATGCCCCAGAAACCAGTCGGCACTCTGTTTACCGAACCGTCAACAAACAGCCGCCAACGATCGTCAGTAAAAAAGGTGTAACTGCTTAACCCAATCCCTAGTGCACCGCTGCTACTGACATAGCCGGTAAAAGACAGCGACGAGTTCTGGGTGGTTTTATCATTGGGATCGACCCGATAAATCCCCGCCACGGCCATCCCCAGACCCAGCCTGAGCTCAGGGGTATAAAACGGGCCCGGCAACACGCTCCAGTTAACGCCCTTCTGCGGATCATAGTGGTTATCGGCCCCCAGGCCGGAAAGCAGTTTATCTACTGATTTTTGATCCAGCGCTACTGCCGCCGAAGGCCAGGCGGTCAGCGTCAGTGACAATGTCAGCATGATGCGATGGGGTCTCATCAGAAACGGTACTCTCCCGCCACGAAGAAACTGTTACGCTCATTGAAACCGAATTCTGTGAGGACATTAAATTGCGGCGTCATTTCAAACTGGGTACCAATCAGCATATTCCAGGGTGATGTTAGCTTCTGTTTAACATCAAACCGCCCTTCATTATTCTGGTTCACGGTGTCAATGAGCGGTTGCAGTGCAGCGGGCATATGCAAGTCGGAAAGGCTGCCCCGGAACTCCTGCTGAACATTCTGGTACATACTCCCCAGCCAGACGCTAAGGTGAGACTCTCCGACGGGCCCCTGGAAACGAAAACGGTATCCCACCCGAGGTGACACCGTTAGCGCCGAAATTTTGCCATCCAGAATGTCGAAATCAGTACGGGTGTAGTTGGTGTCCACTAGCGCAAACCAATTTTCATATCCGCCCGCCAGCGTGATCCCGGTTCCCCAGGTCGTGCCTTTGAAGTCGAGAGTAAAATCGATATCCTGCAATTCACCACTCTGATAAAGCTGATGCACCGACGAGGCAATCACCCTGTCAATACCGGAATAGCGTGTCGGATCGGCATCGACGGAAACGTTCGATACCGATGAACCGCGCGTATGTCCCACTAACCCGTAGATATTGAGAAACGGAAACACCCACATATCGATACGCAGGTTTTCTGATTTACTTTGCTCACGGGTATGCCCGGCATCAATATTAAACATATCGGTCGGGATCGCATGGTTACCCAACGCCAGCCCTGAAAAACCAATGCTGTCGACGTCAATGTTCTGGCGCATATTCATATAGCTGAGATTGACGCCAAACGGCAACGGAATCGAGTATCCACGGGCTTTGGCCTCTTCTCCCCAGATGGGAAAGGTGCGCTCTTCCGTATCCGCGGCACACGCCACACCAGAAACCAGCAGAAGCGGCACCATCGTATTAGTCCATCTCATTATTATCCTCATTTATGTCTCGCTTCATTGGTTACAGGCCAGCGCCCACATTGAAGTAAACCGCCTCTTCGTTGTCACTAAGGGCAACATCAATGCCGGTATGCAGACCGTATTCCCGGGCGATTAAATAGCGGAATCCCGCGCCCCAACCAACTTCGGTGCTGGAGTAAAGATCGCCTGCATTGTCGGTAGCACTCCCCGCGCCTACGAATCCCTGAACAATCCAGCGCGACGTCATTTGCCAGGCAAGCTGTGTTTGCACGGTGCTGACATCATTGCCTTGATAGCGATAACGGGAGATCCCACGCAGCGCGATATAAGGACGCGTCATCGGTGGGAGATGTTGGTCATGTCGGGACAGCATTTGATAATTAGTTGCCAGAGAAAGCGTCCAGTCCCGACTTAGCGGCAGGAAAAATTTGCCATCAAGCGTCAGTAAATCGTAGCGGTAATCGCCCCCAAGGTAGTGACCGTAAAACTGATATTCACCGCTGAGCGACACACCGTGTCCCGGCCAGAAAAAGTTATCGGTGGTGTCGTATTCTGCGACAATCCCTAAGCCCGATGACGTGCTGCTGTCACCGAGGACGTGTTTCCAGACGCGGTCGATAACCGGGTTGTTTCGCGCAGAAATATCCATTTTCGCCCAAAACTGTGAGGCCCCTAAAAACACCGGAGAATCACTGACACGAAACAATAACTTTTGTATCCCGCCATAACCTTTGGTCTCAGTTTCAATCGCGCGATTGTTGCCGAAACCCGCGAGGTCACCCGAATAGATATCCAGATCGATATTTGCGTAACCTGCCGCAATAAAGTAACGAATATGATCATCCGTCCAGGTATGCCGGTGGCCGCCCCCCACAAACCAGGTACCGTTATCCGTCGCGCCGCCGCCCAGCGCGGTCATGGCCGGGGGAATGAATTGCCCGTCAACCTGCTGGCCTTTTCCATGAAGAAATAAACCAAACACGCCGCCGCCATAGCCCACGGCAGGTTCTGTAATCACCACAGGGATGGGTAAAAAGCCGTACCGGTTTTCTTGCAAATAGCGGCTCATATCCAGCATCCCATCTTCAGGATCGATCAGGCCAACGGCGTGCGCTTGTCCGCAGAAAATCAGCAGCAAAAGGGAGGTTTTTTTCATGGTGCGGTTCCTTCCGGCGGTATGGCAGGCGCGGCATACCAGTTTTCTTTCGGCACCCTCACCGCATCATCGGGTTGCAACACAAAATTCGGCGACATGATCTGTACGTTAAATTCGTTGAACACATCCTGAATATGGCTGTACAACGCGTTGCGCGCCTCAGCCAATGACTGCCCCGGTAGTAACCTGACCTGCAATTCATAAGAGACATACCAGTCCATTAACGCCAACTGGCGCACAAGCGGCGGCTGGGATAGATCGATTCCTTTTGCCCGCTTGGCAGCCAGTTCCAGCATGGCATGCACCTGCCGCCAGGGGGTGTCATAACCGATGGTGACACCGACAGTCAGATTGATACCGCCCCCCGAGTTTTGTGCGCTGAGATTGGTAATTTTGCCGCTGACCACCACCGCGTTCGGCACCGTGACGACGTAATTTTCACGGGTAATGATTTTGGTAGCGAGCATGCCTATCTCGCTCACCAACCCTTCGTTATCCGCAACGCGAATAACGTCACCTTTACGCAGGGCGCGGGAGTAGATCAGCACCAGCCCGCTCATGGCATGATTCATTACCCCTGCCGACCCGAGTGTCAGCATCAGACCAAAGAACACGCTAATCCCTTTGAACGCCAGTGAATTGGCACCAGGAAGGAAGGGATAGGCTGCTGAAAGGGCGAACAACCACACCACCACGGAAATCAGCTTACGCGTCGCCCCCACGGTTTCAGGGTGAATACCGGGAAGCTGTAAGCGCCCTGCTTCTACCTGATTAAGTACAACTTTAAGCAGCTTAAGAATAAACGCGGTGATAAGAACAATAATCAGGACAATCATCAGCCCCGGTAATGCCGACGCAATCGACAGCGCGATTTCACGCAGCACCCGTATCGACCAATCACCCAAAGATGTCCCCCAGACACGCGTCCAGGGAAACAGGCTAAATACCCAACTGAGCCAGACATACAACGCGACGATGCCCAGCAGAATCATCAATAAGGCATACAAACGTGCCTCGATTGCACCAGTAAAACGCCGCCAGCGCTGGGGGAGCCAGCTTCTGTTGGCAATGATTCGACGCCGGTAATAACGGCGAACCCATCGCCATGAACGGTACGCGCCATAGAAAAAAAGAATCAGCCCCAGCAATCCCGCGGCTGTTTTCACCGCAGACAGCGCCAGCCAACCGCCGTCAAATTGATCGCGCAACGCCGTCCGCTGGGTCTCCATGCGCACCAGCACCCGCTGAGCGGCCTGATCGAGGGTCAGATCGTCGCCTTCATCCAGATCGGCTTGCGCCAGCAGCAGCAGCGGTTTGCCGTTCATGACGATCAGCCTTCCCGGCTGGTTGTAGCGGGTTATCGGCACAATTTTCAGCGGTTCACGCAGGTCCGCCTGCGTAAAATTACGCAGCGTATTACGGATGCGCAACACCCGCTCTTCTGGCGTGGTTAAGCCAAATTTTGCCTGCAGCATCACAATCGGCTGGTGAAAGATATACACCGTCCGCGCACGTTCCTGTTCCGATGGCTGCTGTCGGGGCTCCGCCGCGAATGAGGGAAAAGCCAGAGCGCTAATAAAACCCATCAAAAAAATGAGCAGTACCTTGTTCATACTCACCATCCCGCATGTGTAAACATACTGACCAACACTGTCCGCTTAAATGGAACGGTCTTGAGCATGGTGGAACTCCTTTCATTAGCGGCAAAAAAAGTATAGGAAACAAATTGATGAAAGACGCAGTTAAAAAAAACAATATTTTTACAATTTTAAACATATCAATATTGTTTATAAAAAAGTGCATGCATGATTAGTAGTCTATTGATTAGAAAGGAGGTAATAAAAAACAATGATTTTTCGATAAACGGTATCGCGGTCATAAACCGGGTATAGTGGCGCCATAAAATCATTAAAACGGATACACCATGAGCACTGCAGGGAAAAGTAACCCACTGGCGATTGGCGGCCTGGTCGCCTTGACGCTCATCTGGAGCTACAGCTGGATCGCCATGAAACAGGTCACGCTGTACATCGGCTCGTTCGACTTCACTGCCCTACGCTGCACTTTCGGCGCACTGGTCTTATTTATTGTCCTGATACTTCGAGGCCGAGGGATGCGCCCGACGCCTTTCCGCTATACGCTGGCAATTGCTTTGTTGCAGACCTGCGGCATGGTTGGGCTGTCGCAATGGGCGCTGGTCAGCGGCGGGGCTGGTAAGGTCGCGATCCTGAGCTATACCATGCCATTCTGGGTGGTGATTATGGCGGCCATGTTTTTGGGCGAACGCATGCGGCGTATACAGTATGCCGCGATTGCGGTAGCGGCATCCGGACTGCTGCTGGTTTTACAGCCGTGGCAGATGGACTTCACCTCAATGAAAAGTGCGTTGCTGGCGATCCTGTCGGGGATCAGTTGGGGGGCGAGCGCCATTGTCGCCAAGCGCATGTATGCCCGTCATCCGAATATCGATCTGCTCGCGCTAACCTCATGGCAGATGCTGTATGCCGCACTGGTAATGAGCCTGGTGGCCTTCCTGGTCCCTCAGCGCAGCCCTGACTGGCAGCCGGTGGTCTTCTGGGCGTTAGGCTATAGCGCCATACTGGCAACGGCGCTGGCATGGAGTTTATGGCTGTTTGTCCTGCGTAATTTACCAGCCAGTATTGCCAGTTTAAGCACATTGGCGGTACCCGTTTGCGGGGTCCTGTTTTCCTGGTGGCTGCTGGGTGAAGAGCCCGGCGTAGTTGAAGGGTGCGGGATTGTATTGATTGTTGTGGCGCTGGCGATCGTCAGTCTGAAAAAACGGTCCCCTCAGGTGCAGAGCATCAAAAAATAAGTGGCCCAAAACACACGCCCCGCATAATGCGGGGCGTTGATTATCGACATTACGAACGCTTGCGCGGCATCATGCGTAGCAGGGTATTATCCCGCCAAAAATAGTGATGCATCAGGGCGGCGGCGGCATGAAGACCAATGACAAAATAGCCCAGTTTTGCCAGCGTCACATGCCAGGACTTCAGCATATCCACAATATCAAAGTTGGCTTCCGTCGCATGTGGCATAACGATGCCAAAGGCGATCCACGGATTCCCTCTGTTGTACATCATCACCAGACCAATTATCGGCAGGACGATGAACAACAGATAAATAACCAGATGCCCAAGATGCGCCATACCGGTCATCATTGGCTTCGGTTTTGGCACAATCGGCGGCGTCGGATATTTAAGTCTGACCAGCAGGCGCGTTACCATCAGCGCTAAAATCGTGATGCCGCAGGACACGTGTACCATGTTGAACCCGGGGCGATAGCTGCGCGGGAAAAATCCGCGGAGTTCCATGGCACAGTAGGTCACAATCACCAATAAAAAAACCAGCCAGTGGATGCCAATTTGCAGGCCAGAATACTTATTCCCCATAACACTTCCTGAGTAAAAACAATAATGCGTCAACATAACCAGCTTTTGTTAAAAATTCATTAACTTTGTTAGATCCTTTTCCGTTGATTACGTGTAACCGCAAAAAATAACGATTGCCGGTACCCCGCCAGTACAGCGGAATACCGGTTGCAGATGAAGCATTACGTCCCGGTCACCATCAGTACGTCATCAACAAAATTTTTGGCGCGCGGAATATCCGACTCATCCACATGTTCAATAATCAGCGGAATATTCGGATGGTTTTTAGCGAGCAGTTCCACATACAGCAGATAGTTGAGTGACCCGAGGCCGGCAGCCGGCAGTTCCACCGAACCGGCCCCACGGAAGCTATTATGCTCCGCGGCACCGTCGCCGAATTTCTCAATAACCACATCAGTTTTTTTGCAGTCCTTGGCGTG
The DNA here is from genome assembly GCF_005280805.1 of Citrobacter sp. TBCS-14. Classification (NCBI taxonomy): domain Bacteria; kingdom Pseudomonadati; phylum Pseudomonadota; class Gammaproteobacteria; order Enterobacterales; family Enterobacteriaceae; genus Citrobacter; species Citrobacter sp. TBCS-14. The sequence continues at coordinate 492,898 of NZ_SZWM01000164.1, forward strand.
GGCAATTTTAATTTTACCGTCGAGCACGTTGAAGATGCTGTGTAGTGTTTCATCAATAGCATCAATGTTTTTGTCGTCGAAATAGTTGGTGGGATCCAGCGCCAGCCCAAGCCCTGGATGTTCAACATCATGCATCAACCGCGCAACCTGGCTTACCGAACCGATGATGTTGTTGACGTAGTTTTCCACCAGGAAAACCGCCCCATGCTCCCAGGCAAAGGTCGCCAGCTCTCGGGCGATACTTTTGAATTCCTGATACGCCTCTTCGGTGCTGTTTTGGGGATCGTATAACCAGTCGCTGTCGACGTTATAAGTCCCTGTTTCGCTGATCACATACGGCGTACCAAAATCCCTTGCGTGCGCAAGGATCTCTTTTACCGCCGCGATGTTCTCCGCGCGTTTTACCGGATCAGGATGCACGAGATTGGTATAAGCTGAAATGGCAACAATGGGCAGATTCGCCTGACGAAACGCGTCACGCACCTGGTGCGCTTTCTGTTTGGTAATGTGTCCACGGCTGAGATCAATATCAGTGAATTCGAGGTCGAGCTGTACGCAGCCCATGCCCGCCTGCTTAATCTTCGCAATGGTCTCTTCCAGCGTGTAAGGGTAATAACCGGTAAAAATGCCGACGTTAATCATTTTGTATTCTCCTGAAGGATTTCATTGAGATAAACCGTTCGTTCTTCCTGTATTGAGAGGTAACAGGCTTCAATACAGGCCAGCGTGCCTACGTTATCTTTTGCGCTGATGTCCGGTTCGACGCCGTGCTCCAGAGCGCACATCAGGTTCGCCATGGTGCCGATAAACGCATCCGGGAACCACTGACGTTCCCATTGCGGCATCACCCAGCGATCCGGGTAGTCGCGCGATGCAAGTTTCAACGTGCTGCCGCAATACTCCGGCGGTCGGCGGTGCCAGCCGAAATCGCCTTCTGCCAGCCCATCGGTACCTTCCACACGCCAGTTGATGTAGTTGTTTTTGGCACAGGGTTCCCCCGGCCAGGCCCAGACATCATCCAGGCTGGTCGCGATCAGGCCATTGGCATACTGGAAGGTGTATTGCGTAATACCATCGGTGTGTTCAAAGGTGGTTCGCGGATCAGTGCGGCACACAGCGGTCACTTTTATCGGATGACCAAATAAAAAGCGGAAGGCATCGATATGGTGAATCGCCATCGCATACAGCTCGAGCTTTTTGTATTGCTGCAGGAAGTGCTGCCAGTCGGGTATAGCGCGCATATCAATACTGGCAATCACCGGCGTGCCGATGAGTTGATTATCGAGAATGTACTTCAGCGCCCGCATTGATGGGTCATAGCGCATATTGGAGTTCACTGCGATGGGAATACCACTCTGTTGACTCAGCCGCACGATTTCACGCCCGGCCTCCAGCGACATCGCCAGCGGTTTCTGACAAAGAATGGCTTTCACGTTTTTCGCCGGGGAATCTTTAGCGCAGATAAAGCGCACGATCTCTAACTGAATATGCGGCGGTACAGCGATATCAATAATCTCAATCTGCGGATCACACACCATCTCCTTCCAGGATGCATACACTTTCGGGATGGCAAACATGTCGGACAGGCGCTGGCTATGGGTGGTATCCAGCGAAGTGATACCGTAGGTCGTAAAACCGGCTTTCTGATACGCCACCAGATGGCAGTGCTCAACAATAAAGCCGGCCCCGATAATACCGATTCTATAATCTTTTCTCTGCGGTAACGCCGGACGAGTCGCCTGTTCTAATAAGCGTTCTAACGAATCCATGATGCCCCCGTTGATGATGATATGCGTTGGCGGCGAGGATCACCTCGCCGCTGTTGTTTAGTGCAGCGCACGGCCTTTCACCACCGAACGCTCTCGCTGTGGTGCTGCACTCCGCTGTTTTTGCAACCAGAATTGTTCAATTTCTTCCAGCGATTTGCCTTTGGTTTCCGGCAACATCCGTTTGGTGATAATCAGTTGGATCAGACACATCACGGCAAAGAAATAGAATGTGTTGTTACCGCCAAAGGTGGCGAGCGTAAAAGGAAACAGCCAGACCACCAGGAAATTAAAGATCCACTGGGTAAAGGAGACCAGCGCCACCGCTTTGCTGCGGATCGCGTTAGGAAACATCTCCGAAACCAACGTCCAGAAAACCGGGCCGATACAGGCAGAAAAACAGGCGATATACGAGAACAAAAAGAACAGCGTCACCCCCGCTGGCAAGGCATGATGGAACGAGAAGCCGAGGAAAAACAGCGACACACCCATAATCAACGAGCCATAGAGATAAAGCGGGCGGCGCCCTACTCGATCAATTAACACCACGCCAACCACGGTGGCTGTCAGGTTAATAATGCCCATAAAGATATTGAAATAGAGCGCGGAGCTTATTGAGAACCCGGCAGCCATCATAATTTTCGGCGCATAATCGAGGGCGGCATTACAGCCGATCAACTGCACCAGCACAGCCAGAATCAGGCCTAGCATAATGCTGCTGCGCGCGTCTTTATGAAACAGCGTGCTGGACTGAGTAGCATGATGGGCCGCGAGGTTTTTCTCCACATCAGCGGTCATTCTTTGCGCTTCATCAGCAGAATAAAAACGTTGCAATATATTTAGCGCTTTTTGCTTTTGGCCTTTCAGGGTAAGCCAGCGTGGGCTCTCCGGGATAAACAGCAGCCCGACAAAGAATACGACCGCCGGGACAACGCCAGAAATAAACATCAACCGCCAGTTATTTTCCAGATCCTTAAGAAAATAGTTGGTCAGATAGGAAAGTAAAATACCCAGCATGATGCACAGTTGATATATCGCAGTCATCCGCCCACGCATGGAGGCTGGGGCCATTTCCGCGACATACATCGGCGACAAAACCGAAATCGCTCCCACGCTAATCCCACCCAGCAAGCGGTTCAGGATAAATGTGGTTTCATTCGTGGCGATGCCGGTGCCCACACAGGAAAGACCAAAGATAATGGCAGAAATAATTAAAACACGTTTGCGGCCAAATTTATTAGTGATATACCCCGAGCTGAACGAACCGATAATACAGCCAACTAATAATGAACTGACTCCCCAGCCAAGCTGGAGTTCATTCCAGTTAAAGTAAGTCTGAATAAAAGGAATAGCACCGGCAATAATCGCGATATCAAAGCCAAACATGATCCCGCCAAAAATAGCCGTGCAGCAGCTAAAGTACAAATAAAATGGATATTTCATCGTCACAATCCTTACCAGCATACGGGCTTAATGAGGAGAGAACATTGCCCATATCGCCTTGTCGTGTGCCTGCAATAATCCGCTAATGACCAGGCTGTTGCGAAACGCAACAGCCGCCACATTATTTAAGTTGTGGTACGTAATTTTCTTTAATCCGCTGACGGCGTGTTACGTAGGCGGGTAGCGGCTGCACGTTCGAACCCTCGGAAAACCAGGCGAAGGGGTCGGTACTGGCCACCAGCGCGAAATTGGCCCACGGGTTAAACGATCCCGAACGGATAATCACTTTGGCTTGGTGGGCAATCTCGCTGCACAGTCTTTCATGGCTGGCTTCGCTAAAGTCCGCGCCGGAACCGGTATAAATATCCTGTACCTGACAGTACAGATCCGGATTACAGTCGCGCACTTCGCGAGCGAACTGAATATCTTCGACAAAAACCTCCTGGCGCAGGACGCGGAGAATATCCGTCACGTCCGGGATACCTGGCCAAAAACCAAGATCGATACGGTTAGCGTTCGCCGGGATCGGGAAACCAGCATCGGTCACCAGAATAATATCGGTGTGGCCCAGGGTAGACAGCGCTGCTGCCAGTTGAGGATGTAGGATACGTTCAGGTCTCATTGTTATCTCTCCGAATGGAATTTTTATAATTAACAACCGAGAAAATCTTCAACGTCTTTGCGTGTTTTGTAGGAAGGGACCGTTTCCCAGTCACAGCAGCACAGTGCGGCGGTGGCATTGGCGAAATATGCGGCTTTATCAATAAGTTGACCTTCGCTTAAGGCGACTGCCAGCCCGGCGTTAAAGCTGTCACCCGCGCCGTTACTGTCCACCACGTCGACCTTGCAGGACGGGATTTCCAGGGTGTCGGTACGGGTAAACACCGCGCTACCGGCATCCCCCAGCGTCATCACCACATGGCTGCAGCCGGTTTCCAACAACAGATCGGCAATTTCACGGTTACTGCGCCCATCGTCCGGAGCCAGTCCTAGCGCAACGCGCGCTTCGGTTTCATTCGGCGTCAGGTAATCGATATGGCGAAGATTCACGCCGCGCAGGTCACAGGCGGGCGCCGGATTCAAAATGGTAATCTTTCCAAGCTGTTTGGCGAGTGTCAGGCCATAGAGTGCGGTTTCTAGCGGGATTTCCAGTTGTGCCAGCACAACTTTGCTCTGCGCCATTTGCACTTGTGCTTCGTCCACCCGCGCCGGAGTGAAAAGCTTATTGGCCCCCATATCCACGACGATCACGTTACGGGCCTGATTATCTTTAATGATCAATCCAGCGCCGGTGGGCAGCTCGGGCGTTAAGGTCAGCGCTTCAATATTGACGCCTTCTTCACGCATTAACGCGACGAATTCATGGCCAAACGTATCGTCGCCGACCACACCTGCATAGGCCACGTGGGCTCCGAGTCGGGCCGCCTGTACGGCCATATCCGACCCCTTTCCTCCCCAGGTCTGGCGGAAGTCGGTGCCGATTAATGTCTCGCCCGCCAGCGGAATACGTTCAGCCGTCATGACCAGCGCTTTGGCATAGCTACCAAGGATAAAAATACTCATCAGTCATTCTCCTTTTCACCTGACAATGGCATAACAATGCGCCATCGCAGCCAGGCTGCGACGGCCATACGTTAATAAGCGTTAATATCCCCTGTCAGACCTTTTACCAGTTCAGGTCCGGAACTGGTGCCGACCAGTTCCGCCCCGGCTTCGAACATCGTTTTCATTTTTTCCAGGGTATTGACCTTACCGGATACTTTTACCCGACACGGTAACTGAATATGGGCTTTGAGAAGCTGGACATCTTCTACCGTCGCTTCACACCCCCCCTTACCCCAACCGCTGGACTGCTTCACCCAGTCAATACCAGCTTCGAAAGCATAGCGTGTTGCTTTGATTTTCAATGCCTCTTCGGTAATAAATCCAAACTCCAGCATGGCTTTCACCTTCATACCGAGGTCATGGGCCACATGGGTCACGGTCTTCAACTCATCAAAATAGAGATCGTCCTGGCCGCCCAGCAAATAGCCAGGATTCGGCGGGAAGTCGAACTCATCCGCGCCCTGCTTCGCCAGTTCGCGCACCACCGCCACTTTCATTGCCGTCGTATCGTTAGCCATCGGGAAATTAACGGTCGTCGCCACGCGCACGCCGCTTCCTTTCAGTATCTCTTTTGCAAGAGCCACCCAGCAAGGTGCAATCATGGCGGCATCAAACTGGTACTGCATGCAGGTTTCCAGATGTTGAATCACCCCTTCACGCGTCAAATCCGGGTTGACGTTGGTGTACTGAATCGCCTTTGCGATCTGACGCGGGTCGTTAAAATCAATCATGGACAGCTCCTGTGTGGTAAGTAAAAAAATTGTAAGAACACAGTGAAGATGACGTTACTTTAGCCGGGGCTGACGATAAGCGTGATGGGCAGGATTCCCTGAAACATGGATGAAATTTTCATGTCAATGGAAATGTGAGTGAGTTCAAAAATTGTTCATGTAAAAGGCATGCTGGCTGGGAAAAAGTGCCACCATGGTGAGTACAACGGACGCATCAAAAACACAATGCCAAAGGCCAGCCATGCCCACGCAAAAACAACGGACCCGCATAATTGCCAACTGGTATCGTGGCTCCGATGAGTTTTCACCCTTGATTAACTATCGAATTTTACGCGCCGGCCATATAGATACTGCCGCAGATTTCCGCGTTCATCGCCAGTCGGTCGTCGGCCATGAGTTGATCTTTTGCCTGCGCGGTGCGGGTTTTATTCGTATTGAGGATCGGTTATATCCAGTGAGTCAGGGGCAACTGGCCTGGCTGCCAGTACGCTGGCCGCACGAACATTTCCCCGATAAAGGCGACCCATGGGAGATCCTCTGGCTGCGAATAGAGGGATCGAAATTGAATAATATCATGCAGATAATGGATGTCCCTCAGCGCCCAGTATTCCAGTTTGCGGATCCAGAAAAAGTTGTTGAAATTTATCACCATATTTTTGCTCGTATGAACAGCTACACCCTGGTGACCGACGCTTACTGCGATATGCTGTGCAGCCAGCTGATTTTTACCCTGCTGGAAAACCGGAGCCACGACGCCGCGCAGTCACAGGTGATCACCCATCGGGGGCTGGGCAAACTGCTGTACCAAATCCACAGTCATTACAACGATGAGTGGGATATCGAAAAGTTTATGCATTATTGTCAGGTGAGTAAGTCGCAGCTTTTTCGCTTATTCCAGGCAACGTTTAATCAAAGCCCGCTCAAATGGCTGAAGAATTATCGTCTTTCCCAGGCACGACGCTTACTGGTGGAAACTCAGGAAAGTATCAGCCGAATTGCGGTTCAGGTGGGATACAACGATCCGCTGCATTTCTCACGGGATTTTCATCGTGCGGTAGGTCTGTCACCCAGTGCATTTCGCAAACAGGAACAGCTGGAAGGTGCCCACGCGTCCAGGCATGAGGTGGAATAACGTATACCCCTTTTTATTTCTCGCGAATTCAAGACGTTGTGAATCGTTCCCCGTTTTCAATGTATTAATTATGTTATAGCTACCCTTTGCCACTGAGGGAGCAACGTAATGGAAGCACTGAGCCGTGAAACATTAGAGAATATGATGGCGCAAGCCGTTGCCCACGCGACCACCTACCCGATATGGCCGCAGGGCGAAGCCCCCGGAGCAAAAAATAGCGATGCGGTATTTACGCCTGAACCCCGGCACACCGGAACGTCAGACTACGACCGCGCGGTAACCGGCATTCGCGCCCCTGAAATTACCGTCTACGCCCCCGCCAAACCGAACGGCGTGGGGATCCTGGTCACCCCTGGCGGTTCTTATCGTCGCGTTGTGATGGATAAAGAAGGCAGCGCGCTGGCACCGTTCTTTACCGCGCGTGGCTATACCCTGTTTGTGATGACCTATCGCATGCCGGGAGACGGTCACGAGGAAGCATCAAACGCACCGCTGGCCGATGCCCAGCGCGCCATCCGCTACATTCGCGCCAACGCACAGCAGTGGAAAATCGATCCGCTCCGTCTCGGCGTACTGGGGTTTTCCTCCGGGGGGCACGTCGCCGCCAGCCTGGGAACCCGCTTTGCAGAATCGGTGTATGCGCCGATGGATAGCATTGATGAACAGCCCACTCGCCCTGCTTTCATGGCGCTGGTTTATCCGGTGATTAGCCTGCGGGAAGGTGTCGCCCATCCGGGCTCACGTCTTGAGCTGGTTGGCGCCGCGCCCGCAGAGCAAGACATTCACCACTACTCCCTGGAAGAAAGAGCGGATGACACCACGCCGTCCGCCTTCCTGCTGCATGCGATTGACGATCCAGCGGTCAAAGTCGAGAACAGCCTGGTCTTGTTTACTGCGCTGCGCAAGCTCGGCGTACCGGTTGAAATGCATCTGTTTGAACGGGGCAAGCATGGGTTCGGCATTCGTGATACGCAAGGACTGCCGCTGGCCATCTGGCCGGAGATGATGATGAACTGGATAGCCAGCAAGGTGTAATGATTATGCCGGGTAGGTCGCTAAACCAACCCGGCAAAAATATCAGGATTGCAGATAAACCACCTGCGTTTGCAGGTACTCGTTCAGACCGTGCTTGCCATCTGCCCCGCCGATACCGGACTTGCGCCAGCCTGCGTGGAAGCCCTGCATCGCTTCGAAGTTTTCACGGTTGATATAGGTTTCGCCGAATTTCAGCCCTTTAATCGCCTTCATCGCCGTGTTCAGGTTTTGCGTGTAAATCGATGAGGTCAGACCGTAGTCGCTGTCGTTAGCCATCGCAATCGCCTCATCCAGGGCGTCAAACGACACCACTGGCAGCACCGGGCCAAAGGTTTCTTCGTGCATAATCGCCATCTCCTGGCGCACATCCAGCAATAACGTTGGCGGGTAGTAATACCCTTTCCCCTCAACCGCTTTGCCCCCCAGCGCCACGCGGGCCCCTTCCTGCACCGCACGCGCAACTTTCTGCTCCACACGCTCCCGCGCCGCGGCGTTAATCAACGGCCCCATCGCAATGTCCTTACGTTCCGCAGGATTGCCAAACTGCACCGCTTTCATCGCCTCGCCCAGGCGATTAACAAACTGATCGTAAATCCCCTTCTGGACATACACGCGCTCGGCGCAGTTACACACCTGCCCGGTATTAATCACGCGGGAATCGACAATCGCCTTCACGGCCAGCTCGAGGTCCGCATCATCCATCACGATAGCCGGGGCTTTACCGCCCAACTCCAGGCACACTTTGGTGATATTTTTCGCCGCCGCTGTCATAATTTTCTCACCGGCCACTACGCTGCCGGTCATGCTGACCATCGCCACTTTCGGGTTCCCGGCCAACTCCTGACCCACCGTTTCTCCCCGTCCGAGCACCAGGTTAAACACCCCGCGCGGCAGGCCGATGTCATCGACAATTTTGGCAAAAGCGATAGCGTTGTTCGGCGTAAACTCGCTTGGCTTAATGACAATGGTATTCCCGGTCAGCAAGGCGGGAGCCAGCTTACGGGCAATCAAGAAAAACGGGAAGTTCCACGGCAGAATGCCCGTGGTTACGCCAAGGGCGCGTTTAAACAGCAGGATGTTCTCGCCCGGACGATCGCTTTGCAGGATCTCGCCTTCATAGCGGCGAGCCCACTCCGCCATGTAATCGATATAGTCGGCGGTAAACGCGACTTCAACATCCGCCAGTTGCTGGATTTTGCCGCCTTCCGCCACGATAAGCGCGCTAATTTCACCAGCTCGCTCACGGATCCCGGCGGAAATCTTGCGTAGCCAGCTGGCGCGTTCAATGGCGGGCAGCGCCTCCCACTCAGGCTGGGCGCGATGCGCTGCGTCAATCGCTTTGCGCGCATCCTCAGCACGTCCATCAGGAATACGGGAAATGACCTCTTCCGTCGCCGGATTGACGACATCAATCCAGGCGTCATCGTGCCAGGTCACGAACTGCCCATCGATATACATAGGATGTTGTACGGGTACTGACATGCGTTGCTCCTGTGATTGATTTGTTTTTAAAAAGTAAAACTATTGTTAATTAATATCAATCATGCATAACACATTGCCACTGCGATGGTGGTTCTGTGAGCCGCTTCATAAAAGCGTCAAGCAACGTCGTGGTGACGAGAAAAAACCGGCGGGATGAATGCCCGTTTGCACAAAAAAAGCGACAAACGGGCAGCAGAGATTACAGAGAGCGGCTGTTCAGGAAGTCAATCAGCGCGGCATCGCGTTGCAGATGTAACCCTGCTTGTTCGACGGTCGGCGGAATATCCACATGCGTAATAAAATCGCGACCACGGGGTCCATAGCCAGTTTCATCATCACGCAGACGCGGAAGCTCACCGGTAATAAGAGACAGGTAGCGGTCCACCGACCACAGACCTTCAGCGGTTGGTGCGAAATCCACGCCGTCGCCCTGTAGCGTTAACGCAGGGACAAAACCAGGGAAGCTGAGCCAGCGCGGCGCCTGCGGATCGTCACGCGTGACGCGCTCAAAAGTCGCCATGGTGCGGCGCTGCATGGTGGGGTCCTGCACCACAATCACGGTTTCCATGGTCTGGGTTGCCTGACGCAGTAACGCACAGCTAAAGCGGGCATTCTCCCCACAGTTGGTGGATTGGTCCTCCACCCAAATCGTCTCACCGGGAATGTGCCAGAACTGGTGTGCGATATCGGCAAGGATCGCCGCTTCTGTGCGTCCGGCGGTACGCAGGGTGTTATAGCGTGGGTGCTGCGCGATGGCGGCGTACAGAAAGGTCGTGGAATGACCGATACCGCCACTAATCAGCAACGGAACCTGTTGTTCTTTCGCAATCCGACACGCCGCGTCGATGGTCGGGATCACCGCATTCCCGGCCAGAATCACGCAATCAGCCTGAACCGTGATATTTTCGGCGAAATCATTCTGCGCCAGCCATTGCCCCACGGTGTTAATCGCCGTAAGGGTGCTGGCGGAGAGTGGCGGAAACTGTCTCATGTTCATGACTCCTGGTGTTTATTCTTTACCGGGTTCAGTAAGCCTGATAAGTGCAGCACCATCAGGCACTGCACCGTATATCGCCGGATGGCGGCGTCGCCTTATCCGGCCTACAGCCCCACCACGCGTTAACCCGTAATCTGATCCATCGCCTGCAGGATACGCTTATCCGAAATCGGATACGGCGTACCAAGCTGCTGGGCAAAGTAGCTGACGCGCAGTTCTTCTATCATCCAGCGGATCTCTTTGACATCGTCATCTTCGCGACGCGCGGGCGGCAGTTTATTGAACCACTGCTGCCAGGCCTGCTGCACGCTGTCCACTTTCAGCATCTGCGCACGATCGCGGTGCGGATCGATGGCCAGTTTCTCCAGACGTTTCTCGATAGCCTGCAAATAACGCAGCGTATCGCCCAAGCGTTTGAAGCCGTTGCCGGTAACGAATCCACGGTAAACCAGTCCGCCCATTTGCGCTTTGATATCCGAAAGCCCCAGCGCCATGGTCATGTCCACGCGGCCTTTCAGGCGTTTATTGATATTGAACACCGCCGTCAGGATCTGTTCGACCTGCTTGGCAATCTCCACCACGGTGTCGTTCAGTTCGGCGCGCACTTTTTCGTGCAGCGCCGCAAAGCCCTCTTCCGTCCACACCGGGCCGCCGTTGGCGTCGATTAATCGATCCACACCACAAGAAATACAGTCATCAATCAAATCCAGCACTTTGCCGTACGGGTTAAAGTACAGCCCCAGCTTGGCTTTATTCGGCAACTTCTCGTGCAGATACTTGATGGGCGACGGAATATTCAGCAGCAGCAGACGGCGTAACCCGCTCCACATAGCCTGCTGTTGTTCCAGCGGATTATCAAACAATTTGATAGCCACGCTGTCGCGTTCATCCACCAGCGCGGGCCACGCTTTGACTTTATAGTTACCGCGTTTTTGCTCGTAGCTTTCCGGCAACTGGCCGAAGCTCCAGATGTGCAGCCCGCTCTGTTCGATGCCGTCATCCGCCACCGCCGACAGCGTTTCCTGCACTTTGCCTTTCAGCGTGTCTTTCAACGCCTGCAGCGAACGACCTTCCTGCAGCTTCTTGTTTTTATCATCCACCACCCTGAAGGTGATTTTCAGGTGATCGGGCACCTGATCCCAGTGCCAGTCGTCGCGGTCAACGGTAACGCCAGTCATCCGGCGCAGTTCGCGCTCCAGCGAGTCCAGCAACGGCAGTTCCAGCGGCGTTACGCGGCCTAAAAACGCTTCCGCATAGTTTGGCGCTGGCACAAAGTTGCGTCGCACCGGCTTCGGCAGCGATTTAATCAAGGCGATCACCAGTTCACGACGCAGCCCCGGAATTTGCCATTCAAACCCGGACTCTTCGACCTGGTTTAACAGCGGCAGCGGAATATGTACGGTGACACCGTCGGCGTCAGCGCCGGGTTCAAACTGATAGCTCAGTCGTAGCTTGAGATTGCCCTGATGCCAGAAGTTCGGGTAATCCAGCTTGCTGATTTTTTCCGCGCCCTCTTTGATGAGCATGCTCTTTTCAAAGTTGAGCAGGTCCGGCGTTTCACGGCTGACCTTTTTCCACCAGCTATCAAAATGGCGGGCAGAAACCACATCATGGCTGATGCGCTGGTCGTAAAATTCAAACAGCGTTTCATCATCGACCAGGATATCGCGGCGGCGTGATTTGTGTTCTAACTCTTCCACTTCCGCCCGCAGCTTCAGGTTGTCGCGGAAAAACGCATGCCGGGTCTGCCAGTCGCCTTCCACCAGCGCGTGACGGATAAACAGTTCGCGTGACAGCGCAGGGTCTATCAGGCTGTAGTTGACCTTACGCGCCGCGACAATCGGCAGCCCGTAGACGGTGACTTTTTCTGTCGCCATCACCGCACCCTGCGCGCGCTCCCAGTGCGGTTCACTGTACGAGCGTTTGATCAAATGCTGGGCAACCGGCTCCACCCACTCAGGGTCAATACGCGCGGCAATACGTCCCCACAGTCGGCTGGTTTCCACCAGTTCTGCCACCATCGTCCACTTCGGCGGTTTTTTGAACAAACCGGAGCCGGGGAAGATCGAAAAACGAGCGTTACGCGCGCCGGTAAATTCCTGCTTATCGGCATCTTTCATCCCGATATGCGACAGTAAACCGGTCAGCAGCGCGACGTGGATCTCCCGATACTCAGCAGGCTCGCTGTTAACCGGGATCCCTAACTCTTTCACCACCTGACGTAGCTGGGTGTAAACATCCTGCCATTCACGCACGCGCAGATAGTTGAGGAAATCGAGTTTACACTGGCGGCGGAACTGATTCGACGACAGCGCTTTTTGCTGCTCGCCAAGGTAATTCCACAAGTTCACAAAGGCGAGGAAGTCGGACTCTTTGTCGTGGAATCGACGGTGTTTTTCGTCAGACGCCTGCTGTTTGTCCATCGGACGCTCACGCGGATCCTGAATGGACAGCGCCGAGGTAATAATCATCGCCTCACGCACGCAGCCATGCTTCTGCGCTTCCAGCACCATCCGCGCCAGACGCGGATCCACCGGCAACTGACTGAGCTGGCGGCCCAACGGCGTGAGTTTATATGCGGTTTGCTGTTCATCAGTGGTGATTGCGCCCAGCTCTTCCAGCAGGCGCACACCGTCCTGAATATTGCGTTTATCCGGCGCTTCCACGAACGGGAACGCGGCGATATCGCCCAGCCCCAGCGCGGTCATTTGCAAAATGACGGAGGCCAGGTTGGTACGCAAAATTTCCGGATCGGTAAATTCCGGGCGCGACAGGAAGTCGTCTTCGGAATACAAACGAATACAGATCCCTTCAGATACGCGTCCGCAGCGGCCTTTACGCTGGTTGGCGGAGGCCTGCGATACCGGTTCAATGGGCAAGCGCTGAACTTTGGTGCGGAAGCTATAGCGGCTGATACGCGCGGTACCCGGGTCAATGACGTACTTGATCCCCGGCACGGTCAGTGAGGTTTCCGCCACGTTGGTCGCCAGCACAATACGGCGTCCGCTGTGCGACTGGAACACCCGGTTCTGCTCGCTGTTGGAGAGTCGCGCATACAACGGCAACACTTCGGTGTGGCGTAAATCCAGCTTATTCAGCGCATCGGCGGTGTCGCGGATCTCACGCTCGCCACTCATGAAGATCAGAATATCGCCCTGGCTTTCACGTCCCAGTTCATCCACCGCGTCAAAAATCGCCTGCAGCTGATCGCGCTCGGTGTCGTCCGCATCTTCAACAATCGGACGGTAGCGCACTTCCACCGGGTACGTTCGACCGGAGACTTCGATAATTGGCGCGTTATTGAAATGCTTTGAAAAACGCTCAGGGTCGATGGTCGCCGAGGTGATAATGACTTTCAGATCCGGGCGACGCGGCAGCAGCTCTTTCAGATAGCCGAGCAGAAAATCGATGTTCAGGCTGCGCTCGTGGGCTTCATCGATGATGATGGTGTCGTACTGCATCAGCATGCGATCCTGCTGGATCTCCGCCAGCAGGATACCGTCCGTCATCAGCTTAACCATGGTGTTATCGCTAACATGGTCGCTGAAACGCACTTTATACCCGATGCAGCCGCCCGGCTCAGTTTGCAGCTCTTCGGCGATACGGTTAGCTACGGTACGCGCCGCCAGTCGACGCGGCTGGGTATGGCCGATAAGCCCCTTCACCCCACACCCCAGCTCCATACAGATTTTCGGTAACTGGGTGGTTTTACCGGAGCCGGTTTCCCCGGCAACAATCACCACCTGATGGTCGCGAACCGCGTCCAGGATGTCTTGTTTTTTCTGGCTAACAGGCAGGTTTTCCGGGTAGGTAATGTCCGGTCGTGCCGCTTCACGCAGCACAACTTTACCGGCAGCCTGTTCAATCTCTTTTGCCATCTCCTGGTAAATGGCCTGTTGTGCATCAGGATTTTTAACCTTCTTCACGCCGTGCAGGCGGCGGGAGAAACGCTGTTTGTCGCGCAGCATCAGTGATTCCAGCTGCTGCTGTAGCATGTTGAAGGTTATTTTTTGTTGTTCTGTCATAGCGTTAGAGGGCAGTGCTCTGCCGGGTTAAATCTCTTTAAGATGATAGGTATAGAGTACCACATCGGCGCTTTTCATGTGTTGTTCAATAATTTCGAACATAGGATTCGATATATTGCGCTATCACTGCGGCAGGATTGTGAATAAAGTGTCAACAAGCAACGGGGCACATCCCCTTCAAACACATAAAAGGAAACACCCATGAGCAAGGTATTAGTTCTTAAATCCAGTATTCTGGCAGGGTACTCTCAGTCTGGTCAGTTGTCTGATTATTTTGTTGAACAGTGGCGTGAAAAGCACTCTGCTGACGACATCACCATCCGTGACCTGGCGGCAAATCCTGTTCCGGTACTGGACGGCGAACTGGTAGGTGCAATGCGCCCGAGCGATACGCCGCTGACGCCGCGTCAACAGGAAGCACTGGCGCTGTCTGATGAGCTGATTGCTGAGCTGAAAGCCCATGACGTGATTGTGATCGCCGCGCCGATGTATAACTTCAACATCCCGACGCAGTTGAAAAACTATTTCGATCTGATTGCGCGTGCTGGCGTAACCTTCCGTTACACCGAGAAAGGGCCGGAAGGTCTGGTGACCGGTAAACGTGCAGTTATTGTCACCAGCCGTGGCGGTATCCATAAAGATACGCCGACTGACCTGGTTACCCCATATCTGTCGACCTTCCTGGGCTTTATCGGCATCACCGATGTGAACTTCGTGTTCGCAGAAGGTATCGCGTACGGTCCGGAAGTGGCGACCAAAGCACAGTCTGACGCCAAAGCCGCCATCGATAGCGTCGTCGCTGCCTGATAATTCACCCTCTCGCCATCCGGTGGGAGGGTTTTTAACCCACCCAATTTTACTTCTTTGCCCGCATCCGCATCTGCTTGCCGTGAATACGATTGATATCACGCCAGATTATCGAATACTCCCGGCATTTCGCCAGATTCTCTTCCCAGCAATGGCACAAAAATTGTTCAGGCTCCGCAACATCCCGGCTTAACAGTTTGAACAGCCAACGATTCCAGACATACCACTTGAGAAGCCACATGTTTTCACTCCAGGAGACACAGGAGAGGGAATATATCAGCATCAACACCGTCTAGTGTGGCAACTATTGCGCTGGCGAAAACGCTACACCAGCATCATCAACCAGGCCGCCCACAGCGCAGCAACCCAATAAAGCGTACGCCGAAACTGCGCCAATGCCCCCGCCTGGCGCTCGGTCAGGCTCAGCGTCCTCAGCTTGTCGCGCTGCCAGATGGCAAAGAGTGCCTCTCCGGCCTGCACGTTGTTTTGCACATTGAGCAGCGAAAAGTAGCGGGCATCAAGCCACAGGCGCCAGCAGCCAAACCAGACAATGGCGCACAACAGCGCGATAACCGCACGTAGCCCCCCCGACGGTGCGACAACGATCGCCCACACCATGGGTGGGACGCTAAAAAGCAGGATGAAACGCCAGCTTTCCAGCGTGTGTCGTAGCAAATCGCGGTGCAGCGCCTCATCATTCGTTACACCGTCACTTTCTGTTGCCATTGCTGCAGCCTCTCCAGATGTTTATCCGTCAGCACCACCTGCGCCCGACGTTCGCGAATATACGCCACCGCCTGCTCAACGGTTGCCACATGGCCGCATTGCAACAACCACGCCGCAACCACCATCGCACTGCGCGACAGCCCCAGCGCGCAGTGTACCAGTACGGTCCCCTGCTCTTTATGTAGCGTTTCCAGCCAGTCTACCGCCTGTTGTAACTCGGCGTCGCTCGGGATCACCAGATCCAGCATCGGGACGCAAGCGTAGGCGCGCATGGAAGTAGCATGCCCGCGCGCAAATTCAAAGGTCAGGTCAAGTACCGCGTTTTGTTCAGGTATGCGGCGTGGAAAACTACCGAGATAGACGCCAGCGGTAATGTTGCTCAGCGGTGGCAGACGGCGGGTAAATCCGCGCATCGACAGCCACATCCCTACTCGCCAGGGCAGCGTCAGCCCGTACACGGCAGGCGGCAGTCGCCCTTGTTCATCTTTGCCCGTGGTCGCCGCGCCGAATCCGCCGTAGCCATAGCTCACCATCAGCAACGATACAGCAGGCCACAGCAGCCAGGGCGTTAGCCATACGCTGGCAATAGTGCATAACGCGGCACCCGACAAATAACGACGCATCAGCCTTAAGCGCGCCGCATCCGGTTTGCGCCAGCGCCAGCAACGTTTTTCCGGCACCATCCAGTCAATCAGCATGCCTGCCGCCAGCCCGGTAATGATATCGATAAAATGATGCTGCCAGGTGGTGAGTACCGACACGGCGATCAGCAAGAACCAACCGTCACATAACCTGCGCCAACCCCCACTGAGGTGATGACTGAAATGCCGCCACAGCAGCCAGCAGAGAATAATATGCAGCGACGGGGACTGGTTATACGGCAAGTCGAACTGTTCAAGCTGAGCAAACAGCCAGCCTGCCGCGCCGCTGACCTCCGGGCGCGTAAAGCTAAACTGGAGTGGAAACAGCAAAAAACCGACGCAGGCAATCACCGACGCCAGGAACAGACGCAGCACCAGCCGCCGCTGTTCAACGCGCGTGGTGCAGACAAACAGTGACAATCCGTAAAACAGATCCAGACTCCAGTACGGCAGAATAGTCCACGGAAGAAAGGGAATGGCGGACTCCCAGCCAAACACGATGCTGCCCACATTGTCATGCTGCGTGTCCTGCCAGGCAGTAAACTGATTGACCTTGCCATAGGTAAGAAAGAAAAAAGGCGCCAGCAGCATTAGCCAGCCCACCGCCTGTACCATCACCTTACGGCGTTCAGCCCCCACGGCGCACCGCCAGCGAGACAGTGAAAATCCCCCACTCATCAATCAGCTGCGTGCACTTATCAAACCCGGCTTCCCGCACCAGCGCATCCATTTCCCCTTGCGTACGCACGCGCATCACCCAGGCTTTGCCATCTTTGTGACTGGTCAACGACCAGGCGATGGTTTTTAACTGCGGATGCCAGGGCTGCCCGGTGTAGATCAGTACGCCTCCAGGGGCAATCGCGTCAGCCAGCCCGGCGAGCGAATTACGTACCAGCGTATTTTCAGGGAAGAGTTCATATAACCCAGAAACAATACCTAATGTGGGACGCGGTTCCAGCGACGCCAGCTGTTCGCGGTTGAAGGCATCGCCCTGCTCGAAGCGGGCAATTTCAGCCATACCGCGGCTGGCGATCATCTCACTGCCTTTCTTAACATTCAGTTCGCTGTAATCGCGCAGCAAAATCGAGTTGACCGCCGCTTCGCCTTCCAGTGCGTCAAGCACATAGCGCCCGTGTCCGGCCGCGATATCCACTACATGCACTGCGGTTCCTTGCTCTGCCAGTTGCGCCACCGCCTGGCGGATCAGCATCTGCAAATGAACCTTGCGCTGGCGGATCCCCTTCCAGCCCACGCTGTTCAGGTAGTTTTTGTCAATCAGCCGACCCAGCGCGCTGCTGCCCTGAGGCTGGTTGCGATAGACATAATCCAACGTACTACCCGAATCAAAACCGGTCTCAAACCCCAGACGCACGCCCGTTGATTGCGTCCCGAGTAATTTCATCCCATAGCGCAGGCCACGATAGGCAATATCGTCAAGCGAATACGGCGCAGGTCCGCCACTAAGCAGCCGCCAGCTATCTGCTCCGGGGCTCCAGCGGTCTTCATTACGGTAGTCAAAGCGCTGCGGCGGCATCGCGTACAGCGTGTCGATAAAATCACGCATTTTGTCGAACGCCAGATGCCGGTCTTTTTCACCCAGTGTGTCGTGATAAAAACCCGGCAACACGTACAGTTCCTTGAGTGGGCTTCTGAGGCGTTGGTAAAAATCAATTTGCGGCTGGCGATGGACCACAAAATCATCCCCGGAAACCAACAGCTGTACAGGCAGAGTAATGGCGCTGGCATCGCTGACAATACGCTCCGCCGTTTTATAGAGATCGAGCAGGATGTTCACCGCAATCGCCCGGGTGATCTGTTTATCCTGGTTAAAACTCGCCACGCGCTCAGGATCGTGCGTCAGGTATTTGCCCTTGACGTAGGAGTTGACGAAAAACAGGCCGCGCAGGCGATGCATTAAGGCCAGCCCCGGACGGGCAAACGGTACGTACAGTTTGACTTTGAACGCCGGGGACGCCAGCACCAGCCCACGAATGGAAGGCGCATAATCATGAGCCCAGGTCGCTGCCAGCACCGCACCCACGCTTTGCGCCACCACCACCACATCCTCCATTGCAGCCTGGCTGTCAGCAGCGGCAAAGCGCACGAACTCCTCGACATCCTGCACCGAACGTGCAAGCGACGGGCTATATCCGCGCGGTCCTGGCGACTGCCCGTGACCGCGCGCATCCCAGGCATAGAACGCGGTGTCCGGCATCGCAAGCTCATCGACAATGTGTTGCAAACGCCCGGAGTGTTCGTGTCCGCGATGAAACAGGACAATCACTTTTGGCGCAGGACCTGCTGCTAATGCCGGCCAGTGGCGGAAAAACAGCGCGGTGTTGTCGCTGGTCAAAAATGGACGTTCATCGGGCACTCGAATGTTAGTCATGAGGGTGCGGTCCTGTAGTTTGTTGCTGTAGCAGCACCAGCTGCTGTCTGAGATCGTCCATAAAAACGCGTTTATCGCTCTGCGCGACCAACGGTCTGCCAATGTTGACGTCAATAAACAGCGGCAGAGGAATACGATTCCCCTTCGCCATCACGTGCTCCGTTCCGCGCAGCCAGACGGGAATAATCGGTACCGACGGCATACGCTGACTGAGGTGCCAGATGCCGGATTTCAGTGGTGCCAGTATTCCCGGTTCGCCGCGGGTACCTTCAGGGAAAAGGATCAAGATCTTGCCGTCGCGTAAGGCCTGTTCACACTGTGCGAGCGGGTCAGCTTCGCCGCCCTTACGCGTAATCGGAATAATGTTGAGAATATTAAGCGCAAACCAGGCCATCCATTTATTACGCAGAAAATAGTCAGCGGCGGCCACCGGATGGATGGCCCCCTGACGGCGCAGCGCAAACAGCGACAGCAGCGCAAAAACATCCATATGACTGTTGTGATTCGCAACCACAATCGCCGGCCCCTGCTGCGGCAAGCGATCACGGTGCCTGACGCGCAGCCCAAGCCACAGCCAAATTACCGGCCAGACGATGCACAGCGTAAACAGCGTTCGTAGCAATGTGTTGATCATACGTTAATAGTAAAAATAGCGAATGAAGTGGAAAAATACCGGGGCGGTGAAGATCAGCGAGTCCAGCCGGTCGAGAATACCGCCGTGACCTGGCAACAGTGTACCGCTGTCTTTCACGCCAATATCGCGCTTAATGGCCGACATCACCACATCGCCACAGAAACCGCTGATGCCGATAATAAGCCCTGCCAGCATCGCCATCGGGATGCTTAACGGTGTCATGAGCGGGCCCAGCACCGCCGCCGCAAGCGTGGTGGTTGCCACACCGCCAACCAGTCCCGCCAGGGTCTTATTGGGGCTGATCTTAGGGATCACCTTGATACGGCCCATTGATTTTCCCCACAGGTACTGGGCAATGTCGTTGAATTCCGTTAAGCCGACGAGGAACAGCACCAGCAGTGCCCCGGTCTGCTTGCCGTCATCAGGCAGCACCAGCAAAAACGCCACGTGACTGAACGCAAACACGGTGGTCATCAAGCTCCAGTGATGCTGGGAGGCGTAGCGTAAAAATCCCTGCGTATCGCCAGCAATCACCATGCGCACCGGCAAGAATAAGAACGCATACACCGGAATAAACACCACGAACATGCCGTACCAGTTGATACCAATCAGCCAGTAGTTAATGGGGATCGCAATAAACATCCACAACAGCGGCATACGGTCGGTCTGGCGCGATGGGGCCAGCGTTAAAAACTCTTTTAACGCCATAAAGCTCACCAGCGCGAAGAAGGTCAACGCCAGCCAGGGCGGGCTTAAGATAGCCAGTGAAAACAGTACAATGATCACCCACCAGGTGCGAATACGCAGCGTCAGCTCACGCCAGTCTTTACCCGGTCGACGCCACACCAGCAGACCGTTTGCCAGTGTCGCTATCACCAGCAGGGCAAAAATCACCGCCAGCGATTTTTCCAGCAGCATCATTTCGCCCCCTCGTCACGTAATGCGCTCTTACAGCGGTTAACGATAGTCCACAGCAGCAATAGCGTGGCAATGCCCCAAATAACGTTATTCCACTGCGCCACCTGCGGCCACAGCGCCAGCACCAGCCCCCATGTACCGAACACCAGCGCCCTGTCGCTTTTGCCGAACGGTCCGGCATAGCTGCGCACGCCATTGATGGTTTGCGCCAGCACACCGCAGAATTCCGTCATCAAAGCACAAAACAGCATAACCAGTACCAGCAGCGCATTACTGCCGGAAAGCAGCATAAACGGCAGATACAACGCGAGATCGGAGAGAATATCCCCGGTTTCATTGAGAATAGCGCCCAAGCGGGATTGTTGGTTACATTCACGCGCCAGCATGCCGTCCAGCGCATTGAGCGCCATGCGTATAAATAAAACGATGGGTAAAAGAATGAAAAGTTTAGGTTCGGGGAAGATAAACAGCACAGCACCAGTGATAAAAGAAAGCGCCATCGCGGCCAGTGTGACGTGATTGGCGGTGACGCTTTTTTTATCTAACCAGAACATGAGCGGGCGTAAAAGCGCCTGGAAAGCAGGCTTTATCTGATAAAGCGTCATCATCACTCCTTGATAATTTATTGATGCAATTATAGTGGATTAATTAACCATTACCTGCCTGATACTTGCCATTATTTCAAAATGAGATTTAATAAACATATGTTGATTACTTTTTCAACCACTTCCCGTTAATGCCCTGGACGTACTCCCCCGGTTTAGCGCGCGCCACCAGTTTTTGTCCGGCCATTTTTGCCACTTCATCAACAGGAATATTGTTACTCTCAGCCAGTTGCTGGTAGCTGGCGCTACGCGCCTTGTTTATCTCACTCACCAGCGTCTGGGTCTCAGCATCGGTTTGCAATGCCACAAGGTAGCCATTGAGCGTTTCACCCACCCGCCCCTGGTTTCTGGCTTCATTCAGGGTCAGCGCAAACGCATTGGCGCTCAGTAAACTCAGGAGCAACAGGGTCACTTTAAGCGTTTTTTTCATCGTCACCTCAGAATAAATCACTGCGTGATTTCAACAGGCTCTCGACGTCTTTATCGACTTTAATATGGATCTCATGCTCGATTTTGACGTTCATATTGATGGTGATGGGCTCTTTCGGCGCCGCGACTTCAATACGCGGGGTGCAACCTACCAGCAAAGATGACGCCAGCAGTCCCAGCATGGCCGCAATAGTTTTCATTGTTGTTCCTCACATTCCTTGCCTTCCAGGCAATGGGTTTCTGGCAGCGCTGCATTTTGCTCAAGCCATGCCTGTAAATTGTCGCCAAAACGCAAACTGCGCCATAACGTAAAGACGTTTTCTTCATGGGTGTAATTCAAATTCACCGTCCCGACTTTGCCATCTACCCGGCTATTGCCGGTGACGGCTGCCTGCATGGTTAATACGCCAAGGTTATCAAGATTTATTTTCGTCCAGGAATGGGTGATTTCCATATAACGCAGCCAGTTTATCGCCGCACCGGCCGCCATATTGTCTTTGACCACCGCATCCGCCGTGTCTTTATCGATGCGCAACGTCATCGGCCCAGGGTTGGTCAACCAGCCGTCTTTGATAATCCATTTTTCATTGTTTAACCAGAGCGGCAATGCGCCGCTGACCGGCCCGGACATGGCAAACTGTTTGGGATTAACCGCGCTAATCAACTCGCTGGACGAGATATTCTGCACCCGCACTAATGCCGGATCGTGTTGTGGCATACGCAGTTGCTGCATCACTACCTTGCCGCCCAGCAAATCGGCGCTAACATCGCTCAACAGTAAGGGATTATCTTCGCTCCAGGGATAGCCGCCTTGCAGATCCGCGGTGATATTTTTCACCGTGACCTGGTTCACCACCTCTGCAATACGCAATGAAATCGGCCCGCGCGTGCCCAGTTGCCATGCTCCTTCGCTAAAACGAAACGGCAGCACAAAATCGACGCCATTAATCTGGTTGTCGGGCATCCAGGCGCTACCGCCTTTTAATACGCCATGACCGCCTGCCTCAAAGCCTTGTTCTGCGGCGGCGGAGAAGGCAACCTGAGCATACAGTTCGCCTTCGCGCAGGTTCATCTTCCAGTCCGGTGGCACCAGCGGCTGAAATACAGTGAGCGACTGTTTTGGCCACCAGGCCTGACCACGCAAGCGGATCCCGTCCCAGCGACCGTTCAACTGGACCGGGCCAATGGCGCCAGCATGCAGTTGGCCTTTGAACTGGAATATCGTCGGGTCGCTCCCTTCTACGCTGAACTTCAGGGTTGAAGGCGGCAGAGTACTGCCACCGGAGAAGGTGGTTTTCCCGGCGTCCAGCGACAGCGCCCCGCTAAACGTGGGCTGGATCGGGTCTCGCACCCAGACGATCGGCTCATCCATCACCAGACGCGGATTTTCCACCAGCATGGTGCCGTATTGCAGATGGTCAAATCCGGTAGAAAGGTCAAACAGTTTGACGGTGTTGTCGTGCCATTCCCCCTTGCCTGCCACGTCCCAGCGAGCGTGCATCGGGGTAAAACTGCCCTCTCCCCAGTACCGCCACTGCCAGCGACCGGCGTCAGGCAGGAAATCATTAGCCAGACCATCAAGATGCAGCTCAAAACCGCCCATCTGGTTTTCATGGGCGCGTAAAATAGCCTGTAACCGCCCATCCACCCCGCGTTGGGTCACCTTGACACCGGCCAACGGCCAGCGAATTTCGTCTATATCCAGCGAGTCGATAATCCGACCACGAGAACGTAACAGGGCGCCGGGTTCAAAAGCCAGCTGCGGATCGCTCAGACTGCCGCTGAGCGTCGCGGGTAACATCGCATAAAAGATCAGATCACCCTGCTTCGCCTCGCCGGTTAGCTGTAACGGCATGTCGCTGTTGTCCATGCCAAGCGTGCCGGGACCAAAGGTTAACACCGCGTTACCCTTGCCTGCATCACCCTGCGTCAGAATGTTCAAACGCCCGCTGACTACCGCGTTTTCCACACCGGCCTGCCAGTTTTCGACGTTTAAGCCTAAACGACCGCTTAACGGGAAGCCCTGATAGGGCCAGTTCCAGCGCCCGTCGCTCACCGTCAGCCGCTGGCGGGTGATTTCCCACGGCAGATCCAGCAACGGATCTGCATTGTCCCGCGCCATCACGATCAGCTGTCCGCTGTTTTCTCGCCATTCCAGCTCTGCATCCACAAGCGTTGGCTCCTGCGGCAGGCTTAGGGTGGCAACCGCGTGACCGCCAACCGGCAGTCCGTCGGGCACCAGCGGCATCGTAAACTCCCCGACCAGCTTCACCGGTGGTTGCTCTTCAAAAGCCGCCACAGACAGTTCGTTGACCGTCAGATTTTGTCCGTGCAGACGTCCCTGAAATTTAACCTTTTCGCCCTGATAACTGACTTGCTGGATGGCAGGCGTCAGCGAAAGTGACAGTTTGCCCTGCCACTCCTGCCACGGAGATAGAATAAGTTTATCGATGTTAATCCAGGTGTTGGGCAGCATGGATTGCCATTCTGCCAGCGTTTTCGGCGCGGCGGGCGATGGCTCCGTCTGCGGCAGTTTAGCCAGGCAAGCGGAATCCAGTTCAATACTGCCGACGTTCAGCAACCAGCGGCTGGGGTGGGATAAATCCGCCTCGGTGATACGCGCGAGTGGACAATCATCCACCAAATAACGGAGTTCGGGAATATGCAGCCCATGTCGGGTAAGCCGTGGACTCTCGTCCAGCGCAATGCGCGTATCGACAGGCAACCAGATGCCCGCCAGTGTAGGAACCCACAAGCCCAACGTCATCAATAACGTCAGCGGCACAAGGGTCAATAATAAGAGTAGAGCCAATACGGCTTTATATTTACCCTTCATGGGTAGTTAATATCCTGATTTAGCGAAAATTTAAGCCGGTTTCGGCGTCTATTGTGGCATGTTTAGCTAAACATGCCCACCTTAAGAATAGATGCCATTGAAATATATGTAATATTTATAGGTTGTGGGTAATAAAAAATAGTGGTCTCTCAGTGAGATACCCCTGTACCACGTCCGTCAGTGACGCAGAAAACCGACTGTTTTTTCTCCCTATTCGCCCTATACCGTGCCTCATTTCTGGTGAAAGGCAATGCCCAATAATTTGTCGAGAACAATATTAACCAGCGAAATAGCAATCTTCTCAACCTGAGCTCTTGCTGTAATTGCCGCCGTGTTTTTATATTGTCGCAGCAGTTGATCTCTGGCGTAGAGCAACGCCTCCAGTTCACTGTCACTCAGTTTTCCCTGCCCACGAAGACGCAGCCAGTACGCAATTTTCTTACCTGTATCGTTTATTACCTCATCCATATCTTTTGCTGCCGAGAGCAAGAGCGCTTTCAGCTGTTCTTTAATAGATTCAGCAACCTCATTTTTAATCGCATTCATGGCATCATCAATATCTGACATTTTTCATCCCCTATTTTACAACAGACCCCACGCGGGAACTTTCTCCCCGAATGGCCAGATCGTAGCTCAACTTAACTACATCAATTTTTTCGTTCACATAGACGACGCTAAATAACTTTTTATCCTTCATCGCCATTCGGCAATCACTCTCAAAGACATTATCGAGGTAATGAATAGCCCGTACACGTGAGTCATCATGTTTGCCTGCAGCATATTCGGTCGCCTCACGGAACTTGAGGTCCCCGGTATCGCAGGTAGCCTTTACCTTAGCTTCATCAAAGGTATTCCCGGGTTTAGCGGTATTATCTTCGAGAAATTTAAGGTGGAACGCCTTCAAATTTGTGAAGTTCTGGTACGCTCCTGCATCATAGTGTGAAACGAATAAGGCACAGCCACTCAGTAAAAGGAAAGTACAAAACATCAGCCGGGCAGCGGATTTAAGCACCAAATTAGATCGTTTCATTTTTCACTCTCCGCGATACCCCATGATGGCAAACAGCGTTTCCCCTCCTTGTACACCGCTGGCAAGGAACCCGTCGGCGGTGAGCGCCAACGGGCGTCGTGTCACCGAATTACCAACATTACCGCCAATAATTTCAATCTCATTAGTGCCAACGGAAACAACTAAGTCGGTGTGACTGCTGTAGTTACCAAGATGCTGATGATCGTAATCAACGACCTTATCGGGATCGCGATCCCAACACACCAGGTCCCCAACCTGCGGTTTACGTTCGTTCAGTCGGTATCCCCAGTACAACGCCGTGGCGTTACCCTGATTTCGGTCGCGGATAGATTTGCTGATATACGTCGCATGCGAAGCAGAGTAGGAAAAACGCTCTCCCGCGCCAGCCTGACGCATGACCCATGAAATAAACGCCGCCGACCACGGCCAGTCATGATCTCGCCCGTCCAGGTCGTCCCGCCCGATTTTTGCCCAATACAGGCCAACACGTTGCCACCAGTCATCCTCACCTTCTTTGTGTCCGGAATGAATAAGGCCACCATTACGGTTGTAGCGCTGTTCGCCAAAAAAATGCCACTCTTCAGCTGCGAACGACGCGGCGTTATCCGCAAAACCAGAGACGGGTGCTTCCTCTCCAAAATACGGAACGCTGGGTTGTTCCACCGGAGGTATCGACGTCTGAGGGACTGATATATCGGGTGAGGGCCCGACGAGTATACCGTTGGCGTTAATGGGGACCTGCGAAAGATCCCAGTTGCCACGATCTATTTCAAATCGCAAACATTTTGTACGATAAACGGTAGGATGAAGTTCGGGGTTGCTATGGTTGGCTAACCATGAATTTCTCACTTCAACATACTGAGAAATCCAGGTGTGCTCATCACCGCCACTGGCTGGAGGCACCTCACGAAACTGGGCGCGCAAGAACGTCAAAATAGTGCCGCTATGAACAAACGAGTCATAGATAACCAGCAGTGAGAGCGCATCTTTAAAACCAAAGTCCTGTGCCCATTTCAGCGCAGGCAGATAATAGCGCTCATCAAAGAACCGATCCTGTACCGATTTCATTATCGGGTCATCGCGCCCTGCTCGTCGTAATAAGTCCTTAAACGGTTCATTGTCAACCAGTGCGATATTGCCTATCTTTGGAACAAACGGAGCAAGATCGGCACTGAATCGCCCGTTTGCATTAACGTAACGGGTCACCAGATCCTGCAATTTGCTGTATTCCGTAGTTTGTGAACGACCGTAAGTGATCTGCCTGATCCCGTGAGGACCATCATGGAATATTGCAATAGCCGAGTAATCGCCTTCGGCCGAGCCGGTTTCAAACGCATTCAAAACTCGTTCACAGAGACTTTTCTGTGCTGGCGTAAGTATCATGATGCCCTCTCTGTCGATAGTTAATCGTTACACTTCATTTACTTTTCGGGCTGTCGGATTTACCCGGCTCTGCGGGTTTTGGGCCTGTGGAACGGACTTGCATAACCCGTTGAAGAATATCGAACCAGAAAGGTCCGCCGAGTGAGACGGCGAAAATAGTCACCAGCAGTCCCACCACTTTTGCCAACCATTCAGCAGCCCCTTGCGGCCATCCTTTCCAGCCCAGTTCGAAGCCTGCAGACTGCATAACGGCAATCGCGTGGTTATATTTATCTTCAGCTGTCGTGATGCGGTCCTGGTCCTGAACCTGATTTTTCGCCTCATTGACTTCTTGCCGCGCGATCGCCACCATTTTTTCTCGAACATCAGGATTGGAGGCCAGCACCGTCGCAAGATTGAGGCTGTCAATATTCCCCCCCAGAACCAAAGCGGTGGCGACAATCAACGTGATGGTCTGCATTTTTCGCTTATACCAACCCGAGGCGCGATCCATTACCGCATCAAACTGTTTTGCGACCGCGTTGCGAAACGTGACCGCGTTATTGCCCGTTTGCGCCACCACTGTTTCGAGGATGCCTTTGATCCGATTATTTTTGGCATTTCCCGGCAGGGCGTTCACTCCAGCAGAGAGCGTTGCCATCGCACTTTTGCTGACAACTAACGCCTCCACGACTTGCGCGACAATGTCTGGGGGAATATAGGAAGGACGCCCCTGCTTTCCTTTACTTAGAGACTGAATTAACGGATGTTCAAAAAACTGAGTAATAAATTGCTGATTTTGCGCCAGATCGCCTGAAAGGAACTCGTTCAGCGCCACGTCAAGATTTTGACTACGAATACGGGTCCACGCAGAAATAGCTTCAACAATCGCGGTACACGCTATCCCAAACATGAAATACACAGTCATCATCCCAATTAATACATCAAGCGTCTCAAGTCCAAACATGGTGTCTCCCTCATGGTGAAGAACGTTTGGTCAGCCTCCAGCAGAACCATGCTGGTTGCTTCCTGAAAATATGAGTCAGAAGCAGTGAGTATTCGGTAAGAAGTTCGTAGTAATTACTGGTGCGGTATCAATCAGAAGTCGTATGTCCTTTGGCTAACCACATGCGTTATCTAATAAATAGACACTAATAAAATATTATTATTCTGTCGGCTCAAATTAAAACCATTTTATTAATGTTATTCCCTGCAGAAATACGTAAATCTTAATTACCCGTTTAATTTTAGGCGGTAATACTCAGAAAAACACCAATAAGGCAAAAACACTCCAACCAAATTTAAAGCAAGGTTAAGTCAAATGAAAACATTAAAATACATATGAAAACATTAAAATACATAGCACTCAGTATTTTTATAGCTATACTAAGTGGTTGCGGTGCGTCTAATACTGGCGTTACCAGTATGGCATCTAACAGCAATGAAATAAATATATTAGCTAAAAAACCAGATTATGCCATTGTCAAGGTATTGTATGCCACCGATAGAAATTATAACAGCGGCGCACCACCCAACCAATCATATGGAACCAATAGAGCCTCAATCTCCTATGGGTTATGTGAAGTTAGCATTCCTCGACACCACATTACAGGAATAACTGAACAACCTTCATTTTTTAAACTTGAGTTCAAAGAAGATCCCAAAAAACACGTAGCCTTACTTGGTGTAACACCTTTAGCTAAAAATATTTTTTTCAATTATCTTGCATCCACAGTAAAAAACACACCAGAGAAAAAGACTTTCATTTTTATTCATGGGTATAATGTTTCATTCGCCGAGGCAGCCAGAAAAACAGCTCAAATATACTATGATTTAAGTATCGATATGGTTCCTGTTTTTTATAGTTGGCCTTCACAGGCCAGAACCTCTGCTTATACTATTGATGAGCAAAATGCTGAGTGGACACAAACCAACCTAAAACATTTCCTTATCGATTTTCTTGAGAAATCCGATTCAAAAAATATCTACCTGATAGCCCACAGCATGGGTAATAGAGTTTTATCGCGGGCGGTTATTGATGTATTGAATACAAATCCAGATTATCGAAATCGTATAAAAGAGGTCATTCTAACTGCTCCTGACATAGATGCCGATGTTTTCAAACGAGACATTGCCCCTGCACTGGTGGCACAAGGAGAACCTGTTACTTTGTATGCTTCATCAACGGATAAGGCGTTAGCCGCATCCCAGGCGATACACCGTTATCCGCGAGCGGGTGATTCGTCTACTGGTTTGATTTATTATCCTGGAATAGAATCGATTGACGCAACCAGCGTTGATACTAGCTTTATAGGCCATAGTTATCCAAGCGAAGAACGTTCTGTGCTTTCAGATATTTTTTATCTTATTAATGATAACAAGCGGGCATCCCAACGCATCGGGCTAAGCTACGTTGAATCTGGACAATACTGGAAAATCAATAAATAGGTAATGAATTCAAACGTTCTGAATACCACAGGTATACCTTGTTCGGCGATAGTAGACTCCTGGAGACAAGAGTCTACTATCAGTACGAATGTCCATAGCCAGGAACGACCATGTAAAAGCTAATCCTCATGTATCGGGCCAAATTTAACTTTATGTATTTGCTATTTTTCCAGTTATGTTAAGGCATCGCCCCAAGGAAGAATATAACTATGCCCCACTTTCGTCTGGCCCTTATCCCATTACTTACCGCATTTTGTCTGCCCGCGTTTGCCCACCCGACAACGCTGAATAAAGTCAAAGAAGCAGAAAGCCAGCTCACCGCACGCGTCGGTTATGCCGAGCTGGATCTCACCAGCGGCGAGATTCTGGAAAGCTATCGCCTGCAAGAGCGTTTTCCGATGATGAGTACATTTAAGGTTTTACTCTGCGGCGCGGTGCTCGCACGCGTTGACGCAGGAAAAGAGCGGCTGGATCGTCGCATCCCGTTCAGCCAGCGTGATCTGGTCGAATACTCGCCAGTTACAGAAAAACACCTGACCGATGGCATGACCGTCGGCGAATTATGCGATGCCGCCATCACAATGAGCGATAACACGGCGGCAAATCTACTGCTTACGGCCATCGGCGGTCCGCAAGGATTAACCGCGTTTCTGCGCACAACCGGCGATCGGGTGACCCGACTCGACCGCTGGGAACCCGAATTGAACGAAGCGCTACCCGGCGATAAACGCGATACGACGACACCTGAAAATATGGCGCAAACGTTGCGCCAACTGCTCACCGGAAAAATCTTGACGACGACATCACAGCAGCAACTCACCCACTGGATGGTGACGGATAAAGTCGCGGGGCCACTGTTGCGCTCGGTACTTCCGGCAGGCTGGTTTATAGCCGATAAAACAGGTGCCGGGGCACGCGGTTCTCGCGGGATCGTCGCGGCGTTAGGGCCGGACGGTAAGCCTTCCCGTATCGTGGTGATTTACGTCACCGAAAGCCAGGCAACAATGGAGGAGCGAAACAGACAGATTGCGGGGATTGGGGCGACGCTGATCCAACACTGGGATGAGTAAAGTTGCCTCAAGACAACGGTACGTTGTTACGCGCGACAGCGGAAATATAAAAAATCAGGGAATTGAGTTGAGTCATCTGTAGTGCATCGCGCGATTCCCCGTTGTTCTGTCTGCTCTTAAGACATCATATTAACGGGGACGCGGAAGCGTTCAGACTCAGTGATGGCGCAGTTGTCCATCGCTATGTTTAGGTCCGATACGACCTGCTTCTATCAGAATTTCCTCTATGAGCTCTTCGAGGCACGCCTTACCATGATGATCGCAGACAAGATGCACCTGCCGGGAAATTTCTTCAGGTTTCATACCATCACATAATGCAGCCTTCAGCATTAAGGTGGCCCAGCGTTTTGCTTCAGAGTGAGTTAACATGACCCCTCCCGATATGTGATACCTGTATAAGCGTAGCTGCCTGAAGGTAATTCACCTGGCTTTTTATCCGCGTTACAGGCTTAACGAGCATGGAGGAGATCGACGTGTCGGATGCTGTTACGGCACGACAACACCACACGGTTTATTGGACTCGGCGGTGGGGTACTTAGGCCCCGTCCATGTCACCCTCACACATGATCAGCATGAATGGAGCACGGGCAACCAGCGACGGTAATCAAGCATATTGCGAAGCGGTAGAATCAGCAGCGTAAAAAGCCAAACTCCCAGCCTTTACCAATCCGGAACTATATCGAGAGTTTTAAAAATCCGGTTTCAATATGAGTGGATAACCACGTTAAGGCGATGAAAAGATGCGCCTCTCGCTCATCATTTCCGAATCTGCCCAACATACCCAAAGGTAGCAATGCTTAACGGCAGGACGCCCAAAAGAGTACATATACTAAGACGAGTGGTTTAAATCCAGCAATGTGCCCACATTAAGAAGAGATGCTCTAGAATTATTCATTATATCTATGACTATCAATTGTTTTTTGGATTTTGTAAAATAATTTGAATTGGATTAATGTGATTTCAGAATCACTGGAGAAAGTCTTATGAAACTCGCCATCTATAGTACAAAACAGTACGACAAGAAGTACCTGCAACAGGTTAACGAGGCTTTTGGTTTTGAACTTGAATTCTTTGACTTTCTGCTGACCGAGAAAACGGCCAAAACAGCCCATGGCTGCGAAGCCGTGTGCATCTTCGTCAACGACGATGGCAGCCGCCCGGTTCTGGAAGAACTGAAAAAGCACGGGGTGAAGTACATTGCCCTGCGCTGCGCCGGATTCAATAATGTCGATCTGGACGCCGCCAAAGAGCTAGGTTTGCAGGTTGTGCGCGTTCCGGCCTATTCGCCGGAAGCGGTCGCCGAGCATGCGATTGGTATGATGATGACGCTGAACCGTCGTATCCACCGCGCGTACCAACGCACTCGTGACGCCAACTTTTCTCTGGAAGGCCTGACTGGTTTTACCATGTACGGTAAAACCGCCGGGGTGATCGGTACCGGTAAAATTGGTATTGCCGCGCTGCGGATCCTGAAAGGCTTTGGTATGCGTTTGCTGGCGTTTGATCCCTATCCAAGCGCTGCTGCTCTTGAATTAGGCGTTGAGTATGTCGATCTCAACACGCTGTTTGCGGAGTCAGACGTCATTTCCCTGCACTGTCCGTTAACACCGGAAAACTATCATCTGCTCAATGAAGAAGCCTTCGCGCAAATGAAAAGCGGCGTAATGATCGTTAACACCAGTCGCGGGGCCCTTATCGACTCACAGGCTGCCATTGATGCCCTGAAAAACCAGAAAATTGGTTCTTTGGGTATGGACGTGTATGAAAATGAACGCGACCTGTTCTTTGAAGATAAGTCCAATGATGTTATCCAGGATGACGTATTCCGTCGCTTGTCTGCCTGTCATAACGTGTTGTTCACCGGGCACCAGGCATTTTTAACGGCCGAAGCGTTAACCAGCATTTCGGAAACAACCTTACAGAATTTGGCCCAGATTTCCAAAGGCGAAACCTGCCCGAACGCCCTCTTCTGAAAATGCCGCTCCCCTGCATTCGGGGGAGCATTTTCAGATAACCTCTGATGATAAATCCGACAGTATCATTATTATATTGATTGTATTCCCGTCACTAACGTAGAGAAATTCAATGAAGAAAATTGTCACGTTGATTGCGCTCAGCATGCTTATGGCTGGCTGTGTGAGCAATGGAAAAGTTTCCGTTAATCGCGAACAGTTACAGCACCACCGTTTCGTTCTGGAGAGCGTGAACGGCAAACCGGTCACCGTTGCGAAAAATCAA
Organism: Citrobacter sp. TBCS-14; assembly: GCF_005280805.1. Classification (NCBI taxonomy): domain Bacteria; kingdom Pseudomonadati; phylum Pseudomonadota; class Gammaproteobacteria; order Enterobacterales; family Enterobacteriaceae; genus Citrobacter; species Citrobacter sp. TBCS-14. Next base: position 525,247 of record NZ_SZWM01000164.1, read on the forward strand.
CCCGAATTGAGTTTTGGTGAAAATATGACGGTGTCGGGAAAAATGTGTAATCAATTCACGGGCCAGGGCAAGCTGTCTGACGGCGAATTGAAGGTGAAAGACCTGGCGATGACCCGCATGATGTGCGCCGACCCACAGCTGAACGCACTTGATGGCGTTATCAGCGACGTGTTTAAGCAAGGCGCACAGGTCGATTTGACGGCTAACCAGTTAACACTGGCGACGGCAGAGCAAACACTGACGTATAAACTAGCAGACTTAATGTAATTAACGCGGAGACTTAATAGTTTCCGCAACTCCCGGCGGCAAGCGACTGTTCACTGCAGCGTTTGCCGTTAGGTAAAGCACACATCCCGATGGCGGAACCATCCAGTTGACGTGCAATCGACAACGAACCGCCAATCATAGCGCAGTTGGCCTCACCAGAACCCGACATTGCAGCCTTCATGCCCGGCGCGACGTGCGCGGCCGTTGCCTGCTGAACAGGTTCACTGCTGCAAGCCGATAATAATAACGCGGCACACCCTACCCAAAACGCTGCGCGCATCTCACTCCCCTCTAAAAAATACCCCAACGACACAGCCCTAAATAATAGGCAGCAGAAACACTGTCGTCGAGAGGTAAAGTGCGCATTTATGCGCCCTGTTTACATTTTCTGGCAATTTTTTGACGGCTCCTTTGATCAAACCATTCATTCTGTTTATTACAGGGACACAAATGCGAAAATGTGTCCAGATGGCTTTTGCTAAAATAGAAAGATAACTACAGGACTCGTCGTCGTTTTGCGGGTCCCTCTTTTTGCGCAATGTAAGGGTGTCAGTATGCAAACAATTGACGGTAATGGTGCGGTTGCTTCGGTTGCATTTCGTACCAGCGAGGTTATCGCCATCTACCCGATTACGCCGAGTTCGACGATGGCGGAGCAGGCCGATGCCTGGGCCGGGAACGGGCTAAAAAACGTCTGGGGCGATATACCTCGCGTTGTGGAGATGCAGTCGGAAGGCGGTGCCATTGCGACCGTCCATGGCGCGTTACAAACCGGGGCGCTGTCTACATCTTTTACCTCATCGCAAGGTTTATTGCTGATGATCCCGACGCTGTACAAACTGGCCGGTCAACTGACGCCGTTTGTATTGCATGTTGCGGCACGTACGATTGCCACCCATGCGCTGTCGATTTTTGGCGACCATTCCGACGTGATGGCCGTTCGCCAGACCGGCTGTGCAATGCTGTGCGCCAGCAGCGTTCAGGAAGCGCAGGATTTTGCCCTGATTTCGCATATCGCCACGCTGAAAAGCCGCGTCCCGTTTATTCATTTCTTTGATGGTTTCCGCACCTCACATGAAATCAATAAAATCGTACCGCTGGCCGATGACACCATTCTTGGACTGATGCCGCAGGCGGAGATCGACGCCCATCGTTCTCGCGCGCTGAATCCGGAGCATCCGGTGATTCGCGGCACCTCGGCTAACCCGGATACCTATTTCCAGTCACGCGAAGCGACAAACCCGTGGTACAACGCGGTTTACGAGCATGTCGAACAGGCGATGAACGATTTCGCCACCGCAACGGGTCGCCAGTACCAGCCGTTTGAATACTATGGACATCCGCAGGCAGAGCGCGTCATCATTCTGATGGGCTCCGCCATCGGCACCTGCGAAGAAGTCGTGGATGAGTTACTTACCCGTGGCGAAAAAGTCGGCGTACTGAAAGTCCGTCTGTTCCGTCCGTTCTCAGCCCGACATTTACTGCAGGCCTTGCCGGAAACCGCACGCAGCATCGCCGTTCTGGATCGCACCAAAGAACCCGGGGCACAGGCTGAGCCGTTGTATCTGGATGTCATGACCGCGCTGGCCGAAGCCTTTAACTGTGGCGAGCGTGAAACGCTACCGCGTGTAATTGGCGGGCGCTATGGCCTTTCCTCGAAAGAGTTTGGCCCGGACTGCGTGATGGCGGTGTTTAATGAGTTAAGCCATGCCAAACCAAAATCGCGCTTTACCGTCGGCATCTATGATGATGTCACCAATCTGTCACTCCCCCTGCCAGAAAACACCCTGCCCTCCACCGCAAAGCTCGAAGCCCTGTTTTACGGATTAGGCAGCGACGGCAGCGTGTCAGCGACCAAAAACAATATCAAGATTATTGGTAACTCGACGCCGTGGTATGCGCAGGGCTATTTCGTCTATGACTCGAAAAAAGCCGGCGGCCTGACGGTGTCCCATCTGCGCGTCAGCGAAAAACCGATCCGTTCGGCGTATCTGGTGTCGCAGGCGGATTTTGTTGGCTGCCATCAGCTGCAGTTTATCGATAAATATCAAATGGCAGAACGCCTGAAGCCAGGCGGTATCTTCCTGCTCAATACGCCGTACAGCGTGGATGAGGTGTGGTCACGTCTGCCGCAAGAAGTTCAGGCAGTTCTGAACCAGAAGAAGGCCCGTTTTTACGTGATTAACGCTGCCAAAATCGCCCGTGAATGCGGCCTGGCAGCACGTATTAACACCGTAATGCAAATGGCGTTTTTCCATCTGACACAAATTTTACCCGGTGATAGCGCACTGGTGGAACTGCAGGGCGCAATTGCAAAAAGCTACAGCAACAAAGGTCAGGATCTGGTTGAACGTAACTGGCAGGCGCTGGCGCTGGCACGTGAGTCGGTCGCCGAAGTGGCTCTTCAGCCGGTTGATCCGCACAGCGCCAACCGACCGCCAGTGGTCTCCGATGCCGCGCCTGATTTTGTGAAAACCGTGACGGCGGCGATGCTCGCGGGTCTGGGTGACGCACTGCCCGTCTCCGCACTGCCGCCAGACGGTACCTGGCCCATGGGCACCACGCGCTGGGAAAAACGCAATATCGCCGAAGAAATCCCTATCTGGAAAGAAGAACTGTGTACACAGTGCAACCACTGCGTTGCCGCCTGCCCGCACTCGGCAATTCGTGCCAAAGTGGTTTCCCCGGAAGCAATGGCAGACGCCCCGGCTAGTTTGCATTCGCTGGATGTGAAATCCCGCGATATGCGCGGTCAGAAATATGTTCTACAGGTCGCGCCTGAAGATTGCACAGGCTGTAATCTGTGCGTGGAAGTCTGCCCGGCGAAAGATCGTCAGAATCCAGAGATCAAGGCCATCAATATGATGTCCCGCCTGGAGCATGTCGAAGAAGAAAAAGTGAACTATGATTTCTTCCTCAACCTGCCAGAGATCGACCGCAGCAAACTGGAACGCATTGATATTCGCACCTCACAGCTGATCACCCCGCTGTTTGAATATTCCGGTGCCTGCTCAGGCTGTGGCGAAACGCCGTATATCAAGCTGCTTACCCAGCTGTACGGTGACCGCATGCTGATCGCCAACGCAACCGGGTGTTCATCGATTTATGGCGGAAACCTGCCCTCCACACCGTATACCACCGATGCAAACGGCCGTGGGCCAGCCTGGGCAAACTCTCTGTTTGAAGATAACGCCGAGTTTGGTCTGGGCTTCCGCCTGACGGTGGACCAACACCGCGTTCGCGTCATGCGCTTGCTGGAACAGTTTGCCGATAAGATCCCGGCTGAGCTGAATGATGCCTTGCACGCAGAAGCCACGCCGGAAGTTCGTCGCGAGCAGGTCGCCGCACTGCGCCAACATCTGCAAGGTGTTGATGGCGCACAGCAACTGTTAACCGATGCCGATGCACTGGTTGAGAAATCAATCTGGCTGATTGGCGGTGACGGTTGGGCCTACGATATTGGCTTTGGCGGGTTGGACCATGTCCTGAGCCTGACCGAGAACGTTAACATCCTGGTGCTGGATACCCAGTGTTATTCCAACACCGGCGGGCAAGCCTCGAAAGCGACACCGCTTGGCGCGGTCACCAAATTTGGCGAACACGGTAAGCGTAAAGCACGTAAAGATCTGGGCGTCAGTATGATGATGTACGGTCATGTTTACGTCGCACAGATCTCGCTGGGAGCGCAGTTAAACCAGACGGTGAAAGCGATTCAGGAAGCAGAATCTTACCCAGGTCCGTCGCTGATTATTGCCTACAGCCCGTGTGAAGAACACGGCTACGATCTCGCCCTGAGTCACGATCAGATGCGCCAGCTCACGGCCACCGGATTCTGGCCACTGTATCGCTTTGATCCGCGTCGCGCTGACGAAGGTAAACTGCCGCTGGCACTGGACTCTCGCCCGCCGTCAGATGCGCTGGCTGAGACTTTGATGAACGAACAGCGCTTCCGCCGCCTGAATGCACAGCAGCCGGAGGTGGCAGAGCAGTTGTGGAAGGATGCGACCGCAGATTTGCAAAAACGCTATGACTTCCTGGCGCAGTTGGCGGGAAAAGCCGAAAAAAGCAGTACCGATTAATACGTTCAGTTAAGTATTAATCTGGAATAAAAAAAGCCCGAACAGATGTTCGGGCTTGTCAATTTATTCGCTGGCTAATCAATTCTGGGACAACTCTCCAACGAAAAATAAAACGTGACAATAAAGGCATATAACCCGCGCAGAATATCCCAACAAAATTAACTTGTATAATATTTATTTTATATATTTAATCGCTAATTCATTCACCACAATTATCATCATTTCCGTGGAATTATTTGTTTAAGATTTTACTTAAGACGTAACAATTCATATTTATCTCTTTACGGAACTTCTCCTTTAGCATGCGTTAACACCCTACATGGGTCGTCGCAGGTAAATAAAAAAACTAAAGGATTATTTCAATGAACAGAAAAGTATTGGCCCTTGTAATTCCTGCTCTGTTAGCTGCAGGCGCTACTCACGCTGCTGAAGTTTATAATAAAGACGGCAACAAGTTAGACCTCTACGGAAAAGTAAACGCCCTGCGTTATTTTTCTGACACCCCAAGCAACGATGGTGATCAGACTTATTTCCGTGGTGGTTTCAAAGGCGAAACTCAGATCAACGATATGCTCACCGGTTATGGTCAGTGGGAATATCAGGTCAATGCTAACACCACCGAAAGCAATCGCAGCAACAACTTTACCCGTCTGGCCTTCGCGGGTCTGAAATTCGGCGACTACGGTTCTTTCGACTACGGTCGTAACTACGGCGTGATGTACGACGTTGAAGGCTGGACCGATATGCTGCCAGAATTCGGCGGTGACTCTTACACCAAAGCTGATAACTTCATGACCGGTCGTGCCAACGGTGTTGCAACTTACCGTAACACCGATTTCTTCGGCATGGTGAATGGTCTGAATGTGGCGTTGCAGTACCAGGGCGCGAACGAACAGAGCAGCGATGAGCTTGATAACTTCGACCAGGAAGGTACCGGCAACGGCGGCGATCGCAACGTTCAAAACTCTAACGGTGACGGCTTCGGTCTCTCCACTACCTACGATCTGGGTATGGGCGTTAGCCTCGGTGCAGCATACACCTCTTCTGACCGTACTAACGAGCAGACCACTGCCGGTGGCGACGTTGCTGGTGGCGACAAAGCTGACGCATGGACTGTCGGTATGAAATATGATGCAAACAACATCTATTTCGCAACCATGTACGCTGAAACACGTAACATGACCCCGTACGGTGATGCTGGCGTAGCTGACAAAACTCAGAACTTCGAAGTGACTGCACAGTACCAGTTCGACTTCGGTCTGCGTCCGTCCGTCTCTTTCCTGATGTCTAAAGGTCAGGATCTGGGCGCCAACGGTTCTGATGGCGACAAAGATCTGGTTAAATATGCTGACGTAGGTGCGACTTACTACTTCAACAAAAACTTCTCTACCTACGTTGATTACAAAATCAACCTGCTGGATGAAGACGACAGCTTCTACGCTAGCAAAGGTATTTCTACCGATGATATCGTAGCACTGGGTATGGTTTACCAGTTCTAATCTGTCAGCCCGCTGGAAACAGCGGGCTACTCCCCCCCCTGCGCCGTAATTGCGTTTTATCTAGATCAAAACATTATATCTGTTGCGTTAAAACACATCCCTGATAGATGATATATTGCCTTCACACTCGCCGCAGAGGATGCCTGCAATGAATCATCACCCCGTTAAATCATCCCGTATTGCATCCGTCGGTTATGACGAATCATCCCGCACGTTAGAAATTCGTTTTCACCATACGGAAATCCTGCAATATCACTCGGTCCCGGCGCGTATCTTTCGAGATTTCCTGACAGTGGTCTCAAAAGGCCGGTTTTACGATGGCGTAATAAAAGGCAAGTTCCCTGAACTCAAAATAAAGTGATGCCAAAATGTGATCTCTGTCATTGTACATAAAGTGCCATTACGCGGTAAGCTTTAGGAGGATACTTAAACAGGAGGTTTTATGAACAGAACGATTCTTGTACCCATCGATATTTCAGACTCAGAATTAACTCAACGTGTTATTGCCCATGTCGAAGCCGAGGCAAGAATTGACGATGCACAGGTCCATTTTCTGACCGTTATTCCGTCATTGCCCTATTATGCTTCGCTTGGACTGGCCTACTCGGCTGAGTTGCCGGCCATGGACGATCTTAAGGCCGAAGCGAAATCTCAACTGGAAGAGATGATCAAGAAGTTCAATATCCCGGCAGACAGAATTCACGTTCATGTCGTTGAAGGTTCGCCAAAAGATAAAATTCTGGAGCTTGCCAGGAAATTACCCGCAGATATGGTCATTATTGCCTCGCACCGACCTGACATCACCACTTATCTGCTTGGCTCCAACGCCGCAGCTGTAGTGCGGCATGCGGAGTGTTCGGTTCTGGTCGTCCGCTAAGCTTTCTGGCCCGCACATCGCTGCGGGCTTTTCATTTCTACCTCTTTTACCCCGCGATTCCTGACCTAAATGTGCTGACATTTTTCCCGCTTATCCGTACCATACACGCCACAGTTTTTATATCAGACTTCTTTTGCCGGACAATCCGGCGTGATGCATTCTCTTTTGATGCCACACTATGAATTGAGCCTCTATTAAATGTCGCAAAATCAAGATATTAGCAAGAAAGATCAGTATAACCTGAACAAATTACAAAAGCGTCTGCGTCGTAACGTGGGCGAAGCGATTGCCGACTTCAACATGATTGAAGATGGCGATCGCATTATGGTGTGCCTTTCCGGTGGGAAAGACAGCTACACCATGCTGGAGATCCTGCGCAATTTGCAGAAAAGTGCGCCGATCAGTTTTTCTCTGGTTGCGGTTAACCTGGATCAGAAACAGCCCGGTTTCCCGGAACACATTCTGCCGGAGTATCTGGAACAACTGGGCGTCGAGTACAAAATTGTCGAAGAGAACACCTACGGGATCGTCAAAGACAAAATCCCGGAAGGGAAAACTACCTGCTCACTGTGCTCTCGCCTGCGCCGCGGCATTCTGTACCGCACGGCAACCGAACTCGGTGCCACGAAAATTGCGCTGGGACACCACCGCGACGATATCCTGCAAACGCTGTTTTTAAACATGTTTTACGGCGGGAAAATGAAAGGTATGCCACCGAAACTGATGAGCGACGACGGAAAGCATATCGTCATTCGTCCGCTGGCCTATTGCCGTGAAAAAGACATTGAGCGTTTTGCAGAAGCCAAAGGCTACCCGATTATTCCGTGTAACCTGTGCGGTTCACAACCGAACCTGCAGCGTCAGGTGATTGCTGACATGCTGCGTGACTGGGATAAACGCTACCCGGGCCGTATTGAAACCATGTTCAGCGCAATGCAGAACGTGGTGCCTTCGCATCTTAGCGATATCAATCTGTTCGACTTTAAAGGTATTAAGCACGGCTCAGCGGTCGTTGACGGCGGTGACTTAGCGTTCGATCGCGAAGAGATCCCGCTGCAACCTGCTGGCTGGCAGCCGGAAGAAGATGAAAATCAGCTGGATGAGTTACGCCTGAACGTGGTTGAAGTGAAGTAATTTATCATGCCGGATGGCGACGTAAACGTCTTATCCGGCCTACGACGTGCATAAACGCCTGTAGGCCGGATAAGTAGAGCGCCATCAGGCACTCCAACGGACATTTATTTCAACAGACGAACCCGACAGGTTTTGCCTTTAATCTTACCGTTTTGTAACTGCTTCCACGCTTTATGCGCCACGGACTGACGAACGGCCACATAGACATGCATCGGATGCACGGCAATCTTGCCAATGTCGGCCCCATCCAGCCCCATATCACCAGTCAATGCCCCCAGAACATCACCCGGACGCATTTTTGCTTTTTTGCCGCCATCAATGCACAGTGTCACCATCTCGGCCTCAAGCGGCACAATTGAACCGTTGCCAGGTGCAGGTAGCCAGTTCAGCTTAAGTTGCAGCATTTCAGAAAGAATATTGGCACGCTGGGCTTCTTCTGGCGCACAGAAGCTGATGGCCAGGCCGCTGTTACCCGCACGCGCAGTACGTCCAATACGGTGTACATGCACCTCCGGATCCCATGCCAGTTCGTAGTTCACCACCAGCTCAAGCGATTTAATATCGAGGCCACGTGCTGCAACATCGGTTGCCACCAGCACGCGCGCGCTACCGTTAGCGAAACGAATCAGCGTCTGATCGCGATCGCGCTGCTCCAGGTCGCCATGTAGTGACAGCGCACTTTGCCCCGCGGCATTCAACGCGTCGCACACGGCCTGGCAATCTTTTTTGGTGTTACAGAAGACAACGCACGATGCCGGCTGATGTTGACTGAGCAACTTTTGCAGCAACGAAATTTTGCCGTGTGTGGAGGTTTCAAAAAACTGTTGTTCAATCGCCGGTAGCGCATCTACCGTATCGATTTCAATCGTTAACGGGTTTTGCTGCACCCGGCCACTGATTGCGGCAATCGCTTCCGGCCAGGTCGCCGAAAACAGCAGCGTTTGGCGTGACGCAGGCGCAAAGCGGATCACCTCATCAATGGCATCGCTAAAGCCCATATCCAGCATGCGATCGGCTTCATCCATTACCAGTGTATTCAGGGCTTCCAGCGACACGGTACCTTTTTGCAGGTGGTCGAGCAATCTGCCCGGCGTGGCGACAATAATATGTGGCGCATGTTGCAAAGAATCACGCTGTGCGCCAAAAGGTTGCCCACCGCACAACGTTAATATCTTGGTATTCGGCAGGAAACGCGCTAATCGACGCAGTTCGCCCGCGACCTGGTCAGCCAGTTCACGTGTGGGGCATAAGACCAGCGACTGCGTCTGAAACAGCGCGGCATCAATGTGCTGTAACAGTCCAAGACCAAACGCGGCCGTTTTGCCACTGCCGGTTTTTGCCTGCACGCGAACATCTTTTCCTGCCAGGATCGCCGGTAGCGCAGCGGCCTGAACAGGCGTCATTTCAAGATAACCCAGCTCGTTAAGATTCTCGAGTTGAGCGGCAGGTAAAACATTCAGAGTAGAAAAAGCGGTCACAATTTAATCTCGCGGTAAGAACTTATAATTAGCAGGCGCGTATCCTCGCAGATCTGCGCCCGTGATGCGACAATTTAATCGGTTCTTCATCCGGCGGTGGATCAGGCATCGGCTGCGGACGAGGTATCGGGTCAGGAATAGGTACCGGATCGGTCGGTACAGAGTCGGTGTTGAGTGTGGGCAACGGTAGCAATAGCGTGAGACGGGTCATATTCCCTCCAGTCATTCAGGTTGACTCTTTTAGGGTAGACGCTCATTTCCTGCAGGCAAAAAAAAGCCGACTAATCTAAGTCGGCGTCGTACGAATCAATTGTGCTATGCAGTAATTCAAAAAAGGAAGTAAGACAATATGGAGCGCAACGCCCATCGCTTGACGTTGCATTCACCTGCGAGAGAGATATTGCCCCGAATAGGTAGAGAGTTTATTGACCTCGCTCAAAATATTAAACGTTTTCGCCCATCAGAGGCGGTAAAAAACGTTGCTGTTACAACCATTTACTACGATGCAACCATAAAGTAACACCACCAATCAGGAGCACTAACAGAATACAGAACAATGAGAAACCAAACTGCCAGCCGCCACCGGGAATTCCCCCAAGGTTAACGCCAAACAATCCGGTTAAGAATGTGCTGGGCAGAAAGACCATCGCCATCAACGACATGGTATAGGTTCTGCGAGCCAACGATTCCTGCATCACCTGCGCAATTTCATCCGCCATGATACCGGTCCGGGCAATACAGGCGTCAATCTCATCCAACCCTCTTCCCAGCCTGTCGGCGATATCCTGCATCCGACGCCGCTGATCGTCGGTCATCCACGGCAGTCGTTCGCTCGCCAGACGTGCATAAGCATCTCTCTGTGGAGCCATATAGCGCCGCATGACGATCAGTTGCTTACGCAACAGTGCCAGAAAGCCACGCGGTGGGATTTGTTGATCGAGTAAATTGTCTTCCAGATCGATAATTTTGTCGTGCAACTGTTCAATAAACTCACTGGCATGATCGGTTAACGCGTCACAGACATCCACCAACCAACTGCCACAGTCATTCGGCCCCGTTCCTTCTTGCAAATCGCTGATCACATCATCCAACGCCAGCACTTTACGCTGACGCGTCGAGACAATCAGCCGCTCATCCATATATAAACGCATTGCCACCAGTTGGTCCGGACGCTCATCCGTGCTGCCATTAATACACCGCAGGGTGATCAGCGTGCCTTCCCCTATCCGGCTGACTCGTGGGCGCGTACTTTCACCGGCCAGCGCATCGCGCACAATATTAGGAAGCAGAGGCGTCGTCGCCAACCACTTCGCGCTATCAGAATGGGTATAATTAAGATGCAACCAGCAGGGATACTGAGCATCGATCACATCGTTATCTTCCAGCGGTTTTACTCCGCCCTGGCCATCCAGTAGCCAGGCAAACACGGCATCCGGCACATTAACGTCCGCTCCCTTAATGGCTTCCACAGCGCCTCCACAGTCATTCAGTCTTTTTCGTTAGTCTAGCCTGCAGATTATGTTAAGCAATATCTCATTATCCCATTGTGCTGAAATGATTCAGAAAAGTTAAATAAAAATGAAAACGCCGACGACGTCGGCGCGGGTGACGACAGGATTAGAATGAATGACCGTATTTATCCCGTCGGCTGAACCCCGAAGGTGTTACGGTGCCGTGAGGTTGTGGGAAAAATTCTTTTTCCGGAGTGTTACTTAAATGAAATTTATGTGTTCGTGACTGCAGGTCGTTTACCTGATTTTTCAGAATGGCAGATGAATCCGATAACTCATCGACCATGATGGCATTACTTTGAGTCACGTTTTCCAACTCTGCCAGGGCCTGGGTAATCTTAACGATACCCTTCTCCTGTTCCCGCGTGGTGGTTAATATCTCCCCCATCAATTGGTCCAATTGCCCGGCGCCGCCCACGATATCCTGCATATTTTTTTCGGCTTCGCGGACAATAGCCGCCCCTTCGCGCACGTTATAATGAGTTTCATCAATCAGCCGTTTAATACTCTTTGCTGCTTCAGCACTACGATGGGCCAGCGTCCTCACTTCTCCCGCTACCACGGAAAACCCCTTGCCGTGCTCACCTGCTCGTGCTGATTCCACAGCTGCGTTTAATGCCAGAATATTCGTCTGAAAAGCAATGCCATCGATCAGGGCGATGATTTCCGTCATCTGCTGCGCGCATTCGGTGATAGAGCGCATATTGGTCGCAACCTGTACCATTAATTCGCCCCCCTGACGGGCAGAGTGTGTAGCGATATTCGCCTGGGCACTGGCCAACTGCGTATTCTCAGCATTATTACGTGTACTGATGGCTATCTCATCCATATTGGCAGAGGTTTGCGTTAACGCCCCTGATTGCTGCTCCGTTTTAACCGACAGCGCTGCACTGCGGTCCGCAAGTTGTTCAGAGAGCATCATCGCCGTGCGTGAAGAAGTGCGGATTTCGCTGACTAACGCAGAAATATTACTCGATAAGCTATTGATACCCGGAATAAGTCGCCCGGCGCAATTATTTCCGAACTCAGGAATACTGATCGCCAAATTCCCTGACGTGACCTCTTCTATGCTTTTTTTGACGGTATTGATTGGTTCAACGAGATATTTTGTCATGTACCACCACAGACATAATATCGAGATCAGACTCACTACGTCAGTATAAATAATAATATCAATCTCTGTGGATAATAATAACTCCATCACATTGAGAATAAAAAGTGTTAATGTCACAAATGAAATAATAAATGTCCTGACGCTTATATTCTTCAACATTTCAGCTCTGCTCACCAAGAAATAATATAAATACGGGTAGTAATTTTTATAGCAGTTGCGATACAGATTACCATTCGCTTACGCAGAAACCTTAATTTTCAATTGGACCCTACCCCACTTTCACTTAAGGCGTATTATTACAGTTTAAATTTTCATTAATGCCGCATTTTTCTCTGCCAAAGCGGGTCACCGCACCAACGTTCAGATTATTGTGATGAGGAGCACACCACGAACACAAAATGCGCAAAAACATAAATATGGTGAATGTTTACATAAGCGAAAATAGAATATTTCCTATTTTGAGAGGTTCAAGCTAATACTCATGATGAAATATTAAGACTATTCCTGGTTTTATCGGGTTAACTTGACAAAACCTGCTAGATTTAACATCACGACTTTTTATCTATAGGTAGTACGATGTTGCACGTGTCGTGGGACCCTGTACTGATTGGGATTTCCTTTGTAGTCGCTTTTATTGCCTCTTTTATTGCTCTCGACAGTGCGGGAAAAGTGGCAATCTCCAGTCGACGAGAATCGACCTTCTGGCGGTTATCCGGTGGTGCGACGCTGGGTCTGGGGATCTGGTCAATGCATTTTATTGGTATGCTGGCCATGAAAATGAGCATGTCGATAAATTATCATTTCGTACTCACCGCGTGCTCTTTTCTCATTGCTCTTGTAAGTGCAACGTTTGCCATCAATATCGCCATATCGGGTCAGACGCTTTCAACAAAACGCCTGGTTGTCGCCACGAGTCTATTAAGCACTGGCGTAGTGGCAATGCACTACGTTGGCATGGCGGCCATTATTGAACATGTGGCAATTATCTGGGATCGCAGGCTTATTCTGCTTTCTGTGGTCATTGCCGTCGTGGCGTCGGGCGTGGGTTTATGGCTGGCGTTTCATTTACGCCAAAATACCCGGCGCGCGTTGATCAACCGCCTTATTGCCGCGCTCATTATGGCGCTGGCTATTGCGTCTATGCATTACACCGGGATGAGTGCTGCAACTTTCACTCACGTCACGCACACCGCGCACGAGGGGATCTCCACGCTGGAACTCTCCATTTGGGTCAGCGCCATAACGATGGTGATCCTGGGGATAATGCTGGTGATTTCGATGGTGGACGCCCAACTACGGACATCACGACTGGCAGATAATTTGCATCAATTAAACTGTCAGCTCGAACATCAGGTCCACTTTGACCCGCTGACTGGGCTTGCCAACCGCACCCAGATCGATGCCTGCCTACAGGCCTGCCTGCAGTATTCCAGGCTGCATCAACACCCTTTTGCGCTGGTCTTTATTGATCTCGATCGGTTCAAAGTGGTCAACGACACCTGGGGTCATCACATGGGTGATCAATTGCTGATCGCCAGCACTCAACGCATCTATACCTGTCTCGATGAGACCATGACCCTCGCAAGACTGGGTGGGGATGAATTTATGCTGCTGGTTCCGAATAGCGGCAGAGAGGCTATCTCCGACCTGCTGACCCGTGTTGCCAATGTTTTCAAAGAGCCGTTTTCGTTATGTGGACATTCTCTTCGGGTGTCGTTAAGCGCAGGAAGCAGTATTTACCCTGGGCATGGTACAACGCTGCATGAGTTAAAAGTGAAGGCCGATATAGCGATGTACCATGTCAAGCAGGCAGGCAGAAACGGTTGGGCAATATACACGCCAGAAATGGAGGCAATCGCAGATACGCCACCGACGTTTTTACAGGAACTGTCGCAGGCGATTGAGCGTAATCAATTCGAGCTATGGTATCAGCCTAAATATACCACAGGCGATCATACGCTGACCGGATTTGAAGCACTCCTTCGCTGGCACCACCCCGAGCGCGGCATGCTGCTGCCTGCTGAATTTCTTCCCGCGCTTGAGGAGACAGGTCTGATCATTCCAGTCGGTGACTGGGTTATTCATCAGGCCTGTTTTCAGTTACACCAATGGGCGTCGCAAGGTCATAGCCAGTGGACGCTCGCCGTAAATCTTTCATCCGCCCAGTTTGAACAGCATGATATCGTCGATATTGTCTGCAATGCTCTCGCGCAATATCAGCTATCACCGACACAATTAACGCTGGAACTGACTGAAAGTACAGCCCTTAAAAATTTAAAGCATAGCGTCGACGTTTTGAATGCATTTTCTGCACTCGGCATCACCATTTCTATTGATGATTTTGGCACCGGTTATTCAAATATCCTGATGTTAAAGTCACTCCCGGCGCGGGAATTAAAAATTGACAGAATATTTGTCAAAGATATTAGTGAGAACAGCAAAAATACAAAAATCGTGTCTACTATTATTGACATAGCCCACTCGATGAATATGTGCGTAGTGGCTGAGGGTATAGAGACACATGAGCAGGAAATACTCCTCACCCAAATGGGATGCAGAGTTTTACAAGGTTTTCTGTTTGCTAAGCCCCTGCCCGCACATCAGATCCATGAATTGATGCACACAGAAAACAGCGTAAAACCGATACTGGCCGCACAGGCATTGTCTCACCAGGAATCAATATCGTGTGAGACTGAAAAAGAAATATTAGTTGCCAGTCGGTCGGCAACATAGCCAATGAAGATAACGGGATTATCGATGAGCACAAACGAACTGCATTCACTGGATTTATTAACCATTCCGGTCTGGCTCGTTTCGCCCTATACCGAGGACCTGGTATTCGCCAATACCGTAGCGCGGGAAATCATGCAAGCTGCGGATTTCTCACGCCTCAGGAAGGGGGTGTTTTCGACCCATGCTCAGGCAGACTTAACCCAGTATCTCAGCGACCTGAAAAATCAGCATGACATTGTGGAAATTCTCACAGTTTGCCGGAACGGAGAGGAAATTGCCCAGGCCTGCCGTCTGTCGATCAGAGATCTGGCTAATTGCGGTGACGTCATTCTTTTTGAAGGTATTGAAACCCCGGCGGCACAAGGGCTTAAAGCCAGTCGTTCCGCCAATTACCAACGTAAGAAACAGGGATTTTACGCGCGTTTTTTCCTGACAAACTCAGCGCCGATGCTGCTCATCGATCCGTCTCGCGATGGGCTGATTGTCGACGCCAACCTCAGTGCACTGAATTTTTATGGTTACAGCCATGACGTGATGTGCCAGAAACATACCTGGGAAATTAACATGCTGGGGCGTCACGTCTTACCGGTGATGCATAAAATTGCGCATCTGCCTGGCGGCCATAAGCCCTTACATTTTGTCCACAAACTGGCCGACGGCAGCACTCGTCACGTGCAAACCTACGCTGGCCCCATCGAGATTTACGGTAATAAACTGATGCTGTGCATTATTCACGATATTACCGAGCAAAAACGCCTTGAGCAGGAACTGGAACGGGCTGCACTGCGTGACGCCTTAACCGGATTATTCAATCGCAGGCATTTTTATCACATCACTGAAGCTGAACAAACGCACGCTATGCCGCTGACGCAGGACTATAGCTTGTTACTGATCGACACCGATCGTTTTAAAAGCATTAACGATCTCTTCGGTCATTTGAAGGGCGATGAGGTGCTTTGCGCGCTGGCCCGCACGCTGGAAGCCTGCGCGCGTAAAGACGATCTGGTCTTTCGTTGGGGAGGTGAAGAATTTTTACTGCTCCTGCCACGTACATCTCTCGATGTTGCACTTAATCTGGCAGAAACCCTACGTGCGACGGTTGCCCGTGTCAGCCTGCCGGGCCTCCCCCGCTTTACCGTCAGCATCGGCGTGGCACGACACGAAGCGAATGAAAGCATTGATGAATTGTTCAAACGCGTGGACGACGCGTTATACAAAGCCAAGAACGAAGGCAGAAACCGGGTGCTGGCAGCCTGAGATCGCAGCCGTTAACGACTGCGTTTTGCATGGCGCTCCCAGTTTTCCTGTTTGGCCTGCGCTGTTTTGCGAAGTGCAACATAACATGCCCCGCTACCACCATGGTGCGGCAGTGCACTGCAGTACGCCTGCACGTCGTCAAACTCCGTCAACCAACGCGCCACGTAGCTGCGCACGATATTGGCATGGGAATTATCGTCTCGTCCCTTGCCATGAATAATGAGAACGTTGCGCAGCCCCTCCTGTAGGGCCTGATGGATAAAACTGAATAACATCTGACGACATGTTTCGACCGGCTGACGCAAAAGATTGAGACTCGCCTGCTGGGGATACTTTCCGCTCCTCAGCTTATCGGTAACGCCCTGCTGTAACCCCTCGCGATGAAATGCCAGCGGTTCGTTCAACGGTATGATCTCCAGAAAACCCGTCGAGAGAAAATTATCCAACTGCAGCGTATCAATACGCGCTGGCGCACGAGGATTGCGCGAAGGCTGCCAGTGGATATCAGTACAGCCTTTCAGAGGTTCAACATCCCCCATAGCGTCCAGAAACAATGATGCGTCATCAGGGTTCATGTTTCATCCTCCAGCATTTTGCGACGGTCATTATCATAACTGCGCACTATTATACCGACAACTATACCGACAACGGTTTACAGCTATTTCCAATAATCAGGCGATTCTACTCGGTGGTTTAAGTCGTGGATCTTAGGGGGTATAGCTGTGAATATCCTTGGCGTGATAAGGTGTAAGCCCGCCAGATGACACGGGTATTGTCCCGCCGGTATTGAGAGAAACGGATGCTTAATTTACTTGAAGACACCATTGCAACACCGCTAGGTCCACTGTGGGTGATTTGCGATGAACAATTTCGCCTGCGCGCCATCGAATGGGATCAGCACAGCGATCGTATGGAACAGCTGCTGGATATTCATTATCGCGCTGAAGGCTACCAGCGCATTGCCGCAAAAAACCCCGGGGGGTTAAGCGATAAGTTGTCTGAATATTTCGCGGGGAATCTGGGCATTATTGACACACTGGAAACGGCCACCGCAGGTACCCCGTTTCAGCGGGAAGTCTGGCAAGCACTACGCGCGATCCCCTGTGGTCAGGTGATGCACTATGGGCAACTGGCCGAACAACTGGGGCGTCCCGGTGCCGCCAGGGCCGTGGGTGCGGCAAACGGTTCTAACCCAGTCAGCATCGTTGTTCCCTGCCATCGCGTGATTGGACGCAACGGTACCATGACCGGATATGCAGGTGGCGTGCAGCGAAAAGAGTGGTTATTGCGCCATGAAGGCTATTTGCTACTCTAGAATCCAGGCAATTAATGCCTTATTCATCACACTTCCACATAAAGCAACCGCAGATAAAGTGCGGTTAATCAAACAGATACAAACATTCAACTCGCTTATGCCTGAATTATTCTCTCTTAGGGGTAGGTCAGGCTTACGTGCTCACCAAAAAGATGTTAAAATTGACAAATATCAATTACGGCTTGAGCAGACCTATGATCCCGGAAAAGCGAATTATACGGCGCATTCAGTCTGGCGGTTGTGCTATCCATTGCCAGGATTGCAGCATCAGCCAGCTTTGCATCCCGTTCACACTTAACGAGCACGAGCTTGACCAGCTCGATAATATCATTGAGCGCAAAAAGCCTATCCAAAAGGGGCAGACGCTCTTTAAAGCAGGCGATGAACTTAAATCACTCTATGCTATCCGCTCCGGAACGATTAAAAGCTATACCATTACCGAACAAGGCGATGAGCAAATTACCGGTTTCCATCTGGCCGGCGATTTAGTCGGTTTTGACGCCATCGGTAGCGGTCATCATCCGAGCTTTGCACAGGCGCTGGAAACCTCAATGGTCTGTGAAATCCCATTCGAGACCCTGGACGATCTGTCCGGTAAGATGCCGAATCTGCGTCAGCAGATGATGCGTCTGATGAGCGGCGAGATCAAAGGCGATCAGGACATGATCCTGTTGCTGTCTAAGAAGAACGCAGAAGAACGTTTAGCGGCCTTCATCTACAATTTGTCCCGTCGTTTTGCCCAACGTGGATTCTCGCCTCGCGAATTCCGCCTGACCATGACTCGCGGAGATATTGGTAACTATCTCGGCCTCACGGTAGAAACCATCAGTCGTCTGCTGGGTCGATTCCAGAAAAGCGGCATGCTGGCGGTGAAAGGCAAATATATCACTATCGAGAATAGCGACGCGCTGGCTGTTCTTGCTGGCCATTCGCGCAACGTAGCGTAATCGTTCTGCAAGCATCGCTATTACCCTTCTGTCACATCGCTAAATGTTCCCAATTTAACGATCTGGCAGAAGGTTCTCTTCTGCTCTAATCATCATTCATCGACTCTTTTCCGCTTTGCCCGTCTGGTATCCGTTTCCGCTTACACCAAGTGCATCCGCTATGAGTCAGTCACAATACAAAGGAATGTTATGAATTATATTCAAAGGGAAAAGCAGTGCTCAGCTCTGCAATTACATACAAGTCTGGACGCTGACCTGAAGGGCTATCAATGGGCGCGTGATCATGTCGGTCAATCTGGCGCAGCCATTTATCGATTGTATATTGTATAGTAAAGCTGGTGCGCCGGAATTGTACCTGAAGCAAGGTAGAGGGACCGTTGCCGATGATATTACAGATGAAATGATCCGACTTAATTGGCTGAAGGCTTATTTACCACTTCCGGCTATCAAGCATTTTACCCGCACAGGTGATGACGCGCTGCTACTCACAACAGCGATACCCGGCAAGACTGCGTTCCAGATGTTAGAAGAATACCCTGCTGCACAGAATAGTATTGTTGATGCACTTGCTGTATTCCTGCAGCGGTTACACCAGATCCCTGTAAGCCACTGTCCTTTTAACAGCGATCATTTGTTTCGGCTCGCATTGGCGCAAACACGAATGAATAGCGGTCTGGTTGATGCTGATGATTTTGATGATGAGCGCAAGGGGTGGTCTGTTGAACACGTCTGGAATGAGATGCAGTCCCTTTTACCCTTCTCGCCCGACTCCGTGGTGACGCACGGAGACTTCTCACTGGATAACCTTATTATTAGCCAGGGTGAAGTGGTGGGTTGTATTGATGTTGGTCGCGTTGATATCGCCGATCGATACCAGGATCTTGCCATTATCTGGAACTGTCTCGGTGATTTTTCACCGTCTTTACAGAATAGACTTTTTCATACATATGGCATCGCAACCCCTGATCTGAAAAAGTTGCAGTTTCATTTGATGCTCGATGAGTTTTTTTAAATTGACGAGAAATCTCAACCCGTTCTGGCATCAAAGGGTTACAACGGCTAAGAACAGTTGCTCTCATTTCGTGGGATACGGACAAAAAACCGGGATTCTCCCGATTTATTGATCTGGCAGGAGGGTCTCCCCTGTTTCAATCCACATTATTGGGTTACTCTTTTAATGACAAACTGCGGTGACAGTTGTAAGGAGACCCTGTATGGCTATGTATCAAAACATGCTGGTGGTCATCGATCCGAACCAGGACGATCAACCTGCATTACGGCGAGCTGTTTATTTGCATCAACGGATTGGTGGCAAAATTAAAGCCTTTTTGCCGATCTATGACTTTTCCTATGAGATGACTACCCTGTTGTCGCCCGATGAGCGGACGGCAATGCGTCAAGGCGTTATCAGTCAGCGAACGGCATGGATACGCGAGCAAGCGAAATACTATATTGATGCAGGTATTCCTCTTGATATTAAAGTGGTCTGGCACAACCGTCCCTTCGAAGCCATCATCCAGGAAGTCATCAGTGCTAAGCATGACCTGGTCCTTAAAATGGCGCACCAGCACGACCGCCTGGAGGCGGTGATTTTCACCCCAACCGACTGGCATTTATTACGTAAATGCCCAAGTCCGGTGTGGATGGTCAAAGACCAACCATGGCCGGAAGGCGGGAAGGCGCTGGTTGCCGTCAACCTGGCCAGCGAAGAAGCGTATCACAACGCGCTTAACGAAAAGCTGGTCAAAGAAACGCTGATGCTCGCAGATCAGGTTAACCATACCGAAGTACATTTGGTGGGGGCTTACCCTGTTACCCCAATCAACATCGCCATTGAACTGCCTGAGTTTGACCCTAGCGTTTATAACGACGCGATTCGCGGACAGCACCTGCTGGCCATGAAGGCATTGCGTCAGAAATTCAGCATCGATGAGAAAGTCACGCACGTTGAAAAAGGATTGCCTGAAGAGGTCATTCCTGATTTGGCAGAGCATTTACAGGCGGGTATCGTAGTACTGGGTACCGTGGGGCGCACCGGCATTTCTGCCGCATTCCTTGGCAATACGGCGGAACAGGTCATCGACCATCTACGCTGCGATCTGCTGGTCATTAAGCCCGATCAGTATCAGACGCCGGTTGAACTGGACGACGAAGACGATTGATCACGCAGCAACCTGCCGGATGACGATGTCATCCGGCATCATAAGCGCTTAGTGCTTATCCTCGCCGCCAAGGAAATAGATCCCAAGCGGGATTGCCAGCAGAATAGTAAACACCATACTGTAGACGCCAATCATTGCCGATTGGATGGCATACATGGAAGCCGTCCAGTCAGACAGCGGGATATTGTACTGTTCAATCACCCCACCTATAGTGGCACGCGTCACCACCGATGCGGCGATGATAAACACCCCAAGCAGACACAACAGAAATTTTCTTCCCTTAGCTGTCTTCAGCTTAGCCATGATCATAGTCTCGTCCTTTTCTTGTGTAGATGAAAACATTGTCACTTTGCAATAACAATACCATGACATCAACTCACTGTCTGCTACATAAACTGCCTACGGGGTTGACACCCGCGTTATTCAACTGAAAATAGCGCTAATTGTATTATTTCTATCTCCTCATGATGAATGATATGACAGCCTGTTACAGGTAAAATACCTGAGGATCAGGATGTCAGATGATATTTTGCTAACACGGAGTAGCCAGGGAGAATCATGATCGCTAAATTGTTTATGAATAATGCCTTTAATCTGACGGTCATTCTCAGTTGCTGTGCAGCATTAGTGCTGATGAGCGTCTGGTTTCATCGTAGTGAAAAACACTGCAAAGGATTTATATTCCACGCGGCGCAGTTTTTCGTCTATGCCATTATTATCGGTACGTTTGGCAGCATCGCCAATAACGTTATCGACAGCTATAAACTGACATTTGTCTCGCCCAGCGTGGTCGATTTTCTTTGTACCTCGTTGATTGCATTGATTTTAACCACAAAGCTCTTTCTGGTGATTAACCAGTTTGAAAAAACGCAGATCAACAAAGGCCGGGACATTACCAGTGCGCGGATTCTGTCGCGTATTATTAAGATTACGATCGTCGTCGCCATCGTTTTACTGTATGGCGAGCATTTTGGTATGAGCCTGTCTGGCCTGTTAACCTTCGGCGGTATCGGTGGTATTGCTGTCGGTATGGCGGGGAAAGATATTCTGAGCAATTTCTTCTCAGGTATCATGCTGTATTTTGACAGACCGTTCAGCATCGGTGACTGGATCCGCTCCCCGGACAGAAACATCGAAGGTACGGTGACCGAAATTGGCTGGCGGATGACCAAAATAAACACCTTCGATCATCGTCCCCTGTATGTGCCCAATTCGATTTTCTCATCAATTAGCGTAGAAAACCCGGGCAGGATGAGCAATCGACGGATAAAAACGGTGATCGGGTTGCGGTATGAGGATGCCGATAAAATAAGCACGATTGTCGATGCGATCAGACAAATGCTGCAAAATCACCCTGGAATTGACCAGAAGCAGACCCTACTGGTCTACTTTAATGAGTTTGCCGATTCGTCGCTGAATATTATGGTTTACTGCTTCACCAAGACAACCGTGTGGCAGGAGTGGCTTGCCGTACAGCAAGATGTTTATTTGAAAATTATCACCCTGGTCCAGGAAAACGGCGCTGACTTTGCTTTCCCCAGCCAGACGCTGTATATGGACAATCCTCAGCCTCAGGCTTCTGCTCATTAAAAGGCATAAGGCGCGGAACCCCGCGTCTTATTAGTCTATCAATCAGGGAAGTTGGTTGTATTCTTCGTCGGCCACGGGTTCCAGGCATTCGTTCGAGGCGCCTGGAGCCGGGATTTCCACCGCGATATGCGCAAACCAACTCGCGTTATGCAACAATCTCAATTAAATTGCCGTCGGGATCGTGAATGACCGCTTCGTAATAGCCATCTCCAGTGGTACGCGGACCGGAGACGAGGATCCCCTGCTGTTTGGCGCACATTGATATTGAGTCGACGTTCTCTACCCCACCAACAGAGATCGCCAGATGTACCCACCCGGTGGTGTTATTGTCGGGCACCACCTGGCTCAGGCTGGGTTTAGTCATTAACTCAATCGCAATACTCTCGCCAATTTTGACAAAATAGGATTCAAACCCGGGATTAGTTTTACTGGCGTATTTTTCGTTAATCTCACCGCCAAAAAAGGTGACCCAGAAACGGGCCTGCAGCTCGAGATCCTGTGTCCACAGCGCCATATGTGCAATCTTCATCACCTGCCTCTCTCAAACACGCCCATTAAGGGACATTGACAATACCAGTCATAATGCACGATCATGATTATTGTTGCTCGATATTTATTTTACCAGGAGTTTTGATGCTCGATTATGCTGCATTCCCGGAACAACGTCAGTCGCTGATTTATCAAATCCTGCAGGAAAACGGTAGGGTTGTCTGTTCCGAGCTTGCCGGTCGACTCGGCGTGTCAGAACACACAATTCGTCGGGATTTGCATGAGCTAAGTAAAGAAGGTGTCTGCAAAAAAGTGTACGGTGGCGCCGTCATTTCTTTGCCGGAATCTGATGATATGTCGGTGAGGAAAACGAAAAATACGGCGAAAAAGAGTAGCCTCGCGCAACGCTGTGCCCGACTGGTCAAATCCGGCAGCTGTATCTTTATTGATAGCGGAACCACCAATCTGGCGATGGCTGAAGCGTTACCCGCCGAGCTTGCTTTGACCGTCGTGACTAATTCTCCGGAAATTGCCACCGCTCTGCTCAAGAAACCGTTGTACGATGTCATAATCCTCGGTGGCCCGATACAGCGCTCATCCGGTGGAAGTGTAGGCACCACCGCGATAACCCAGGTGCAGGGCATTTTGTTTGACCAGGGATTTATTGGCGGCTGCGCAATGGCACCGGAATCCGGTTTAACCGGGTTTGATTATGCCGACTGTGAGTTCAAGAAAGCGGTGATTAAGCAGTGCAATGAAACCATTGTCGCGCTGACGGCGGATAAGATCCCCGCAGTGGCCCGATATGTGGTCGCTCAGAGCAGCGAAATCGATGTGATAGTGGTAGAGGAAAACATAAGCAAACAGTATGGCACCGCTTTTCAGGCGCACGACATCCGGATTTATACCGTGTAACGCTCTCTCTGTGACGTCAACGAGTCACAGAGGCAAATAGCACAGTGCTAAATTTCGCCCCTGCCGTTAACGCAGTGATGGCTGACAGGTAATCCAGACGAATGTTTTGCGGACTTTCCTGCCTTTCAACCACCAAATACTCCTCTTTACCTGCCGTTGTTCGTGTCGTCACGGCTCTGGCATCAAAGACTGTGCCGTCGGTGAGCACAATACGCAGCATATAGCGGTATAAGCAGGCGATCTCCAGATAATCATGAAGGTCGCAATCAACAGGGTGATACTTTTCTGTGGAATACATAACGGCCCCTGACCATTCGATCGGATGTTCGGGAAATTGCCCACGCAACGCCCCGAACGCTTGTGTTATTTCAAGGCTTCGATAGGTGCGCCGAAGTTGATATGCAGCACATTGCCATCGATGACCAACGCCGGAACAGACTTCACGCCAGCCAACTCAGCCTCTGCCACCCGAGCAGGCTGTTCTCCCAGGTGAATGACATCAACCTCCACATCAGGGGACAGATGTTGTAGCAGCGTTTGTTCTGCGGATACGCACACCGGGCAACCAGCATGATAAAACCGGGCTTTGCTCATAATATCTCTCCTGTAAATTATAGTATCGATTCGATACTATAATTTATACTACGATAGATTTAGACTTTGTCAATATAGTTTTTAGTCGATACTATATGTCGAGGAGGATTTTGTTATGCACGATATGTCACTTTTCGACGTTATGGACAGGCTTTCTAGCCTGATGCGGATGTGGTTTCGCCAGCATCCATTACTGTCGGAGCTGCAACCAGTACAGCTCAGCGCGTTAATGTATCTGGCGCGCTGCAACCGCTATTCCAATACGCCGCTCGGCGTGACGGATTACCTCGGTCTCACCAAAGGTACGGTATCCCAGTCGCTTAAGCTTCTGGAAACCAAAGGGTTGATCGTGCGCAAGCAGGATGATCGCGATAAACGCAGCGTTCATCTGCAGTTAACTGAGTCAGCCAACACCTTACTGGATGCGCTGCTTCCCCCCACATTTTTAGTGGCAGGCGAATCGGCAATGGGTGAACGCGCGACGCAGCTAAAAGAACTGTTGTTCGAACTACTAAGAGAAATTCAGCGGACCCACAATGTGCCAGGCTTTGGTCTGTGCCATAGCTGTCGGTTTCACCAAAAAATAAAGGGTCAGGGATTTTGTAATCTGACGAAAGAGGTGTTGAGTGAAGATGATTCAATGCTGATTTGCCGGGAGCACCAGCCCCCGGAATAACAGGAAAAGGCTGGCACGAAAATTCCCCAGCCGATACCAGATTTAATGCTTCTCAATATACATGCTGCGGCTGTATGCCACATCTTCAGGGTTGGTAATCGGATACCCCTTCAGCCATGGCTTAATTAAACGACCATTGGTGTACTGATAAATCGGAGCAATTGGCGCCTGCTCCATCAGTATTTTTTCTGCCGCATTATAGTCCGCATTACGGGCTTTTTCGGTGCTTTCCATCGTGGCCTGGGTCAACACTTTATCGTACGCGGGATTATTAAACCGCGAAATATTGCCCGTGTGAGTCGAGGTTAATAACGACAGGAAGGTAGACGGCTCATTGTAATCCCCCACCCAGGAAGCACGGATAACATCGAAATTACCGGTATTACGACTGTCGATGTAGGTTTTCCACTCCTGGTTTTGCAACTTCACATCAACGCCCAAGTTTTTTTTCCACATTGACGCGACGGCGATGGCAATCTTCTGATGGTTTTCTGACGTATTATACAACAGCGTCAGATTTAGCGGTTTTTGTGGTCCATAGCCTGCCGCACGCAGCAGCGTCTTCGCCTGCGCGTTCAGCTCTTCCTGACTCATTTGCTCAAACGGTGAAGGTTCAGGCGTAAATCCCGCCGTGACATCCGGGGTAAAATGCCAGGCTGGTTTTTCGCCGGTTCCGAGGACTTTTTCCGCCATCAGACGACGATCGATAGTCATGCTGAGCGCCAGACGCACGCGTGAATCAGCCGTCGGGCCTTTCTGGGTGTTAAACGCATAATAATAGGTGCCGAGCTGCGGCGGGGTATAAACCTGTCCCGGAATATCCTTCAGTAGTTTCTGATACATGTTTTTCGGGAAGGATTCCGTAATATCAATATCGCCAGCCAGATAACGTTTTGTTGCCGCAGATTCCTGGTTAATCGGCAGGAAGGTGACTTTTTGCAGCACGGTATTGGCGTTATCCCAATAATGCGTATTCGGTACCACCACCAATTTTTCGTTAACCACGCGGTCTTTTAATACATACGCGCCGTTACCGATTAAATGACCCGGTCTCGTCCACTCTTTACCGCTTTCAACATTGGCTTTCTGTACCGGATAAAACGCAAAGTTAGCCGTTAAATTTGCAAACCACGGCAGCGGTTTATCCAGCTGAATTCTTAAGGTGCGGGCATCTACCGCGCTAACGCCCAGCGTATCGGGAGTGGCTTTACCATCGATAATCGACTGCGCATTATTGATCCCGGCTAGCGCCGCAAACCAGGCAAACGGAGACAGTGTTTTCGGATCAACCAGACGCTGCCAGCTGTAAACAAAATCTTGTGCCGTTACCGGCGTACCGTCGGCCCATTTGGCATTATCACGCAGCGTAAACGTCCAGACACGGTTATCGTTACTCTTCCACTGGGTGGCAACGCCAGGCACAATTTCGCCCTTTTCGTTTTGGTTAACCAGCCCTTCAAATAAATCACGAATGACCTGAATTTCTGGTAACCCCACGGCCTTGGCCGGATCGAGCGAGGCCGGTTCATCTTTGATATGACGCACCAGTTCTTGTTTCTCTGCCAGTACCGTACCGCTGGGTACATCCGCAGCCCAGGACAAGGAAATGCTGCTAACCAACAGCGCACAACAGGTTACTGGAACAGAATGCCGCATAAGATACCCTCAAATCTGGCCATTAAGTGAATGTGTAATTATTTGTATCGCCAGCAGGAAATGCAATTAACTTCGGACAAGAAAGTGATATTACACCTGAAAAGATAAGTGTGTGAAAACGATTTGATTATCCATACATTTTGCACAACACTGCGAATAACAATTTATGCATTCAGAGATGACTATGACCGTTACCCGTCCCCGTGCCGAGCGCGGCGCATTTCCGCCAGGAACCGAACATTACGGACGTTCACTCTTAGGTGCCCCGTTAATTTGGTTTCCCGCGCCGGCAGCCGATCGTGATAGTGGACTCATTCTGGCGGGTACCCACGGTGACGAAAACGCATCAATTGTCACGCTGTCCTGCGCCTTGCGTACGCTTACCCCTTCCCTGCGCCGTCACCACGTGGTACTGGCGGTAAACCCTGACGGGTGTCAGCTCGGCCTGCGCGCCAATGCTAACGGGGTTGATCTCAATCGTAATTTCCCGGCAGCAAACTGGAAAGCAGGTGAAACTGTCTACCGCTGGAATAGCAGTGCAGAACAACGTGATGTCGTGCTGTTGACGGGGGATCATCCGGGCTCCGAACCGGAAACCCAGGCGCTGTGTCAGTTGATTCACCGCATTCATCCCGCCTGGGTGGTCTCATTTCACGACCCGCTGGCATGCATTGAGGATCCGAGGCACAGCGAACTGGGCGAGTGGCTGGCACGAGGGTTTGAACTCCCCCTCGTCACCAGCGTGGGTTATGAAACACCGGGGTCTTTCGGCAGTTGGTGTGCCGATCTGAACTTGCACTGCATTACCGCAGAGTTCCCGCCCATCTCCTCAGATGAAGCCAGCGAAAAATACCTGCTGGCGATGTCCAATTTGCTGCGCTGGCACCCTAAAGATGGAGTTGCCCGGTCGTAAAATGCAGGGCGGGCTGCACATCGTTCGCAAGCCAGGTCGGGCCATCGAGATCGGCAAAGCAGACCTGCGGCGTAAGCGGCAAGGCGGCGTTAATCGCGCGCGATGTGCACAGCATGCATCCCAGCATCAATGCAAAACCCTGTTCTCGGGCTTCGGTCGCCAGCGCCAGTGCTTCCGTCAGGCCACCGGTTTTATCCAGCTTAATGTTCACCATCTCATAGCGTCCGTGCAACGCTTTCAGGCTACTGCGGGTATGGCAGCTTTCATCCGCACAGATGGGCAGCGGATGCACAAAATTCTCCAGCGCGGCATCATCCTGAGCAGGCAGCGGCTGCTCCAGCATGGCAACACCTAAGTCAGCCAGCAGCTGACAGCGTGCAGCCAGACCTTCGGCACGCCAGGACTCATTGGCATCAACAATCAACGTCGCATCAGGAACAGCCGAACGAATAGCGACCATACGTTCGCTGATTAAGCGCGCATCCAGTTTGACTTTCAGCAGCGTCGCCCCGTTCTCCCACAGTGCGGCAGCGCTTGCCGCCATCTGTTCCGGCGTGCCGATCACCACCGTCTGAGCCGTCGTTACCGTTGCATCGAGTTCGACACCGACCTGCTCGGTCAGGGTTTGCTGCTGTTGCCGGGCACTTAAATCCCAAAGCGCGCAGTCGACAGCATTACGTGCGGCACCGGCAGGCAGTAGCTTTTGTAAATCTTCGCGCGTCAGTCCGTTTTCCAGCTGTGGGGCGATACCCATAATTTGCGCCAGTACCGAGGCATCGCTCTCGCCATAGCGAGGATAAGGCGTACACTCGCCGATCCCCTTCACGCCGTTTTCTTCCAGTTCGACCACCACCACGTGCGCTTCGGTCCTGCTGCCACGGGCAATTACAAACGGGGTGTGTAACGGCCAGGCTTCCTCATATACCTTCACTGTTCTCATTTGTTTTCCTTATGCAGTCCCGGAAGTGGATATCCGCAAATAGCGTTTGCCGTGTTAACTGTTGATGGCATAAACTAACCTCGACGTTAACTATATGTAAACAGGAAGATAACCATGTCACAAACCGTTCATTTCCAGGGCAACCCGGTTGCCGTTGCCGGCTCCATTCCTCAGGCAGGTAGCAAAGCGCAGGCTTTTACCCTTGTGGCTAAAGACCTGTCTGACGTTACGCTGGGCCAGTTTGCCGGCAAGCGCAAAGTGCTGAATATTTTCCCAAGCATCGATACCGGCGTCTGTGCGGCATCGGTACGTAAGTTTAACCAACTGGCGACAGAAATCGACAATACTGTCGTACTGTGTATTTCAGCCGACCTGCCATTCGCCCATTCTCGCTTTTGTGGCGCGGAAGGTCTGAGCAACGTGATCACTCTGTCCACCCTGCGTAACGCGGAATTCCTGAAAAACTACGGCGTTGAAATCGCCGAAGGCCCACTGAAGGGCCTGGCCGCGCGTGCCGTGGTGGTTATCGACGAGAATGACAACGTCATTTTCAGCCAGCTGGTGAATGAAATCACCAACGAGCCAGACTATGCTGCCGCTCTGGACGTACTGAAAGCCTAAGTCGCCCTAAAGCAAAAAGCCTCCATTCGGAGGCTTTTTCATCTACGTATTACTCTTCGCTTTTTTTCTGCTGACTCAGACCGTATTCACGTAACTTATTGGCGATTGCCGTATGCGAAACACCAAGTCGTTTGGCCAGTTTGCGCGTACTGGGATAATTCATATACAGCTGCGTCAGGACAGAGCGCTCAAAGCGGCTGGTAATTTCATCCAGCGACCCTTCCATCACCTCTTCCCCCACAGCTACCGTCGCCGCATCATAATCCGGTAATAAGATATCCTGTGGCCGCAGTTCGTACCCTTCAAGCTGGGTTAATGCCCGGTAGATAGCATTTTTCAACTGGCGCACGTTACCCGGCCAACCGTAGCGGGTTAACACCGTACTGAGATCGGCGGACAGTTTCGGGCGCGGCACGCCCTGTTCGTCGGCAAAACGCGCCACAAACAGCTCGGTGAGCGGCATAATGTCTTGCGGGCAATCACGCAGCGGCGGCAGGTTGAGCGTCAGTACATTCAGACGATAATAGAGATCTTCACGGAACAAGCCTTTCTGTACCAGCTCCACCAGATTTTTTTGCGTGGCGCAAATCACACGGACATCAACGTGAACCTCATGATCTTCGCCGACGCGGCGGAAGGTCCCGTCATTAAGAAAACGCAGCAATTTGGTCTGCATGCTCGGCGACATTTCGCCAATTTCATCCAACAGTACTGAACCACCGTTAGCCTGCTCAAAGAAACCTTTTTTACCTTCCCCCGCATGACCAAACAGCTCGCTTTCTACCGCATCTTCAGGGATCGACGCACAATTCAGCGCCAGATAAGGTTTCGCCGCTCGCGGGCTTGCCAGATGGCAGGCATGGGCAAACAGATCTTTCCCCGTCCCGGTATTGCCGGTAATCAGCAGCGGCGCACTCAGCATGGCCAGTTTACGCGCCTGTTCTACCACGTGTTTCATTTTGGCGCTGACAGCAATAATCTGGCTAAAGGCGCTCAGGTCCTGGGTGGTCATGTTTTGCAACTGACGCCCCATGCGGATGGTGGAACGCAGCATCACCACCGCGCCGGTTAACATCTGTTCCTGATTTTCGCCCTGCAAATGGACAGGGGTTATTTCCATCAGGAAATTCTGTCCATTAATGACGACATGCTCGCTGTGGGAATCCTGCGGATTGCTCTCCAGCCAGCGCTGGAAGTTAAAGCCATTGATGAGTTGCGCCGCCGTGTGGTTGCGCATACGATCCTGAGTGTGGGCAAAAAGCTGGCAGCTCGCCGGGTTCGCCATCTCCACTTTGCTTTTCATGTCCAGTGAAAGGACCGGTTCAGGCAGCGCCTCAAGCAGCGCGCTCAGCGCCAGGTGTTCGCGTTCAGAAGGCATCCAGGGCACGGTGCGCACATCCGTAACACCGGCAATACGGCGGATTTCAGCCATCAGGCTGCTGAAGTTGGTGAACTCCAGTTCCGCAAAATTAAGGTAGATTCGCCCGATGGGGTCGATCTCGATACCGCGTAAGTCAATGCCTCGAAGCACCAGTAAATCGAGTAATTCGCGGGTCAGACCAAGTCGGTCTTCACAAAACACTTCCAGACGCATGGGAACCTTCACCTAAACAAGGGATCATGTGATAGATGATAAGCCAGTATTTCGTTAGCAGGAAGGACTCTGTCAACAAATATTGACAGCACGCTGGAAAATTAGGCGCCGGGGCGTAAAGTTATACGATCGGCGCCCATTTTTACTCAGCTTTCACGCGCAGGTTTATTCTTTTGTACGGTCTCTTTGACCTGAGTGATCAACTGGCGACGGAAATCACCGAGACGCGGTTTATCATCGTCAATCCACGGCAGCGGACGACACAGTTCCATCGCTTTAATCCCCAGACGCGCCGTTAACAACCCGGCGCCAATGCCCTGGGCAGCACGCGTGGATAAACGTGCCGCCAGATCCTGCGACATCCAGTCCATACCGACTTCGCGAACCAGTTCACTGGCCCCGGCAAAGGCAATATTCAGCAACACCAGGCGGAACAGGCGCAAGCGGCTGTAATAGCCCAGTTCGATGCCGTATAGCGTCGCAATACGGTTAATCAATCGCAGATTTCGCCAGGCGATAAATGCCATGTCCACCAGCGCCAGCGGGCTGACCGCGATCATCAACGTAGATTCTGCCGCTGAGCGGCTGATTTCACGTCGCGCCTGCGCATCCAGCACAGGCTGCACCAGATGAGCATACAGACTCACCACTTCACGATCGTTTTGCGTTTCGTGTATAGAGGCATACCAGCGCTGTAGCGCCGGATGAGACTGGTCGATACCCGCCTGCTGTGCCAGCTTTTCACAAAACGCGCGCCCTTTGCCGGCGCCATGGCTATGCAACAAATCCCGCGCTTCATCACGCTCGTGCGCGCGCTGGCGTAAACGCCACAGCCGACGCCACTCCGTTGCCACCGAACCGACACCGGCGCCAACGATCAGCGCCCCGGCGACACACCCGCCCAGCGCAACCCAGTCCTGCGTTTGCCAGGCATTCATCGTCCACTGCACACCCTGTGCGACCACGCTGACGCCAAACAATGCCAGTCCGCTCATCACCATTTTGCGCCACAGGCTACGCTTAGGACGTAAAGCAGCATCAATGACCGCTTCAGCTTGTCCTTCATCTGCCAGCGGCTCGTCAAGTTGAGCCGGAGAAAAAGTCTGCGCTTGCGTATCGTCGAACATCTGCTGCGCTTTAAAGGCCGGACGTTGATCAACGTCCAACGGTCCTGAGAAATCGATACGCGGTTTTAACGGCTCGCTCATCGCAATTTATCTCCTATTAAAAACTCCAGCGCGGCGTCAAGACGAATGTGCGGTAAGGGCTTATCCACATCCATGACCTGCGGACGAAACGCTTCAAACTGAAAGCCCTGACTGTCCCAAAACGCCTGACCCGGTAAGCGTGCTGGCACCTCTCCCGGATAGACGGTTAGCGGCGCGCCGTCGCTCAGGCGGTTCCCCCGCAGTGCCGGGATCTTCTCGCCTTTCACATCGATCAATCCGCTGGTAGTGGCCTGTACCGACGCCAGCCCCAGACAATCCATGCTGATGCCTTCAAAGGCGGCATTTTGCCAGGCGTCCTGGATCAGTTGCTGCAGTAGCGACACCATGTTGGCATGCTGATCGACCGTCACGTGGTCGGCTTTGGTAGCGGCAAACAGTAACTTGTCGATCACCGGTGAGAACAACCGCCGGAACAATGTACGCTGACCATAATGGAAGCTTTGCATCAACTGCGTGAGCGCCAGACGCATATCGTTAAACGCCTGTGGTCCGCTATTGAGCGGTTGCAGGCAGTCAACCAGCACAATCTGACGGTCAAAGCGCAGGAAGTGATTCTTATAAAACCCCTTCACCACTTTCTCGCAGTAGTAATTGAACCGATCGCGCAGCATGCCAGCGTTGGTGTGTTTATCAGCCTGCGCCAGTTTCGATTCGCCATACGCGTCAACATCCGGCCACGGGAAAAACTGCAGCGCGGGTGCGCCCGCCATATCGCCCGGCAGAACAAAGCGCCCCGGCTGAATAAAATGCAGGCCCTGCTGCTTACACTGATGCAAATAATCCGTCCAGGCGGCGGCAATCTCCGCCAAACGATTTTCATCGGCGGGCGCTAAGGGATCTAACCCCTGACTTAACTGCCGCCATTTTGCCGACCATTCTGCCCGCTGGCCCTGCAATAATCCGGTCATTTGCCGCGACCAGCTCAGGTAATCCTGTGCCAGCATCGGCAAATCAAGCAGCCATTCGCCCGGATAATCGACGATCTCCAGATATAACGTGGAGGTGTCTTTAAAGTGGCGCAGCAATGAGTCATTGGACTTATAACGCAGCGCCAGACGAATCTCACTCACGCCGCGCGTCGGTGTCGGCCAGGTCGGCGGGGCGCCGTACAGCTGGGCCAGCCCTTCATCATAGGTAAAGCGCGGAATGCCAAAGTCGCGTTGTGGAACCCGTTTAACGCCGAGCAGACGCTCTTCGCGCACCGCGCTGAGCAGCGGCAGACGAGCGCCGGCATGAATATTGAGTAATTGGTTCACCATCGCGGTGATAAACGCGGTCTTACCACTGCGGCTAAGCCCGGTGACAGCCAGACGCAGATGCCTGTCCACGCCGCGATTCACCAGCGAATTGAGTTCATTTTTGAGTCGCTTCATCGCCATCCCGTTATGCTGAAGGAACCGTAGAAAATATAACAAACTGGAAGTAAAGATAGGGGGTAATTCTTATTTATCAACTACCTGAGGTCTAGCAGGCGACAAAAAATAATGCCGCCCGAAATAGATGTACATTGTGCGATTATTTGTTTTCTACTTTCGGAAGATCAATGCTTTTGATCCCCCCT
The DNA here is from genome assembly GCF_005280805.1 of Citrobacter sp. TBCS-14. NCBI lineage: Bacteria > Pseudomonadati > Pseudomonadota > Gammaproteobacteria > Enterobacterales > Enterobacteriaceae > Citrobacter > Citrobacter sp. TBCS-14. The sequence goes on from NZ_SZWM01000164.1 coordinate 558,398, forward strand.
TCATTTGTGACCTGCGTGTATCCCATCTCGGTAAGCATATCTTTCGCCTGTCCCGATTGCCGCCCGGAGTTGCAGTACAGTTTCACGGTGTCGGTCTTATCCGGAACCTCGGACGCGATGTGCGCTTTGAGATCTTTTAAGGGAATGTTGACGGCTCCCTGAACATGCTCCTGCTGGTATTGCTCAGGTACGCGGACATCAATCCAATGTTCCGCGGCAAAAACCGGCATACCGATGAGCAACGCTAGCGCGAATACCCCTTTTCTCAACATAGTATCGTCCTGTTAAATGACCTAATTTCATCTAACACTATATAACTGATCTTAAGAAAATATTGCGAGCGCACTATCACTGACCATAACGGCGGGATATTTTTTTGGCGACCTTGTTCAATAAAGGTTCAAGCATCAAAACCAGCAACATTTTTAGCGGGCGACGGGCGACGGATTTTACCGCCCACCCGGCGACGCCCGCCGGGCCGTAGCGAAGTGCCGTAAACAGAACCAGCTTACCTGCTAATTTAACGCCAGGCTTTACCCTCTGCCCGGCACGTTGCCAGCGATTGTTCATCTCATTCCTCACAGTTGACGGAAGCGGCTACGCAATGTGAAGGTATCTGACGTCACATAACGCTCCATATCCCGCAAACGATTTTCACTGGCCGCCAGTTCGCGGTCGACGGCATCCAACAGTTCCCCGCTGGACGGTTGCTGTTCACCGGTTGCGACATTGTCCGGCATTGGGTCCAGCACAAAAGTCAGTACGATATAGGCCACCAGGGTGAAAAAAGCCAGGCCGAAGAAAATCGACAGTACTACCAGAATCCGTACAAGCTTCACCGGCACGTCGAGATACTGCGCGATACCTGCGCAGACCCCCTTCACCATGCCCTGCTGCGGAATACGCCACAACTTTTTGTTCAGGTTAACGCCTCCCATTAGCGGTCCCTCCAGTTAGGATGTTCAGCATCCAGAATGTCTTCCAGCGTCTGAATACGCTCACGCATGCGCTGCGCTTCAGCGTTCAGCTCCACTAAACGCTGCTGTTCGTTCTGCGACAATTCGCCACGACTGGAACGGTTGCTGTAATGCAGCCATAACCAAATCGGTAAAACAAACAGCACAAAGATGGTTAACGGGATGGCCAGAAATAGCGCGCTCATGAGTACTCCTTACAGGTGATGAGCGGCGGCGCGTTCGGGCGCCGCCAGATATTATTATTGCTTGTCTTGCTGCATTTTGGCTTTCAGTTGCGCCAACTGCTCGCTAATTTCATCATCCGCTTTCAGGTCGGCGAATTGCTGATCCAGCGATTTTTGCTTACCAAAGTTATGGCTTTCAGCTTCAGCTTCCATATGGTCGATACGACGCTCAAAAGACTCAAAACGCGCCATGGCTTCATCGAGCTTACCGCTGTCCAGTTGACGACGAACGTCACGTGAAGAACTGGCGGCCTGATGACGCAGGGTCAATGCCTGCTGACGAGCACGGGTTTCACTGAGTTTATTTTCCAGCTCGCCAATCTCTTTTTTCATGCGTGACAGCGTGTCATCAACCAGCGTCACTTCATGTTCCAGCGAGGCGATCAGATCGGTAAGCTTCTGCTTTTCAATTAAGGCAGAGCGCGCCAAATCTTCTTTCTCTTTACGCAGCGCCAGTTCTGCTTTTTCCTGCCACTCAACCTGTTGCGCTGTGGCCTGTTCAATACGGCGGGATAGCTGTTTCTTTTCCGCCAGCGCACGTGCCGAGTTCGAACGCACCTCAACCAACGTGTCTTCCATTTCCTGAATCATTAACCGCACCAGCTTCTGCGGATCTTCAGCCTTTTCCAGCAACGCATTGATGTTGGCGTTCACGATGTCGGCAAAACGAGAAAAAATACCCATAATGTAATCCTCACTGATAGTTCTGATATCGGGCGATGCCCTGCTGCTAGATTAATGCAGATTGCGTGCCAACTTTATAACCATTTGATTATAAAAATAATAGTTAATTTTACCTGATAGCGAAATTAGGGTACATTGGTGAATAACACTAACAAATAGTGAATTTCATCATGACCGGATACAAAGACAACCTTCTCGGCGAAGCCAACAGTTTCATCGAGGTGCTTGAGCAAGTTTCTCAGTTGGCACCGCTGGATAAACCGGTACTGGTGATCGGTGAGCGCGGCACGGGCAAAGAGCTGATCGCTAACCGCCTGCATTACCTCTCTTCGCGCTGGCAAGGGCCGTTTATTTCGCTGAACTGTGCGGCGCTCAATGAAAACTTACTCGATTCAGAACTGTTCGGTCACGAAGCCGGCGCCTTTACCGGCGCACAAAAACGTCATCCCGGACGCTTTGAACGCGCTGATGGCGGGACGCTGTTTCTTGATGAACTGGCCACCGCCCCGATGCTGGTACAGGAAAAACTGCTACGGGTGATTGAATACGGGGAACTCGAACGTGTTGGCGGCAGCCAACCGCTGCAGGTTAACGTGCGCCTGGTCTGCGCCACCAACGCCGATTTACCGCGGATGGTTAATGAAGGGACGTTTCGCGCGGACCTGCTCGACAGGCTGGCCTTCGATGTGGTGCAACTTCCCCCGTTGCGGGAGCGTCAAAGCGACATCATGCTAATGGCCGAGCACTTTGCCATTCAAATGTGCCGGGAAATTGGCTTACCACTGTTTCCAGGCTTTAGCGCACAGGCCAGGGATACTCTGCTGCACTACCGTTGGCCGGGCAATATTCGTGAGCTGAAAAACGTCGTCGAGCGCTCTGTTTACCGCCACGGCACCAGCGAATTTCCACTGGATGAAGTCGTGATTGACCCTTTCAAACGCCACACCGTACAACCTTCGGAGCAGGAAACTCACTCCGCGCCGGTGACACTGCCGCTGGATCTACGTGAATTCCAGCAGCAACAAGAAAAAGCATTTCTGCAAACCAGCTTGCAGCAGGCAAAGTTTAATCAGAAAAAGGCGGCAGAATTACTCGGGCTGACCTACCACCAGCTGCGGGCATTGCTCAAAAAACATCAGATTTAGCGGTTCCTTGACCTGAATCGCACACATTTACGCCAGTTACCTGCAGACATTTTTACCTGACGGGCCGTTGTGCGATACACTTTGCAGATCGACTCTAAAAACCTTAAAAATTATGCGCCTGGTTTTATCATCTCTGATTGTGATGGCTGGACTTCTGAGTGGTCAGGCTGCTGCCGCGCCTGAGCAGACCACGCACGCTGATATTCGTGACAGCGGCTTTGTCTATTGCGTCAGCGGACAGGTCAATACGTTCAACCCACAGAAAGCGAGCAGTGGACTGATCGTCGACACGCTTGCCGCCCAACTTTATGACCGTCTGCTTGATGTGGATCCTTACACCTATCGCCTGGTGCCAGAACTGGCCGAAAGCTGGGAGGTGCTGGATAACGGCGCAACGTACCGCTTCCACCTGCGTCGTGACGTGCCATTTCAAAAAACCACCTGGTTCACCCCTACTCGTAAACTGAATGCAGACGATGTGGTGTTTACCTTCGAGCGAATCTTTGACCGCCAGCATCCGTGGCACAATGTTAACGGCAGCAACTTCCCCTACTTTGATAGCCTCCAGTTCGCCGATAATGTGCAAAGCGTGCGCAAGCTGGACAGCCATACCGTTGAATTTCGCCTGACTCAACCGGATGCGTCTTTCCTGTGGCATCTGGCCACGCATTACGCGTCGGTTATGTCAGCGGAATACGCGGGGCAGTTGGCAAAACAGGATCGCAAGGAATTACTGGACCGACAGCCTGTCGGTACCGGTCCGTATCAGCTTTCGGAAAATCGTGGCGGGCAATATATTCGCCTGCAGCGTCACGACGCGTTCTGGCGCGGGAAACCCTTAATGCCGCAGGTCGTCGTTGATCTCGGTTCTGGTGGAACCGGGCGCTTATCAAAACTGCTCACCGGTGAATGCGACGTGCTGGCCTGGCCTGCTGCCAGTCAGCTCAGCATCTTACGTGATGACCCACGTTTGCGCCTGACGCTGCGCCCTGGGATGAACATTGCTTACCTGGCTTTCAATACCAATAAACCCCCGTTGAACAACCCGGCAGTGCGTCATGCACTGGCGCTGGCAATCAACAACCAGCGGCTGATGCAGTCGATCTATTACGGTACAGCAGAAACCGCCGCATCTATTTTGCCGCGCGCCTCGTGGGCGTATGACAACGAAGCTAAAATTACAGAATACAATCCGGCAAAATCTCGCGAGCAGTTAAAAGCGCTGGGGCTGGAGAACCTGACGTTACAGCTTTGGGTACCAACCAGCTCCCAGGCCTGGAACCCCAGCCCGCTGAAAACCGCCGAGCTTATTCAAGCGGACATGGCGCAGGTTGGCGTGAAAGTGAAGATTATTCCGGTGGAAGGTCGTTTTCAGGAGGCGAGATTAATGGATATGAACCATGATCTGACGTTGTCCGGTTGGGCAACAGACAGTAACGATCCTGACAGTTTTTTCCGTCCGCTGCTTAGCTGTGCCGCCATCAACTCGCAGACCAACTTTGCCCATTGGTGTGATCCGGAGTTTGACAGCGTTCTGCGCAAAGCGCTGTCATCGCAGCAGCTCTCGTCACGCATTGATGCCTATGACGAAGCGCAAACGATCCTGGCACGAGAGCTACCCATCCTGCCGCTGGCCTCTTCACTGCGTTTGCAGGCCTATCGCTATGACATCAAAGGCCTGGTACTCAGCCCATTCGGTAATGCCTCCTTTGCCGGCGTATCCAGGGAAAAGAAAGATGAGGTGAAAAAACCATGATTATCTTTACCCTGCGTCGCTTTCTATTGCTCCTGGTCACCCTGTTCTTCCTGACGTTTATCGGGTTCAGCCTGAGTTATTTTACCCCCCATGCTCCTCTGCAGGGTGCGTCGCTGTGGAATGCGTGGGTATTCTGGTTCAATGGCCTCATCCACTGGGATTTCGGTGTATCCAGCATTAACGGACAACTGATCTCGGAACAGTTGAAAGAAGTGTTCCCTGCCACAATGGAATTGTGCGTTCTCGCCTTCGGTTTTGCGCTAATGGTCGGTATCCCGATTGGCATGCTAGCGGGGATCACACGCAATAAATGGCCGGATCGATGCATTAGTGCCTTTGCCCTGATGGGTTTTTCCATCCCGGTTTTTTGGTTAGCACTGTTGCTGACGCTGTTCTTCTCGTTAACGCTCGGGTGGCTGCCCGTGTCTGGCCGTTTTGATCTGCTTTATGAAGTCAAACCTGTTACCGGTCTTGCCATCGTCGACGCGTGGCTTTCCGACTCGCCGTGGCGCGATGAAATGCTGGTCAGCGCAATACGCCACATGGTGCTGCCGGTGTTAACGCTCTCCGTTGCGCCAACGACCGAAGTCATTCGCCTGATGCGTATCAGTACCATCGAGGTGTTCGATCAAAATTACGTAAAAGCGGCGGCTACTCGCGGCCTGTCACGGCTGACCATTTTGCGTCGCCACGTACTGCATAATGCCCTGCCGCCGGTGATCCCGCGGCTTGGTCTCCAGTTTTCCACCATGCTGACGCTGGCGATGATCACCGAAATGGTCTTTAGCTGGCCAGGCCTTGGCCGCTGGCTGATCAACGCCATTCGCCAGCAGGATTACGCCGCAATTTCAGCCGGCGTGATGGTGATTGGCTCACTGGTCATTATCGTAAACGTGATCTCTGATATTTTGGGTGCCATGGCTAACCCTCTGAAACATAAGGAATGGTATGCCTTACGATAGCGTATACAGCGAAAAGCGCCCACCTGGCACGCTGCGTACCGCGTGGCGCAATTTTTATGGCGATGCGTCTGCAATGGTCGGTCTGTATGGCTGTGCGGGACTGGCCATACTGTGTGTTTTCGGTGGCTGGTTTGCGCCTTATGGTATCGATCAGCAATTCCTGGGTTATCAACTGCTCCCGCCTTCCTGGTCGCGTTATGGCGAGGTGTCATTCTTCCTTGGGACCGACGATCTGGGACGTGACGTATTAAGCCGCCTGCTGAGCGGTGCAGCTCCCACTGTCGGCGGCGCATTTGTTGTCACGCTCGCCGCCACGATATGTGGTCTGGTATTGGGGGTTTTAGCCGGGGCAACCCACGGTTTACGCTCGGCAGTGTTGAACCATATTCTCGATACCCTGCTCTCGATCCCGTCGCTGCTGCTGGCGATCATTGTGGTGGCGTTTGCTGGCCCCCATCTGACGCACGCGATGTTTGCCGTCTGGCTGGCGCTGTTGCCACGCATGGTGCGCTCTGTCTATAGCATGGTGCATGACGAGCTGGAAAAAGAGTATGTCATTGCTGCCCGACTGGATGGTGCCTCCACGCTCAACATTCTGTGGTTTGCGATTTTGCCCAATATTACCGCTGGGCTTATCACTGAAATCACCCGCGCTTTGTCGATGGCGATTCTGGATATTGCCGCACTGGGCTTTCTCGACCTCGGCGCACAGCTTCCGTCGCCGGAATGGGGAGCCATGCTGGGCGACGCGTTGGAGTTAATTTACGTTGCCCCATGGACCGTGATGTTGCCCGGGGCGGCGATCATGATTAGCGTGCTGCTGGTAAACCTGTTAGGTGACGGTGTACGCCGCGCAATTATCGCGGGGGTGGAATAATGCCATTACTGGATATTCGTAACCTGACCATTGAGTTCAGAACCGGCGACGACTGGGTAAAGGCCGTTGACCGCGTCAGTATGACACTCAATGAAGGCGAGATCCGTGGACTGGTCGGTGAATCGGGCTCCGGTAAAAGTTTAATCGCCAAGGCTATTTGCGGCGTGGCAAAAGACAACTGGCGCGTGACCGCTGACCGCATGCGCTTTGATGATATCGATCTGCTACGACTGTCTGCCCGCGAGCGGCGTAAACTGGTCGGTCATAATGTGTCCATGATCTTTCAGGAACCGCAGTCCTGTCTCGATCCGTCTGAACGCGTCGGACGGCAGCTGATGCAAAATATTCCCGCCTGGACCTATAAAGGGCGCTGGTGGCAACGCATTGGCTGGCGCAAACGCCGCGCGATTGAACTGCTGCACCGCGTCGGGATAAAAGACCATAAAGATGCGATGCGCAGCTTCCCGTATGAGTTGACGGACGGCGAGTGCCAGAAAGTCATGATTGCCATCGCCCTGGCGAATCAGCCACGTTTGCTGATTGCCGATGAGCCGACCAATGCGATGGAGCCCACCACTCAGGCGCAAATTTTCCGTCTACTGACCCGGCTCAATCAAAACAGCAACACCACCATTTTGTTGATCAGCCATGACCTGCAAATGCTCAGCCAGTGGGCGGATAAAATCAACGTCATGTACTGCGGACAAACGGTGGAAACCGCGCCAAGTAAAGATTTGGTGACGATTCCGCACCATCCTTATACACAGGCGTTGATCCGTGCCATTCCAGATTTTGGTAGCCCAATGCCGCATAAAAGCCGCCTGAATACGATGCCTGGTGCGATCCCTTTATTGGAACAGTTACCAATGGGGTGCCGTTTGGGGCCGCGCTGCCCTTACGCTCAACGTGAGTGCATTGAAACCCCACGACTGACCGGAGCAAAGAATCATCTCTATGCCTGTCATTTCCCGCTGAACATGGAGAGAGAGTGAGATGGTAGAAACACTGCTCGAAGTACGTAACCTGAGCAAAACCTTTCGCTACCGGACGGGCTTGTTTCGTCGCCAGACCGTAGAAGCCGTCAAGCCACTGAGCTTTACACTGCGTGAGCGCCAGACGCTTGCCGTCATTGGCGAAAACGGCTCCGGTAAATCGACGCTGGCAAAAATGCTGGCCGGAATGGTTGAGCCGACCAGCGGTGAGCTGCTGATTGACGATCATCCGCTAAAATACGGTGATTATTCTTTTCGCAGCCAGCGCATTCGTATGATTTTCCAGGACCCGTCAACATCGTTGAACCCGCGTCAACGTATCTCGCAGATCCTCGATTTTCCGCTACGTCTGAATACCGATCTTGAGCCGGAGCAACGCCGCAAGCAGATCGTCGAAACCATGCGCATGGTCGGTCTGCTGCCCGATCACGTTAGCTACTACCCGCATATGTTGGCACCAGGACAAAAACAGCGCTTGGGGTTAGCTCGCGCCCTGATTTTACGTCCCAAAGTGATTATCGCGGACGAAGCGCTGGCCTCTCTGGATATGTCGATGCGCTCGCAGCTGATTAACCTGATGCTCGAGCTACAGGAAAAACAGGGTATTTCATATATCTATGTGACGCAGCATATTGGGATGATGAAACACATCAGCGATCAGGTGTTGGTGATGCACCAGGGCGAGGTCGTCGAGCGCGGCAGTACGGCGGATGTGCTGGCCTCGCCGCTGCATGAACTGACCCGCCGCCTGATATCCGGGCATTTCGGTGAGGCGCTCACCGCCGATGCCTGGCGCAAAGATCGCTAACTGACATCCTCTTCAGGCAACAGGAATCTGATGTTTCCTGTTGCCTGAATGGCCGTCACCGCTTGACTGATTAATTTTACTATTCCTAAACAGTAGGTTAGCAAAAATACCTATGTTAGTATTGCCTCATCATTCGGAGGTGTAGACGACCTTAACTGGACATAATTACTCTCTTAGTTAAGCATGCGCCATTCAGTTTTTAGTTTCATCTGGTCACCTCCAGCATACTTTTAGATAACCACAGCGGCATGCTTTGGGATTTAATTTCATGAGGGATTTATGGCCAGTGAGATAATACTTGATCTTGATTTACCTGAATACCGTGATGATTTTTGTGGCGATGGCGCCAAAGGCGAGAAAAATAACCTGTGGCAACAGCAGGCGAATAAAAAAATGCTTGAGAACCTGGCTCGTATGGGGCTGGAAGCTCGACAATATAAAAATGATTTACAAGATCCCAAAACGGCCCGGCTCACCAGTTACCATCATGCCATTTTTATCAATGGTGCTCGGGGGGCAGGAAAAACCGTCTTCTTACGCAATGCCAGCGCCGCATGGGCAAATTACAGCACCAAATATTCACAATTACCCGACTTACACTTTATCGATGTCATCGACCCAACATTACTGAACATTGATGACCGCTTCTCCGAGGTCATCATTGCCTCTATTTATGCTTCCGTTGAAGGTCAACTGAACCAGCCAGAGATTAGCCAGACGATAAAAGAGGCTTTTTTCCAGGCTTTGCGAACATTAGCCGGAGCATTAGGAAAGTCGCAAGAAATCGATGAGCTACGGGGTATTGATAGAATTCAAAAGTACCGTTCCGGTATTCATCTCGAGCGTGATTTTCATCGTTTCTTGATTGCTACTGTAAATCTGATGGGCTGTGATGCGTTAGTATTGCCCATTGATGATGTTGACATGAAAATTGATAATGGTTTCGCCGTACTGGATGACATCCGTTGTTTACTCTCCTGTCCGCTAATCCTCCCGTTAGTCAGCGGTGACGATGCGCTCTATCGCCACATTACGCAAAAAGCATTTTCTAATGGTCCTAATAATAAATTTGGGGTTGGCAGTATGGCTGAGAGTTTGTCAGAGGCCTATTTGACCAAAGTTTTTCCAGATCATATTCGATTACCGCTGCAACCAGTAGAACAACTTCTCCCCAAGTTAGAGATCCGCTACAAAACATCAGAGACAGAAAACACTGCTGAAATATCAAAACTGACTTTTCCACAATACGTAAATTTATTGAAAGAAACTTTCTATACTTTATGTAATGGACAAGAACGCAGCACTGATTGGACTCAACCGGTGAGTGCCAGAGAAGTCACCCAGTTGATCAGAAGCTTACCACCTTCATTATTAAAGGGACAACTGCATATCACCCCTGATATTTGTCAAAAATATGCTCACTGGGCGGAAAGACATCATGATGGTGTTGCTCTGACTAATATGGAGACGTATCTAAATATTCAGGTAGCACAGCAAGCAGAACAGCTAAACTTTAGCCAATTAATCGCCTTTAATCCTGTCTTACAAGTGAATCGACACACTTGGGCAAGTAAAGAGTTTTTTAGTCAGCAATACAGCACTATTATTGATATGAAGGCCCACGACACTAACCATAGTATTTTAAACTCAGTAGCAAACAGTTCAGATATTTTGCGCAGCATGCCTGCTTTAGAATTTATTATGGAGCCAATGTTTATAAGTAAATCCGTAGCAGAGGCTAAAAATGGGAATCCGTTACTGTTGGCACTGTATACTCACCATGATTATTATAGTAGACAGCTAAATCGGCGTCATCATATTTTCTTTAGCAGGGCATTTGAAATTATTGGTTGGTCCCTACTGGCTATAACCGGAAACTTACCAGACACCTTTTATCAAAAAGATAAATTCACGGCCATTTTTCAGGATATTTTCTTACGCGCCCCCTTCTATTCAATTTTTGCGATGAATCACACCCGGGAAATAGAAGAAGCGGACGATAACTTTAACCAACCGGATAATCCCGTCGACTATTCCAGCCATATTAACAAGTTGATAGAAAAAATTTATGACTGGTGTAAAAAAAGAAAAATAACAGAGCTTAAAGGTAAAAACCTGATTCCGCTGCTCAGCGTTATTTTTAATAAGGCTTTTTCTCAACTTGCTGTACTCAGAATGAATTTGTTAGACAAAAAGAAAGCACGAGAAGAACTTCTCTCCGATCTGGTGCGACGTTTTGAGTATATATTTATCAATTCTTTATTAACATTCACTAAAGATGGACTTGTTGTTAATACTAACGTCGCGACCGGCGCCAGAGCATCTGTAGTCAGAGATTACGTTGAATTCACAAAATACGATCGTACCTTATCCCGCAATCTTAGTGGCGTTATTGATCTGACCGTTGATGATGATAACAGTCTGAATCTAAAAAACATCAATAAAAGTGAGTATGCTGAACTTGTTATTGCCATGTGGTGCCATCCCATATTCAATATCGAAGCTCCCGAATGTTATCCTATTGGGGATAACAACGCGGCGGATCTCTTTAATGAAAACTATTTTTCAAAAATGACCTTTACTGATATTCGCGATTTTTACTATAAACAGACGGGCAATACGACAATCAAAACACAGGAAGTTAAACAGTGGGCAAGTAGCAATACCGAAATTGCCCATAATATCCTCAAATGCCTGCTTTCCTCACGCGTAATGCAGTCGCAACTTAAAGAAAATAATCAAGTTTCCTGGTTCTATCGTGGTCTTGCGCAGGGTATTGGAGAAGAGGTCAATAGTTAAATCATGTATAACCAAGATCCTCACTGGCTGATACCTTCCGTATTGCTGGCGTCTGACCGGGTGTTTTATCACCAACTCATGCGCCACCGCGGCGAGGAGGACGTCACAAAAAGTCCGACAGTTACAGAGGAAAAAATTGTTTCTCAAGCTGCGCTGGACTACCAGTTCTACTTCGGCGGACGTCTTCGTAAAGAAGATATTCAGAACAATATGCGCTTTTGGCACATCCCCTGTGCAGATGGCGACTATCTCAAACTCATTGCCAGGTTAGCGGATGATTTCTTAGTCTGGCGCGGCAATTGTTTTGAGGTTCGCCGTGAACGTTTAGAAGCGTGGTCGATGCTTTGTTCGGTGATTGATCCTGCATGGATCATTGCTAAAGCCTATGCGCAATTACACGATCAGAAGATATTATCAGAACAAGATATTGTTATACTGCTGACGGAAAATCAATGCCCCTTTGCTTTCCCCGGCGAGCCCAATGGAATTGCTTACGCGGATAACCATGTTCACTTCAATGGGCATGGCTATACGTCAATGTCGATGTTGAGTTTCATTGATAATGATTACACTCTCGGGAAAAAGGTTAAATGGCCTTATCGCCAGGAATATACCTTTTTTGAAAGTCAGAGACTGGAAAAAAACGATCTGCCTGAGTGGATGAAAAAGTATTCATCATGTTTGCTCAGCAGCATTTTCAATACTTCAACCTCGATAAACTATGCTCACCTTTCCAATGGTGAAGGTTTGTCGCTACATGATCTGCCTTACACTCAACAACCGACGACGCCCCAACAAAGAATCTTACAAACGGCCACGCAAACACACCCTTTTGGCCATCAGCGGTGGTTATTATTCTGCTGTGGACTAATGATGAACACGTCAACAAGCCACTACCCGTCAGTTCTCATTAATTTGATCCGAGTTTGTAATATCTTACGCAATTACATGGTGGTTTCTGCTGTCGGCTTGGGCCAGTTCGTTGATTATTTCGACGTTGGCAGACTAGGTGCCAGTAAAGATAACAGTAAAAGTGATACCGTTGATTTTGACAACAGCATCAATATTAATCGTGAGTATCGAGTCAGTCCCACTTTCTTATTAGGCAATAAAAATAATATTTACCACCATAAGCTCACTGACTTCTTTATGCGCCACGATCAGCGGGCGATGTCTGAGCAAGCACATATCGTTGTGCATTTTCGTCGGGGATACGGTAAGCACCCGCGTAACGATCGTCGATTAGAAACACTGCGCAGTGAGTTATTGACGCAGGTACGCGCACTAGAGAGTTTTTCCACATCGGTCACGATTCAGGAGACGGATTACCAGACGACTCTCGGTGGTCCCGAACAAAGGATTGATGTGCGTAAACTGATTCGTGGTTACGATGTCGCGGGTAATGAAAACGACCTACCTGTTGAAGTATTTGCTCCGGCGTTACGCGTATTACGCGCCGCAAAGTATCGTGCCGGAGAACACTGGTCAGTGAGATTACCCAGACCATTTATTACCGTTCATGCGGGAGAAGATTACAGCCACCTGTTATGCGGGCTACGCTCAATGGATGAAGCTGTCGAATTTTGTCAGCTCACTGAAGGAGATCGACTGGGGCATGGATTAGCATTAGGAGTAGATGTTTACGATTGGGCAAAACGGCAACGTCGCGCCTATATTACCGCAGGACAACATCTCGATAATCTTGTCTGGGCATATCACCAGGCTGTTTTACTTTCGCAGCATACCGTTGAACATATCCCGGTGATGCATGAATTAAGAGATAAGATCCACTATTGGTCTCAATTGCTGTATGAAGATGTTTATACTCCCGACCTTTTGTACCGGGCATGGTTACTCCGCCGAAACTGGCCCGACTATTCTTTCCTGGAAACTGAAATCGCCACCCGACAAGAATGGGTTCCGGACTGGAACATGGTTGCCGGCGAAGATCAAAACCCGTTGACTAAACGGACAGCAAAAAAGCTATGGGAACGTTATTTAGATAGCGATAAAAATCCGTCCGTTAATCGTATTATTTCCGTCAACTGTCTACCGGGTGGCACTGAAAGTTTTGTTGCGCATACCTGCGACGATGAGGACATTATTTCTCCAGGTGAACTCCGGTTATACGAAGCCATCCAGGACTATCTCATTGAGAAATACAGTCGAATCGGACTGGTCATTGAAGCCTGTCCAACATCAAATATTTATATCGGACGGTTTGAAAAATACCATGAGCATCCCCTGTTTCGCTGGAACCCACCCAATCCAGAATGGTTAAAACCTGGTGATAAATTCAACAAATATGGTCTGCGCTCCGGCCCGCTTTCGGTGTGTCTGAATACTGATGACAGTGCGTTGATGCCGACAACAATAGCGAACGAACACCGGCTTATGCGTGAATGTACCATTCAGCATTTTGCTATTGGCGCATGGATGGCAGATTTGTGGATTGATTCAATCCGCCAGAAAGGGATTTCAATATTTAAGGCTAACCATATAAAGCAGGATAGCCGTTAACCAGAGGTTCTATTTCCCTTGACTGGATGAAGTGAGGCACTGACCGCCGATGCCTGGCGCAAAGATCGCTAACTGTTATTGACGCCCTCCTCTGATGGAGGGCCTTTTATATCGTCAGTGAACAATATCTGCAGGTAGCAATGCTTCAATGTCGCTAAATGCAACCGGCTGGAAAATATCACCCTGCACGGCCCAGATACCCGCATGGCTTAGTTCATCAATAAGCCGCGCGTCCTCCAGCCCCTCGACGACCACTCGGTCACAATATTCCCTGATATTCTTAATCAGAACCGGAAACATCGGCTTTTCGACCTGCGACAAAAAGAAGCCGCGATCCATTTTCACTACATCAAAATTACCGCTGACCAGCGGGTTTGCCCCCACGCTACCAGAGCCAAGATTGTTCAACCACAAGGCATTAGGCCCGTCACGCAGAGAATTAATCAGCAGGTTATTCAGGCAAGCAGTATTCGACAGGAAACGTTCTGAGAGTTGAAGTGCAATAAACGGCATAGCGTGTAAGGCCGAGGTTATAGCAGGGTCGCCTATCGCGAGAAGCGCCATTTCATCAATCAGATTAAGTGTACAAAAAAGGTTATTGCTCTCAAACCAGGCGCGCTTTCGGGTGATTAACGCGATTTGTTCAAGCATGAAATGGCGTTTTTGTGCACTATTCCACGCGGCAATGATGAAATCTGAATGTAACGGGTGAACCGTCTCTGAGGTAAACCGGGCGATCATCTCAACACCCAGCAACTTTTCCGTTGTGTCTCTCATCGGTTCCGCGATGAAATGATAGCGCATAAGACCACTCCAATTGATCATAACATACTGATAATGCGCTTTTAATTATAATCAATCAATAATATCGATCAATGATTCATTATTGATCGATAAAAACAATATATGATAACAGGATGAATATAGCCGATTTTTTAGTTTTAAGAATCTTCTGACATTGATATGTTCATCAACATCGACTAGCGCTAAATCATACCATTTTACGCCGTTGAGTCCTCGTGTTTTCTGCCCTCGCCCCTGCTCCGGTCTGGTTGGAGGAGGCAGAACCTAGGGGGAGTGATATACTCCTCACGTGCAACGAATAGTGACAGGCCACTGATACTGACAACGATGCCACGGTTCCCGAAATCCCTTTTACTGTCGTTAACCGTATGGTGACTCGCAGAGAAAGATCGTGACACAAGGGGCAGAGAGTGGGATATAATTTCAGACCAATTTCGAGTGACCTTGAAATTGCAATCATAACGCATTGATTGCTAAAAAAATAAGTAATGACTATAAGGATTAAAGCTATGGGTTTTCTTTCCGGTAAGCGCATTCTGGTGACCGGTCTTGCCAGTAAATTGTCCATCGCCTACGGTATCGCTCAAGCGATGCACCGCGAGGGAGCTGAACTGGCGTTCACCTACCAGAACGACAAACTGAAAGGCCGCGTGGAAGAATTTGCAGCTCAACTGGGTTCCAACATCGTCCTGCAGTGCGATGTGGCTGAAGACGCCAGCATCGACACCATGTTCGCTGAACTGGGCAAAACCTGGGAAAAATTCGACGGTTTCGTACACTCCATCGGTTTCGCACCGGCAGACCAGCTGGATGGCGACTATGTGAATGCGGTAACCCGCGAAGGCTTTAAAATCGCTCATGACATCAGCGCCTACAGCTTTGTAGCGATGGCAAAAGCCTGCCGCTCGATGCTGAACCCAGGCTCTGCACTGCTGACGCTGTCCTACCTGGGCGCAGAGCGCGCTATCCCGAACTACAACGTAATGGGTCTGGCGAAAGCGTCTCTGGAAGCAAACGTCCGCTATATGGCTAACGCGATGGGTCCAGAAGGTGTGCGTGTCAACGCAATCTCCGCAGGTCCAATCCGTACTCTGGCGGCTTCTGGCATCAAAGATTTCCGTAAAATGCTGGCCCATTGCGAAGCGGTTACCCCGATTCGTCGTACCGTGACCATTGAAGATGTGGGCAACTCAGCAGCATTCCTGTGTTCTGACCTGTCTGCCGGCATCTCTGGCGAAGTCGTTCACGTTGATGGTGGCTTCAGCATCGCGGCAATGAACGAGCTGGAACTGAAATAATCTTTCAGACCTCCTCTGTGGGCGGCGCGATGTCGCCCATGATTTTTTCCCCCTCCCGTCAGCTACTCCCTGTCATATATACTTTTCTGATATTTATTATCACGTAACAATCTTTCATCCCCTCATCAGCTTACGCCAGGATATTGCAGCGCAAACGATCCGGCGGACGAACATAACGACGTATCCGGGTCGCCACTTTTTTGACCAAGGAACGCCCATGGAACAACGCCGAATTGAAGGCAAAAGCCACTGGTATCATGAAACGCAGTCCAGCACCTATCCGCAAGACGTTCTTCCGCTGGTGCCAGAAGCAGCAGACGTCGAAGACAGTTTTTTGCTGGACCTGGCGATACCGGAAGTCGCGCTGTTACCCTTTCAGTCCTGGTTAGAACCTGCCCGTGAACTTGCTCACCTTATCTTCCCTGCTGATGTTGACCTAAATTCGTTACATACGTTCAGCGCCTATGAACGAATGAGTACCGCCTTAACTGTCGCTCAGGTTTACGGCATCCAACGATTGTGTAACCACTACGCAGCGCGTTTGACCCCGCTACCAGGCCCGGATTCCTCCCGTGAGAGTAATCACCGGCTGGCACAAATTACCCAGTATGCTCGCCAACTTGCCAGTTCTCCTGCCGTGATTGGCGCACGCGATCGCCAGCATCTTGATGATGTTGGATTAACAACCTGCGATATCATCTTGATTAATCAGGTCATCGGCTTTGTCGGTTTTCAGGCCCGTGTCGTGGCGGTCCTTCAGGCTTATTTTGGCCATCCCTTGCGTCGCATACCGGGCCTTGATGTTCAGCAATACGCGCAGGCCGCTATTTTTAACAACGCCGATGCACAATGGCATATTGCCGCATTCCCGGTAGACGTCATCCCGCCTCGCGAGGCTTCACCAGGCAGCGTTGACCAAAACGGGCGCATCCCGGATTTACAAACGCTCGCGCCGCTGCTGGCACATTCACCGACGATACTGGCTTTACTCAGATCATTGCTGACCAGTACGCTATGTACAGATACACCGTCGAGGGCGTTTTCTCTCGCCACACTGCTGACATCACGCATTAACGGCAGCGTGGCATGCTTTAATGAACAGGCCCTCACAGCTCATCAACTGGCGGACTTCATCACGATACTGCGTCTGGATGAACGCGAATTGCAGCGCTGGGAACAACGACATCCGGTTGAGCGCGCTACCCTGCAAGCGGTACAATGGTTAACCCGGGCGCCCGACCGTTTTAGCGCCGCACTGTTAACCCCGTTATTTGAACAGGGTACCTCATCGGAACAGGCTATTAACTTACTGGCCTGGAGTGGATTGTGCGGATGGTTGAATCGCTTGAAAATCGCGCTGGGCGAGACTCACTAACCACTCCGCTCATTGAAAGAGCGCTTGCTGCGACTGGCAGTTTCGCGTAAAACTGTCAGCCGCTCTTTTGGCCACGAAAATAGACAATTATGCTTCAGGACAACCCGCTGCTAGCGCAGCTTAAACAGCAACTACATTCCCAGACGCCGCGTGCTGAAGGGGTGGTAAAAGCCACGGAAAAAGGCTTTGGCTTCCTGGAAGTCGATGCACAAAAAAGCTATTTCATTCCACCGCCGCAGATGAAAAAAGTGATGCATGGTGACCGCATTGTCGCGGTGATCCATAGCGAAAAAGATCGCGAATCTGCCGAGCCGGAAGAACTGGTTGAACCGTTCCTGACGCGTTTCGTGGGTAAAGTTCAGGGTAAGAACGATCGTCTGTCCATTGTGCCAGATCATCCGTTACTGAAAGACGCTATCCCCTGCCGCGCTGCTCGCGGTGTGGATCATGAATTTAAGGAAGGTGACTGGGCCGTCGCAGAAATGCGTCGCCATCCGCTGAAAGGCGACCGCACCTTCTACGCTGAATTAACCCAGTTCATCACCTTTGCTGACGATCATTTCGTCCCCTGGTGGGTCACGCTGGCGCGCCACAATCTTGAAAAAGAAGCACCGAATGGCGTAGCCACCGAAATGCTGGATGAAGGTCTGGAACGTCAGGATCTTACCGCACTGAACTTCGTCACCATTGACAGTGCCAGCACCGAAGATATGGACGATGCGCTGTACGCCGAGGAACTGGCTGATGGCAAACTGCAATTAACCGTCGCCATTGCCGATCCTACCGCCTGGATTGCCGAAGACAGCAAGCTGGATAACACTGCTAAAATTCGCGCGTTCACCAACTATCTCCCGGGCTTCAATATCCCGATGTTACCGCGTGAACTGTCAGACGACCTGTGCTCGCTGCGGGCTAACGAAGTCCGTCCGGTGCTCGCTTGCCGCATGACCATTGCGGCTGACGGCACTATTGAAGACGACATCACCTTCTTCACGGCGACCATCGAATCCAAAGCGAAACTGGCCTATGACAACGTGTCTGACTGGCTGGAAGGGAATAATGGCTGGCAGCCTGAAAACGATGAGATTGCCGAGCAGATCCGTCTGCTGCAGCGTATCTGCATGAGCCGTGGCGAGTGGCGTCATAACCACGCCCTGGTGTTTAAAGATCGCCCGGATTACCGCTTTGTACTGGGTGAAAAAGGTGAAGTGCTGGATATCGTGGCGGAACCGCGTCGCATTGCTAATCGTATCGTGGAAGAGTCGATGATTGCGGCAAACATCTGCGCCGCGCGCGTTCTTCGCGACAAACTAGGCTTCGGGATTTATAACGTACACATGGGGTTCGATCCGGCGAATGCTGAAGCGTTGGCCGCCCTGCTGAAAACCCATGGTATGCACGTGGATGCCGAAGAGGTGTTGACGCTGGAAGGCTTCTGCAAACTGCGTCGTGAACTGGATGCTCAACCTTCTGGTTTCCTCGATAGCCGTATTCGCCGTTTCCAGTCCTACGCTGAAATCAGCGTCGAGCCAGGTCCGCACTTTGGGCTGGGCCTGGAGGCATACGCCACCTGGACCTCACCTATCCGTAAGTATGGCGATATGATCAACCATCGCCTGTTAAAAGCGGTAATTAAAGGCGAAACCATCGCTCGACCACAGGACGACATCACGATACAGATGACGGAACGCCGTCGCCTGAACCGGATGGCCGAACGTGACGTCGGTGACTGGTTATACGCCCGCTTCCTGAGTGACAAAGCCGGGACTGACACCCGTTTTGCGGCTGAAATCATCGATGTCAGCCGCGGTGGTATGCGGGTGCGCTTAGTCGACAATGGCGCCGTCGCGTTTATCCCGGCACCGTTCCTGCACGCGGTCCGTGATGAACTGGTGTGCAGCCAGGAAAACGGCACGGTACAGATCAAAGGTGATGTGGTTTACAAGGTCACTGACGTGATCGACGTGACCATCGCAGAAGTGCGAATGGAAACCCGCAGCGTTATCGCACGTCCAGCCGCGTAGCACCACTAAACTCAACGGCCTTTCTCTTTTTGTGAAAGGTCGTTTTCTTTTCCCCCCTGATACGCCGCCACGCACTACACTTCCTTCATCCAGTCCAAATTATTTTTACTCTTTTCAGGTCTGCTGACTTTGCTTTTTTCTGAATCTGGATTACACATAAATATATAAATAAAACAATATGTTCAGCCATAATCACCCTGTATGAATCATGGCTACCCTTACTTTTGAGGCTCTATGCGCTTTAAACGGGATAGTACACATCATGAAAGACGTTCGGGAATTGGTAACGTTGTATAGTTTCGTGGGTTCTCACAACCCCTACTGGCGTTTGTCAGAGGAGTGTAACATCCTGCATTTCTCTATTGACGAAACGGCCGCAGCAGAACAAACCATCAAATTATCACCGGAACAAGCCGATCGCATTCGGGAAATGACAGTGATTACATCCAGTCTGCTGATGACCCTTCCCATCGATACGGATGACATTCCCGTGCACCTTGTCGGGCGAAAAATTAATAAACGTGAATGGGCTGGTAGCGCATCAGCCTGGGACGACACCCCTTCTGTGGCACGCGATCTGGCACAAGGATTATCCTTTGCCGAACAGGTCGTATCGGAAGCCAATTCAGTTATCGTGATACTTGACCGACAGGGTAACATTCAACGTTTTAATCGGTTATGCGAAGAATACACCGGGCTAAGAGAACGTGAAGTGATCGGGCAAAGCGTCTTCACGCTGTTTATGAGCCGTCGTGAAGCTGCGGCATCAAGACGCAATATTGACGTTTTTTTTCGTGAAGGCAACTCGTATGAAGTCGAGCGCTGGGTTAACACCTGTAAGGGGCAGCGCCTGTTCCTGTTTCGTAATAAATTTGTGCATAACGGCAGCGGTAAGAACGAAATATTTCTGATCTGTTCCGGGACCGATATTACCGAAGAACGGCGCGCCCAGGAGCGACTTCGCGTGTTGGCGAACACCGACTCCATCACTGGGTTACCCAACCGTAACGCCATTCATGAGTTGATTAGCGAGGCGATTGATAACGCGGGCGACACGCAGGTTGGCATTATTTATCTCGACCTCGATAACTTCAAAAAGGTCAACGATGCCTACGGGCATATGTTTGGCGACCAGCTTTTACAGAGTGTCTCGCTGGCCATCCTAAGTTGCCTCGAAGATAACCAGTTACTGGCGCGCTTCGGTGGTGATGAGTTTATCGTCCTCGCGACGGGAACCTCCCAGGGGGCGCTGGAGGCCACGGCCTCGCGCATTCTGACCCGTCTGCGGCTACCGTTCCGCATTGGCCTGATTGAAGTGTATACCGGCTGTTCTATCGGCATTTCCCTGGCACCCCAGCATGGTAATGACAGCGAAAACGTCATTCGCAACGCGGATACCGCCATGTATACCGCCAAAGAAGGCGGACGTGGGCAGTTTTGCGTGTTCTCCCCTGAAATGAATCAGCGAGTGTTCGAGTATCTGTGGCTGGATACCAACCTGCGTAAGGCGCTGGAAAACGATCAGTTGCTGATCCACTACCAGCCCAAAATAACCTGGCGGGGTGAAGTCCGCAGCCTGGAGGCGCTGGTCCGCTGGCAGTCGCCGGAGCGTGGGTTAATTCCGCCGCTGGAATTTATCTCTTACGCCGAAGAATCAGGGCTTATCGTCCCGCTGGGGCGCTGGGTGATTCTGGACGTTGTGCGCCAGGTGGCGAAGTGGCGCGATAAGGGAATCAATTTGCGCGTGGCGGTAAACGTCTCGGCGCGTCAACTGGCCGATCAAACACTGTTCACCGATCTGAAGCAGGTTCTCCACGATCTGAATTTTGAGTATTGCCCCATTGACGTCGAGTTAACAGAAAGCAGTTTAATTGAGAATGAACAGCTAGCACTGTCCGTTATTCAGCAGTTTAGTCAGCTTGGCGCCCAGATCCATTTGGATGATTTTGGCACAGGATACTCTTCACTTTCCCAGCTTGCCCGCTTCCCGCTCGATGCGATTAAACTGGACCAGACCTTCGTCAGGGATATCCACAAACAATCAATTTCACAGTCGCTGGTACGCGCCATTGTTGCGGTGGCGCAAGCGCTAAATCTACAGGTGATTGCTGAAGGCGTGGAAAGTGCGAAAGAGGATGCCTTTCTGACCAAGAATGGTGTCAATGAGCGTCAGGGATTTTTGTTCGCTAAGCCAATGCCAGCTGCCGCGTTTGAACGTTGGTATAAGCGACATCTGAATAAAAAAATGCGCTAACCATGCAGGAATACTCGTCGAGAAATAGCGAAGAATGTACATTCCGTGACTATCGTATCTGTCTGTAATCACGGAATATATAATATTCTCCGATCATGTCGGTTAATACTATTTTTCCCTTCTCTTTTGTGATGATTTTCTGCATCATGAAATTCTAAATTTTTTGACACCAGGATGATGACCATGTCTGATATCGACGCAAAACGACTGGCCGAACGCATTGATACCGTACTGGATATCCTTGTTGCAGGTGACTCTCATTCAGCCATCCACAATCTCGAAATCCTCAAGGCTGAACTGTTAAGCACAGTCAACGAAGAAACAGCGCCAGTGTCAAAAAAACACAAAGCCCCGTGGGAGATCTGACGGCTTTGTACTTGTTATGTGGTTGCTGATATCAGACTACTGATAACGTAACCTCCGTTTAATGTCCGATACGATACCGCTATAAAAATTAATACTATGAATTCCCGACAACAATCTATTTTGCAGATGGTGACCGATAAAGGCCAGATGAGCGTATCTGAGCTTGCCAAAATCACCGGTGTCTCTGAAGTGACGATTCGACAGGATCTGAACACGCTGGAAAAACAGAGTTATTTACGCCGTGCGCATGGTTTCGCAGTGTCACTGAATAGCGACGATGTTGAAACGCGTATGATGACCAACTTCACCCTGAAACGTGAACTGGCTGAGTTTGCCGCCTCACTGGTCAATCCTGGTGAATCCGTATTTATTGAAAACGGTAGCAGTAATGCACTGCTGGCCAGAACGCTGGCGGAACAAAAAGACGTCACTATCATTACGGTCAGCAGCTATATCGCTCACCTGCTGAAAGAAACACCCTGCGAAGTAATCCTCCTCGGCGGGATCTATCAGAAAAAAAGCGAAAGCATGGTTGGACCATTAACGCGTCAGTTTATCCAGCAGGTTCACTTTAGTAAGGCTTTTATTGGAATCGATGGCTGGCAGCCTGAAACCGGCTTCACCGGCCGTGACATGATGCGTTCAGACGTGGTCAATGCAGTGCTGGAAAAAGGCGCAGAGGTGATTGTGCTCACCGACAGCTCGAAGTTTGACGCCATTCATCCGTACACACTCGGTCCGTTGGAGCGATTCAATCGTGTCGTCACTGATGCAAAACTCAGCGCCAGCGTGCAAATGCAACTAGAGCATTCAGGATTAATCGTTAACATCATCGATACCCGCGCATAATACATCACCAGATGATTTGCCTGTCGGCAAATCATCTTCTCTCTGAGACTTATCCGACCGTCCAATTAAGACTTTTTACCTGTTGTTAACAGGGTAATGTCGTAAAATTAATGTTAGCGATATAACAGGAACACACTCTCATCAACAGATGATTGATGGTCATGCCCTGCGCTAAACGGTTTCACGGAAATACCTTTAATGACCTTAATTTCACGCTATCATTAAAGAGACTGGATTCCGTGAATCAATCATTCAGGAGAAAGTATTATGTTAGTAACGAGCAAAAAAATGACCGCTGCCATTCTGGCGATTACTCTGGCTATGTCTTTGAGTGCCTGCTCTAACTGGTCTAAACAAGACCGCAACACCGCCATTGGTGCGGGTGCAGGTGCCATTGGTGGTGCAGTCCTGACGGACGGCAGTACGCTGGGTACGCTGGGTGGTGCTGCAGTAGGTGGTATTATCGGCCACCAGGTGGGTAAATAATCTACGGTTGACCGGCTCGATATAATAATACGTTTACTTTTTCGCGACCGTACTATTTACATTACTAATAATAAAGCCACGAATATTTTCGTGGCTTTTTTTATTAGCCGCCAGCCAGTTTAACTTTCAAGCCTTTGGCTTCCAGCAAGGATTTAATCAGATCGCGTTTATCGCCTTGTATTTCAATGACGCCCTCTTTCACGGCCCCACCACAGCCACATTTTTTCTTTAACTCGGCTGCTAATTTGGTTAGCTCTAAGTCGTCCAGATCAATACCGGTAATCAGGCAAACGCCCTTTCCTTTTCGACCGCTGGTCTGGCGTTGAATTCGCACAATACCATAGCCTTTTGGACGTTCTGTCACCGCTTTAGGTTCGTCAATTCGTCCAGACTCAGTCGAGTAGACCAGACGAGAGTTAGCGTCGCTCATTTACGCTCCTCGTTTCAGTGAGGTGTTAATCGCCTTCAGCGTCTGGGCCGGATCCGCCGACTGCGTGACCGGACGACCAATCACCATATAATCCACACCCGCTGACAGTGCCTGCTGTGGCGTCATAATGCGGCGCTGATCGCCCGCTTCACTGCCTTCAGGACGAATACCAGGCGTTACCAGCTTAAACGCCTGACCAAACTCTTGTTTGAATCGTACCGCTTCCTGTGCAGAACAGACAACGCCGTCCAGCCCGCAGTTTTGCGTTAACCGTGCCAGTCTTTCTGCATGCTCCGCAGGTGACAACGTCACTCCCAGTTCGGCAAGGTCGCTGGCTTCCATGCTGGTCAGCACCGTCACGGCAATTAACAACGGCGCATCGTTACCAAATGGTACCAAGGCTTCACGAGCCGCCGTCATCATCCGTGCCCCACCCGAGGCATGAACGTTAACCATCCACACGCCAAGGTCTGCCGCAGCCGCTACGGCATGTGCCGTGGTATTGGGGATGTCATGGAATTTCAGGTCCAGAAATACGTCAAATCCACGCTGTTGCAGGTCGCGCACCAATTGAGGCCCAAAAAGCGTGAACATCTCTTTGCCCACTTTCAAACGGCAATCACGGGGATCAATTCTGTCGACAAATGCCAATGCTTTATCGCGATTATTGTAGTCCAGAGCGACAACGACAGGAGAATCAGTAACAGCACGGGGAGAAGATGAAGCAGTAAACGTCATAACCAGACCTTCCTGAAGATGGGCACCTTTCGGCACAAAATGGGTAAACGGCGTGCATTCTACCTGTGGCCATAGGAAATTAACAGATTCGATTACATCGCTGCCTGGCGATGTGGCACGGAGGCTAAATGTGCAGGATGTTATTAAACAATAAGGATGTTGTAACTAAAGTCGGTATTTTTTTAATTACAAACCGTCAAGACCGCGAATTGGCTTAATGGTTGACCATGAACGGCACGATGGGCAATGCCAGTACAGCGTGTAGGCGGTAAATCCGCATTTCTGGCAGCGGTAGCGCGGCTTACTGCGAACCTGTTCGCCGACCATATCCCGTAACACCATCAGACTCTCTTTAGCACGCCCTTCCTCGGCCTCATTGAGGTGATAGTCCATTAGTTTGTGGAAGACGCGCATCGTCGGATGACGCTGCAACTGACGGGTGATATAAACCTGCGCGGTATCGCTGCCCTCACGCGCTTCGAGGATATCCGCCAACATCAGCTCAGCGGCGGCACCGGTATTCTCCTCTACGGCGCGGCGTAAGAACTCCGCCCATTCATCGTTCTTACCAAGTTGCTGGTAGCAACTCTGTAGCATGTCCAGCGTTTCGCTGACCAGCTCTTTGTCCTGGGAAATTACGCGCTGCAGGCTTTCGACCGCCTTCGCATAGTCCCCTTTCATCATGTACACGCGTCCCATCATGATGGAAACCCGCGCACTGTTTTTGTCGGCGGCAGCCCCTTTTTTTAACAACGTCATGGCGCGGTCCATGTCGTCGCTGCCCAGTTGCTGAAGGGCCAGTTCGCAGTAGAAGTGTGCGATCTCAATTCGCTGCTTATCTTTACCGAGCTTCACCAGGCGTTCCGCAACGTCAATGGCTTTTTGCCACTCACTGGTTGCCTGATAGATCTGCAACAGCTGTTGCAACGCACCTACGCGGAAATCGGTTTCATCGGTAAGCTGATTGAACATGTCTTCAGCGCGGTCATACAGACCTGCGGCCATGTAATCGCGACCGAGTTGTTGAACCGCCAGCAAACGCTGTTCGTAGGTCAATGACGCACTTTCCATCAACGTTTGATGGATGCGGATAGCGCGATCGACTTCACCGCGCGAGCGGAACAGGTTTCCGAGGGTGAGATGAGCCTCAACGGTGCCGGTATCCTCTTTCAACATATCGAGGAACAGATCCACCGCTTTATCTTGTTGGTTGCTCAGAAGGAAGTTAACCCCGGCGACATAGTCACGCGACAGGCGGTTAGCTTCGTCCTGTTTTGTTTGTTGCGCACTTCTGCGACCCATATACCACCCATAGGCAGCGGCTACAGGTAACAGCAGAAACAACAACTCCAGCATAAATAATTATTCCTTCACAACCGACGAATCGGCAGAAACCGCAACGTCGGTCGCAGGCGCAAGCTGGTTTTCCAGTCGTTTGATTTTACGTTCGGCACGCACAAGAGACACGCGAACCCTCAGCCAGAAAAGGCCGCAAATTAACCAACCAATCGCAAATCCTGCAGCAAACAACACGGCAAGCAGCGTAGAAATACGATATTCACCTTGGGCCAGCAGGTAGTTAAACGTTACCTGTTGATCGTTTTGCGCACCTAATGTCACCGAAATAACAAAAATCGCCAACACCAGTAAGAAAATGAGTAAATATTTCACATTACTTCCCGTTATGTGGTTTGAGCGAATAAATCGTGTACAACTTACCGCGTTGAGCCCTTTAAATTACCATTTTCACGACGAGTGCGAAATGGAAAAGCGCTTTAGTCTTTATGATTTAAGGGCAAAACACGAAAAATCAATCACGGTCAGCTTTCTTGTTCACGCTGCGCGATTTCTTGTTGCTCCTGAACCGGCGGTGTTAATGGCCCACAGACCCGTTGTGCAAGCCATGTCGCCAACGTAACCAGCAGCCATGATATCAACGTCGCCACGACTAAATCTCGCGGCCAGTGCATGCCCAGTAACAAACGACTGCCCATTACACCCGTCGCCCAGACCAGCAAGAAAACAATCGTTAGCGTACGTCTACGCGGCCATAATAGCCCCACGGCCAGTAACGCCCAACTGGCGGCAAACATCGTATGACCAGAGGGAAATGCGAAACCCGTCTCTTTTTGCCAGTGTTTACGTAAAAAGGTCGGGATATCCTGCTGTCCTGATAATTGCTCTTTGACTAAGTGTCCGCGCTCTTTACGCTTTAAAGTGTAGAACTCATCAACAGGGACATGGTGCGTTTTTTCCAGCCAAACCACAAAAGGTCGTGGCTCCTGCACCCTTTCTTTTACCCATGACTTGACCCCCTGGCCGATCAAAATTGCCGCGGCAAGGATGGCGAACAGCATCATCGCGGCTTTCAGACGAAATCTCAGACACCACAAAAACCACACACACAGGGACACATGAGTAATGATTCCCCAGGGTTGCGTCACCGTTTCCGTTATCCAGTATAAGGATTTTAACCACCAGACATTGTTCCCTGGCTGCCAACTCCAGCCAGACACCCACATGGACACTGGCATAATCAACAACAGAACAGCACCTACGGCGGTTCGCTTTGCGATAGAAAGCATTGCATCTCCTTTCGTCGATAAGTCTCACAATCATAACTGAAAAAATTGCGCGCCGGGAAAATTGACAATTTCGTGCCATTGCAAATACGAATGCGCTGTCGCCATTAGGCGAACGCCGTCGCCTTATGGCAAAATAGTGCCATACAGAAGCCAATAGGCGACGGCACGGCGAGTGCCAGCGTAATCTGGAGAAATACATGCAGCTTAAACGTGTGGCAGAAGCCAAACTGCCAACCCCCTGGGGTGATTTCCTGATGGTGGGATTTGAAGAACTGGCAACCGGGCACGATCATGTCGCGCTGGTATTTGGCGATATTTCGGGTCAAACACCGGTCCTGGCACGCGTCCATTCCGAATGTCTGACTGGCGATGCGCTTTTCAGCCTGCGTTGCGATTGCGGTTTCCAACTGGAAGCCGCGCTCACGCACATTGCTGAAGAGGGACGCGGTATCCTGCTTTACCATCGTCAGGAAGGTCGCAACATCGGCCTGCTGAATAAGATCCGCGCCTATGCGTTGCAAGATCAAGGCTACGATACCGTTGAAGCCAACCACCAGTTAGGTTTTGCTGCCGATGAGCGCGACTTCACCCTGTGCGCAGATATGTTTAAGCTGCTGGGCGTAGATGCAGTACGACTGCTGACCAATAATCCGAAGAAAGTTGAGATTCTGACCGAAGCTGGGATCAATATTGTCGAACGCGTGCCGCTGATCGTGGGCCGGAACCCGAAAAATGCGCATTATCTGGATACCAAAGCCGCCAAAATGGGCCATTTATTGAGCGAATAATCGCCCGGTAATTGCACATGCACCTGCCCCATGAAAAGCCTGCTTACGCAGGCTTTTTCACTTTTTACTTCAGCATATTACGAATCACATAGTGCAAAATACCGTCGTTCTGGTAGTAGGTTAACTCCGTCGCAGTATCGATACGACAGCGGCACATAATCACCTCTTTGCTGCCATCTGCGCGCATCATATTCACCGCAATTGTGGCGCCCGGTTGAATTGTTTGTAAATCCGTAATATCAATCACTTCCTCACCGGTGAGTCCCAACGTTTTACGCGTCACCCCTTGCGGGAACTCCAGCGGCAGGATCCCCATACCAATCAGGTTGGAACGGTGAATTCGCTCAAACGATTCTGCGATGACCACGCGAATACCCAGTAAACGTGGACCTTTCGCTGCCCAGTCGCGACTGGAGCCTGATCCGTATTCCTTACCGGCAATCACCGCCAGCGGCACGCTCTCCTGCTGATAACGCATGGCCGCATCGTAAATGGCTACCACTTCCGTCCCCGGTAAATGGCGAGTCATCCCGCCTTCAATTCCCGGCACCATTTCATTGCGGATACGAATGTTGGCAAAAGTACCTCGCATCATCACTTCATGATTTCCACGTCGTGAACCATAGGAGTTAAAATCCCGGCGCTCAACGCCGTGGCTCTGCAAATAGCGTCCTGCCGGGCTGTCCGCCTTAATGCTGCCAGCGGGGGAAATATGATCTGTGGTCACCGAGTCACCCAGCATCGCCAATATACGCGCTCCATGAATATCGTTTACCGGAGCCGGCGTAGCCTGCATGCCCTCGAAGAACGGTGACAGGCGAATATAGGTCGAGTCAGACTGCCAGCCGTAGGTGTCGACACGATCAACATTGATCGATTTCCATTCCGGCGTACCTTCAAACACTTCCGCATACTCTTTGTGGAACATCTCCGTGGATACCTGCTCGACGGCGCGGGCAATTTCCCGTGCAGAAGGCCAGATATCTTTCAGATATACGGGGTCACCTTTTTTATCGTGTCCGAGCGGATCTTTGGTCAGGTTAATGTTCATATTGCCCGCCAGCGCGTAAGCGACCACCAGCGGCGGAGAGGCCAGCCAGTTCGTTTTCACTAACGGATGAATGCGTCCTTCAAAGTTACGGTTACCGGAAAGTACCGCCCCCACCGTCAGGTCACCTTTTTTAATCGCCGTTTCAATAGGATCGGGTAACGGCCCAGAGTTACCAATACAGGTGGTACAACCATAGCCAACCAGATTGAACCCCAGTTCATCAAGGTACGGGGTCAGCCGGGCCTGCGCCAGATAGTCAGACACCACTTTTGATCCCGGTGCTAGCGAGGCTTTGACCCATGGTTGACGTTTCAGACCAAGAGTGACCGCTTTTTTCGCCAGTAAGCCCGCCGCCATCAGCACGCTCGGGTTTGAGGTGTTGGTACAGGAGGTAATAGCCGCAATCACCACCGCACCGTCTGGCAGCTGGTATTGATGACCGTTCAGAACATAGTCGACCGGCTGACTGTCTTTGTGCGAACTGTTCAGCTCAAGCTCATTGCTTGCCGCAAATGCTTTCGGGACATCCCCCAGCGCGACGCGATCCTGCGGACGCTTCGGTCCGGCCAGGCTGGCTTCCACATCGGCCATGTCCAGTTCCAGTGAACTGGTAAAGATCGGCGCATCGCCCGTATTACGCCACATTCCCTGCGCTTTGGCGTAGGACTCAACCAGCTCAACTTGCTCTTCGCTGCGACCGCTCAGGCGCATGTATTCGAGCGTGACGCCATCAATGGGGAAGAAACCGCAGGTCGCACCATACTCCGGTGCCATATTGGCAATGGTGGCACGGTCTGCCAGCGGCAGCGTGTCGAGGCCATCACCATAGAATTCAACAAATTTACCGACCACACCGTGCTTACGCAGCATCTGGGTCACGGTCAGGACCAGATCGGTGGCGGTGATCCCCTCACGTAGTTTTCCATCCAGCTTGAAGCCCACGACATCCGGGATCAGCATCGAGACCGGTTGCCCCAGCATCGCGGCTTCTGCTTCAATTCCGCCCACGCCCCACCCCAGTACACCAAGGCCGTTAATCATCGTAGTGTGGGAGTCGGTACCAACCAGCGTGTCCGGGTAAGCCACCCACTCGCCATCCTGCAATTCACTCCACACCGCTTTTCCCAGGTATTCGAGGTTAACCTGGTGGCAGATCCCCGTCCCCGGCGGTACAACGCTGAAGCGGCTGAATGCCTGCTGCCCCCATTTCAGAAACACATAGCGCTCGTGGTTACGCTCCATTTCCAGGCGAACGTTCTCTTCGAACGCATCATCATCACCGAAGTGGTCTACCGTCACCGAGTGGTCAATCACCAGATCAACAGGTGAAAGCGGGTTCACTTTAGCCGTATCACCGCCGAGGCGTTTAACCGCTTCGCGCATGGCCGCCAGATCGACCACCGCCGGAACGCCGGTAAAATCCTGCATCAGTACACGGGCGGGTCGATAGGCAATCTCGCGATCGGCATGGGCATTGTCCAGCCATCGAGCCAGAGAATGAATATCTTCTTCAGTAACTGAATCACCGTCCTGCCAGCGCAGCAGGTTTTCCAGCAAGACTTTTAGCGATTTGGGTAGACGGGTGATATCACCCAATGATTTGGCAGCCAGCGGCAAACTGTAGTAGCGGTAGGTTTTATCTTTAACCTGCAATGTGTCCTTACTGGCTTCGCGTAGGGTCGACGACATAGCTCCTCCTTAAATGACAGGGTGGCATCCCCTGACTTTTCTCAGGGTTAGTATTAAAGATAACACAAACAAAATGTAACGCTTTGATAACAACTCAAATTGATAAAAGCGGAGAAGCATAAATGGCGATACAAGGGGATTACGGCGTGAAGGTGGAATTACGTCATTCACTCTTCAATACGGTGAACTAATTCTAATGAAGATATAGCCAAAATAATTAGAGCGGCATGAAGGCGGCAAGTGAGTGAATCGCCAGGAGCATAGATAACTATGTGACTGGGGTGAACGAACGGAAATAACGCACATGCTGCTTTAAGTATGACGGCTATAAAACGCGGGTTAATTATTGTTTCTGTTCTTCATCTTCATCAAATAGATCAATAAAAGCCTGCTGTGCCGGGGAAAGTTGCCACGCGTCAGGAATATTCTTTCTACATTCAGTAGTCGCATCCTGCGCTGGCTCATTGTCTTGCTGAGAAGGTGTAGACGTGGGTTGCTGCTGTTGCACGGACATGACTAACTCCACACATTCCAAACCACGAGCGCAACAACAATCCAGAACAGGACTGAACCGAGAAAGACCGTGAACCATGCTTTACGTTTCAGCGCGGGATCCCGGCGTGCTGGCTGGTTTCCAGAAGGCATCGCTAACCTCATACTATCGAAATCACTTATCATATTGGCACCAAACGATTGGTACAATTAATCATCAGATAAGAGAAATCCTAAAGAAAAAGGCGTGAAAAAGCCAGTTAATTTTCGAATCCTGAGCCGTGAATAAATCAATTGTTTGATCCGATTTAAATATTTGACAGGGTTTTGAGCAGATTTTCTAATTTAAAACTACTTTGGCGAACATTCCCCTTAAATAATATGCGGTTAATATAACTAATTCAGACTTGCCCGTCGGTAGCGTTTTTCATACTGAGATACCGACGAGCGCTGGCCCGTTATTATTTTTCCGGCAATTTAATATCTTTAAACATTGCTTCAATGTCATCGTTAGAACGTAACGCGACCGCCGTATCCACTACATCGCGCGTCAGATGCGGCGCAAAACGCTGAATAAAATCATACATGTAACTGCGCAGGAACGTACTACGACGAAAACCGATTTTGGTGGTGCTATGGCTAAAGACATCATGCGCATCAACCCGTACCAAATCCGGATCGGAAATCGGATCGACCGCCATGCTGGCAATCACGCCCACGCCCAGTCCGAGTCGCACATAGGTTTTAATAACATCCGCGTCGGTCGCGGTAAAGACAATACGCGGCTCCAGCCCCGCGCGGTTAAACGCGGTGTCGAGTTCTGAACGTCCGGTAAAGCCAAAGGTGTAGGTCACCAGCGGGTATTGCGCCAGTTCTTCAATCGACACGGAGGATTTACCCGCCAGCGGATGGTCCGGCGTGACAACAATCGAACGATTCCAGTGGTAGCACGGCAGCATCACCAGATCGTCGTACAGGTGCAGCGCTTCGGTTGCAATGGCAAAATCTGCGTTGCCTTTCGACACGGCTTCCGCAATTTGGGTCGGCGAGCCCTGATGCATATGCAAAGAGACGCGAGGATAACGCTCAATAAAGCCTTTAATCACGTTAGGCAGCGCATAGCGCGCCTGCGTGTGGGTGGTCGCAATATACAGCGAGCCTTTGTCCGGCCAGGTATGTTCACCGGCAACCGACTTAATGGCATCTACCTTAGACAGAACTTCGCGCGCAATACGAATGACTTCCTGCCCTGCCGGGGTAACCTGCGTAAGGTGTTTACCGCTACGGGCAAAAATCTGGATACCCAGTTCGTCTTCCAGCATACGAACTTGCTTACTGATACCCGGTTGAGAGGTATAGAGCCCTTCGGCCGTTGAGGAGACATTAAGGTTGTGGTTAACCACCTCAACAATATAGCGAAGTTGCTGTAATTTCATGTTAGACCATCCAGATTAGCGGCATCAGACCATCGTTTATGAGCAGGCTGAATCGCGCTGCTAATACGATTTAATAATAAAAAGTTTGTTAACTATAACCACTATATCATTTTAATCAGAGCTGTATAGATACCGTCAC
This sequence comes from Citrobacter sp. TBCS-14, assembly GCF_005280805.1. Taxonomy (NCBI): domain Bacteria; kingdom Pseudomonadati; phylum Pseudomonadota; class Gammaproteobacteria; order Enterobacterales; family Enterobacteriaceae; genus Citrobacter; species Citrobacter sp. TBCS-14. The sequence goes on from NZ_SZWM01000164.1 coordinate 590,946, forward strand.
CTATAAAAAAGGGCCGCTTACGCGACCCTTTAAGGCGATGTCAAACTGTCGGGCTGTTACTTCTTGCCTTCTACTAATTTACCGTCAACAAAGAATGCAGACCAGCCGGTCGCCTTACCGTCTTTCTCGGCAGACACATACTGCTGCTTGGTTTTACGGCTAAAACGCACCATCGCTTTGTTGCCATCCGGATCGGTCTGCGGCGCATCGGCAAGGTAGCGCAGTTTTTCCGGCAGACGATCGCGGAAGCGGTACAGCTCTTCCACTAACGGCGCACGCGTCTCACGCGATTTCGGGAAGGTATTCGCCGCCAAGAAGATACCTGCTGCGCCATCACGTAACACGAAATACGCGTCCGATTTTTCACACGGCAATTCCGGCAGTGGAACCGGATCTTCCTTCGGTGGCGCAACTTCGCCATTACGCAGGATCTTACGGGTGTTTTTACACTCGTCGTTAGTACACGCCATGTATTTACCGAAACGCCCCATTTTCAGGTGCATTTCAGAACCACATTTCTCGCACTCGACGATCGGACCGTCGTAGCCCTTGATGCGGAACTCGCCTTCTTCGATTTCGTAACCGTCGCAGGTTGGGTTGTTACCACACACATGCAGCTTACGTTTTGGATCGATGAGGTAGCTGTCCATCGCCGTGCCGCACTTCTGGCAACGGCGCTTCGCGCGTAACGCGTTAGTTTCCGCGTCATCGCCTTCCAGCACGTTCAGCACTTCGTTTTCCGGCACCAGGTTAATGGTGGTTTTGCAGCGCTCTTTTGGTGGCAGCGCGTAACCGGAACAACCGAGGAATACACCGGTACTGGCGGTACGGATACCCATCTGACGACTACAGGTTGGACAGTCGATGCTGGTCAGAACCATCTGGTTCGGACGCATACCGCCCTCTTCAGGATCTTTCTCGGCTTTATCGAGTTGCTGAGTAAAATCACTGAAGAAGTTGTCGAGCACGCCCTTCCATTCGGCTTCGTGTTTCGCCACCTGGTCGAGACTGTTTTCCATCTGCGCGGTGAAATCGTAGTTCATCAATTCGCGGAAGTTTTCTTCCAGGCGGTCGGTGACGATTTCACCCATTTTTTCTGCGTAGAAACGACGGTTCTCAACACGGACATAGCCGCGATCCTGAATCGTAGAGATGATCGACGCATAGGTAGATGGACGACCGATACCGCGCTTTTCAAGCTCTTTAACCAGTGACGCTTCGCTGAAGCGCGCAGGCGGTTTGGTAAAGTGCTGCGCGGGGGTCAGTTCAACCAATGTCAGCACATCGCCTTTATCCACCGCCGGTAAGATACGATCTTCATCGCCTTTACGCAGGGCTGGCATGACCTTAGTCCAGCCATCAAACCGCAGAATACGACCGCGCGCCTTCAGGCGGTAATCACCTGCGCCAACGGTCAGCGTGGTGGAGTCATATTTAGCTGGCGTCATCTGACAGGCGACAAACTGACGCCAGATCAGCTGATACAGTTTTTGCGCATCAGCTTCCATATCTTTCAGCGATTCAGCCAGTACGGCGACGTCTGAAGGACGGATGGCTTCGTGCGCTTCCTGCGAGTTTTCTTTACTGGCGTACTGGTTTGCGCTCTCCGGCAAATACTTTTTACCAAAGTTTTCGCCGATGTAATCGCGGACCATAGAAACCGCATCCTGGCTCAGGTTGGTTGAGTCAGTACGCATATAGGTGATGTAGCCCGCTTCATACAAGCGCTGCGCCATCATCATGGTTTTCTTCACGCCAAAGCCCAAACGGGTGCTGGCAGCCTGTTGCAACGTAGAGGTGATGAACGGCGCGCCAGGTTTGCTGCTGGTCGGCTTATCTTCACGCTCCAGCACGCTGTAACGTGCTTTTTCCAGCAGGCTTACCGCAGCAAGTGTCTGTTCGCGGTTAACCGGACGGAACGGCTTCTCGTTGTGGTGCGTGACTTCCAGTGGCAGCGCGTCACCGGAAGGCGTCGTGGTGCTGGCATCTATTTCCCAGAATTCTTCCGGAACGAATGCCTTGATCTCACGTTCACGCTCTACAACCAGGCGCACGGCGACCGACTGTACGCGACCGGCAGACAGGCCACGAGCAATCTTTTTCCACAGCAGCGGCGATACCATATAGCCCACAACGCGGTCCATAAAGCGGCGTGCCTGTTGCGCATTGACACGGTCGATGTTCAGTTCGCCCGGCTTTTCAAACGCCTGCTGAATGGCATTTTTGGTAATTTCATTAAACACCACGCGACTGTAGCGGGTGTCGTCGCCCCCGATCACTTCCCGCAGGTGCCATGCAATGGCTTCCCCTTCGCGGTCAAGGTCAGTTGCGAGATAGATGTGGTCGGCCTTTTCAGCCAATTGTTTCAGTTCAGAGACGACCTTTTCTTTACCGGGCAGCACTTCATAGCGCGCATCCCAGTTGTGCCACGGGTCAACCCCCATACGGTTGACGAGAGCGCCACGTTCATCCTTTTTGGGCTTTTTAGCCGTTTTGGTGGCGGTTGAGTCGGCGCTCTTTTTAGTTGCTGAGCCACTGGTCGGCAAATCACGGATATGACCGACGCTGGATTTCACCACGTAGTCATTACCCAGATATTTGTTGATCGTTTTGGCTTTTGCCGGGGACTCAACGATGACAAGAGCTTTACCCATATTCACCTTTACCTAATTTGATTCTTCCAGGAATGCGTCGCGCGTTGATTCACCTTCCACTGGCGACGAGACATCGATATGGTCTCTGCGTCGGCGGATATCAACCCTGGTACCGGTCGCGGGTTCGTAATGTAACTCCCATCTAACTGAGTTAACAGGATTTTTTTCACGAATTCGCTAAAGCACGACGGAATATTGGTCGAATGTCAAGCAAATCTGTTGCCAGATTGACGAAAGCGTCACACTGTACCTGATAAAATGCGTTACGCAACTTTATTAGCATGCAAAAACAAATCTCGCCAGTAGGCACACTATCGTAAGACCCGCTCTTTTATCAGGGAATATTTGCCCATAAGGCGGGCTCGGCGTAGACTAATGTCCTTGTTTAAGGAGTAAATAATGCATAAAGACACTCAACCCATCGATCGCGAAACTCTGCTGATTGAAGCCAACAAAATCATTCGTGAGCATGAGGACACGCTGGCGGGGATTGTCGCCACCGGCGTCACACAGCGTAATGGCGTGCTGGTTTTCAGCGGAGATTACTTTTTAGATGAACAAGGGCTTCCTACGCCAAAAAGCACCGCAGTGTTTAATATGTTTAAACACCTGGCGCATGTCCTTTCTGAAAAGTATCACCTGATCGATTAATACAAGAAATGATTTGCCGGATGGCGGATCCGCCTTATCCGGCCTACGATGCGACAATCCTGTAGGCCGGATAAGATGCTTTAGCATCGCCATCCGGCAATGACAATTTTACATCAACGGTTTTTGACCACGCTGCCACCAGCGCAGCAGCAAGCGATCCGCACTTTCCGCTGCACTACCGGTGAAACGGTCCATCAGTTTTTTGCGCTGCAGATAGCGTACGTTAAGCACTTCGCGACCCTCCATCAAACTCAGGATCACCTCATCGCTGGTATTGATCTCATCCACCAGCCCATTTTCCAGCGCCTGTTGACCGAACCAGTGTTCCCCAGTGGCAACCTGTTCAATGTCCAGAGTCGGACGCATACGGTGCACAAAATCTTTAAACAGGTGATGCGTTTCGTTCAGGTCTTCGCGGAATTTCTGACGACCCTCTTCCGTGTTCTCACCAAGCAGCGTCAACGTCCGTTTGTATTGCCCGGCAGTGTGCAACTCAATATCAATGTCTTTGCCTTTCAGGAAACGGTTAAAGTTAGGGATCTGCGCCACCACGCCAATTGAGCCAACAATAGCAAACGGTGCCGAAACAATTTTATCTGCCACGCAGGCCATCATGTATCCGCCGCTGGCGGCAACTTTATCGACCGTCACCGTTAATGGGATCTGCTTATCGCGCAGACGCTGCAATTGTGATGCCGCCAGCCCATAGCCATGCACCACACCACCGGGGCTTTCTAGGCGAATAACCACCTGATCTTGTGGTTTTACTACCGCCAGTACCGCCGTCACCTCTTCACGCAGCGCGCTGACTTCATGGGCATCCATACTGCCTTTAAAATCAAGCACCCAGACACGCGGTTTACCCGATGATGTATTCTCTCCCAATTTTGCTTTGGCTTTGGCCGCCTTCGCTTCCAGCTTGTGCTTTTTTTTCTGCGCTTTATGCCAGAGCTTTTGTTGGTGGCTGTCCAGTAAAGACATCGCCAGGTCTTCTTTGATCTCTTTATATTGTTCACTGAGATTAATGACCCGGAGTTCACCGCGCTGACGCTTGCGTTGTGTCGCATTGACGATCAGCATAACAATCACCGCAATCGCCACTACCACTGTGACGATTTTTGCCAAAAACAGCCCATATTCAGACAACAATTCCACGAATTCCACCTTGGTTAAACAACGCAACTTTCGCTCAGTGTACAACAGGTGTGTTAACCCGTCTTGCTTCATCCATCCGCATGGTAATCGGTAAAAAGCATGACAAAGTGTTCATTTTACGGTGTTATTACCTTTGGCTGATTGAAAAATAGCAGGGTTTAAGGCATAAAACCGACAAGTTCTAGAAAACGGGATGGCCAGAGCGTCGCCGAGGAGTAACCGTGCATTACCAACCCAAACAAGATCTGTTACAGGATCGCATTATTCTGGTCACCGGAGCCAGCGATGGCATCGGTCGAGAAGCTGCGCTGACCTATGCCCGCTACGGTGCAACCGTGATTCTGCTCGGGCGCAGTGAAGAAAAACTTCGTCAGGTCGCCCAGGCCGTTTCCGCAGAAAACGGCGTGCCCGCGCAGTGGTTTACGCTGGATCTGCTGACCTGTACTTCCACTGAGTGCCATGAACTGGCGCAGCGAATCAACGCCCATTACCCGCGTCTGGATGGCGTGTTGCATAATGCCGGGTTACTGGGTGAAATCGGTCCGATGATCGAACAAACTCCGCAGGTCTGGCAGGAGGTCATGCAGGTAAACGTCAATGCCACCTTTATGCTGACCCAGGCGCTGCTCCCTTTGTTGCTTAAGTCTGATTCTGGGTCGCTGGTCTTTACCTCATCCAGCGTTGGTCGTCAGGGACGCGCCAACTGGGGGGCCTATGCAACCTCGAAGTTTGCCACCGAAGGCATGATGCAGGTGCTGGCAGACGAGTATCAAAACCATCATTTGCGCGTAAACTGTATTAATCCTGGCGGCACGCGTACCGGCATGCGTGCCAGCGCATTCCCGACAGAAGATCCACAAAAATTAAAAACACCCGCCGACATTATGCCGCTGTACCTGTGGCTGATGGGCGACGACAGCCGGCGTAAAACCGGTATGACCTTCGACGCCCAACCGGGCCGTAAACCAGGAATTGCCCAATGAGTGAAGAACGCTATCAGCAACGCCAGCAGCGCGTAAAAGACCGTGTTGACGCACGCGTTGCCGCCGCAAAGGACGAGCGCGGTATCATCATCGTCTTTACCGGCAACGGTAAAGGGAAAACCACCGCCGCATTTGGTACCGCCACGCGCGCGGTCGGTCACGGTAAAAAAGTCGGCGTGGTGCAGTTCATTAAAGGCACGTGGCCCAACGGCGAACGAAACTTACTGGAACCCCACGGCGTGGAGTTTCAGGTCATGGCGACAGGATTTACCTGGGAGACGCAAAACCGAGATTCTGACACCGCTGCCTGTCTGGCCGTGTGGGAGCACGGTAAACGGATGCTGGCCGATCCTGAGCTGGATATGGTGGTGCTGGATGAGTTGACGTACATGGTGGCGTATGACTATCTACCGCTGGAAGAGGTGCTCGACGCCTTAAGCGCGCGCCCTTCTCACCAGACAGTGATTATCACTGGTCGAGGATGCCATCGCGATATTTTGGAATTAGCTGATACGGTCAGCGAGTTGCGCCCGGTCAAGCACGCCTTTGAGGCGGGGGTGAAAGCCCAAATAGGGATCGATTATTGAGTGTAGGCCGGATAAGGCGTTTGCGCCGCATCCGGCTCCACGCTAACGCCTGATGGCGTTTTGCTTATCAGGCCTACTCATGATTAACCGTTGTTGTTACGACCGCCCGGACGACGGCTACCGCCGACCTGGGTGTGACGTTTAACTGCACGGCGGATCTGGTTCGCTTTCATGCGACGACGGTCTTTCTCAACAGCAACCTTCGAGCTGGTTTCCGGCTGCAGTTCCACCAGTTGACGCAGATAGTTTGTCTGGGCGAGATCAAGCTCCGTCCAGCCACCACGCGGCAGACCTTTCGGCAGAGGAATATCACCGTAACGTACGCGGATCAAACGGCTCACCTGCACGCCAACGGCTTCCCACAGGCGACGCACTTCGCGGTTACGCCCTTCGGTCAAGGTGACGTTATACCACTGGTTAATCCCTTCACCACCGCTGAACTTGATGGTTTTAAATGCGGCCGGACCATCTTCGAGTTGCACGCCACGGCTCAGGTCACGCAGTTTCGTTTCATCCACCTGACCAAACACACGCACCGCGTATTCACGCTCAACTTCACGGCTCGGGTGCATCAGACGGTTCGCCAGTTCACCATCGGTGGTGAACAGCAGTAAACCACAGGTATTCACGTCCAGACGACCCACCGCAATCCAGCGCGCATCGCGCAGTTTTGGTAGACGGTCAAAGACGGTCGGACGACCTTCCGGGTCGTTACGGGTACACAATTCACCTTCCGGCTTGTAATACGCCAGAACGCGGCAGATTTGTTCCGCAGATTCTTTAACCGAAATCAGATGACCGTCGATACGGATTTTCAGACCCGGTGTTACGTCAACGCGATCGCCAAGCGTGGCAATTTTGCCGTCAACGCTCACGCGACCTGCTGCAATAATGGTTTCAATTTCACGGCGAGAACCGTGGCCAGCGCGCGCCAGCACTTTTTGTAACTTTTCGCTCATAGAGCTTCCTTTAGGTGTCGCCTTCACAGGCGTCGAACAGGAGAATCAACGGCGCCAGTTAGCGCCATTTTAAGGCCGCGTAGTATACCGAGTTGCGCCCTTATAAGAAAGGTTTAACGTCGCCGACGCCTTCACGCAACACCACCGGCGAGTCATCGGTTAAATCGATAACCGTGGTGGGCTGTTGACCGAGATACCCGCCGTGGATAATCAAATCTACCTGCTTCTCCAGACGCTCTTTAATCTCTTCCGGATCGGACTCGGTAAATTCGCTACCTGGCAGCATCAGCGAAGTGGAGAGCATGGGCTCGCCCAACGCTTCCAGCAACGCCAGCGCAATCGGATTGGACGGTACGCGCAGACCGATGGTTTTACGTTTTTCCTGCAGCAACCTGCGCGGCACTTCTTTCGTCCCTTTCAGGATGAAGGTGTAGTTGCCCGGCGTATTGTTTTTAATTAAACGAAAAGCAACGTTGTCCACGAACGAATACGTCGACAGTTCGGACAGGTCACGGCACATCAACGTGAAGTTGTGTCCATCGGGCAGATGACGGATACGGCAAATACGCTCCATCGCCCCTTTGTCTTCGATTTTGCAGCCTAACGCATAGCCGGAATCAGTGGGATAAACGATCACCCCACCTTTACGCACAATTTCAACGGCCTGATTGATCAGGCGTTGCTGTGGGTTATCAGGATGGATATAAAAAAACTGACTCATACTTTCCTCTCAGTGGTCTCGGGCTGTTCCCAAAGCTGCCAGACGCCTTCAACGCCTGCGGGCAACCAGAGCTTACGACCCAATTCAATCCACGGGCACGGCTGATGAAAATCAGACCCTTGTGATGCCCACAGCTGATGCTGACGCGCCAGCGTCGCCAGATGGGTACGCTCATTGGGAGACTGTTGACACTGTGCCACTTCCATCGCATCACCATGATGTTCGGCAAACCAGGCAACCAGTCTTTTCAGCCACTTAGCGCTAAGATCGTACCGACCAGGATGAGCCAGTACCGCCTTACCGCCAGAATGATGAATGACATCAATAGCTTGTTCTATTGTACACCACTGTGGCGGAACGTAACCGGTTTTCCCGCGGGCAAGGTATTTTTTAAACACGTCAGCCATGGTCGTGGCTTTGCCACTCTCAACCAGGAAACGCGCAAAATGGCCTCTCGTGACGGCCCCTCCGTCAGCCAGACGTAACGCGCCTTCCCACGCGCCCGGGATATGTGCTTTGTCCAGTCGCTCAGCAATTAGCTGCGCACGCAGCTGACGACGCGCGGTTTGTTCTGCCAGAAACGCACGCATCATGGGGTGGTCGATATCGATATTCAGGCCGACGATATGGATCTCGTGGTTTTCCCAGACCGTGGAAATTTCAACGCCCGCTATCAACTTCAAGGCTAAACCTGAACGTGAAATTTCTTCTCTTGCCGCCGGAATCGCTGCCGTGGTGTCATGATCGGTAATCGCCAATGTCCCGACTCGCATCTCTACCGCACGGTGTACCAATGCTTCAGGTGTCAATCGTCCATCGGACGCCGTTGTATGACTGTGCAGGTCGTAAATCACTGCGTAATTCGTGTCGCTCAAGGCGGCTCCCGTTTCAATAAATGTCGTATCACGCTCATCATAGCGTTTTAGACAAATTTACTGAAATCAGGTGTTGACTTTATTCCATTGAACTAGTTAACTAGTACGCAAGTTCACATGAAGAAAGAAGGTATCTGAGATGAAAGCAACATATGTCCTGCACGGTGGGTGGCGCACTTCCTGATTTCGGGCAGTGTCTTACGTCTGCAATATGCAACCAGATACCCGGCCCGCCAACTAAGCGGGCTTTTTTTTGAACAAAATTAATGAGAATAACGATGCAAACACAAAAACCGACACTCGAACTGCTGGCCTGTGACGCCGCCTACCGTAACAACCCGACCGAGCTGTTTCATCAGGTCTGCGGCGCGCGCCCGGCGACATTGTTACTGGAATCCGCCGATATCGACAGCAAGGACGACCTGAAGAGTCTGCTGTTGGTCGACAGCGCGCTGCGTATTACCGCCTTAGGTGACACCGTTACCATTCAGGCGTTGTCAGCGAATGGAGCCTCCCTGCTCCCGTTGCTGGATGCCGCCTTGCCAACTGGTGTTGAAAACCAACAACAGCCGAATGCCCGCCAGTTGCGTTTTCCGGCCGTCAGCCCACTGCTGGATGAAGATGCCCGCTTATGTTCCCTGTCGGTCTTTGACACGTTCCGTTTAATGCAGGAACTGGTGAATGTGCCGGAGCAGGAGCGTGAAGCCATGTTCTTCGGCGGTCTGTTTTCCTACGATCTGGTCGCTGGATTCGAAGATTTACCCCAGCTTGAAGCCGGCAACCGCTGCCCTGATTACTGCTTCTACCTGGCCGAAACCCTGATGGTCATTGACCACCAGAAAAAAAGCACCCGTATTCAGGCCAGCGTGTTCACGCCCTGCGAGGAAGAAAAACAGCGTCTGGCCCACCGACTGGCGCAGTTGAGCCAGCAATTAACCGAACCCGCGCCGCCGCTGCCCGTTATTGAAGTACCAGAAATGCGCTGTGAGTGTAATCAGAGCGATGAAGAGTTCGGTACCGTCGTGCGCGGTTTGCAAAAAGCCATTCGTGCCGGTGAGATTTTCCAGGTAGTGCCTTCCCGCCGTTTTTCACTGCCCTGCCCGTCACCACTTGCTGCCTATTATGTTCTGAAAAAGAGCAATCCCAGCCCGTACATGTTCTTTATGCAGGATAACGATTTCACGTTGTTCGGTGCCTCGCCGGAAAGTTCGCTGAAATACGATGCCACCAGCCGCCAGATTGAGATCTACCCTATTGCCGGGACTCGCCCACGCGGCCGTCGTGCTGACGGCTCGCTGGACCGCGATCTCGACAGCCGTATTGAGCTGGAAATGCGCACTGACCATAAAGAACTTTCCGAGCACCTGATGCTGGTGGACCTGGCGCGTAATGACCTGGCTCGTATCTGTACCCCGGGCAGTCGCTACGTGGCCGACCTGACCAAAGTTGACCGGTATTCCTTCGTGATGCACCTGGTTTCCCGCGTGGTCGGCGAACTGCGTCATGACCTTGACGTCCTGCATGCATACCGTGCCTGTATGAACATGGGCACGCTGAGCGGTGCGCCGAAAGTGCGCGCCATGCAGCTTATCGCCGAGGCTGAAGGTCGCCGCCGCGGTAGTTATGGCGGCGCGGTCGGTTACTTCACCGCCCACGGTGATCTGGACACGTGCATTGTGATTCGTTCTGCCCTGGTAGAAGACGGTATCGCCACCGTGCAGGCGGGTGCCGGGATTGTTCTGGACTCTGTACCGCAGTCTGAAGCCGATGAAACCCGTAATAAAGCGCGTGCGGTTCTGCGTGCTATCGCCACAGCACACCACGCACAGGAGATTTTCTAATGGCTGATATTCTGCTGCTCGATAACATTGACTCTTTTACCTATAACCTGGCAGATCAGCTGCGTACCAACGGCCACAACGTGGTGATTTATCGCAACCATATCCCGGCGCAGACCTTAATTGACCGCTTAGCGACCATGAAAAACCCGGTACTGATGCTTTCGCCAGGTCCGGGCGCGCCAAGCGAAGCCGGCTGCATGCCGGAGTTGTTGACTCGCCTGCGTGGCAAATTGCCGATTATCGGTATTTGCCTTGGGCATCAGGCGATTGTCGAAGCTTACGGCGGGTATGTAGGTCAGGCGGGAGAAATCCTGCACGGCAAAGCCTCCAGTATTGAACACGACGGTCAGGAAATGTTCGCCGGTCTGGCTAATCCCTTGCCTGTGGCGCGTTACCATTCACTGGTCGGCAGCAACGTCCCGGCGGGACTAACCATTAACGCCCACTTCAACGGCATGGTGATGGCGGTTCGCCACGACACCGACCGCGTGTGCGGATTCCAGTTCCATCCGGAATCAATTCTCACCACTCAGGGCGCGCGTCTGCTGGAGCAAACGCTGGCCTGGGCACAGCAGAAGCTTGAACAAACCAACACGCTGCAGCCTATTCTCGAAAAACTGTATCAGGCCCAGACGCTGTCCCAGCAGGAGAGCCACCAATTGTTCTCTGCAGTCGTGCGCGGTGAATTGAAGCCGGAGCAGCTGGCTGCCGCACTGGTCAGCATGAAAGTGCGCGGTGAGCATCCGAATGAAATTGCCGGGGCGGCGACGGCCCTGCTGGAGAACGCCGCGCCGTTCCCACGTCCGGACTATCTGTTTGCCGACATTGTCGGGACCGGCGGTGACGGCAGTAACAGCATCAATATTTCCACCGCCAGCGCGTTTGTCGCTGCAGCCTGTGGGTTAAAGGTAGCGAAGCACGGTAACCGTAGCGTCTCCAGTAAATCAGGATCATCCGATCTGCTGGCGGCCTTTGGCATCAACCTGGATATGAATGCCGATAAGTCGCGCCTGGCGCTTGACGAACTGGGCGTATGTTTCCTGTTTGCACCGAAATATCACACCGGTTTTCGTCACGCCATGCCGGTTCGTCAGCAGCTCAAAACCCGCACGCTGTTTAACGTGCTCGGGCCGCTGATTAACCCTGCGCATCCGCCGCTGGCGCTGATCGGCGTCTACAGCCCGGAACTGGTACTGCCCATTGCCGAAACCCTGCGCGTGCTGGGATATCAGCGTGCAGCCGTGGTGCACAGCGGCGGAATGGATGAAGTTTCGCTGCATGCACCGACCATTGTGGCCGAATTGCATGACGGCGAAATCAAGAGTTATCAGCTGACGGCAGACGACTTTGGCCTGACGCCATATCACCAGGAACAGCTGGCGGGCGGCACGCCGGAAGAAAACCGTGACATTCTCAGTCGCTTGTTACAAGGTAAAGGTGAAGCCGCGCACGAGGCCGCCGTGGCAGCGAATGTCGCCATGTTAATGCGCCTGCACGGCGAAGAAGATTTAAAAGCCAACGCACAAATCGTGATTAATGTCCTGCGTAGCGGTGCGGCCTATGACCGGGTCACCGCCCTGGCAGCAAGAGGGTAAATGATGCAAACCGTTTTAGCGAAAATTGTCGCAGATAAGGCGATTTGGGTAGAAGCCCGCAAACAGCAACAACCGTTGGCCAGCTTTCAAAATGATGTTCAGCCAAGCTCGCGACATTTTTATGATGCGCTGCAAGGCGCGCGGACCGCGTTTATTCTGGAGTGCAAAAAAGCCTCTCCGTCAAAAGGCGTGATCCGTGATGACTTTGACCCGGCACATATTGCGGGTGTGTATAAACATTATGCCTCGGCGATTTCTGTGCTGACCGACGAGAAATATTTCCAGGGAAGCTTTGATTTCCTGCCCATCGTCAGCCGCATCGCACCACAGCCGATTCTGTGTAAAGACTTTATTATCGATCCTTACCAGATTTACCTGGCCCGTCACTACCAGGCTGACGCTTGTTTACTGATGCTGTCCGTGCTGGATGACGAACAATATCGTCAGCTTGCCGCCGTGGCACACAGCCTGAAAATGGGTGTGCTGACCGAGGTCAGCAACGAAGAAGAGCTGGAACGTGCCATTGCGCTTGGCGCAAAAGTCGTGGGCATTAACAACCGCGACCTGCGCGATCTGTCGATTGACCTCAATCGCACCCGCCAACTGGCACCGCGACTGGGCCACGGCGTGACCGTCATCAGCGAGTCCGGCATTAATACCTACGGCCAGGTGCGCGAACTCAGCCATTTCGCCAACGGTTTTCTGATTGGCTCCGCGCTGATGTCGCATCAGGACCTGCATGCAGCGGTACGTCGCGTGCTGCTCGGCGAGAATAAAGTCTGCGGACTGACGCGCGCGCAGGATGCCCATACGGCGTATGAATCCGGCGCAATTTATGGCGGACTGATTTTTGTTCCTTCTTCACCACGAGCCGTCAATATTGAGCAGGCTCGTGAGGTCATGACAGGTGCGCCGCTACAGTACGTTGGCGTGTTTCGCGACAGCAATATTGATGACGTGTGCTCCACCGTCGGGCATTTATCACTGACAGCCGTGCAACTGCACGGGAACGAAAATCAGACTTATATCGATACGCTGCGTGCGGCATTACCGCAACAGGTGCAAATCTGGAAGGCGCTGAGCGTGGGCGAGTCACTGCCAGTCTGCAGCTATCAGCATGTTGATAGATACGTTTTCGACAACGGCCAGGGCGGCAGCGGACAGCGCTTTGACTGGTCGCTGTTGGGTGGGCAATCACTGGATAACGTTTTACTGGCTGGCGGACTCGGTGCAGATAACTGCGTCGACGCGGCTAAAACCGGCTGTGCCGGTCTCGATTTCAATTCTGGCGTAGAGTCGCAGCCGGGCATCAAAGATGCGCGTCTGCTGGCCTCGGTCTTTCAAACACTGCGCGCATATTAAGGAAAAGGACATGACAACATTACTCAACCCCTATTTTGGTGAATTTGGCGGCATGTATGTGCCACAGATTCTGATGCCTGCCCTGCGCCAGCTGGAAGAAGCCTTCGTCAGCGCGCAGAAAGATCCTGAGTTTCAGGCGCAGTTTACCGACCTGCTGAAAAACTATGCAGGCCGCCCTACCGCGCTGACCAAATGCCAGAACATCACCGCAGGTACTCGCACCACCCTGTATCTGAAGCGTGAAGACTTGCTGCACGGCGGTGCGCACAAGACTAACCAGGTGTTGGGTCAGGCGCTGCTGGCAAAACGTATGGGTAAAACCGAGATCATCGCTGAAACAGGTGCCGGTCAACACGGCGTAGCTTCCGCGCTCGCCTGTGCCTTGCTTGGCCTGAAGTGTCGCATCTATATGGGTGCGAAAGACATCGAACGTCAGTCTCCCAACGTGTTCCGTATGCGGCTGATGGGCGCCGAGGTGATCCCGGTACACAGCGGCTCCGCCACGCTGAAAGATGCCTGTAATGAAGCGCTGCGCGACTGGTCTGGCAGCTACGATACTGCGCACTATATGCTTGGTACGGCGGCTGGCCCACATCCTTTCCCAACTATTGTGCGTGAGTTCCAGCGCATGATCGGCGAAGAAACCAAAGTGCAGATCCTCGAAAAAGAAGGTCGTCTGCCGGATGCCGTTATCGCCTGCGTGGGTGGTGGGTCGAATGCTATCGGTATGTTTGCTGATTTTATTAATGACACCAGCGTCGGGTTGATTGGCGTTGAGCCGGGCGGTCACGGGATTGAGTCCGGTGAACACGGCGCGCCGTTGAAGCATGGTCGCGTCGGAATTTACTTCGGCATGAAATCGCCGATGATGCAAACCGAAGAGGGGCAAATCGAAGAGTCCTATTCGATTTCAGCGGGTCTGGATTTTCCGTCCGTCGGGCCACAGCATGCTTACCTGAACAGTATTGGCCGTGCCGATTACGTATCGATTACCGATGACGAAGCGCTGGAAGCCTTTAAAACCCTGTGCCTGCATGAAGGGATCATTCCGGCCCTGGAGTCATCACATGCCCTGGCGCACGCGTTGAAAATGATGCGTGAGGATCCGGACAAAGAGCAGCTGCTGGTGGTTAATCTCTCCGGTCGCGGCGACAAAGACATCTTCACCGTACACGATATTCTGAAAGCACGAGGGGAAATCTGATGGAACGTTATGAAAACCTGTTTGCACAGCTGAAGGACCGAAAAGAAGGTGCATTTGTCCCCTTCGTCACCCTCGGCGACCCTTCTGTTGAGCAGTCGCTGAAGATTATTGATACGCTGATCGACGCCGGAGCCGATGCGCTCGAACTCGGGATCCCCTTCTCCGACCCGCTGGCTGACGGCCCGACCATTCAGGATGCGACCTTACGTGCTTTTGCCGCAGGCGTCACGCCGTCGCAATGCTTCGAAATGCTGGCGTTGATCCGTCAAAAACATCCCAACATTCCTGTTGGCCTGCTGATGTACGCCAATCTGGTGTTCAGTAAAGGCATTGACGAATTTTACGCCCAGTGTGAAAAAGTCGGCGTGGATTCCGTGTTAGTCGCAGATGTGCCGGTTGAGGAGTCTGCGCCATTCCGGACAGCGGCACTGCGCCACAACGTGGCACCGATTTTCATCTGCCCGCCGAACGCTGATGACGACCTGCTGCGCCAGATTGCGTCCCATGGTCGCGGTTATACCTATCTGTTGTCTCGTGCTGGTGTGACTGGCGCTGAAAAGCGTGCCGCGCTACCGCTGCATCATCTGGTCGAGAAGCTGAAACAATACAATGCACCGCCGTCGCTGCAAGGCTTCGGTATCTCAGCACCTGAGCAGGTCACGGGGGCGATTGAAGCAGGTGCTGCCGGGGCGATTTCAGGCTCGGCGATTGTGAAAATTATTGAGAAAAATGTCGCCGCACCGGAACAGATGCTGACAGAGCTAAGGGCTTTTGTCAGCGCGATGAAAGCCGCCACGCATCAGTAATAAGCCACAACCGCCAGCGTAAATCTGGCGGTTTTATCCTTCTTTCGCCTGCTTCATTTTGTACATGGCGTTATCTGCGTTCTGAATAGCCACATCCAGTTCACCGTTCACTTCCGCAATTCCCCATGACACCGACAGCGGCACAGTGTGCCCCTCCACCACAAATACGTGATTATTGACCTGACCGCTAATACGCTCAGCGATGGCGATAGCGTCACTCGCCTGAGAGCGAAACAGCAGGATCATAAACTCATCCCCGCCGGTACGAATCACCAGATCGTGACTGGTTCGGGTATTAGACAGCATTCTGTTGGCAATGGTTTGCAGTGCGCGATCCCCGGCCGCGTGGCCCCAGGTGTCGTTGACGGCCTTAAACTTATTACAGTCCAGAAGTACCACCGAACAATGGGATAAATCCCGGCGTTTAATAATGTCGAGGATCCTGCGGTTAAAACAACCGGTCAGCGAATCGATATACACCTTTAGATCGCTTTCATTCAGCCACGATTTCAACGAAAAGCTAATGATAATAAAGAAGAACGGCGCCAAAAGAATCACAATTCCGGCATGCGCATCGTGTACCATAAAACGACCTAACGAGATCGAATAGTGCAGCGCGTACTTTTCTGACAACATCCTGACATGAGCGTTGTTCAGGTTTGCGCATTTCCCCGCTAAACAGAGACTCTCGTTGTTGAGTAAATTAACCAATGCCACATTAAGACCCGGCGGAAGCTGGTATTCAAACGCGTTTGCCAACTCATCTTGCAATTCCGGTTTCGAATGGTCATAAACCAGGTACGCCACGATATGATCGGAGATATCATCGCCTGACAGATCGTAAATATAGCTAACGACACTGTACGCCTTATCACCGGTGATTTTATCGGTGTAAAAATTGGTCGAACTAAGGGCTTTGTTTTTGACGTTTTTTTGCAGTAATCGGGTATAAAAATCGACCGGCGGGTAGAAAAAATTGGAAATATCGAGCGCCATCTCGGAGTCAGCGAAAGAAAAATTGTGAGAGTCGGCAGGAGTAAACCAGTAAAAATAATCTGCGTCTTTGGCGATAATATAACGATGCGCGTCGAAAGTGCCCGGATTGAGCTCATTCACCATTCCGCGGATAAACTCTGCGGCGGTAAACATACACAGGGCCTGCTGGCTGGGCTGCTTAGCGATAATGGCTCCAGATGCCGAATGTATCCGCTTTCGATCGGCGTTGATTCCCCACTCCCCCTCCTCGCGCGGAACAAAGCGCGACTTGCTGCCACATCGTCCACCATTAATGGTGTGGTGATAACGCTCACCGATGGCGTCCGCGATCAGTTCATTGTCGTTAAAGATGTCCATGAGACGCGTTTGGAGACGGTTGATACCTTCACTTGCGGTGGCCGTACGCTGCTCGTAAATGATGAACAGGAACAGTGATGTAAATATCAGTGTAATGAGGCCAGAGACCAGCAACGCCTGCCTGTTTCTGAGCTTATCCTGCACAATCTTCACGCGTCCACCCTGATAGTTACCCGCATTGCCAAATCAGTTACTTGAGCGCTAAGTTACAGATTTACCCATAAAAAGCATATCTTTATTAACAAATGCGCAAACTAGTCTTCACCATCGAGCAGATAGCCCGCCCGGCGAATGGCCTCACGGCAGTCGCTGACGCCGGCGGCATAACCCGCTTCAATTTCGCAAACCGGGCTGGCACTGCAATAAGGTAATTTGATCGGTACGGCCAGAGCGTGTTCAAGGCTCTCCACCCGAGTCATATACCCCAGCAGTGCGCGCGCAGCATACAGGGCGAATTCTGCTATGTCATCGTTGGGTGATGATTCCAGAAGTGAAATTTTTTGTTGCAGCTGTTGGCGGGACAATTCCATCGTCAATGCCCTCAAAGCAGGTTTGCTTAAAGAGTAGCATTTGATCGAAGGGTGAAAAGGCGGGAGGGGAAAAACAGGGCCAAAAAGACGGGACAACGCTCGCCCCGTCTTTTCACATTTGAATCTCAGCGTTAGAAGCGATAACTTACACAGAATATAGATACCTAATAATTTCACAGCAACAACATCAGAAAACACCTACATGAACACCAGAAAAATTCGAGTTGCCCTGAAAGTTACGCATTTTTACAATATATAAAACAATGGCCTTAGATTAGTTTTTCCTGCTGGAATTACTAATCTTAATAATTGTAGCGTCATTGTTTTTTCAAGTTTAATAAACTGTATCTATTTATCGTTCGTTGAGCGGCAATCTACTATTTATGTTTGCGGCAACCTTAACTGATAATTATTTATTTTTTATTGCGAGTGTTATGTATGTTTAAAAAGAAAGTGATCAGCACATTAATCCTGTCAGTTTTACCGGGTGCAGGTTTCTCTGCAGATTTTACTGTAAAAGTAAATCAAGGCACTGAAGTAAAAAATGAAGTGATTAATAAACAACAAGATGTTTATGGAAAAATATTGGATAGCACTATCATCACTGGAGGTCATCAGTATATTCATACTGGCGGAAGTGCTTCTAACATTGTACTTAACGGCGGAAAAAGCACGGTAACTGGTGCTTTGATTGATAATTTCAAGATATTATCAGGAATTCAAAAACTTGAATCTGACGCTATTTCTGAGAATGCGTACATTGCAATGTCCGGAATTCAACTCGTCAATAATAATGCAACGGCAGTCAGCACTAGCGTAGAAAGCAAGGGCAGGCAATTTATTAATGCCGGCGGAAAATCAGAAAATACAACAGTTAACAGTGACGGTGCACAATACGTATATAAAAATGGCATGTCTAACAAGACCATTATAAATGGAGGCGCTGTATTTGTACGTGGTGGCACAGCTACTAATTCCACTATAAATAGTGGAAAACAAGTGATAACAGAGGGAGGTACTACATCTGGAGATACCATTAATAAGGGTGGTTATCAAAACATTGGTGTTAATGGTAGTGCCTCTAACGTCACTGTGAATACAGGAGGCCGTCAGGATATTAATACTGGCGGTTATGCAAAAGATACTACTGTTATAGGAGGGCAGTACGACATAGATCCAAACGCTACTGGTGAAAATGTAAGTTTCGACGGTGGTGTAGGCTTCATCCATGAAGCTGGTGTTTTAGCTGGATACGCGACGCTAAAAAACGGCGCTGAAATTTATATGGCCGAAGGTTCCGATGCTGACATTTCACTATCAGGTCAGAGTAATCTCTATGTTATCAACAGCATAAAGAATAGAAACATGAATCTAAATGATTCCTCTGTTCATTTTCGTTCTTCTTTTGATAATGACTTATCAACTGATTTAAAGGAATTTAAAACTCTTAGCGTTGATAAATTAGATTCCAGCAACTCTTCATTTTTTATGAAAGTTGAAGGTATGAGTGGTGATTTCCTTGATGTGTCTGAATTTTCCGGAACCAACAATACAGTTAATATTAAAGGTAGTGGTAAAGAAAGCAGCGATGGATATCACTTGATTCATGCTGGTAATAGTACAAATGATGCTTTTAAATTAAATGGTGATAAAGTTGAACTGGGTTCATATGTATATACTTTAGAAAAAAATAATGATGATTGGTATTTGAAACAGCATAGTGATCAACTTTCATCTTCAGCAAAAGCTGCATTGTCAATGGCATCCTATGCTTCTTCAATCTTCACAAATGAGTTTCATACTATATCAGACAGATTGAATAATAGCCTGACCGATATTGAAGGAAATCATGTATGGGGAAGATTCATTAGTTCAGATTATCGCGTTGATAATGGTGTGAACGACCCATATAAACTCAAACAAAATGGTTTTGAGTACGGCATAGGGAAAACTCTCCCGACAGAAACTGGCGATATAAGTTTTGGTGTGTCTGCGGGTATCACCCAAAACAAAATTAAAGAAAAATCAGGGACGCATTCTGATGTTGACAGCTATTCAATTGGTTTATATGCGTCATATATCCATAAAAACGGGCTTTACATTGATGGGTTAATTAAAGGCAACCGATTTGACACTAATTCCAAAGTCATCGTTGACTCCGTCGATGTTGCAACCACTGAATTTAAGCAAACAGGTTTTGGTTCTGCTTTGGAAGTAGGTAAGTACACATGGTTTGATAAAACGTTTTTTGTTCCCTACACTCGAGCAGAATACTTTATTGCCAGGAGTGAAGACGTTTCACTAAGCAATGGCATGAAGGTTGATCTGGGCAATGACAGATCTTTCAAAGGAGAAATTGGTGCTAAATTAGGAACCAACTTAAATGTTGGCCAGAGCGCTAAAATCACGCCATATTTCAAAATTTCAATTGAAAATGAATTTATTGATGATAACTCAGTAAATATCAATAAAAGTGTGAAGATTAGAAATGACAATTCAGGTACTGTCGGTAATTATAGCTTAGGCCTTGATGCAAAAATCGGGAAGAATGCCTCTCTATTTTCTGAAGTCGGCTACTCCAAAGGTTCAAACATCGAGGCACCACTCAATATTAAAGCAGGCGTCCGCGTTCTCTTTTAATACTTGAGCAACCCTATTCTGTACGTCTGGATTGCCCTGGATGTACAGAATGGAAAACGGGTCATGTGATGACCCGTTTTCCAGAAGAGCTTAAAAACGATAACCCGCAGAGAACATAAACACCCACGGATCGAGGCGTACGTTATCGTGCTGCTGTGCGCCAGCCAGTTTGTAGCTCGCGGTGGTGTCGATATCCATGTACCAGACTGACATGTTAATCAACCAGTCACGGTTGATCAGGTAGTCCATCCCCACCTGTCCCGCCGCACCCCAGGAGTCTTTCAGGCTCAGGTCAGATAATCCGGTTTCTTTGCCGTTATCGTTAAATCCTTCGTCGAAGAACGTGGTGTAGTTAACGCCGACGCCAACGTAAGGACGCAACTTGCTGCTGGAGTCGCCAAAGTACCACTGCGCCATTAGCGTTGGCGGTAAATGATGAACGGTCGCGATATCCCCGGTGGTTGAGGTGCCGATTTTATGACGAAACGGCGTTGCGGCCAGTAATTCGACACCAATATTGTCGGTCGCCATATAGGTGAATGTCAGCCCCAGTTGCGTGTTATTGCTGACGTCAAAACCGCCCAAACTTCCCAGCGTACCACCCGCACCTTCCGTCGGTCTTACGGTTGCAGAACCTGCGCGAATAAAGAACTCTCCCGCTTCATGCGCAAATGCGTTCCCGGAAAGTAGAGTTGTTAATGCCAATGCTGCCACTGTTAATTTTTTCATGTCCGCTCCATCGTTATGGTTATAAAAGCGGAACGAATATACCTACAATGGAGTAATAAATGATCTAACACAGATCACATTGACGCCTGTAATTTAACATTTATTGATCCAGATTAAGTTAGAACTTGCATTCAAAATCCTGGTTAACTTAATTCAGATCAATTTTGATATATTTCCACCCTGTGAGCATTTTTCCCTTCAATGGTATACGGACGTAATGAGCCATGGTGTACAGAGAACAAACAGCGTTGTTGCATAATGCTGAAGTCATAGCCAAAAATTACCGCCGCTTTACAAAGATATGCTTTTCCATACACCTCGCGATGCTGCCACTGTTGAGTTATCCAGGGTACAATTGCCCGCAAATGAACACCTGCAAAACTCAAGGAGAGTGCATGTCAATCACGGCGAAGTCCGTTTACCGTGACACGGGAAACTTTTTCCGTAATCAATTCATTACCATCTTGCTGGTATCGCTGTTGTGCGCGTTTATCACGGTGGTGTTCGGGCATGCTTTTTCCCCCAGCGACGCGCAGATTGCGCAACTCAGTGAAGGGGATCAGATAACCAACAGCGTGGGACTGTTCGACCTGGTGCAGAACATGACACCGGAACAGCAGCAAATCCTGCTACGTGCGTCAGCGGCATCGACATTTTCTGGACTTATCGGCAATGCCATCCTCGCGGGTGGTATTATTCTGATGATCCAGTTAATTTCAGCAGGCCATCGAGTCAGCGCGCTGCGGGCCATTGGCGCCAGTGCACCGGTATTGCCTAAGCTGTTTATTCTGATTTTTCTGACTACCCTGCTGGTGCAAATCGGGATTATGCTGGTCGTTGTACCCGGTATTGTGCTGGCCATTCTGCTGTCGCTTGCGCCAGTGATGATGGTTCAGGATAAGATGGGTGTCTTTGCAGCCATGCGCAACAGTATGCGTTTGGCGTGGTCTAATATGCGACTGGTTGCGCCCGCTGTGATCGGTTGGCTGCTGGCAAAAACGTCACTGTTGCTGCTCGCCCCCACTTTTGCTGTATTAACGCCGAATGTTGGCGCGGTAGTGGCGAATACGCTGAGCAATATGATTTCTGCCGTTTTGCTGATCTATTTGTTCCGCCTGTATATGCTGATTCGCCAATAAACCCTGAACGCATCCCGGCCTCTTGGTCGATGCTTTTTGATTACGGAATCGAAGAATGAAGCAGTTTCTTGATTTTTTACCGCTGGTGGTCTTTTTCGCTTTTTATAAGCTTTATGACATCTATGCGGCGACCTCGGCACTGATTGTCGCGACGGCCATTGTGTTGATTTACAGCTGGGTTCGCTATCGCAAGGTCGAGAAGATGGCGTTGATCACCTTTATTCTGGTGGCTGTTTTTGGCGGCCTGACCGTTTTCTTCCACAACGATGAATTCATTAAGTGGAAGGTAACGGTGATATATGGGCTGTTTGCGGGTGCCTTACTGGTCAGCCAGTGGGTGATGAAAAAACCGCTGATTCAGCGCATGTTAGGTAAAGAACTGACGCTGCCGCAGCCGGTATGGTCGAAACTGAACCTGGCCTGGGCCGTCTTTTTCATCCTGTGCGGTCTGGCGAATATCTACATCGCGTTTTGGCTGCCGCAAAATATCTGGGTTAACTTCAAAGTGTTTGGCTTAACCGCCCTGACGTTGGTCTTCACGCTGCTGAGCGGGGTATATATTTACCGTCATCTGCCGCAGGAAGATAAGTCATAATGTGCATTCGCCAGATCTGCGGATCTGGCGGATTTTTAACCCACCATACCTTTCTCTCACTTTAACACCGCGTTGCACACCGCCTCCCCTCTGTTCTCAGCCCACAAATTCTAGTAGCATCGCGCCTGTAATCTTTCTCTACAGTCGGTTCTACAATGACAACAACGAATAACACCCCTCAAGGTGAGCTGGTTTTACGTACTCTGGCCATGCCAGCCGATACCAATGCTAACGGCGATATTTTTGGCGGTTGGCTGATGTCGCAAATGGATATCGGTGGCGCTATTCAGGCCAAGGAAATCGCGCACGGTCGTGTGGTCACGGTGCGAGTGGAAGGAATGAGTTTTTTACGCCCGGTTGCCGTCGGTGATGTGGTCTGTTGCTATGCGCGCTGTGTGAAGCGCGGTAACACATCCATCAGCATTAATATTGAAGTCTGGGTTAAGAAAGTGGCATCTGAGCCAATTGGGCAACGCTACAAAGCCACCGAAGCGTTGTTTATCTACGTGGCCGTGGATAAAGATGGGAAACCCCGTCCGATCCCCGCCTCTGCCTGATACGACACGTTAACGTCGAAATCAGACAAGCATTATGCTAATTGCCGGATGATGGCGTAGCGCCTCATCCGGCCAACTTCTTACTCGATCTGCGCAGTACCGTTCAGACGGAAAACAATATTCACCACCAGTCCGGAGCCGGGTTTTCCCGCCTCGTAGCGCCATTTGCGCATGGCATTCTTCACTTCACGCTCAAACATATTGGCGGGCTGCGCGGAAAGCACCTCCACGTTCTCAACCCGGCCATCTGACGTCACGTCAAATCTCACTTTTACACGACCTTCAATACGCAGCGCCTGCGCACGTGCCGGATACTGTGGCTGATTACGACTCAGCGCACGCGGGCCAGCAGGCGCACTGACGGTCGGCTTGCTGGTGGCCGGGGCGGTACTGGTGGTCGGGCGCGCAGGCGCGGTGTTTTCAACTGGCGCAGCCGGGCGTGATTCAACCGGTTTAACGTCACGTTTCGGCTGTTCTTGCACCTTTTTCACCGGTTTTGGCTTCGGTTTTGGCTTTGGCTTCGGTTTCTCAATAACGACCGGTGCCTCCTTTGGCGGCTCAGGAATCGGTTCGGGTTCCGGTTCTGGCTCGACGACGGGCTCCGGAGGCGGCTGAACAACCTGCGGCGGTTCGAGGTCAGCTGGCGCGACCATCGTGATAGAAATCGGCTGCGCGGGCGCAGGCAGTTCAATAACCTGATGTACCGAGGTATACAGCAGTCCTGCCACTACAGCACCATGAACGCCGACAGAAAGTAACGTCGGCCAGGGAAAGCGACGAGGTAAATCAAGGGTCATTGAAGTCATAATCGTTTCAGTTAAAAAACCAGGCCCTGATTTTAAATGCAAATAGCAATCATATTCAATAAGCCCATGGCGGTAAGCGGCATTTAAAACGCGATTTTATGATAATAACCCACTTCTAAAGTAGGGGCTTAACAAATCCGTTATCTTTCCGTTGCAGTTGTTAGGCCTTTCCAATAACGTAATTAACGACTTTTACCGATCAAGGAGCTCTTCCCGTGCTGTACGTTATTTATGCTCAAGATATCGCTGATTCTCTCGAAAAACGCCTTTCCGTGCGCCCGGCACATCTGGCACGTCTGCAACTTCTCCATGACGAAGGTCGCCTGTTGACCGCAGGTCCTATGCCCGCCGTGGATAGCAACGACCCGGGTGCGGCCGGATTTACCGGATCAACCGTCATTGCCGAATTTGAATCACTCGAAGCTGCACAAGCATGGGCTGAAGCTGATCCGTATGTAGCGGCAGGCGTTTATGCGCAAGTTTCAGTAAAACCGTATAAAAAAGTATTTTAAGCAACAACGTCAGACTAACATTAATAAGCAGAGTGATTATCTACCCGCTTATAATATTCACAAGGGTGCATCTGAATAGATAATATTCAATGCACCTGTATTATTGCTATTTCAATACTCACCATGGCATATAACACTTAGTGGTTAGAAGCTAAAGCATTTGGCAAAATGTTATGCGGCGAATCGTTTCATGAATAATGACGGTCTTTTCTACAGACGTAGAATAAGGTAGAGGAATGCTGTCGACTTCCTATTAAATTGCTATTTATCATTATCAATTTATTATGTATTTCACTTCTGAAAAGCGATACATCAAGCTCAATAAAATTTCAACTCACTAATTTATTACTTTTAAAACAACAAGATACATCACCGCATCCATCTGAGAAACCCAATGCCACTTCTGCATTACGCCATCAGAAGTGGCATTAACTCACTGAGTCTTTAATATCCAGCAGCTTTATTGGCCGCATTGATTCGCTTAGTCCTGGCGTCTTTTTGATTTTTATCTGTTGCCTGCATGATGCCACCGGCAGCATCAATCCAGTCGCTTGCCGTGCAACCAGACAACGTCACACTCAGCATGAGCGCCATTAAATATTTCATCTAAACTCCGCTTTTCAATTACCGTACAAAAATATTGGTGAAATTTATATAATTAGTTATTGCCGGCGCATTGTTACAAACATATCCGACACGAGCAATCAATAAATAAGGGGGCTGATTGAATAGCGCAGAATATTAAGCGGGAGGATAAAAGATGGCGGCGGGTTGTGCTGTGGTCATTGGGCACCGCCAGCGATGCCCATTTTGATCAGACGCTGTGGATTGCAAACAACAACGAGTTACGTTGATGGTTGAGAATGCACTTTCTGATGGTATGGATGCGCATATTGCGGCGCGATTGTCCTTCAAGCCAACGCGCTTTACGGCGACTGGCCTGACGCTGCATCCGCCAGCGCCCCACTTCCGTTCTACTACGCTTCATGTTAACCACTCTTACCGTCACAGAGCGGACATTATACCGCCTGACCGAATGCAGACCAGCAGTTTTCCCGTGTTTTTATTTGCCAGATGAATCCTGATGCGTAAACTCTTAACAATACGCTTTCAAAAGGATTTTTAAATTTATGACAACCTTCTACACCGTGGTGAGTTGGCTGGTCATTCTGGGATACTGGGTACTCATCGCTGGCGTAACATTACGCATTCTGATGAAGCGACGCGCAGTGCCCTCTGCAATGGCCTGGCTTTTGATCATCTATATTCTGCCATTGGTCGGGATCATTGCTTATCTGTCTTTTGGTGAACTTCATTTGGGCAAACGTCGCGCCGAGCGCGCCAGAGCGATGTGGCCTTCAACGGCCAAGTGGCTCAACGACCTAAAAGCCTGTAACCATATTTTTGCTCAGGAGAACAGCAGCGTCGCCTCGTCTCTATTTAAGCTGTGCGAACGTCGCCAGGGTATCGGCGGCGTTAAAGGAAACCAGCTTCAGTTGCTCACCAGTTCCGATGACGTGATGCAGGCGTTGATCCGCGACATTCAACTGGCGCGGCATAACATTGAGATGGTGTTTTATATCTGGCAACCCGGCGGCATGGCCGATCAGGTCGCAGAATCATTAATGGCCGCGGCACGACGCGGTATTCACTGTCGCTTGATGCTGGACTCCGCAGGCAGCGTGGCGTTCTTCCGCAGCCCGTGGGCCGCGATGATGCGTAATGCAGGTATTGAAGTCGTCGAGGCACTGAAGGTTAACTTGATGCGTGTCTTCTTACGCCGCATGGACCTGCGCCAGCACCGTAAGATGATAATGATCGACAATTATATTGCTTACACCGGCAGTATGAACATGGTTGACCCGCGTTTCTTTAAACAGGATGCCGGCGTCGGGCAATGGGTTGATCTGATGGCAAGAATGGAAGGTCCGGTCGCCACCGCGATGGGGATTGTCTATTCCTGTGACTGGGAGATTGAGACCGGTAAGCGCATTTTACCGCCGCCACCGGATGCCAATATCATGCCATTTGAGCAGGCAAGTGGGCACACCATTCATACCATAGCCTCCGGCCCGGGTTTTCCTGAGGATTTGATCCATCAGGCGTTACTGACCGCGGCATACTCTGCGCGTGAATATTTAATCATGACCACGCCCTACTTCGTCCCCAGCGACGATCTGCTGCATGCCATCTGTACGGCGGCGCAGCGTGGGGTGGATGTGAGCATTATTCTTCCCCGCAAAAATGACTCTATGCTGGTTGGCTGGGCAAGTAGGGCCTTTTTCACCGAGCTGCTGGCGGCTGGCGTGAAAATTTACCAGTTTGAAGGGGGTCTTTTGCACACCAAGAGCGTGCTGGTCGATGGCGAGCTGAGTCTGGTGGGTACCGTAAACCTGGATATGCGCAGCTTGTGGCTGAATTTTGAGATCACGCTGGTGATTGACGATGCCGGATTTGGTGCCGATCTCGCGGCAGTACAGGACGATTACATCTCCCGTTCGCGCCTGCTTGATGCGCGTTTGTGGCTAAAAAGGCCACTCTGGCAACGGATCACCGAGCGACTGTTTTACTTCTTTAGTCCGTTGCTGTAAAACGTGCCCAAGAGACGGTAAACAGGTAGTCATTATGGATATGGATTTGAACAATCGCCTGACTGAAGACGAAACGCTTGAGCAGGCTTATGACATTTTTCTCGAACTGGCGACAGACAATCTCGACCCCGCTGACGTTCTTCTGTTCAATTTACAGTTTGAAGAACGCGGCGGCGCAGAGTTATTTGACCCGGCAGAAGACTGGCAGGAGCACGTCGATTTTGACCTGAATCCTGACTTTTTTGCCGAAGTGGTGATTGGTCTGGCCGACTCAGAAGATGGCGAGATTAACGATATTTTCGCACGCGTTTTGTTATGCCGTGAAAAAGATCACAAGCTCTGCCATATTCTCTGGCGCGAATGAGTCAAAAGAAAAGCTGCCAAGGCAGCTTTTTTTATTTAATTCGGAAGCTTAGTTCCACATCGGTTACAGAATTGCGCGCTGTGCTCGTGCTGATGCTGCTGACACTGAGGGCATTGACGCTGATTCTGCCGATGCTGAAACGCGCTGCTCATGTGCGTAGTAATCAAGCCCGTGGGTATTGCAATTACTGAATAACCGATCAGGATAAGCACTGACGCCACCATTCGCCCTAACGGCGTGTGCGGCGCGATATCCCCATACCCAACCGTCGTTACCGTCACAATGGCCCAGTACACCGACGCATTCAGCGTATCAAATCCATACTTCGGCCCTTCAATGAGATACATCAACGCGCCGAAAATAATCATTAAAATGGCGATAAACGAATAGAACAGAATCAACTGGTGACGTGCGCTTTTTATGGCGCCCCAAAACACCATCAACGAAGGCATAAAGCGCAGCAACTTGAGGATCCGCAGTACACGAATCGCCCGCATCGCTCGCCAGGCAAACACATAGTTCAGACTCATTTCTGGCCATAACCACATCACATACAGCGGCAAAATGGTGGCCAAATCGATAATACCCCAAAAACTAAACACATATTTTGCCGGATTGGCCCAACAGCTTAATCGCAGCAAGTATTCGGCGGTGAAGACCAGAGTAATAAAGATCTCCAGCCAGACAAAAGAACGCCATTCATCATACGTTAAATGATATTGCGTCCCGACGCCCGACTCGACGAAGATGACAATGACGCTAAGCAACGCAAACAGCGCGCACAGACCTTCAAAACGACGACCTGAGCGCGTGTTTAAATCGAATAATTTACGATAGACAGCGCGGCGGACAGAGGACACAAAGCCAGACACATTCACCTCACCTATAAGAAGGGCTGACCTTTGTCAGCCCTCACGATTATAGCGGGTCTACTTTCAGGCAGGAAACAGCGTGGCGGAAACTTCCTTCCAGAACCGGTCGCGTTTTTGCACATTCCGGTCCGGCAATCGGACAACGGGTACGGAACACACAACCAGACGGCGGATTGATCGGTGACGGTAATTCGCCTTCCAACAGTTGGATGGTTTTGTTCCTCTCCTGATCGGGATCGGGGATCGGCACCGCCGACATCAGCGCTTTAGTATAAGGATGCAGCGGGTTATGGTACACCTCGTCGTAAGTGCCCAGTTCCACCGCATGCCCCAGGTACATTACCAGCACGCGATCGGAAATATGTTTAACCACCGCCAGGTCATGGGCAATAAAGATTAACGATAATCCCATTTCACGCTGCAGTTGTTGCAACAGGTTCACTACCTGCGCCTGAATCGACACGTCCAGCGCCGAAACCGGCTCATCGCAAATAATCAACTTCGGCTCGAGGATCAGCGCGCGAGCAATCCCGATACGCTGACACTGCCCGCCTGAAAATTCGTGCGGATAGCGGTTGATCAAATTTGGCAACAGCCCGACCTTCATCATCATTGCCTTCACGCGATCGCGCACTTCCTGCCCTAGCAGGCTGGGATGATAAGTGCGCAGCGGTTCTGCGATAATTTCACCGATGGTCATACGCGGGTTTAATGAAGCCAGCGGATCCTGGAAAATCATCTGAATATCGCTGCGCACCGCGCGCCACTCATCAGGTTTCATGCCCAGCAAATCTTTACCCAGCCAGGCCACTTTGCCGTCGGTGGCTTTCACCAGACCAATAATGGCGCGGGCAAAGGTAGACTTACCGCAGCCTGACTCGCCCACCACCCCTAACGTTTCACCTTCGTACAGTCGCAGGGTCACGCCATCAACGGCTTTCAGTGTTTGTGAGGGTTGCCAGAACCACTGCTTGCCGTCTTTGATATCGAAATGGACTTTCAGATCGGCTATCTCAAGCAAGACTTTTCGTTGTTCAGTTGCCGTTGTCATACCAGTTCCTCCACCGGTTTAAAGCAGGCGCGCAGGCGGCCTGGGCTAAACTCTTCCAGCGGCGGTGCACTGCTACAAATTTCCATCGCATGCGGACAACGAGGCTGGAACGGGCATCCTTTTGGCAAACGCAGCAGGTTTGGCGGGTTACCCGGGATGGTCAGCATCTCTTCCCCTTCAGCATCCAGACGCGGTACCGCGTTAAGCAAACCAATAGAATACGGATGAACGGGTTTATAAAAGACATCGCGCGCGCTGCCATATTCCATGGTGCGCCCGGCATACATCACCAGAACCTTGTCGCATATCCCGGCAACCACACCGAGGTCGTGGGTGATCATAATAATCGCGGTATTGAATTCGCTCTTAAGTTCATTCAGGAGCGTCATAATTTGCGCCTGAACCGTAACATCGAGCGCGGTTGTCGGCTCATCGGCGATCAGTAACTTTGGCCGACACTGTAACGCCATGGCGATCATCACACGCTGGCGCATCCCGCCTGAAAATTCATGTGGATACATCTTCATACGCTTGCGCGCTTCCGGCATTTTGACCGCATCCAGCATTCTGACGGATTCTTCAAACGCTTCGGCTTTACTCATACCTTTATGCAGCATCAGCACTTCCATTAACTGCTCTCCGACCCGCATATACGGGTTCAGGGAGGTCATGGGGTCCTGAAAGATCATTGAAATTTGTTCGGCGCGCAGTTTGTTCAGCTCGCGTTCCGGTAAATTAAGAATTTCACGTCCGTTGAACGTCGCAGAACCGCCGATTCGACCATTGGCCGCCAACAGTCCCATCAGGGCAAACGCCGTTTGCGATTTCCCCGATCCAGATTCACCGACAATACCCAGCGTTTCACCGGCTCGCAGCGAAAAATTCAGATCGTTTACCGCGGTTACATCCCCATCAGGGGTGGCAAACGTCACGCGCAGATCTTTCACGTCCAGCAGTGCGTTAGCCTGTTGTTGCGCGAGCGGCGCGGTTGAGGTTTCAATTACGCTCATGGCTGCACTCCTTAACGGTCTTTCGGGTCGAGGGCATCACGCAGGCCATCGCCAATAAAGTTGAAACAGAACAACGTCACCACCAGGAAACCTGCCGGAAACAGCAGCAGCCACGGTGAGACTTCCATTGAGTTAGCACCATCACTTAACAACGCCCCCCAACTGCTTAACGGCTCCTGGGTCCCTAAGCCAAGGAAGCTCAGGAAGGATTCGAACAGGATCATGCTCGGTACCAGTAGCGATGCGTACACAACTACCACGCCCAGAACGTTCGGGACAATATGGCGGATAACAATGCGTACGGTCGAAACCCCACCTACCTGCGCAGCCTCAATAAACTCTTTGCGCTTCAGGCTCAGCGTCTGGCCACGCACGATACGTGCCATATCCAGCCAGGAGACCATACCGATCGCCACAAAGATCAGCAGGATGTTTTGCCCAAAAAAGGTCACCAGCAGAATGACGAAGAACATGAACGGGAAGGAGTTGAGGATTTCCAGCAGGCGCATCATCACGGAGTCAATTTTGCCGCCCAGATATCCTGACAACGATCCGTACAACGTGCCGACAATCACCGCCACCAGCGCCGCGGCAATCCCGACCATCAGCGAAATACGTCCACCAATCGCCACGCGTACCAGCAGGTCACGCCCCGAAGAATCAGTACCGAAGTAGTGGCCGGACTCACTGTCCGGCGCGCTGGACATCATTCCCCAGTCGGTGTCGAAGTAGGTAAATTGCGATAGCATCGGCGCAAGGGTCACAAACAGCGCGATAATCACCAGCACAACCAGACTGGCTACCGCCGCGCGGTTATGCATAAAGCGTCGACGCGCATCCTGCCACAAACTGCGGCCTTCGACTTCCAGCTTTTCACTGAAATTCTCCAGCGTCTCGCTGTTTTTCTTACTTAACATCATAGATAGCGAGCTCCAGTATCAGTAACGGATTTTCGGATCGATAACGGCATACAGCACATCAACAATCGCATTAAATACAATTGTCAGTGCACCGACCAGAATGGTCAGGCTCAATACCAGCGAGTAGTCGCGGTTCAGCGCGCCGTTAACGAACAGTTGACCAATACCCGGCAAGCCGTAGATAGTTTCAATCACCATCGAACCGGTAATAATGCCGACGAACGCCGGGCCCATATAAGACAACACCGGCAGCAAAGCGGGCTTTAACGCGTGACGGAAAATAATCCGCCGCATTGGCAGACCTTTCGCCCGTGCGGTACGAATAAAGTTGGAGTGCAGCACTTCAATCATCGACCCACGGGTGATACGGGCGATACTGGCGATATAAGCCAGCGACAACGCCACCATCGGCAAGATCATAAATTTCAGCGCCCCGCCGTTCCAGCCACCACCGGGCAACCATTTCAGCGTTATTGCAAATATCATCACTAACAAGGGGGCCACCACAAAGCTTGGGATAACCACCCCGGTCATCGCTACCCCCATCACCGTATAATCCCAGCGCGTATTTTGCTTCAACGCAGCAATGACGCCAGCACTGACGCCAACGAGTACCGCCAGGATAAAGGCAGCTGCACCCAGCTTCGCCGAAACAGGGAAGCTCGAGGCAACCAGATCGTTAACTGTATAGTCTTTATATTTAAAGGAAGGTCCAAAATCGCCATGCGCCAGTTGCTTCAGGTAGCTGAAGTACTGCGTGGTGATAGGGTCATTAAGATGGTATTTCGCTTCAATATTCGCCAGTACCTCTGGCGGTAACGCACGTTCACCGGTGAAAGGACTTCCCGGCGCAAGGCGCATCATAAAGAATGAGATCGTAATAAGAATAAATAGCGTCGGAATCGCTTCCAGACAGCGACGTAATATGAATTTTAACATTGCCCGTACCTTCTGGCGTGTGCCTTTATACCTCTTTAAGCCAGTTATGGGGCCAGAGAGGTATTTATAGTTCGAAGAAAAAGACACTGTGGGGCAACGATGGTCGCCCCACGTCTTGCCATTAATGCTTGATAATATACAAGTCTTTAACGTGGATATTATCCATCGGGTCTTTACCGGAGTATCCGCCTACCCATGGTTTCACCAAACGCGCATTGACGTAGTAATACACTGGTACAATCGCAGAGTCTTTATCCAACTGCTGCTCAGCTTTCGAATACAGCTCGCTGCGCTGCGCTTCGTCAGTCACTTTCAGCGTATCGGCAATCAACTTATCAAATGCCGCGCTCTTATAGTGAACAGTGTTGTTGGAGCTGTCTGACAGCACCATGTTAAGGAAAGAGGTCGGTTCGTTGTAATCCGCACACCAGCCCGCACGAGAAACATCATAGTTACCCTGATGACGGGTATCGAGGAAGGTCTTCCACTCCTGGTTTTCCAGCTTAACGTTGGCACCCAGATTTTTCTTCCAGATAGAGGCGGCTGCAATAGCCAGCTTCTTGTGCAGATCGGAGGTGTTATACAACAGGTCGAAGGTCAGCGGTTTTTCTGCGGTAAAGCCAGCTTCAGCCAACAGTTTTTTCGCTTCTTCGTTACGTTTTTCCTGTGACCACTTGAACCACTCTGGCTCAACCAGTTTTGCGCCATCGGTATACGGCGGCGTGAAGCTGTACGCTGGCAGGTCGCCCTGGTTCTTCACTTTGTTGACGATAATGTCACGATCCAGTGCCATCTTCAGGGCGGTACGTACACGCACATCGTTGAACGGTGGCTTCTGGTTATTAATTTCGTAATAGTAGGTACACAGATACGGGTCAACGTGAACTTCGTTCGGGATCTCTTTTTTCAGTTTCTGGAATAACTCAATCGGCATGTTGTTGTAGGTCATGTCGATTTCACCACTGCGGTAGCGGTTAACATCAGTCACTTCAGAAGAAATTGGCAGATAAGTTACCTGGTTAATCACCGTTTTGGCGTTATCCCAGTAGTTAGTATTACGCTCAAGAACAATGCGCTCGTTGACGACCCAATCTTTTAATTTATAGGAGCCGTTAGAAACGATGTTCGCGGGCTGGGTCCATTTATCACCAAATTTTTCCACCACGGCTTTAGGCACCGGGGAAACTGATGAGTGAACAAGCAGTTTGTAGAAATACGGAACAGGTTCACTGAGGGTAACTTCAAAAGTATGGTCATCAATGGCTTTTACACCGAGATCGGTGACCGGTTTTTTACCGGCGATAATGTCGTCAATATTAACGATGTGCCCATACTGTAAATAGCTGGAGTATGGTGAAGCGGTATTTGGATTCGCCAGACGTTGCCAGCTATACACAAAATCTTGCGCGGTCACGGGCGAGCCATCGGACCATTTCGCGTCTTTACGCAGATGGAACGTCCAGACTTTAAAATCTTTATTTTCCCATTTTTCCGCCACGCCCGGTGATGGCTTGCCATCAACGTCGCTGATTAATAAACCTTCAAACAGGTCACGGTTAATGTTGGATTCTGGCACACCTTC
This sequence comes from Citrobacter sp. TBCS-14, assembly GCF_005280805.1. Classification (NCBI taxonomy): domain Bacteria; kingdom Pseudomonadati; phylum Pseudomonadota; class Gammaproteobacteria; order Enterobacterales; family Enterobacteriaceae; genus Citrobacter; species Citrobacter sp. TBCS-14. Next base: position 624,529 of record NZ_SZWM01000164.1, read on the forward strand.
GATCTTGTGCGGATCGAGAGACTGAACTTCCGAACCATTATTGCGTACCAGCGTTTGCTTCTCAGCAAGTTGAACACCGGCAGGTACTTCTGCCGCCGTGGCAACATTTCCTGCGATAAGCGCAGATAGAATCCCCGCCGCTACTAAACTTTTCTTAGTGATGTTAGTCATTGTGTTTGTACTCCCTCATTATTATGGCTGGTTTTTTAACCAGACTGTTAATCCTGTACGGATCCCTGTACGGCACCGGAGATTTTCTGCCGTCAGGTGATTTATTGTTTTACTGCTTGCTATCACCGACTTTATTTATTCTGGCGGTTCGAGCGACCGCCTTGCGTCGATTTTCTACGTGTCTCCCCTGTCGGAAACACTCGGTTACTCTATTGAGAGAAACTAACTGAAAACAGTTCTCATCAACGTAAAATCTTCTGCAAAATACCTGGTCGGAAAGTATCAAATGCCTTTCTTAACCGCCAATACATTTTACAGATTTGTTAACCAATTCGCTTTTATCGAAAAAAAATCGCACATCAATGGTCCTCAAAAAGAGAGGCCATAATCGTAACATCATGATAGATAACGAATTAAATCCATTGAGCGGTTGATTACCCTGTCCGGTATCAATATGCCGATATAATTTACATAAAATTAACAATTGGTCATTAATTAGCACATTACTCTAAAAAAGACACTGAAATAACTAATAACATTTCGATAATCCTTCAGCAAGCCCCAGAGTATAATGTTAGAAAAATAACAGTAAGCCCCCTATTCAGGGACGTAGCCATAAAAATTATTATCTTATAAATCAATGCGTAACAGATGGATTGGCAATCAGCATGTTTTACAATTTCAATGCTAATTTTCAACTTTAGTGAGACGTTTTACTGATAATGAAAAGAACGGAGCTGAGGGCCAGCTCCGTTTACTGAAAACAGTCCCGTCAGGCCAGTAAGCCCGGGAAAATAGATTTGATGCCGGTGACGATGAATTCAATCCCCAACGCCATGAGCAGTAAGCCCATAATACGCGTAATAACGTTAATACCCGTTTGCCCCAACAGGCGTACCAGCCAAGGAGCCATACGAAACAGTCCCCAACAGCATAAGGCAAACAGTGCAATCGCCACAAAGAACCCGAACAGGTTTAATGCGCTGTGATAGCGAGTCCCCCAGACGATGGTTGAACTTATCGCCCCCGGCCCCGCCATCAACGGCAATGCCAGCGGAACAACACCAACATTCTCGCGTATGGCAGTCTCTGACTTTTCCTGTTTGTTTTGTTTATCTTCCCCGAGTTTCCCACTGATCATCGACATTGCAATGGTTACCACCAGAATCCCGCCGGCAATTCTGAACGAATCAATCGAGATACCGAAGAGTTGCAGGATCGCATCACCAAGAAACAACGAGGTCCACAAAATAATCGCCACCGACAGGTTTGCCGTCAGATTGGTTTTGTTACGCGCCGCTGCGGTTTGGTAGCTGGTCATACTGATAAAGACCGGGATGATCCCGACGGGGTTGACCAACGCAAATAACCCAATGAAAAACTTAAAGTAAAGAGGAAAATCAAATAGCGTTTGGATCACGGTTAGCTCCGAAGCGTTAGCCGGATAAAATGAGTCATAAAAAATGTTAAAAACCGCGCTGAAGATACGCTTTTTGGCAGCATTCTTCACCTTCTATCTGCGTTAATCTCTGTAAACGTGCTACCAATACTCGGTGTTATTAATATGTATGAAATATGCTAATGTTAATCTCATTCATTCCATCAATTCGTTAACACTTGCCGATAAACACTAAAAGAGCCTGCTGAAAGGTGTCAGCTTCGCGTAAATTTGATCCAGATCACGCAATTACTACTCAGAAGTGAGTAATCTTGCTTACGCCACCTGGAGGAAACGCGTTAGAGTTGAATACGCTAGCGTATAAGCTCTTTTAGTAAATCAATGTAAGGCGGGCGTTAATTAACCGTTTGATTTTCAAAACGTTACACAAATTTTCGTCGATCTGTCTATACTCTCGTAGCGAGCAGATGATTTACTAAAAAAGTTTAACATTATCAGGAGAGCATCATGGCTGTTACTAATGTCGCTGAACTTAACGCACTTGTAGAGCGCGTAAAAAAAGCCCAGCGTGAATATGCCAGTTTCACTCAAGAACAGGTTGACAAAATCTTCCGCGCCGCCGCTCTGGCTGCCGCAGACGCTCGAATTCCTCTCGCGAAAATGGCCGTTGCCGAATCTGGCATGGGTATTGTCGAAGATAAAGTGATTAAAAACCACTTCGCATCTGAATACATCTATAACGCTTACAAAGATGAAAAAACCTGTGGTGTCCTAGCCGAAGACCATACTTTTGGGACCATCACTATCGCTGAACCGATTGGTATCATCTGCGGTATCGTTCCAACCACTAACCCAACGTCTACTGCAATCTTCAAATCGCTGATCAGCCTGAAGACGCGTAACGCTATCATCTTCTCTCCACATCCGCGTGCTAAAGATGCAACCAACAAAGCGGCAGACATCGTTCTGCAGGCTGCTATCGCTGCTGGCGCACCAAAAGACCTGATTGGCTGGATCGATCAACCTTCTGTTGAACTGTCTAACGCTCTGATGCACCACCCGGACATTAACCTGATCCTTGCGACCGGTGGTCCTGGTATGGTTAAAGCAGCATACAGCTCTGGTAAACCGGCAATCGGTGTTGGCGCAGGTAACACCCCTGTTGTTATCGACGAAACAGCAGATATCAAACGTGCCGTTGCTTCCGTGCTGATGTCTAAAACCTTCGACAACGGTGTAATCTGTGCGTCTGAACAGTCCGTTGTGGTTGTAGATTCCGTATACGACGCCGTTCGCGAACGTTTTGCCAGCCACGGTGCCTATATGCTGCAGGGCAAAGAGCTGAAGGCTGTTCAGGACATCATCCTGAAAAATGGCGCGCTGAACGCGGCTATCGTGGGTCAACCGGCATACAAAATCGCTGAGCTGGCTGGTTTCTCCGTGCCGACTAACACCAAGATTCTGATTGGTGAAGTTAAAGTTGTCGACGAAAGCGAACCGTTTGCTCACGAAAAACTGTCTCCGACGCTGGCAATGTACCGTGCGAAAGACTTCGAAGATGCAGTTGTTAAAGCTGAAAAACTGGTTGCTATGGGCGGTATCGGTCATACCTCTTGCCTGTACACTGACCAGGACAACCAGCCAGAACGCGTTGCTCACTTCGGTCAGATGATGAAAACTGCACGTATCCTGATCAACACCCCGGCGTCTCAGGGTGGTATCGGCGACCTGTACAACTTTAAGCTTGCACCATCCCTGACTCTGGGTTGTGGTTCCTGGGGTGGTAACTCCATCTCTGAAAACGTTGGTCCTAAGCACCTGATCAACAAGAAAACCGTTGCTAAGCGAGCTGAAAACATGTTGTGGCACAAACTTCCGAAATCTATCTACTTCCGCCGTGGTTCACTGCCAATCGCGTTGGATGAAGTGATTACCGATGGTCACAAACGTGCGCTGATCGTGACCGACCGCTTCCTGTTCAACAACGGCTATGCTGATCAGATCACGTCCGTTCTGAAAGCTGCGGGCGTTGAAACCGAAGTGTTCTTTGAAGTTGAAGCTGACCCGACGCTGAGCGTTGTGCGCAAAGGTGCTGAACTAGCCAACTCCTTCAAACCAGACGTGATCATCGCGCTGGGTGGCGGTTCCCCGATGGACGCAGCGAAAATCATGTGGGTCATGTACGAACATCCGGAAACCCACTTCGAAGAACTGGCGCTGCGCTTTATGGACATCCGTAAACGTATCTACAAGTTCCCGAAAATGGGCGTGAAAGCGAAAATGATCGCCGTCACCACCACTTCCGGTACCGGTTCTGAAGTCACCCCGTTTGCGGTTGTAACCGACGACGCTACTGGTCAGAAATATCCACTGGCAGACTACGCGCTGACCCCGGATATGGCGATTGTCGATGCTAACCTGGTGATGGATATGCCGAAGTCACTGTGTGCGTTCGGTGGTCTGGATGCCGTCACTCACGCCCTGGAAGCTTACGTTTCCGTACTGGCTTCTGAGTTCTCTGATGGTCAGGCTCTGCAAGCGCTGAAACTGCTGAAAGAAAACCTGCCTGCGTCCTACCACGAAGGTTCTAAGAACCCGGTAGCTCGCGAGCGTGTACACAGTGCAGCGACCATCGCCGGTATCGCGTTTGCTAACGCCTTCCTCGGTGTATGTCACTCCATGGCGCACAAGCTGGGTTCACAGTTCCACATTCCTCACGGTCTGGCGAACGCCCTGCTGATCAGCAACGTTATTCGTTATAACGCGAACGACAACCCGACTAAACAGACTGCTTTCAGCCAGTACGACCGTCCGCAGGCCCGTCGTCGCTACGCTGAAATCGCAGACCATCTGGGTCTGAGCGCACCGGGCGACCGTACCGCAGCGAAAATCCAGAAACTGCTGGCATGGTTGGATGAGATCAAAGCTGAACTGGGTATTCCTAAGTCTATCCGTGAAGCTGGCGTTCAGGAAGCTGACTTCCTGGCACATGTTGACAAACTGTCTGAAGATGCGTTTGACGACCAGTGCACCGGCGCTAACCCGCGTTACCCGCTGATTTCTGAACTGAAACAGATCCTGCTGGATACCTTCTACGGTCGCGAATACAACGAAGGTGAAACTGCCGCTAAAACTGAAGCAGCCGCCGCGCCTAAAGCAGAGAAAAAAGCGAAGAAATCCGCTTAATTCATAAATCTAAGCTGTAGTATCACGTCGAACGGTCCCTTGAGGGGACCGTTTTTTTTCGCCTGATTTATTCTCACCTTCACAGCGCAAAAACTCATGCAGACCATCGCGGTGAATGGACATGCCCGTAGGAGATTGGAGGAGGATGCGCGTAAAGGGTCTACAGAGGTGATTGTAGGGTAGTACTTCTGACTTATGGCCAGTGGTCTACCCTGCGCGTTACAGCGCCCAGGCGAGCGTAGATTAATCGTGGCTGTGCCTTTCCTGAATGGCCGTCAGAGAGCCCTCAGATTGCGCCTCTTTATAGTGCTTGCGGCATACCGACACATAGCGTTCATTGCCACCAATAACCACCTGTTCTCCCTCGTTATAAGGTCGTCCAGCTTGATCAAGACGTAGTACCATACTCGCCTTCCGCCCGCAGAAACAAATAGTCTTTAATTCGACCAATTTATCTGACCAGGCAAGCAGGTATTCGCTACCGCCAAATAATTCACCACGAAAATCGGTGCGTAACCCGTAACACAAAACCGGAATATCCAGCTGATCGACAACCTCGGATAATTCATAAACCTGCTGGCGTGTCAAAAACTGTGACTCGTCAACCAGTACACAATGTATTCTCTGCTGCGCATTCTCCGCGCGAATTTCTTCGAACAATGATGAATTTTGGTTAAACAGTTTTGCAGGTGACGACAGACCTATACGTGAACTTACTTTCCCTGTTCCAAACCGATCGTCGATTTCCGCTGTATATACAACGGCACGCATGCCACGTTCCTGGTAATTGTATGAAGATTGCAGCAAAGCGGTCGACTTCCCCGCATTCATTGCAGAATAGTAAAAATATAGCTGTGCCATTGACCGTCAGCCCTCACCTGAGTAAATAAATATGGGCGCGATTGTATCATAATTCACAAACATGTCTGCGCACCGTTGTCGCCCACATACGTATAAAAAATCGCGTCAGCATCACTCATCAACCTCCTAAATATGACGAACTACGGTAAGGTTCAGGAAACAGACTTAAGTTATGGATCGCACAGTGATGCACACCACCAATGCTCGAATAATCTGACTTATGACGGTATATACACATTCTTTCACAAATAGTGCCCTTGAAATTCATCAACGGTGCTTATCATCACAGTTCAATAAAGAAACCTTGCTTTCAATGTTATTGAATCCCCCTACGAACACCCTGTAATAGTGAATTCCCGTAAGCAAAACTAATACAAAAGGTTGAAATTACTGCAAACAGATACAATTACCGTGCTGTAAAATGTGACCTGAATCTTGAATTTTCCTGCATGACTGAAGAGTAGCCCCCACACCAATAAGCCTTTTTTATGCCCTTTCCCAGACGAAATTTAACGACAATGAATTAATGCAGATACTAAATAAAGCGCAATTTTGAATTCCTTACATTCCTGGCTATTGCACATCTGAATTTATCGCTCTATTATTAGCTCAACAAACCCCACCCAATATAAGTTTGAGATTACTACAATGAGCGAAGCACTTAAAATTCTGAACAACATCCGTACTCTTCGTGCGCAGGCAAGAGAATGCACTCTGGAAACGCTTGAAGAAATGCTGGAAAAATTAGAAGTTGTCGTTAGCGAGCGTCGCGAAGAAGAAAGCGCTGCCGCTGCTGAAGTTGAAGAGCGCACTCGTAAACTGCAACAATATCGTGAAATGCTGATTGCTGACGGTATTGACCCGAACGAACTGCTGAATAGCATGGCTGCGGTTAAAACCGGTGCTAAAGCCAAGCGCGCAGCACGCCCAGCTAAATATAGCTATGTTGACGAAAACGGTGAAACGAAAACCTGGACCGGCCAGGGTCGTACACCGGCAGTAATCAAAAAAGCGATGGAAGAACAAGGTAAACAGCTGGACGATTTCCTGATCAAGGATTAATCCACAATTAGTTTGCTTAAAATCCCGCCGACGGCGGGATTTTTTTTACCTGTACTTCGCATAACACCTACCCAATAGGGGTATAAAAAAACGGCGCTGGATAAACAGCGCCGTTGCATGCGGATTAATAACGTGATGTTACTTCTTAATACCCATCTCGTCTTCAAGCCAGGCTTTAAATTCAGCGCCAAGGGTATTATGACGAATACCATATTCGACGAACGCTTGCATATAACCCAGCTTATTACCACAGTCATGGCTTTTGCCCTTCATGTGATAGGCTTCAACCGTTTCTTTTTCAATCAGCATATCGATAGCATCGGTCAACTGAATTTCGTCACCTGCGCCCGGAGGCGTTTTTGCCAGCAGAGGCCAGATATCTGCACTCAGGACATAACGCCCTACAACCGCAAGATTAGATGGCGCGACATCGGCTTTCGGTTTTTCCACAACACCGACCATCGGTACGCTTTCGCCCGGCGCTAATTCCACACCTTTACAGTCCACCACGCCGTAAGCCGTCACATCGTCTACTGGCTCCACCATAATTTGGCTGCTGCCTGTTTCATCAAAGCGACTAATCATTTCGGCGAGGTTATCGCGGGATAAATCAGATTCGTATTCGTCGAGAATAACATCCGGCAGGATGACCGCTACGGGTTCATCACCAACAACCGGGTGCGCACACAATACAGCGTGACCCAGACCTTTTGCCAGACCCTGACGAACCTGCATAATCGTCACGTGCGGTGGGCAAATAGATTGCACTTCTTCCAGCAACTGGCGCTTAACACGTTTTTCCAGCATAGCTTCAAGTTCAAAGCTGGTATCGAAGTGGTTTTCAATCGAATTTTTAGACGAGTGAGTCACAAGGACAATTTCAGTGATACCCGCGGCAATACATTCGTTGACGACGTATTGAATTAATGGCTTATCAACCAGCGGTAACATTTCTTTAGGAATTGCCTTGGTCGCCGGTAACATCCTGGTTCCTAATCCCGCTACCGGGATAACGGCTTTTTTGACTTTCGAATTAAGGGCAGCCATTTAAAACTCTCCTGGACTGTTCATGTATTGAACGTGTTCATCAATCTGTATCGCATCCGAGTATATCAGTACCGCGACAAGCTTCAGGTCTGAAAAGGACGCGCGTCGGTATAATTAAGATAAATACGAATAAATCTGGCGCTGATAGTAGCACTGCAAAAGACAGGGAGGTGAGCCAATTTGAATCCCTGCCTCTCGATTGTTCATTCTGCGGACAACATCAGTCGCAGACGCCCCCCGGCACCCCAAATTTGGCACTGCCAGGACTCACAGCGTTGGCTTAGTTGGTTGAGGTACGTATTCCCCAACGTTCCCAGCGGAACACCATTACTGATTTGCACGTTGTGGCTACCAGTATTTAAGGTCGCATTCAGACCCGCAGAGACCAGGACCAAATTTTTTAAACCGCTATGGTAGTAACCCACCAGCAACGGAAATTGTCCCGGTAGATTGGCCTGTCGCAGCAGATGATTAACCTGTTTCAGGAGCGTACCGAGTTCCGGCAACCGTTGATTCTGATGTGCCAGTTGCTCTTGTAGCAGCCCATTAAACAGTGCCCGTAACAACAGTGCCGCCAGCACGCCATTATCCCCTGCCCGCGTCACATCCAGGCAATAGAAGGCAAGATCGTGTTCCGACAACGGCGCAATATCAAGGACCAGGCCGGGTTGATCGGCGGCAACCAGTTGACGGTAGTTGATGCGACACTGTGAAATCACCTGTTGAACCGGTGGCTGTAGCTCTTGTAACAGTTTTGCTGCTGCTGCGGGGTCGCCGACCATCGCATCCCAGTCACGAAATAACCGCTCTTCTTCTTCAACGCGCGAGTTAAACATGTTGGGGTAAAGGCACGCAAAAACCGTTTCCCGTAGTCGGTTAAGGTCTTTCACCGGCTTAAGCAACACATCATCCACACCGAGGCGAAGTGCTTTGGCAATATCAGACATATTTTCTGTCGCGGAGATAACTAGGATTGGCGTCCGATCGCCACGGTTACGCAGGTATTCAACCAGTTTGAGACCGTTCATTCTCGGCATCGCAAGGTCGCAGATCATCAGATCGGGTGTAAAGCGCCCCAATAATTCCAGCGCATCAAGCCCATCGCCCGCTACAGCCGTTGTCGCTCCCAAAGAGGAAAACCATGAGTCCAGAAGTGAGCGAAATACAGGCTCATCTTCAACAATAAGAATCTGTTTTCCGACCAATGGCTGCGTCATATTCTCCCCCCTGACTGGCTTTAATCAATAGTGGCATGCTATTGCTACTCACGCCTGTCAGAATTGACTTAAGTGTTGATAAAAAATGCGTTAGATGTTGGTCTTCACCAGTGGCAGCAACTCATCCATTTTTTTCTCTACCGCAAGCTGCCCGGCAGCAATAGCTGCACCAGCACGGTGGAAGTCCAGCGTGGATATTTGCGGACAAAACGGTTGAATTAGAATATCTGGCGGGTCGCCGGCCATGCGGTTACGTTTAAGCCGGTTTTCCAGCACCTGAATAGAGGTGGTCATGATCTCCATCGCCGTGGGCGCAGTGACCGTTCGTCTGGCGGTGATATTACTCAACCGCTCTTTCAGACGCGCATGCCATGATAGCTCGTCATCACTCGAGTCGGTATCATTGCTGACGTTAAAGGAGAGCAGATCTTGTTGCATGAGGTGCGCATCATGTTGCAGGTCAACCGCAATGACGATATCGGCGCCTAGCGCACGCGTCAGCGAAACCGGCACAGGGTTAACCACCGCGCCATCAACCAGCCAATAACCATTATGTGCAACCGGGGACATCAGACCTGGAATACTGCAAGAGGCCCGCACGGCAAGGTGTAAATCACCTTCGGTAAACCACAGTTCGCGACCCGTACTCAGATTCGTCGCGACGGTAGCAAACCGGCGCTGGCATTGTTCAATTGACTCGACAGGCATGACGTTGCGGTATTGATTAAACACGCGTTCACCGCGCAGCAATCCGCCTCTGCGCCAGGAGAGATCCATCAGGCGTAAAACATCCCAATAGCTGAACGAGCAGACCCATTGCTCGAGGGCGGGTAATTTATTACACGCATAGGCGGCGCCAACCAACGAGCCGATTGAGCACCCTGCAACGATATCAACATCAATGCCCATATGTTTAAGGGCCTTAATCACACCAATATGCGACCAGCCTCGTGCCGCGCCGGAACCTAGCGCCAGCCCAATTTTTATTTTTCTCATTGTACCTACAGACTTCCCCTGGCTTGCAGACGTAGCAACATCACTACGGCTCAGTTAACATAGTGCTACCGTGGCGTTTTTACGCCGTTTTTTTATTCCAGGGAGTATTTTGTGTCTCAGCTTTGTCCCTGTGGTAGCGCTGTCGAGTATAGCCTATGTTGCTACCGTTATGTGTCTGGCGCGCAAGTAGCACCAACGCCGTCACACCTCATGCGTTCTCGTTACTGTGCTTTTGTGATGAAAGACGCAGATTACCTGATTAAGACCTGGCACCCCGACTGTCATGCTGCTGCATTTCGCGATGAGATTAGCGCAGGATTTGCCCATACCGAATGGCTTGGACTTACCCTTTTTGAACAGGCAACGTCGGAAACAGAAAATACCGGCTATGTCAGCTTTGTGGCGCGGTTTTCCGAACAGGGGAAAACGGGCGCCATTATTGAGCGCTCTCGTTTTTTAAAAGAAAACGGCCAGTGGTATTATATTGATGGTACGCGCCCGCAAATTGGCCGTAACGATCCCTGCCCTTGCGGGTCAGGTAAAAAATTTAAAAAGTGCTGCGGCTAACCCACGCCCGACAGCATCTATTACGCAAACATTTTCAACAGGAATACCCCGGCAATGCATTCACAACAACGTAAAGTTCTGCGCACTATCTGCCCCGACCAAAAAGGTTTGATCGCACGCATCACCAATATTTGTTACAAGCATGAACTGAACATCGTGCAAAACAACGAGTTTGTTGACCACCGTACCGGTCGCTTTTTTATGCGTACAGAACTGGAAGGCATTTTTAATGACGTCACGCTGCTGACCGATCTCGACAGCGCACTGCCTGAAGGATCCATTCGCGAACTTACGCCAGCAGGCCGTCGCCGCATCGTTATCTTAGTCACCAAGGAAGCGCATTGTCTGGGCGACCTGTTAATGAAAGCCAATTACGGTGGACTCGATGTTGAAATTGCGGCGGTAATCGGCAACCACGACACGCTGCGTTCGTTGGTTGAACGTTTTGATATTCCTTTTGAGCTAGTCAGCCATGAAGGATTAACCCGCGAAGAACACGATCAAAACATGGCCGATGCCATCGACGCCCACCAGCCTGATTATGTGGTGTTGGCGAAATATATGCGTGTCTTGACGCCAGAATTTGTTTCACGCTTCCCGAATAAGATTATTAATATTCACCACTCGTTCCTGCCTGCCTTTATTGGTGCACGTCCGTACCACCAGGCTTATGAGCGCGGCGTCAAAATCATTGGTGCAACGGCTCACTATGTGAATGATAACCTCGATGAAGGTCCAATCATCATGCAGGACGTGATTCACGTGGATCACACCTATACCGCAGAAGATATGATGCGCGCAGGCCGCGACGTAGAAAAGAATGTGTTAAGCCGTGCGCTGTATCAGGTTCTGGCCCAGCGAGTCTTTGTTTACGGTAACCGAACGATTATTCTGTAATCACCAATAATATGAATTGATTAGCTTTACTGCGTTACGGATGAAAAACACGCAAACGATCTACGTTAAGCAAAGGAATGCTTTACAGCGGCGCGTCATTTGATATGATGCGCCCCGCTTCCCAAGGAAGCAGGCCAGTAAAAGCATTACCCCGTGGTGGGGTTCCCGAGCGGCCAAAGGGAGCAGACTGTAAATCTGCCGTCATCGACTTCGAAGGTTCGAATCCTTCCCCCACCACCATTATTCACTACAGCGATGTAGTTAACTCGATGAGCAATGCAGAAGTTTGCACTTATCGGGGAAGGGTGAGAAGCGAAGCGACGAATAATCCTTCCCCCACCACCATCCTCATAGCATTACCTACAATTTGAATTACCCCTGGTGGGGTTCCCGAGCGGCCAAAGGGAGCAGACTGTAAATCTGCCGTCATCGACTTCGAAGGTTCGAATCCTTCCCCCACCACCATCAATCCCCTGTGATATCTCAGCTAAATCAAAGCACAATGCCCCATATTCTGCCCATGCGGGAAGGATGAGAAGCTTCGATTAAGGTTCGATTCGAGCATAGCGAGAAAGCGTTGCCGCAGGCAACGACCCGAAGGGCGAAGCGCGCAGCGCTGAGTCATCCTTCCCCCACTACCACTTCCCTGTAGTACCCTTAGCTAAACAGCTAAACCCCATAGGCCGGATAAAACGTATTCGCCACCACCCGGCAACAGCCATAAAAAAACCCCGCCGAAGCAGGGTTTACAATGACGCAGAGAATCGATTAGTGACGTGCGCGAACAATCTGGTATTTGCGGGTCAAATACTCGACTGGCACGCTCCAGATGTGTACCAGACGCGAGAACGGGAACAGCAGGAACAGCGTCATACCGAGCACCAGGTGCATACGGAAGATAAACGCCACACCGTCCAGGTACTGGGACGCGCCGCCGTGGAAGGTCACCACGGACTGTGCCCAGTTGACCAGCTTCATCATCTCACTCCCGTCCATATGCTGGGCGGAGAACGGAATCGTCAGCAGACCCAGCGCACACTGGATAACCAGAACGGACAGCACCAGAATATCCGCGCCGGTGGTAGTGGCACGCACGCGTGGGCTGAACAAACGGCGTTTGAGCAGCAATACACCACCGACCAGACACATCACGCCGGACGCACCGCCTGCAAACATGGCCATTTTCTGTTTCACTTCCAGCGGCAGCCACGCTTCGTACATCCAGTGCGGCGTTAACATCCCCAGGAAGTGGCCGGCGAAAATACCCAGGATCCCGATATGGAACAGGTTTGACGCCATGTTCATCCCTTTGCGATCCAGCATCTGACTGGATGCCGCACGCCAGGTGTACTGCCCGTAGTCATAACGCAGCCAGCTACCAATCAGGAAGACAGAACCCGCAATGTACGGATAGATGTCAAAGAAGAACGTATTCAGGAAGTGCATTATTGCTGTCCTCCGGTGGTGATATTCAGATACTGCGGCGCGACGGCCCCGGCAAAACGACGCTGGTGAGCGGAGATCTCAGATTCACCGCACCCCTGATCGGCAAAGAATTTCACCTGCTCTTCTTCCCAGACAGCGTCCAGCGCCTGCGGAGTATCATCGCGAACTTCATCCGCAATTTTCTCCGCCACTTTGTCGCTATCGATAGCCGCATTCGCCAGTTTCAACAGCAGATCGAACAGCACGGCGTAGCGACTTTCACGCTGTTGCAGACGAGCACTGAGCAGGGCCAGAATCGGGGCGATATCCTGCAAACCACCCAGCGCCTCTTCCTTCGGCAACTGCGCCAGATATTCCAGGTACAGCGGCAGATGGTCCGGTAATTCGCGGCTGTCGAGCTGTAAACCGTGCTGCTCGTACTGCGCCATCAGGTCAACCATCGCCTGACCGCGGTCGCGGGATTCACCATGCACATGTTCAAACAACAGCAGCGAGGTTGCACGGCCACGGTCGAACAGTTCACTGTAGCGGGACTGTGCGTCCAGCATGTCCTGCGCGGTTAAATCGCGCAGGAAGACGCCCAGAGTCTGGGCATCATCTTTGTCCAGGTTTTCAGATGACGCGAGTGCATCGAAAAGTTCCTGCTGATGCTGCCATAAGGCAGCATCCGGGTACTCGAGCAGACGCGAAACAATGACGAGTTCAATCATTGGTGCGGCTCCGTTTTGCTGGTCACATCGACAGCATCGATGCGGCGACTGTTGAACAGATTGAATTTGGTGTCCGAACCGTGGCAACCGTCGCCGAAGGTAAAGCCACAACTGCTTTTCTCCGGGAACGCTTCACGCGCCAGCTCACGATGGCTGCTCGGTACCACGAAACGATCTTCGTAGTTCGCGATGGCCAGGTAGCGGTACATTTCCTGTGCCTGCGCTTCAGTCAGACCAACTTCCTCCAGCGCACGGGTGTCGACTTTACCGTCAACGGTTTCCGCACGTTTAAAGTGACGCATCGCCAGCATGCGCTTCAGCGCCAGTACCACCGGCTGCGTATCCCCTGCAGTCAGCAGATTTGCCAGGTACTGAACCGGAATACGCAGGCTGTCCACGTCCGGCAGAATACCGTTGCTGCCCAGTTCACCCGCATCAGCCGCAGACTGAATCGGTGACAAAGGCGGAACATACCAGACCATTGGCAGCGTGCGGTATTCTGGGTGCAACGGCAGCGCCAGCTTCCAGTCCATCGCCATTTTGTACACCGGAGACTGCTGGGCCGCGTCGATCACGCTCAGCGGAATACCATCTTTCAGTGCCTGCTCAATGACCGCCGGGTCATTCGGATCGAGGAACACGTCCAGCTGACGCTGGTACAGATCTTTCTCGTTCTCGGTGCTTGCCGCGCTTTCAATGGCGTCAGCGTCATACAGCAGTACGCCGAGGTAACGAATACGTCCGACGCAGGTTTCGGAGCATACGGTCGGCTGACCGGCTTCGATACGCGGATAGCAGAAAATGCACTTCTCTGACTTACCGCTCTTCCAGTTGAAGTAGATTTTCTTGTACGGGCAACCGGTAATACACATACGCCAGCCGCGGCACTTGTCCTGGTCGATCAGCACGATGCCGTCTTCTTCACGCTTGTAGATGGCACCGCTTGGGCAGGTCGCCACGCACGCCGGGTTAAGGCAGTGCTCGCACAGACGCGGCAAATACATCATGAAGGTATTTTCGAACTGGCCGTACATCGCCTTCTGCATGTTCTCGAAGTTTTTGTCTTTTGACAGCTTCTCGAACTCGCCGCCCAGGTCGTCTTCCCAGTTCGGACCTTTGGTTATCTTGTCCATACGCTTGCCGGTGATCAGCGAACGTGGACGTGCAATCGGCTGCGCTTTGCTGTCAGCCGGAGCGTTGTGCAGCGTCTGGTAATCGAAGTCAAACGGCTCGTAGTAATCATCGATACCCGGCAGATGCGGGTTAGCGAAGATTTTACCCAGCAGCAGCGCTTTGTTACCCATGCGCGGTACCAGCTTACCGTTGATCTTGCGGATCCAACCGCCCTTCCATTTTTCCTGGTTTTCCCAGTCGGTCGGGAAACCGGTGCCCGGCTTAGTTTCAACGTTGTTGAACCAGGCGTACTCGGTCCCTTCACGGCTGGTCCAGACGTTTTTGCAGGTTACTGAACAGGTGTGGCAACCGATGCACTTATCGAGATTCAGCACCATGCCGACTTGTGAACGAATTTTCATTTTACGCTCTCCTGTACCTGGTCATTGCCTTCGCCATCCAACCAGTCAATGTTCTTCATCTTACGGACCACCACGAACTCATCACGGTTTGACCCTACGGTTCCGTAGTAGTTAAAGCCGTAGGCCAGGTGGGCATAACCACCAATCATGTGCGTCGGTTTCGGCGTAATACGGGTCACAGAGTTATGGATCCCGCCGCGCTGTTCGGTAATTTCCGACCCTGGAATATTCACAATACGTTCCTGGGCGTGGTACATCATGGTCATCCCGGCCGGGACACGCTGGCTGACTACCGCACGGGCGGTTAGTGAACCGTTGCTGTTAAAGACTTCGATCCAGTCGTTATCTTCGATACCCAGATCTTTCGCATCCGCTTCACTCATCCACACGATCGGACCGCCGCGGCCTAATGTCAGCATCAGCAGGTTGTCGCTGTAAGTGGAGTGGATACCCCACTTCTGGTGTGGCGTCAGGAAGTTGAGCGCTTTCTCCGGATTGCCGTTGGATTTCTCGCCCATCACGGCTTTCACCGAACGGGTGTCAATTGGCGGACGATAAACCAGCAGGCTTTCACCGAAGTCGCGCATCCACTGATGATCCTGATACAGCTGCTGACGACCGGTCAGCGTACGCCATGGGATCAGCTCGTGAACGTTGGTGTAACCGGCGTTGTAAGAAACATGCTCATCTTCCAGGCCAGACCAGGTCGGGCTGGAGATAATTTTACGCGGCTGCGCCTGAATATCGCGGAAGCGGATTTTCTCGTCTTCTTTATTCAGTGCCAGATGCGTATGGTCACGGCCGGTAAATTCACTCAGCGCAGCCCAGGCTTTCACCGCCACCTGACCGTTGGTTTCCGGCGCCAGGGTGAGGATCATCTCGGCGGCATCAATCGCCGTATTCAGCATCGGCTGACCTTTAGCCGGGCCTTCTGCCTTGGTGTAGTTAAGCTTACGCAGCAGGTCCATTTCGCTCTGGGTGTTCCAGGCAATCCCTTTCCCGCCGTTACCGACTTTATCCATCAGTGGGCCGATGGAGGTGAAGCGTTCGTAAGTTGCTGGGTAATCACGCTCAACGGTCATGATGTGCGGGGCAGTAACGCCTGGGATCAGATCGCATTCGCCTTTTTTCCAGTCCTTCACGTCCAGCGGCTGCGCCAGTTCGGCAGCGGAATCGTGCTGGATAGGCAGCGTCACCACGTCGGTTTCTTTACCGAGGTGACCGACGCAGACTTCAGAGAATTTCTTGGCGATGGCTTTGTAAATTTCCCAGTCGCTTTTCGATTCCCAGGCCGGATCAACAGCGGCAGACAGCGGATGAATAAACGGATGCATGTCCGATGTATTCATGTCGTCTTTTTCATACCAGGTGGCGGTAGGCAACACGATATCGGAATACAGACAGGTGCTCGACAGACGGAAGTCCAGCGTCACCACCAGATCCAGCTTGCCATCGAGACCGTTATCCTGCCATTCCACTTCTTCTGGCTTCACGCCACCCTGTTTGCCCAGATCCATCCCCTGAATACCGTGTTCAGTACCCAGCAGATACTTCAGCATGTACTCATGACCTTTACCGGACGAGCCCAGCAGGTTAGAACGCCAGATGAACAGATTACGCGGATGGTTTTTACCGTTTTCAGGTTGTTCTGCCGCAAAGCGAATAGAACCCTCTTTCAGCGATTTCACGGTGTAATCCACCGGCGTCATCCCGGCTTTTTCCGCCTCACGGGCAATGTACAGCGGGTTGGTGCCCAACTGCGGCGCAGATGGCAACCAGCCCATACGTTCAGCGCGCACGTTAAAGTCGATCAAATGACCGCTATAGCGGGACTTATCCGCCATCGGCGACAGCAGTTCCTGCGCAGTTACCGTCTCATAACGCCACTGGCTGGAGTGGTTATAGAAGTAGGAGGTGCTGTTCATGTGACGTGCCGGACGCTGCCAGTCAAGGCCAAACGCCAGCGGCTGCCAGCCGGTCTGCGGACGCAGTTTTTCCTGACCCACATAGTGCGCCCAACCGCCGCCGCTCTGACCAACGCAGCCGCAGAACACCAGCATGTTGATCAATCCGCGATAGTTCATATCGAGGTGATACCAGTGGTTCAGACCGGCACCGACGATGATCATTGAACGACCGTGCGTTTTGTCAGCGTTATCGGCAAATTCACGGGCGATACGCACGATTTGAGCGCGTGATACACCGGTAATTTTTTCTGCCCATGCCGGGGTATATGCTTTGATGTCATCGTAGCTGGTGGCGCAGTTTTCATCGTTCAGACCGCGTTCCAGACCGTAGTTCGCCATGGTCAGGTCATAAACGGTGGTCACCAGCGCGGTAGTACCGTCCGCCAGTTGCAGGCGTTTGACCGGCAGTTTGTGCAGCAGAACGTTTTCCAGTTCGACTTTATTGAAGTGCTCGGTGCCTTCGCCGCCAAAGTATGGGAAGCCGACTTCAGCGATGTCATCCTGGCTGCCCAGCAAGCTGAGCTGAAGTTCGGTTTCTTTACCGGACGTGCCGTCGCGCTGCTCAAGGTTCCACTTCCCTTTTTCGCCCCAGCGGAAACCAATCGAACCGTTTGGCGCGACCATCTCGCCGTCGGTATTGACGGCAACGGTTTTCCACTCTGGGTTATTTTCCTGGCCCAAAGAATCGACCAGATCGGCGGCGCGCAGCATACGGCCCGCCGCATAGTAACCGTCACGCTCTTCGAGCATCACCAGCATCGGGAAGTCGGTGTAACGACGCACATAGTCGGTGAAGTACTGGCTTGGGTTATCAAGGTGGAACTCACGCAGCATGACGTGGCCCATTGCCAGCGCCATCGCGGCATCGGTGCCCTGCTTCGGTGCCAGCCACAGGTCGCACAGCTTGGCAATTTCAGCGTAGTCCGGGGTGATCGCGACCGTTTTGGTCCCTTTGTAGCGAACTTCAGTGAAGAAGTGGGCATCCGGGGTACGGGTCTGCGGAACGTTTGAACCCCAGGCGATGATGTAGCTGGAGTTGTACCAGTCGGCAGATTCCGGAACGTCGGTCTGCTCACCCCAGGTCTGCGGAGACGCAGGCGGCAGGTCACAGTACCAGTCGTAGAAGCTCAAGCAGGTACCGCCAATCAGGGACAAGTAGCGTGCACCGGAGGCGTAGGAAACCATCGACATTGCCGGGATCGGCGAGAAGCCTGCCACGCGGTCAGGGCCGTAGGTTTTGACGGTGTAGACGTTAGAAGCGGCAATCAGCTCATTCACTTCCTGCCAGGAAGAACGTACAAAACCACCACGACCGCGCGCTTGCTTGAAGCTTTTTGCTTTATCGGCGTCTTCGATGATGGATGCCCATGCATCTACCGGATCGCTGTGCAGTCTTTTCGCTTCACGCCACATTTTCATCAGGCGTTTACGCATCAGCGGGTATTTCAGGCGGTTAGCGCTGTAGAGATACCAGGAGTAGCTCGCACCGCGCGGGCAGCCGCGTGGTTCGTGGTTTGGCAGGTCTGGACGGGTGCGCGGGTAGTCGGTTTGCTGGGTCTCCCAGGTCACCAGACCATTTTTCACGTAGATTTTCCAGCTGCATGAGCCGGTGCAGTTTACCCCATGAGTTGATCGCACGACTTTGTCATGCTGCCAACGCTGGCGGTATCCATCCTCCCAGTCCCGGTTAGTATTGAGAAGCTGGCCGTGCCCATCGGCAAAGGTTTCGCCCTTCTGCTTGAAGTAGCGAAACCGGTCCAGGAATTTACTCATCGGTTGTCTCCTGTAGGAGCCTGACGGCTCTCTGATAAATCGACATTGCTTGATTGAGAGCGAAGGTAACGCTATGAAAGCGCGTGGGAATTGATAACGATCAAGGCAGGCAGGGATGGGAAAGAGAGGTTAAATTTTATATACCCCTTAAGTGGGATGGGGTAAAACCCAGTAATCAATTGATTTTAAATATGATTTTAAAATTAACTCATCATACAAATGTTAAATTCTTTACAAGTGAGTATTAAGGGGTATCCCCCCTGGCAGGCCTCTTTCTGTGCACCGTTCTGACAGACGATAGTCTCTGTAGACAAATAAGTATGTTGTAACTAATTACAGACAAAAAAAAGCGCGGTCTAACACCGCGCAAAGGATAATCAACCTACACGTCATCTTTCAAACTACTTCCGCGTTGGCTGTGCTCGTTCTCCCCAGTCACTGACTTGAGTATGCTCCTGGGGATTTCTCACTTGCCGCCTTGATGCAGTTAGAGTGATTTTGTGTACATTACTTTTTTATTTTTTAGAATGACGTCCGTATACCACCCAGGTGATGACCACGCAGGCGACATAGAAGATCAGGAACACTTTCATCGCATCCACCGGCGAACCGGTTAACGCCAGCGACGTACCAAACGCTTTAGGAATAAAGAAGCCGCCAATCGCGCCGATAGCTGAGATAAAGCCCAGTGCTGCCGCCGTGTCGGTTGCCGCTTCACGCATCGCTTTCTCTTCGGAGCCACCTTCGGCTTTCACTCGGTCCATCGTCAGTTTACGGAAGATCACAGAGATCATCTGGAAGGTAGAACCACTACCCAACCCAGCCGTCAGGAACAGCGCCAGGAACACCGCAAAGAAGGCGATAAAGTTGCCACCCTCACCGTTTGTTGGCAGCGTCAGGAACAGCAAGGCGCTGAAAATGGCCATCAGGACAAAGTTCACCAACGTCACGCGCGTCCCGCCCAGTCGGTCAGAAATTGCCCCACCAGCAGAACGAGCCAGGGCGCCAATCAGCGGACCAAAGAAGGCATAATGCAGGATCTGCACCTCAGGGAACTGCGTTTTTGATAGCATGGCAAAACCGGCAGAGAAGCCGATAAAGGAGCCGAAGGTTGCCAGATACAGCAGACTCATAATCCACAGATGTCCGCGTTTCAGCACCGGTAATTGCTCTTTCAGTGACGCTTTAGAGGTTGCCAGTTCGTTCATACCAAACCACGCAGCCAGCGTCAGCACCGCCAGGAACGGTACCCAAATCCACGCGGCGTTGGCCAGATACAGCTGCGTGCCATCCGGTTGCTCAACGCCGTGGCTACCGAATGCCGCGAAGATAGACAAGGAGACCACCAGCGGCGCAAGCAACTGCATCACGCTGACGCCCATGTTACCCAGACCGCCGTTCAGCCCCAGCGCACCGCCCTGTTTCTGTTTCGGGAAGAAGAAACTGATGTTAGCCATGCTGGAAGCAAAGTTTGCCCCGGCAAAACCGCACAGCAGAGAGATGATAATAAACGTGCTAAACGGCGTGGTGGTATCTTGCACGGCAAAACCTAACCATACGCAAGGAATGATCAGGATACCGGTGCTGAATGCCGTCCAGCGACGTCCGCCAAACAGAGGAACCATAAAGGAGTACGGAACACGCAGCAGCGCACCGGAAACCGACGGTAATGCCGTCAGCATGAACAGCTGCTCGGTGGTAAAGTCAAAGCCAACCTTCGGTAAGTTCACCGCTACGGCGCTAAATAACATCCATACGCAAAATGCCAGCAGCAGACAAGGGACGGAAATCCACAAGTTGCGGCTGGCAATACGATGACCTCTTTGTTGCCAAAAGGCGGGATCTTCCGGCCGCCATTCTGTAATTACAGATCCAGATGCCCTTTCCGGGGCAGATGAGTGACTCATAGACACCTCTGATACTTGTTTCGATGCCTGCAACATTAGGGTTTACAGCGGGAGGTAAGTTGATATAAATCAAAGGAAAAGATGTCATTATTGATGCTCAAAATTTATCATTACCCCAAATGAGTACATAACATCGCTAAAAAAGTTGTGGTTTTTCACGCTGCTGTCGCCCCCTACTCCCCACAGTCGAAGATCTCTCCCACTCATGGCAATTAAGGGGTAGCCCGTTTGAGGTATGGGTATACTCCAGTGTATAGCTGAGAATAACGCCACTGCTTGCAGCAGCATCGTCATTCATAAGGTTTTCGCTACAACGAAATCCTGAAGGAAGAAGTCACCATGTTAAAACGTTGTCTCTCTCCGCTTACGCTGGTCAACCAGGTGGCGCTGATTGTTTTACTGTCCACCGCAATCGGCGTGGCGGGTATGGCCGTCTCCGGCTGGCTGGTTCAGGGCGTTCAGGGCAGCGCGCATGCGATCAATAAAGCCGGCTCCCTGCGTATGCAGAGCTATCGTCTGCTGGCAGCGGTTCCGCTGGATGCCAATGACCAGCCGCTGCTGGAAGAGATGGAAAGAACGGCCTTCAGCCCGGAACTCACGCGCGCCGCTAAGCGCGACGGACAACAGGCGCAGCTGAAGGCGTTACAGGATTACTGGCATACCGAACTGGCGCCAGGGCTATCACATGCACAAAACGCGGACGCCGTTGCCGAGGACGTTACGCAGTTTGTGGCAGGACTGGATAAGCTGGTGACCGCCTTTGACCACACCACGGAATTGCGTATTGAGCGCGTGGTGATGCTGCATCGTCTGATGGCCGTGTTTATGGCACTGCTGCTGGTTTTCACCATTATCTGGCTGCGTGTTCGTCTGCTGGAACCGTGGAAACAGCTGCTGTCGATGGCGCGAGCCGTCAGCCAACGTGATTTTACCCAGCGCGCACGCATTAGCGGGCGTAATGAAATGGCGGCCCTGGGATCGGCACTGAACAATATGTCAGAAGAGCTGGCAGAAAGTTACGCGGTACTGGAACAGCGGGTGCAGGAGAAAACCGCCGGTCTGGAGCATAAAAACCAGATCCTCTCCTTCCTGTGGCAAGCCAACCGCCGTCTGCACTCTCAGGTACCGCTGTGTGAACGTCTTTCCCCGGTACTCAACGGGCTACAAAATTTAACGCTGTTGCATGATATCGAACTGCGGGTATACGACCTGGAAGATGAAGATAATCACCAGGAGTTTACCTGTCAGTCGAACGTCAGCTGTGATGAAAAAGGGTGTCATCTGTGTCCGCGCGGCACGCTGCCCGCCATTGACGGCGGAATCACACTGAAATGGCGACTGACCGATGCGCATACTCAGTATGGTATTCTGCTGGCCACCTTGCCGCACGGACGTCATCTTAGCCACGACCAGCAGCAACTGGTTGATACCCTGGTTGAACAACTGACCGCGACGCTGGCGCTGGACAGGCAGCAGGAGCGTCAGCAGCAGTTGATTGTGATGGAAGAGCGTGCCACCATTGCACGCGAACTGCATGATTCTATTGCACAATCGCTTTCTTGTATGAAGATGCAGGTCAGCTGTTTGCAAATGCAAGGCGAGGCGCTGCCGGAAAACTGCCGCGACCTGTTGAGTCAAATTCGTAATGAACTGAACACGTCCTGGGTGCAGTTGCGTGAGCTGTTAACCACCTTCCGTTTGCAGTTAACGGAGCCTGGATTGCGCCCAGCGCTGGAAGCCAGCTGCCTGGAATACAGCGCCCGATTTGGTTTTACGGTGAAGCTGGATTACCAGCTGCCACCGCGTCTGGTGCCTTCGCACCAGGCTATTCACCTGTTGCAAATTGCCCGTGAAGCCCTGAGTAATGCCTTGAAACACTCTCACGCCGATGACGTTGTGGTGACGGTGGTGCAAAATGGCAAGCAGGTCAAACTGACAGTGCAAGATAACGGCTGCGGCGTACCGGAAAACGCCGAACGCAGTAACCACTACGGCATGATTATTATGCGCGATCGTGCGCAAAGCTTGCGCGGCGATTGCCGTGTACGCCGTCGCGAGACTGGCGGTACTGAAGTTGCTGTCACTTTCATTCCCGAAACAAACTTCACAGAAGTCCAAGGAGATACCCATGAGTAATCTGGAACCGGCAACCATCCTGTTGATCGATGATCATCCGATGTTGCGAACCGGTGTAAAACAGCTTGTCAGTATGGCGCCCGATATTACCGTGGTCGGCGAAGCCAGTAATGGCGAGCAGGGTATCGAGCTGGCTGAGTCTCTTGATCCCGATCTGATCCTGTTGGATCTCAATATGCCCGGTATGAACGGTCTGGAAACGCTCGATAAGCTGCGCGAAAAATCCCTGTCCGGCCGCATCGTCGTATTCAGCGTCTCCAATCATGAAGAAGACGTGGTCACCGCCCTGAAACGCGGCGCGGATGGTTATTTGTTGAAAGACATGGAACCGGAAGATTTGCTGAAGGCATTACAGCAAGCGGCCGCCGGTGAAATGGTGCTTAGCGAAGCTTTAACACCCGTACTGGCCGCCAGCCTGCGTGCTAATCGTGCCACCTCAGATCGCGATGTCACCCAGCTCACGCCACGCGAACGCGACATCCTGAAACTGATTGCCCAGGGCCTGCCTAACAAGATGATTGCCCGCCGTCTGGACATCACCGAAAGCACGGTCAAAGTCCACGTGAAGCATATGCTGAAGAAAATGAAGCTCAAATCACGCGTAGAAGCCGCGGTATGGGTACATCAGGAACGCATTTTCTAATTTTTAATGCTGCTTATCGTTAACGAGGATCATTTTCCGACACCGCGCTAAACGGTTCGGTCAGTGATAGCGTGATCTCATTGGAAGAGACACGCTGACCCTGTTCGTCTTCCACCACCACCGACAGCCGCCAGCGGTTTGTTGCCCCGTCACTGCTGTCCCATTTTGGCATAATAATCGTCCAGCCTTCTGCACTCCGGGTAGTTGTTCCCGCCGTCAAACTCAGCGCTTGCGTATCCCCCTGCCACGTCAGGTGGCGAATACCGTGCTGACTGCGCACTTCCAGCTTCAGCGCTACCGACTCGCCAGGCGTGAGATCCCACGGCGGAGTTGCCAGAAACACAGCCAGAGTTTTGCGCTGGCGATATTCCATCGTCGGCAGATTGTTACGCTGTGGTAAGTCATAACGACTCCCGCGTAAGGACTGACTGCCAGCCACTTCGCTGACCATCAACTGTTTTTTTAACGGTACGCCAAAGCGATAGTTAAGCTTTACGCCGACGCTGTTCTGGCTGACCCCGCTTTCACCCTGCTTATGCTGCGCGGTCACCGTAACCAGCGGCACCGGCGTGTAGCTCAGCCCCAGCTTGACCGCCACCGGATTATGGTAGCCGGTTCCGGAATGAAACAGATCGACCTGGTCGCCAAAGTATTGCTCCACGCTAACGCTGGTATTGAGATGTTCATAAAACGGGACCCGCATCAGTGCAGTAAGATCGTATCCCCGCGCCATGCGCTGCACCTGCGTCGCAGAACGTTCCTGCCAGGACGAGAACGGCTGGTAATAATTGGCTGATAAGCGCAGATACTCGCCCCACGCTTCGGCACCCACGCCACCGCGCGGCAGGTTTTCATCCAGCAGAGTGTCATAAAAGGTGTTGTAACCTAACAACCAGCCGTTGCGTACCCAGCGCTGCCCGATGCCCAGATTACTGACCAGCCCCTCATCTTGCTGGGTTATCCCCATCTGGCTCCAGGTCAGGTAACGTTGATTATCCTGCCACGGAATAAACCAGCTTCCCCGGCTGCCGGTAAAGCTACCCTCGTTATCCACCTGTAGCCCAACGCTGGCATTACCCCAGGGAGAAAGCAACGACTCCAGTTGTTGATTCACCTGCTCGCTGACCGTGTCACGCACCTGGCCAAACGCAAACTGCTTCGCCTGTTCACCGGTATCAAGACCATTATCGGTCATGCTGGCTTCGCCAAACGCTTTGACCATTTCGGCAAAATGCTTTTCACCGGCCCGGGACTCCGCTGCCATGCCAAGATCGGGTAAGCCATCATGATTGTTGTCAAACGGGTTGGCGGCCTGCTGGATAAACGAAGACTGCGCGCTGGCAGTACCGCCTGCCAGCGGCAAGAGTAGGAGGATACTACGTGTACAACTGAAAAAACGGCTCAAATCGTCGTGGCTTTTACATCATTAAAATCAGGTCTCTCGACCGTTAACCATACCTTTCAGGCCAGCAATTTGCAGCCTTTTCTCAAATTTTCAGGAATATCCTTACTCTTTAAGCGTTACCGTTTGTTTCAGTAAGGCACGCAACTCCGGGATGCACGACCCACAGTTGCTGCCGCAGCGCAGCTGTTGCCCCAACGTCTGAACCGAATGGCAACCGTCGGTGATAGCACGGACGATCGCCGTTTCGCCTACGCTGAAACAACTGCACACTATCGCCCCCTCGTCAGGCGCTATACCTGCGGGTTTGCCGCTCAGCAGCGCATGGCGTATTTCAGCATTGTCTGGCGCTCGCACAAACGCGGCGAGAATAGTGACGGTGTCAATCTCAGGCTGCGTCGCCGCCGACCAGAATCCCAGCATCAGTTGCCCCTCCCGCCAGGCCAGGATATTCAGCCCCTGGCCCCAGTGCGCCTGCTGGATTTGCCAGCCTTGTGCCGTGCAGTACTGGCATAGCCAGCTGGCGAATTCCCTGTCACCCGCCAGGGTATAGCGAAAAACCGTGTCCGCCGCTTTGCGCCACCAATGGACAAAACCGGGCAGTGTTAATTGATGCCGACTAAACATCTCCCCCTGCCATTGCGGCTGCCAGGGCATGATACGCACCGCAGTCTGTTTGCTTTCTGGCTGTCCGGAATGGGGATCGCACACCGGTGCGACCAGCGCGTTTACCCGGCCCTGACGGGCAAAGCTGTTGTTCCAGTGCATCGAGGTAAACGCGCTGCCCGCCCGCTGACCTGGCTGGATTGCCACCCTGCCCACCATCAGCCCGCGCGGGGAACTGATACGACACAGCGCTCCCCCGGTCAGCTGAAATCGTACGGCGTCCTCGGGTGACACCTCGACCAGCGGTTCACTGATGTGCTGCATCAGGCGCGAAACGGTGCCGGTGCGGGTCATGGTGTGCCACTGGTCACGGATACGCCCGCTGTTTAACACCAGCGGATAGAGCGCATCACAGGCGGTTGTCATCCCCTGCGGCGTGACCGGCACCAGCCGCAAACGCTGGTTCGCGTGCCAGCCCTGCCAGAGGTTTAGCGGCGCTAGACGTCGACTGACCGGCCAGCGAACCGGGGTCATGTCTTCCCACTGCGCGTACGTCATATCAGCCAGGGCACCAATATCAAAGGCGCGTTCCCCATTATTTTCAAAACCGGAAAGCGCCGCATGTTCACAGAAGACCTCCCACGCGTTTTGCCAGCTAAACGCCCCGGCATACCCCAGCTGTTTAGCCATCTGGGCGATAATCCACCAATCCGCACGCGCCTCACCGGGAGAGGACAAAAAGGCGCGCTGGCGAGAAATGCGCCGCTCTGAATTGGTCACCGTACCATTCTTCTCTCCCCAGGCCTGCGCCGGAAAGCGAATGTGGGCATAGCGACTGGTATCGGTGTCGGCCACCACCTCGGAGACAATGACCAGCGGGCAGGCCGCCAGCGCCTGACACACGGCATGGCTGTCCGGTAACGATACCGCCGGGTTAGTCCCCATGATCCACACCGCTTTAATCTTGCCGTTGCCAATAGCCTCGAACAGCTCGACCGCCATCAACCCCGGCGTTTGCGCCAGCCGCTCAGCGCCCCAGAAGCGGGCCACGCGCGACAGGTCCTGCGGGTCAAAACTCATCTGTGCTGCCAACTGCGTCGCCAGCCCGCCTACCTCGCGACCGCCCATCGCGTTTGGCTGTCCGGTCAGCGAAAATGGCCCGCACCCGGCGCGGGCGTATTTACCGCTGGCCAAGTGGACGTTGATGATCGCATTGCATTTATCGCTGCCGCTGGCGGACTGGTTAATGCCCATGGTGTACAGCGTGACGGCCTTTGGCGCCTGCATAAACGCGTCATAAAACGCGGTGACTTCCGCCACCTCCAGCCCACAAAACTGCGCCACCCGCGCCACGTCCCAGTCACGCGCGATAGCCAGCGTTTCCGTTGCCCCGTCAAAATCCCCCAGCGCTGCACCGTCGGTGGCAATTCTGTTGAGTAAACCCACGAACAGCCCACCGTCGCTGCCAGGCAGCAGCGGCAGATGCAGATCCGCAATATCACAGGTGGCAGTACGTCGGGGATCGATAACCACCACCTTCAACAATGGATTAGTTTGTCGTGCCTGCACCAGCCGTTGGTACAACACTGGATGCGTCCACGCGGCATTCGATCCCACCAGCACCACCAGATCGCTACACTCGATATCTTCATAGCTGCAGGGCACCACGTCGGCACCCAGCGCCCGCTTATAGCCGGTCACCGCCGACGACATGCAAAGCCGCGAGTTGGTATCGATATTGGCCGCACCGATAAAACCTTTCATCAGCTTGTTGGCCGCGTAGTAATCTTCCGTCAGTAGCTGACCGGAAGCGTAAAAGGCCACCGCCTGCGGGCCGTACTGGGCGATAATGCTGCGCAGACGCGTGCCTGCGGTTTCCAGCGCCTGCGACCAACTGACCTTCGCCCCGTCAACCGTCGGCTGTAACAATCTGCCGCTCAGCCCGGTGGTTTCCGCCAGCGCCGCGCCTTTGACGCACAGGCGACCAAAGTTTGCCGGATGGTCAGGATCGCCCCGGACGTTAACGCCTTTTTCGTTCACCTGGGCGATCACCCCACAGCCGACGCCGCAGTAGGGACATGTGGTACGTATCTCACTCATGAGGCCTCCGCGCGCAGAATCAATGCCTGATTGCCCACCCACACTTTTCCATCCACCACTTTAACCGGCCAGGCGCGTACCGCCTGCTCGCCGCTGTCATACTGGCGACCATCACGCAGGCGAATGCGCTGTTTATACAGCGGCGAAATCACAACAGGCTCACCGGCTACATCCCCCAAAATGCCGCGCGAAAGTACCTGAGCGTCACTGCCGGGTTCACGATTATCCAGCGCATAAATCGACTGACCAAAACGGAAGAGTGCGATTTGCAGGTCACCCAGTAGGGCACCAATCCCTGCCTGTTCCGGGATCGCCTCAAGCGGGCAGATCGCCTGCCAGGGTTTCACCGGCAATGTCTCACGAGCATGGCGTACAGGGGGGGCCAACTGCGGCTGGCCGCGTAAGGCTTGACGCGCGATGGCGTCATCCGGGGCATCGCTGTTGACGTAAGAGCGAAACAGCGCCAGACGTTGCGGACTGCTGAGCGTGGTTTGCCACTCGCACTGGTAGCTTTCCACTACCCGCGCCATCTCTTGTTCCAACTCGCTGGCAATACCTAAGCTATCGTCCATGATCACCTCGCGCAGGTAATCAATACCGCCTTCGAGATTGTCCATCCAGGTACTGGTACGCTGCAGGCGGTCCGCGGTGCGGATGTAGAACATCAGGAAACGATCGATGGTCTGAATCAGCATGGCATCATCCAGATCGCTGGCAAACAGATCGGCATGGCGCGGCTTCATGCCGCCGTTGCCGCATAAATACAGGTTCCAGCCTTTATCCGTGGCAATGACGCCGACATCTTTCCCCTGGGCTTCGGCACACTCGCGGGTACAGCCGGAAACCGCCATTTTGATTTTGTGCGGTGCGCGCAGGCCCTTGTAGCGATTCTCCAGCGTGACCGCCAGTCCGGTTGAGTCTTGAACACCGTAGCGACACCAGGTTGAGCCGACGCAGGACTTCACCGTACGCAGCGACTTCCCGTAAGCGTGCCCGGTCTCGAACCCCGCCTCGACCAGCTCGCGCCAGATATCGGGCAACTGTTCAAGCCGCGCACCGAAGAGATCAACCCGCTGCCCGCCGGTAATTTTGCTGTACAACTGGTAGCGTTTAGCAATCTGACCAATGGCAATCAGGCCATCCGGCGTCACTTCCCCCGCTGGCATGCGCGGGACCACCGAATACGATCCGTCTTTTTGAATGTTGGCAAAATAGCGATCGTTCGTATCCTGCAACGGCAGATGCGCAGGTTTAAGCAGATACTCATTCCAGCAGGAGGCCAGCACCGACCCCACCAGCGGTTTACAAATTTCACAGCCGTGCCCGTGTCCATAACGGGCAATCAACTGTTCGAAAGTGTGAATATGATTCACCCGCACCAGATGATAGATTTCCTGACGCGACCAGGGAAAGTGTTCACAGATATCCTTTTTGACCTCCACACCCTGTGCAGCCAGCTGATGCTCCATCACCTGTTTGACCAGTGCGCTGCACCCGCCACAGCCGGTTGCCGCTTTGGTACACTGTTTTATTGCACCGATATCCGTCGCCCCAGCGCTGACCGCCCGGCAGATATCGGCCTTGCTGACGTTATGACAAGAACAAATCTGTGCGGCGTCAGGGAGTGCCGCCACCCCAAGCACTTTCGGTGCGCCGCCCGCCACGGCAGGCAGGATCAGCAATTCCGGCTGCGCGGGCAGCACCAGTCCGTTCAACATCATTTGTAGTAGCGTGGCATAGTCACTGGCATCGCCCACCAACACGCCGCCCAGCAGCGTTTTGCCGTCGGCGCTGACGACGATTTTCTTGTAGATTTGCTGTGGGCCGTGGGTCCACTGATAGCTTTGCGCCCCCGGCGTGCGCGCCTGCGCATCACCAAATGACGCCACATCAACGCCGAGCAGCTTGAGCTTAGTGCTCATGTCCGCCCCGCCAAAACTGGCCTCTTCCCCGGCCAGCCGCGCGGCGGCAACGCGCGCCATCTGATAGCCCGGCGCCACCAGTCCAAATATCCGCCCTTCCCACAGCGCGCACTCGCCAATGGCGTAAATGGCATCATCTGACGTGCGGCAGTAGCTATCAATGCTTATTCCACCGCGATCGCCGAGGTGTAAGCCACTGCTGCGAGCCAGCGTATCCTGCGGGCGGATACCGGCGGAAAACACCACCAGATCGGTGTCCAGCCGCTCTCCGTCGGCAAAATGCAGCACCAGACCGTCTGGCGTACGCTCAATTTCGCGGGTGGATTTTGCGGTATGCACCCCCACCCCCAGCGCCTCAATTTTTTCGCGCAGCATAGCGGCGCCGGCATTATCCAGTTGCACCGCCATCAGGTTCGCGGCGAATTCAACGACATGGGTTTCCAGCCCAAGCTGGCGCAGCGCATTGGCCGCCTCCAGCCCAAGCAGCCCACCGCCAATCACCACCCCACGCCGGGCATTTTTCGCTTTTTCCGCAATGGCATCGAGATCGTCGAGCGTACGGTAAACAAAACAATCCGCGGAATCACCGCCTTTTACCGGCGGCACAAACGGGTACGATCCGGTGGCCAGCACCAGCGCATCCCAGTGGGTTTCATGGCCGCTGGCGGTACGGATAACCCGAGCTTCACGGTCGATTTGCGTCACACACTGCGCAAGACGCAGCTCGATACCGTGACGCGCAAAGAAGTCCTCGTCCACCAGTGACAGCGACTGCGCGCTGCGCCCGGCGAAATACTCGGAAAGATGTACCCGATCATAGGCGGCATAACGTTCTTCGCCGAACACCACGATGTGATACTGCATATGCAGGTTGCGGCTTACGCATTGCTCGAGAAAATGGTGGCCAACCATACCGTGTCCCACAACAGCCAGCGTCGGTTTTGTCATCGTCATCAGTCCTGCAGCCGGTGGCTGCGTATCAAAGCGGTCAAATAGCCAGGCGGAATTTGCCGGCGCGTGTGCATCCAGCAAGTCGGTGAGCGGCGCAGCGCTGCGGCAATTGCCCATTAACAGCACGCCATGGAGTTTTCCGTCGCGAATCAGCAAACGACGGTAGTGTCCGCTGAGCGGATCCCAGCTACTCAACGCGGTATCCGTGGGTTCGGCGTCCGTTACCCCAGCGCTGAACAGGTCGATTCCCGTCACCTTCAGGCGCGTGCCGCGATCCTGCCAACGAAATCCCTCGCCGTTCTGGCCTGCCAGGCGTGCAGCCAGCACCTCGGCCTGCTGCAGGCACGGTGCCACCAGCCCCCAGGTCTGGCCGTTAATTTCACAACACTCGCCCACCGCGCTGATGCCTGCGACGGTGGTACGCAGTTGTGCGTCCACCACGATCCCCCGTTGGCAGCTCACACCGCTCTCCTGCGCCAGGTGGATATTGGGTTTGACGCCGGTCGCCATCACCACCCGCCGCGCGGCCAACTGCTCGCCATCCAGCAATGTGACGCGATCTCCTTCAATGCAGGTAATCCCGGAATTGAGTACGCAGCGAATACCGCGCGCTGTCAGCTGGGCCTGTAACAGATCGCTGGCCTGCCGATCCAGCTGGTGCTCCATCAGACGTTCGGCGCGATGAATTAACGTGACGTTGTCACAGCTTAACCGTAGCGCTGCCGCTGCCTCCACGCCGAGTACGCCGCCGCCAAGCACCACCACCGGACCTGGTTGTTGCAAGATGGCCTCCACATCCGCCATCGTGCGAAACGCGTGCACATGCGCCTGTTCACCGCCAGGAATTGGCGGAATAAACGGCACCGAGCCGGTGGCAAAAACCAGCTCATCCCACTCAAGGATGCGCCTGCAGGTCGTCAGCCGGCGGCGAGTCGCATCAACGGCCAGCACGCGTTCCCCGCTCAGCACCGTCACGCCGTGGTCGGTATACCACTGGCGCGGATGAAGTAGCGTGTGGGCAAACGCCTTCTCCCCACCCAGCACCGGTGATAGCTGGATGCGGTTATAGGCCAGCTGCGGTTCCTCACCGATAAGCGTGATCGCGATGTCGCTGCACTTGTACGCCAGCAGCGCCTCGGTCAGGCGCGTCGCCGCCATGCCGTGCCCCACAATGACCAGTCGTTGCGTCATATCGCCCCCTTACGCCGCCTTCGGCTGTTTCTCATACAGGAAGTGGAGGATGCGTTGCCGCAGGTGGTGATAACGGCTGTCATCCGCCAACTGGACGCGGTTACGCGGGCGCGGCAGATTTACCGCCAGAATCTCGCCCACCGTGGCCGCCGGGCCATTGGTCATCATCATCACCCGATCAGAGAGCAGCACCGCCTCATCGACGTCATGGGTAATCAGCACAATGGTGGTGTTCAGCGATTGCTGGATCTGCATCACCGTGTCCTGCAAATGTGCTCTGGTGAGTGCATCCAGCGCGCCAAACGGTTCATCCAACAGCAGCACTTTGGGTTTCATGGCCAGCGCACGGGCAATACCCACTCGCTGCTTCATGCCGCCGGAAACCTCGCCTGGATGTTTGTGCATCGCGTGGCCCATCTGCACCCGTTCAAGATTGTGCGCAATCCACTCGCGCCGCTCGGCCTTGTTCATGGTGCGGCGAAAGACCTGATCGACCGCCAGCGCCACGTTGTCAAAGCAACTCAGCCACGGCAGCAATGAATGGTTCTGGAATACAACCGCCCGCTCCGGCCCCGGCCCGGCAATTTCGCGGTTATCGCAAAGCAGGCCGCCTTCAGTGGGTAACGTGATGCCCGCGATCAGATTCAGCAACGTCGATTTCCCGCAGCCGGAATGACCAATCAGGCTGACCGTTTCCCCTTCATGGATATCAAACGAGACGTTTTGCAGCGCCAGAAACTCGCCGCTGGCGGTGGAAAAACGTTGGCTCACTGCCTGTACCTGAATAATGGGTTTCATGCTGTCTCCTTATTTTTCCTGCCAGCTAAAACGACGGGCGACCCGCATCAGCCCCTGCTCAAGCAGCAGGCCCACGACGCCAATAATGACAATGGCGATAAGAATGTTTTCGACGTTGAGGTTGTTCCACTCATTCCAGATCCAAAAGCCAATACCCAGTCCACCGGTGAGCATTTCGGCGGCCACAATCACCAGCCAGGCAATACCGATAGACAGGCGCATGCCGGTGAGGATCGCAGGCAGTACCGCGGGAAAAAGAATGCGGCGCATCACCGTCCACTCGGAGAGTTGGAGTACACGGGCGACGTTGAGATAATCGTCAGGAATTCTGCGCACCCCTTCGGCGGTGTTGATCACCATCGGCCAGATGGAGCAGATAAAAATAGTCCAGCTGGAGGCCGGTTCCGCCTTTTGAAACAGCAGCAACCCAATGGGCAGCCAGGCCAACGGGCTGACCGGGCGCAGCAGCGCGACCAGCGGTGAAAACATGTGTGAGGCGAAGGTAAATCGGCCAATCAGAAATCCGAGCGGGATGCCGACTAGCGCCGCGAGGCCAAAACCAATGGCCACCCGCTGCAATGACGCCAGCACGTTCCAGCCGATGCCCATATCGTTCGGCCCATTGTTATAGAACGGGTCAGCAAACAGCGTTAGCGCCGAGTCCAGCGTGCTGAGCGGCGTCGGAAATCCCTGGCTGTTGATCGCCGCCAGTTGCCAGCACACCACCAGCAGGCCCATCCCCAGCAGCGCGGGCACGGCTCGTCTGACCCACGCGTGCAGCCACAAATAGGCCGGCGTTTTGCGTTTTCTCACCGTCACGGCAGCCAGCGTGATCACCTCACCCACAGCCGGTTCAGGGGTTTTTAGTTGCGTGTTTTGTTTCATCTCAGGCTCCTTTACGGTGGAGGGTAAAGCGGTTGGCATACGCTTCCGGGTCGCGACCGTCCCAAACGGTACCGTCCATCAGCGTGCTGGTACGCAGTAGCTGCGCTGGCGGGGTTATGCCGCCTACGGCCGT
This sequence comes from Citrobacter sp. TBCS-14, assembly GCF_005280805.1. Taxonomy (NCBI): domain Bacteria; kingdom Pseudomonadati; phylum Pseudomonadota; class Gammaproteobacteria; order Enterobacterales; family Enterobacteriaceae; genus Citrobacter; species Citrobacter sp. TBCS-14. The sequence goes on from NZ_SZWM01000164.1 coordinate 658,037, forward strand.
CGCCGCGTCGCGCCAGATATCAATACGGTTGACCCTGGCCGCAATATCCGCATAGTCCGGAGCCTGCTTAAGCAGTCCCCAGCGGCGGAACTGCGTCAGGAACCACATGCCGTCCGAGTGCCACGGGAAGCTGACTTCTCCGTCACGAAAGAATTGGATCGGGTGCGCGTCCTGCCAGCGATGACCAGCACCGTTGTCGTATTCGCCCAGCATGCGCCCGGTCAGGTACTGTGCTTTGGTATTGAGCCAGGCGCGCCCGGCAAGGATTTGCGCCGTTTCACGTTTGTTGGCCTCGCTGGCGTCAATCCAGCGCGACGCCTCAAGTACGGCGCTGACCAGCGCCCGGGCGGTGTGCGGATGCTTCTCCACCCATTCCCGGCGCGTGCCGAGCACTTTTTCCGGATGATCGGGCCAGATTGCCTGCGAGGTAGCGGCGGTAAATCCGATGCGGTCGTTAATGGCCCGCGCATTCCACGGCTCGCCGACGCAGAAACCGCTCATATTGCCGATGCGCATGTTCATCACCATTTGCGGCGGCGGCACCACCACGGTACGGATATCGGTAAACGGATTGATGTCGGCGCTGGCCAGCCAGTAATAGAGCCACATGGCGTGCGTGCCGGTGGGAAAGGTATGCGCGAAGGTGTAGGTTCCTGGCGCCTGCCCGGCAATCAGCTTTTTCAGCGACGGCGCGTCGGCGATCCCCTGCTCCTGCAGCGCAGCAGACAGCGTGATGGCCTGGCCGTTTTGGTTCAGCGTCATCAGATTTGCCATCGCCTGCGGTTTGCTGGCGATGCCCAACTCCAGCCCGTACAAGAGTCCATACAGAACGTGGGCGGCGTCCAGTTCGCCGGAAACCAGTTTGTCACGTACCGCCGCCCAACTGGCCTCTTTGCTGGGCACCAGCGTAATGCCGTACTTTTTATCAAAGCCTTTCAACGCGGCAATCACCAACGGTGCGCAGTCAGTGAGGGGAATGAAGCCCACTCTGACCGTGTTCATTTCTGGCGCGTCAGACCCTGCAGCCCACACCGATGGCATCAGGCCGGAAATCAGGGATGCCCCCCCGATGGCGGCGCTGGCCTGCAGGAATCGCCGCCGCGTTAGCAAAACTGTTCTGTCACCCATACATGCTCCCCATAACAAAAAAAAAGCGCCCGGCAATGCCGAAGCATTGCAGGACGCCTTTATCCTCAAAGCAGACAAACCGCCGTTGGTCTGTTGCTAAACTGTCTGTAGAGATGAATGCAATTCGGATGCCAGAATTTCGCTGGCGCGCTGAGCGGCTTTTACCTCCCGGTGACGTTATTTTGCACCCGAATATGGCAGAGGCTGCTCGTCTGTTGTGCAGCCGCTATCCCTGAATAAGTGATTTCACGGTCAACAGCGCACGGGCGATATCCACCATCCGCTGATTTTTATCCATCGCCATTTTGCGCAGCCGTTGCCAGGCCTGTTCCTCACTCATATTGTGATGATTCATCAGTACACTTTTCGCCTTATCAATCACCTTCCGCTCTTCTAACGTATCCTGTAGCGACGCCAGTTGGCCGCTCATCTGCTCGAGCTGGCGTGCCTGCTGGCGAACCAGCAGCAGAAGCTGTTTGTCGCGACGCAGGCAGAGGTTGTCATCGGCGCTATCATCAAGCCAGTTATCGAGCGGCAGCGCGTTGGCGTCTTCCGCCAGACGCCGCTCAACGGCCTGCATCAGCTCGCCAATCAGCCTCTCCTCCACGTCGCGTAAACGTTCCAGCCGCTGGGTCTGCAACGTAAACCAGCGCAGCGCACTTTCGCCGTTATCGGCCTGCGGGTGTCGCGTACAGACCTGGCGACGCAACTGTTCAATCGTGCCAGAAGCTTCACACTGCTGGCGAAAATGCTGCACCAGCGCCGGTGAGGCCAGTGAGCTAAAGGCTTCAAAGCACGGCTGCTGTCCGTCGATCCGATCCACCAGCGCCTGGCGCATAGGCGGCTCAAATTCGCCAAGCGTAAAGCCAATCGCGCCCAATGCCCGCTCTTGTCCCACCAGCTCTTTGCCCTGCATAAAGCTGTACAGGGCCACCATCCCGCGGGCAACGTAGGGGTCATCAATACTGTCATTAAGTTGCGGGACAATACCGAGCACATGCCGCAGCGCACGGTTGTACTGCGCCATGGCCTGTTGCGCATCTAACGCCTGCCCGCTGACCGCTTCACGCAATGCGGGCAACTGCGCCAGGCACCAGACGGTACCGGCGATGCGATGGCATAGCGTGCTGCTGGCCTGCGGCATAAGCTGCGTAAACAGCGCGTGCAGTTGTCGACATTCCTCATCCACCAGTGCGCGGCTGGCACGGACCTCCGGACCGTAAAGTGACCCACGGGAGCACAACCAAATGTTGGATGCACCGCGTTCGCACTGTAGCATATGCACCAGATGGCTAATGCGCGTCACCAGTTGGCCTGACTGCGCCAACTGGCGAAGCTGGGTATTCTCAAGCTGACGTGCGTGGTGAAACCATTGCGTGGCACCGGGGTCTTGCGCATGTGTCATCATCTCTGCTCTCACGGATAACGGGTTTTCCCAAAGAGCTAGCAATATCCATGCCCCCCTGACAACAGGAGTCAAAATGCAAAAGATAGTGATCGTCGCGAACGGTGCGGCCTATGGAAGCGAATCGTTATTTAACAGTCTGCGTCTGGCCATTGCCCTGCGCGAACAGGATGACAGCCTCGATCTGCGACTTTTTTTGATGTCGGACGCGGTAACGGCGGGAATACGCGGGCAGAAGCCGACGGAAGGCTACAATATTCAGCAAATGCTGGAGATCCTGACCGCACAAAATGTGCCGGTGAAACTGTGCAAAACCTGCACCGATGGTCGTGGCATCACCACGCTGCCGTTAATCGACGGCGTTGAAGTCGGGACATTGGTGGAATTAGCCCAGTGGACGCTAGCGGCGGATAAGGTGTTAACCTTCTGATAGACGACTTTTCAGGTAAGCGCACTGAAAGAGCCGGATATTTCCAGATTTAATCTGCCTGGGGCGCGGTTTCGCTAAACGTAAGCACGCCCTTTCAACGCTTTTCAGGGATTTTGTCATTTTTGTTTAATCGTTATGCCATTTTTTGATCAAAATCAGCATCCTGTCCCTCCCCCTTTGGTGTTATGCCATGAGTGAAATGTGAACAACATCACGCAGCACTTTCGACAGAAAGTACGTTGTTTTCAAGAACGGGGTGAAAAATGGCATTAGTGAAGGCAAGTTTGAAATTGTTTGGTGGAGATACCGTGGTGGTGCGCTGTTCTGAGCGCTGTCACATTCATCTGATGAGCGAAAAAAATCACGTCAAAGACACGCAGACCGACATTTTAAGCGTGCAGGATCGTGATAACGCATGGTTGACCGTGCCGTATACCGGCACGTGGAATGTTCTGATCGACAGCCACAGCCAGTCGCTGGAACATTCCATCAGTTATATCGCCGCCTGACAGTTAGCTGCCCGAAAGCACTCTCGCTTATCGGGCAGTTCGCCGACTCAGGCAAATCCTGGCCGCATGACCCCTTCCGGTAACACCTCGCCCAACAGTCGTTTGACCGTGACGATCAGTTCGTTCAGGCAATCATCCTGCATGCCTAACCGGGACAATTCCTGTTCCAGCGAGAACAGATACTGCGCATTGGTTCCCAATGGTCCGCTGGCGGTAGCGATAAGCGGCGCGATCACCTGCGCGCGCGTATCTGCCTCAAACAATGGATGCCGCGGATCCATAATAAAGACCAACGCATTGACCGTCCGCCCGTCATCAAGCGTGAGCTGACACCAGGTCGGAAGATAGCAGCCGGTGATCATTTCGCGCTTCCACAGCAACGTCAACTCTTGCTCCAGCGAGGCGTCCGGTAAGCGGTAGGCTACACCGGTGGTGCGGCCCCCTTCTTTCAGGGCCAGCATCCGTCCAGGCTGACACGCCGTGCCTCGTCCCGCCGTCAGGCGCAGGCAAAATGCCCGGTGCCAGCCGACTAACGTGCCGGTACACGACTCCTCAAACTCTAAGGCCGGGTTCCACATCAACGATCCATAACCAAAGATCCACACCGGTCCATCATCTGGTCGGCAAGCGAGTGTGGCAGCCAGTGAGGCTGCCCGTTGTTCCGCTGACCAGAGTAGTGATTCTTCAATAGCACCAAATGCCGTCTTACAGTCGGCATTCAATAAAAAATCACGCGTTAACACCTTACACCTCCGCCACTGCAACGTCCCTGCGACAACTTTTTGACGCCTTCCGGGCTTTTTTGCTGTTCATTTTGAAACCAATATCAGGACAATAGGCAATTCACTGGCTGCATGCAAGGCAGCAAAGGCTCAACGGCACTTTATATCCTGTACTGATGGCGCGATCGGTACCGACATGTTGCTCATTGTGAGTGTCAATATTTGTGCACCATTAAAACTAACACCTTGTTATTTAAATCGTCTCTAAACAAGATAAATGATTATATTCACTTTGAAGCAAGAAACGGGCCACGCCGTAAAATTACGTAAAAACAGATCGGAAATACCGAGATATCTGTTATTTTTTACATTCTTTAATACATTTATAATTATAAATACCTGCAGAGATGGAGAAGTGAATGACACATGCACATGAGGCGGTAAAAACCCGCCACAAGGAGACCTCGCTCGTCTTCCCGATTTTGGCGCTGGTAGTTCTGTTCTTATGGGGGAGCAGTCAGTCACTACCAGTGGTTATCGGCATTAATGCGCTTGCCCTGGTGGGTATATTAAGCAGTGCATTTAGCGTTGTACGTCACGCAGACGTATTAGCCCACCGACTCGGTGAACCCTATGGTTCCCTGATCCTGAGCCTGTCGGTGGTTATTCTTGAAGTCAGCTTAATTTCTGCATTAATGGCAACGGGCGACGCCGCGCCGACCCTGATGCGCGATACGCTCTATTCAATCATTATGATTGTCACCGGTGGTCTGGTCGGTTTTTCATTACTGTTAGGCGGGCGTAAATTTGCCACCCAGTATATGAATCTGTTTGGTATTAAACAGTATTTGATCGCCCTGTTCCCGCTGGCCATTATTGTTCTGGTGTTCCCGATGGCATTGCCGGGCGCGAATTTCACCACTGCGCAGGCGCTACTGGTGGCGTTAATTTCTGCCGCAATGTACGGCGTATTTCTTCTGATTCAGACAAAAACGCACCAGAGCCTGTTTATTTACGAACACGAAGACGAGGGTGACGACGACGACCCGCACCACGGTAAACCGTCAGCGCACAGTAATATGTGGCATGCGGTTTGGCTTATCGTCCATTTAATTGCGGTTATCGCAGTGACCAAAATGAACGCCAACCCACTGGAGACGCTGTTAACGGAACTGAATGCGCCGGTTGCGTTCACTGGTTTCCTTGTCGCATTGCTGATCCTCTCTCCTGAAGGGCTGGGTGCGCTGAAAGCGGTGCTGAGCAATCAGGTACAGCGTGCGATGAATTTGTTCTTCGGCTCCGTGCTCGCCACCATTTCGCTGACAGTTCCGGTTGTAACGCTGATTGCGTGGGCGACGGGCAACGACCTGGTGTTTGGCTTAGGTTCGCCAGAGATGATTGTGATGGTTTCTTCGTTGGTACTGTGCCAAATTTCCTTCTCGACCGGGCGCACGAACGTGCTTAACGGTGCGGCACATCTGGCACTGTTTATCGCCTATCTGATGACGATCTTTGCTTGATTCATAAAAAAGCCGGATGCGACGCAAAGCGTCATATCCGGCCTACAGTGATTTTTGCGTCGTAGGCCCGATAAGCGTAAGCGCCATCGGGCACACAAGCCAAACTTAGTTCTCAGTATCCAGTTCGTCGAAGCTTTTCACCAGATCATCAACCGCTTTGATCTGGGTGAGGAACTGTTCCAGCTTCGCCAGCGGCAGCGCGGAAGGACCGTCACATTTCGCATTGGCTGGATCCGGATGTGCTTCAATGAACAGACCCGCCAGACCCACCGCCATACCGGCACGCGCCAGTTCTGTCACCTGCGCACGACGACCGCCGCTTGCAGCACCGAACGGGTCACGGCACTGCAGCGCGTGGGTAACGTCAAAAATAACCGGTGAGTTACCGGAAACTTTCTTCATCACGCCAAAGCCCAGCATATCCACAACCAGGTTGTCGTAACCGAAGTTTGCGCCACGATCGCACAGAATAACCTTGTCGTTGCCACCTTCATGGAATTTATCCACGATATTACCCATTTGACCTGGGCTTACGAACTGCGGTTTTTTGACGTTGATAACGGCACCGGTTTTCGCCATCGCTTCAACCAGATCGGTCTGGCGAGCGAGGAAGGCCGGAAGCTGAATCACGTCCACAACGTCAGCCACAGGCTGCGCCTGGCTGGCTTCATGCACGTCGGTGATCACTTTTACGCCAAAGGTTTGTTTCAGTTCCTGGAAGATTTTCATCCCTTCTTCAAGGCCCGGACCACGATAAGAGTGGATGGAAGAACGGTTGGCTTTATCAAAGGAGGCTTTGAACACGTAAGGGATACCCAGTTTCTGAGTAACGGTTACGTAGTGCTCACAAATGCGCATCGCCAGATCGCGGGATTCCAGCACGTTCATGCCGCCAAACAGCACGAATGGCAGGTCATTTGCCACGTTGATGTCGCCAATGCTAACCACTTTTTGTTTCATAGGATCGCCTTAAACGGTAGGTAAAGTGTCATTAATCAATGCAATACAATATGCTTGTGCGAAATAGTATTTATCTGCGCACGGATCATTTCGCTGATCGGGTCTTCCGGACACTGCTCAACGAAATAACTTAAATCGGTTAACGCAACATGTTCACATTCCAGCTGCGCGTAGATCAATCCGCGATCGCGTATTTCATACGGATCTTCAGGATTGAACTGCAATAAGGCCTCACTGGCGCGCAGTGCCAGCTCCATTTGCCGTTCTTCCATCAGCGATGATTTCAGCGTGTCGAGCAGTTTGCGGATCACTTCCGCGTTATCCGCCTCATCGAGATCTTCGTTAAACAGCTCAGCTACCGGGCTGATATTGCCCTTTAGCCACACTTCCAGCGTGTGCTCATTTAACGTTTCGCCATTGAACGGGTTAATCAACCACATTTCGCCTTCCAGTGATTCAATGCGCAGAATTAACTGCGTCGGGAAAATCACCGGCACCAGCGGCAGATCCAGCCGATTGGCCAGCCACAACAAGATGGCGCCAAGCGACACCGCGCTGCCCTGACGATTTTTCAGGACCTGGTCGAGCCAAAGTGCATCAGAAAGACGATAGACGCCGCGGGTATCCGTAAACCCCCAGTCGCCGTAAAAAAGTGCCAGCAATTTTTCCAGTTGCTCATCCTGAGACAGGAGCTGGCTAATTTCTTCATGCGCGAGGCTGGCCAGACGTTCCAGTTCGTCGTAGACAGATTGCGTAGGGAAATCCAGGCGGATAGACTCCGATGCCAGGATCATCCCATCGCACAATGGCGCTTTATTAAATTCGAAATCAGCTAACGACCTCATGATTACCCCAGTAACGGTATTTTTGTGGTGGCGAGTTTAATGATGATGTACAGCACCACCAGCGCCAGCGGAAAGGCGATTAAACGCGCCTGCTGGCTGCGCGCCCGACGATAATCGAGCGCAATAAAACCCAAAACGATGTAAATGATAACCCCAAACAGCTTTTCAGTCAGCCATGTCCCCTGTTCGGTGAATGGCAGGATGTGCGTTTTAGCGATCAACGCTACGCCGCTGAGTAACAAAACGGTATCAATGACCGGCGGAGCAATCCGCGTCCAGCGCGCTGACGCAAGGCGTGCTTGCGTGTAACGCCACCAAAAACGCAGCGTGAGCAGCCCCACGGACAGCGCAATGCTAATAAGATGAACGCCGAGCAACAGGCTGAAGGTGGTCATGCAGCGAGGCGCCCGAGCGTAATGCGCTCGTTGCCGCCGTAATCACGACAGGTTTCGACCGCCTGGTATCCACTGCGCGTAAACGCGTCACGCACCGCCTGCCCCTGCTGCCAGCCGTGTTCCAGTAGCAAATAACCGCCAGGGGTTAACATGTGTTTAGACTGTTCGATAATATGCACAATATCCGCCAGGCCATGATCGCCCGCCACCAGCGCGGTCAGCGGCTCAAAACGTACATCGCCTTGTGCCAGATGCGGGTCCTGCTCATCAATGTACGGTGGGTTACTGACGATCATGTCGAACTGCTGCCCCTGTAAAGCGCTGAACCAGTCGCTTTGCAGCACGCGCACATTGTTGATGCCCAGATGCTGCGTATTGCGGGTCGCCAGCGCCACGGCGTCCGGCATCCGATCAACCGCCGTCACGTCGCAGTCCGGGCGCTCGGAAGCCAGCGCCAGCGCAATAGCGCCCGTACCGGTCCCCAAATCCACAATGCGGCACGCAGAGGCAGGCAGGCGTGCCAGCGCCTGCTCGACTAAGCATTCGGTGTCCGGACGTGGAATAAGCGTCGCCGGTGACACGAACAGCGGCAGCGACCAGAACTCGCGAACGCCGGTTAAGTGCGCCACCGGCTCTCCCCGTTGACGACGCGCCACCAGCGCGTTCAGCTGTTCCTGCTGTGCCACGGTTAATACCGTTTCACCAAACGCCAGAATAAAGGTACGCCCTTTGCCGGTAACGGTCTCGAGTAAGATCTCGGCGTCGCGGCGCGGGCTTTCGCTGTCCTGTAATTGGGCTATTGCTTCACGCAACCAGTGCTGATAATCCATTAATCCTGCTCGGACAACGCCGCCAGCTGGTCGGCCTGGTATTCCTGGACAATTGGCTCAATGAGCATATCCAGTTTCCCTTCCATCGCTTCGTCCAGACGGTAGAGCGTCAGGTTGATGCGGTGATCGGTTACGCGACCCTGTGGGAAGTTATAGGTACGGTTACGATCGCTGCGATCGCCGCTGCCTAACAGGTTGCGGCGCTCGGAGGCTTCCGCCTGCTGGCGTCGCGCCACTTCGGCGGCACGAATACGTGAACCCAGCACCGACATCGCTTTAGCTTTGTTTTTGTGCTGTGAACGTTCGTCCTGACATTCAACCACAATACCGGTCGGTAAGTGGGTAATACGAATAGCAGAGTCGGTGGTGTTAACGTGCTGACCACCGGCCCCCGATGAACGGAAGGTATCAATGCGCAGGTCAGCCGGATTGATGTCCGGCAGTTCCGCTTCCGGCAGCTCAGGCATTACCGCGACCGTACAGGCAGAGGTATGGATACGCCCCTGAGATTCGGTGGCCGGAACGCGCTGTACGCGATGACCGCCGGACTCAAACTTCAGTCGACCATACACGCCATCGCCGCTCACTTTGGCAATAATTTCTTTATAGCCACCGTGTTCACCTTCGTTGGCGCTCATGATCTCCACGCGCCAGCGGCGGGATTCAGCGTAACGGCTGTACATACGGAACAGATCGCCTGCAAACAGCGCCGCTTCATCGCCGCCGGTTCCGGCACGCACTTCAAGAAACGCATTACGTTCGTCATCCGGATCTTTCGGCAGCAGTAGCACTTGCAGATGCTGTTCCAGCTGTTCACATTTTTCTTTTGCTTCGCGCAGTTCATCCTGCGCCATCTCACGCATTTCAGGATCGTCGAGCATCATCTGTGCTGTTTCGATATCATCCTGAACCTGTTGCCAGTCCGTGAAACAGCGAGAAACATCGCTTAACTGGGCATATTCGCGCGACAGCGCACGAAAGCGATCCTGGTCTGCGATGGTTCCCGCATCGCCGAGCAGCGCCTGAACTTCTTCATGGCGTTCATGCAGGGCTTCCAGTTTGGCAACGATAGAAGGCTTCATAGGCGTAAATGCACCCTGTAAAAAATAAGATTGGTGTGCTGCTACTCCAGCCCGAGGCTGTTGCGCAGAATATTCAGGCGTTCACTATCCCCGTCACGGGCAGCCTGTTGAAGAGATTTGGTTGGTGCATGGATCAGGCGGTTAGTCAGTTTCCAGGCCAGATCTTGCATAATGGCTTGCGCATCACCGCCCTGTTGAAGAGCAGCCAACGCTTTGGCGGTCAGTTCATCACGCACTTGTTCTGACTGACTGCGATATTCGCGGATGGTGTCACTCGCGCTTTGGGCGCGGAGCCAGGCCATAAATTCGCTGGTTTCCTGCTCGACGATCGTTTCGGCTTCCACCGCCGCCGCTTTACGCTGCGCCAGATTATGCGAAATGATGCTTTGCAGGTCGTCAACGCTGTACAAGTAAGCGTTCGACAGTTTGCCGACCTCCGGCTCAACATCGCGCGGTACGGCGATATCGACCAGCAGCATCGGCTGATTGCGGCGGTTTTTCAGCGCGCGCTCCACCATCCCTTTACCGATAATCGGCAGCGGGCTGGCGGTAGAACTGATAATGATATCGGCGTCCTGTAAACGTGCGTCGATATCACTCAATGAGATCACCTCAGCGCCGACTTCGTCTGCCAGCACCTGCGCACGTTCACGCGTACGGTTGGCGATGATCATCTTCTTCACTTTGTGTTCGCGTAGATGACGCGCCACCAGTTCGATGGTCTCACCTGCGCCAACCAGCAGTACGGTTACCGTGGACAGCGATTCAAAGATTTGTCGCGCCAGCGTACAGGCCGCAAAAGCAACGGACACGGCACTGGCGCCGATGTCGGTTTCGGTGCGGACACGTTTGGCGACGGAGAACGATTTCTGGAACATGCGCTCCAGCGCACTGGCGTTCAGGTGGCCTTTTTGCGAATCCGCAAAGGCTTTTTTCACCTGGCCGAGAATTTGTGGCTCGCCGAGTACCAGCGAATCCAGGCCGCTGGCAACCCGCATCAGATGGCTGACGGCGTCGTTGTCCTGATGCCAGTAAAGGCTGCTGCGCAGTTCTTCTTCATTCAGATTATGGTATTCGCACAGCCAACGGATCAGCGCCTCTTGCAGGTTATCCTGCTCTTCGACGCTGAGATACAGCTCCGTGCGGTTACACGTCGACAGCACTACCCCGCCTTGCACCATTGGCTGCGCAAGCAGGCTGTCCAGCGCCTGATCGAGCGTATCCGGCGAAAACGTTACGCGTTCTCGCAGCGATACAGGTGCCGTTTTATGGTTAATACCAAGCGCTAAAAGGGTCATGTGTGCGGGAATAGTACCAGCGTTGATAAGGTTAGACTGCGGGCATCATACAGGATGCGTGCGGCCAATAAAAGAGACTGCCCCCTTTTGGAGTAATAGCTTAGTGCACAAATTTTAGTGATTTAAGATAACGTGAACGTAGACGAGGTCAGATGGCGGCGCTAGCATTAAGAACTATAACTGCAACGTATCTCAAGGATTTGTCATCATTATGACCCTGCCTGATTTTCGCCTGATCCGCCTGCTGCCGCTGGCAAGCCTGGTCCTCACCGCCTGTACACTCAATGCGCCGAAAGGTCCTGGCAAAAGCCCGGACTCCCCGCAGTGGCGTCAGCACCAGCAGGAAGTGCGTGCGCTGCACCAGTATCAGACGCGCGGCGCGTTTGCCTACATTTCCGAACAGCAGAAGGTCTATGCCCGCTTCTTCTGGCAGCAAACCGGTCAGGATAACTATCGTCTGCTGCTGACCAATCCGCTGGGCAGTACCGAACTGGAACTGAAAGCCCAGCCGGGCAACGTCGAGCTTGTCGATAATAAAGGCAAGCATTATACCGCCGATGATGCCGAAGAAATGATTGGCAAACTGACCGGGATGCCGATTCCGCTCAATAGCCTGCGTCAGTGGATCCTCGGTCTGCCGGGCGATGCCACCGATTACAAACTTGACACGCAGTACCGTCTGAGCGAAGTCAACTACAGCCAGAACGGTAAGCGCTGGAAAGTGGTGTACAGCGCCTACGACAGCAAAACGCAGCCAGCGATGCCCGCTAACATGGAACTGTCCGACGGCGACCAGCGCATTAAGCTGAAAATGGATAACTGGATCGTGAAATGATGACCCATTGGCCCTCTCCGGCAAAACTGAATCTGTTTTTATACATCACCGGACAGCGTGCGGATGGTTATCACACGCTGCAGACGCTGTTTCAGTTTCTCGATTACGGCGATGATATCCGCATTGAGGTGCGCGATGACGGCGACATTCATCTACTCACCCCGGTTGCGGGTGTGGAGCATGAAGATAACCTGATCGTGCGCGCCGCGCGTTTGCTGATGAAAACTGCCGCAGAAAGTGGACGCTTGCCCGCCGGGCGCGGCGCGGCCATCAGCATTGATAAGCGCCTGCCAATGGGCGGGGGTCTGGGCGGAGGCTCCTCGAATGCCGCAACGGTTCTGGTGGCGCTGAACCACCTCTGGCAGTGCGGGCTGTCCGTCGATGAACTGGCAACCATCGGATTAACTCTGGGTGCCGACGTGCCGGTATTTGTACGCGGACACGCGGCCTTCGCCGAGGGGGTGGGAGAAATTCTCACGCCGGTCAATCCACCGGAAAAATGGTACCTGGTTGCTCATCCTGGCGTCAGTATTCCGACGCCGGTGATTTTTAAAGACCCGGAACTCCCGCGCAACACGCCAAAAAGGTCAATAGAAACGTTACTAAAATGTGAATTCGGCAATGATTGCGAGGTTATCGCAAGAAAACGTTTTCGCGAGGTTGATGCAGTGCTTTCTTGGCTGTTAGAATATGCGCCGTCGCGCCTGACTGGTACAGGGGCCTGTGTCTTTGCTGAATTTGATACAGAGTCTCGTGCTCGCCAGGTGCTTGAGCAAGCCCCGGAATGGCTCGAAGGCTTTGTGGCGAAAGGTGTCAACCTCTCCCCATTGCACAGAGCGTTACTCTAAATCATTCGGGTTTCAGGAAGATGGCGAGATGACGAATCGCCAGGAGCATACAAAAGTATGTGACTGGTGTGAGGAATTGATGCCAGCGCACATGAAACGCGAGAGATAACGAGTAAGCCGGGCAAGCTGAGTTGCGGTGACAACGTCACCCCGTTCCAGACGTTGCATCGCGCTCTTTAATACACCGCCTGGAGAGGATACTGCCTGGCCCGCACAGTTTTCGGCAGATTCTTTCCACCAATGGACGCATGCCTGAGGTTCTTCTCGTGCCTGATATGAAGCTTTTTGCTGGTAACGCCACCCCGGAACTAGCACAACGTATTGCCAACCGCCTGTACACTTCACTCGGCGACGCCGCTGTAGGTCGCTTTAGCGACGGCGAAGTCAGCGTACAAATTAATGAAAATGTACGCGGTGGTGATATTTTCATCATCCAGTCCACTTGTGCCCCTACTAACGACAACCTGATGGAATTGGTCGTTATGGTCGATGCTCTGCGCCGTGCTTCCGCAGGCCGTATCACCGCCGTTATTCCTTACTTCGGCTATGCACGCCAGGATCGTCGCGTACGTTCCGCTCGTGTACCGATTACCGCAAAAGTCGTCGCTGACTTCCTGTCAAGCGTTGGCGTTGACCGCGTCCTCACCGTTGACCTGCATGCTGAACAGATCCAGGGCTTCTTTGACGTACCGGTTGATAACGTATTCGGTAGCCCAATTCTGTTAGAAGACATGCTGCAGCTGAACCTGGACAACCCGATTGTGGTTTCTCCGGACATCGGTGGCGTCGTGCGTGCCCGCGCTATCGCTAAGCTGCTGAACGATACCGATATGGCTATCATCGACAAACGTCGCCCGCGTGCGAACGTTTCTCAGGTGATGCACATTATTGGTGACGTTGCAGGTCGTGACTGCGTCCTGGTTGATGACATGATCGATACCGGCGGTACGCTGTGCAAAGCAGCAGAAGCGCTGAAAGAACGTGGTGCCAAACGCGTATTTGCTTACGCAACTCACCCGATCTTCTCAGGCAATGCGGCAAACAACCTGCGCAACTCGGTGATTGATGAAGTCGTGGTTTGTGACACCATTCCACTGACCGACGAAATCAAAGCACTGCCGAACGTGCGTACGTTGACCCTGTCGGGTATGCTGGCCGAAGCGATTCGTCGTATCAGCAACGAAGAATCCATCTCTGCTATGTTCGAGCATTAATCGAGCCCGGCTCAAAAACCCGCTGCGGCGGGTTTTTTTATCCGTTTTATTTATTTGTATGATTTATGCCAACTTCAACTATCATTTTCTAGATAGATGATGCGCTCATGGATGAAACATTATTGTGAACAGACTATTTTCCTCACATGTGATGCCTTTCCGCGCCCTCATCGACGCTTGTTGGAAAGAAAAATATACCGCCTCGCGCTTTACCCGTGATCTGATCGCCGGGATAACCGTGGGCATTATTGCTATCCCGCTGGCAATGGCGTTGGCAATTGGCAGCGGCGTTGCGCCACAATACGGCCTGTATACCTCAGCCGTTGCCGGGATTGTTATCGCCCTTACCGGTGGTTCACGTTTTAGCGTCTCCGGTCCTACCGCCGCCTTCGTGGTGATTTTATATCCGGTGTCGCAGCAGTTCGGGCTGGCAGGTCTGCTGGTGGCTACGCTGATGTCCGGGATCTTCCTGATCCTTTTCGGCCTCGCCCGATTTGGCCGATTGATCGAATATATCCCGGTCTCCGTTACCTTAGGCTTTACCTCAGGTATCGGTATCACCATCGGTACCATGCAGATTAAAGATTTTCTCGGTCTGCAGATGGCACACGTCCCGGAACACTACCTGCAAAAAGTGGGTGCGTTGTTTATGGCCCTGCCGACCATTAACCTTGGTGATGCCGCCATTGGCGTGGTCACGCTGGGGATCCTGATTTTCTGGCCGCGTCTGGGGATCCGCCTGCCTGGTCATCTTCCGGCGCTGCTGGCCGGTTGTGCGGTAATGGGCATCGTTAACCTGACAGGTGGCCATGTCGCGACCATCGGTTCTCAGTTCCACTACATTCTGGCGGATGGTTCGCAGGGCAACGGTATCCCGCAACTGCTACCACAGCTGGTGTTGCCGTGGGATATGCCGGGGTCAGACTTTACGCTAAGCTGGAGTTCATTACGGGCGCTGTTACCGGCAGCCTTCTCGATGGCGATGCTCGGCGCGATTGAATCCCTGCTGTGCGCTGTGGTGCTCGACGGGATGACCGGCACCAAGCACAAAGCCAACAGCGAGCTGGTGGGTCAAGGGCTGGGGAATATCGTCGCGCCATTCTTTGGCGGCATCACCGCCACCGCCGCAATTGCCCGCTCTGCGGCTAACGTTCGCGCCGGGGCCACCTCGCCCATTTCTGCGGTGATCCACGCGATTCTGGTGATCCTCGCCCTGCTGGTGTTAGCTCCGTGGCTTTCCTGGCTGCCACTTTCCGCCATGGCGGCCCTGCTGCTGATGGTGGCGTGGAACATGAGTGAAGCCCATAAAGTGGTGGATCTGCTGCGTCACGCACCGAAAGACGACATCATCGTGATGCTGATGTGTATGTCGCTGACCGTACTGTTCGATATGGTAATCGCCATCAGCGTCGGTATCGTCCTTGCCTCGCTGCTGTTTATGCGCCGCATTGCGCGCATGACGCGCCTGGCACCGGTTAACGTAGACGTACCGGACGATGTGCTGGTGCTGCGCGTGATTGGCCCGCTGTTCTTTGCCGCAGCGGAGGGATTGTTTACCGATCTCGAAACGCGTATTACAGGCAAGCGCATCGTGGTACTGAAGTGGGATGCCGTCCCGGTACTGGATGCCGGTGGTCTGGACGCCTTCCAGCGTTTTGTTAAACGACTGCCGGAAGGCTGTGAATTACGTATCAGTAATCTGGAGTTCCAACCGCTACGCACCATGGCGCGTGCGGGTATCCAACCCATCCCCGGCCGTCTGGCGTTCTTCCCGAACCGTGACGCCGCACTGGCTGATATTTAACGTTTAGTGATGGCCGGCAGGCTTTGCTTGTCGGTCACTCTTCACTTCTGCAATCCCCGCTGAGTTGCTATTATCATTTCCCCTACTCCTGATAATACCCACAACAATGAACCCTAATGCTACGTATACCTTTCGCGAAATTACCGAGTCGGATATTCCCGCCGTTCAGTCATTTATTATCCGTCATTTAAATCTCTATTTTCAGGCTAACAGGCCCACTCCACGTCCTGACGAAGACATATTAGATTTACGTTCACACTACCTGCACCACCCCCGAAATCTACTGCTCGGCGCGTGGGATGCACACCAGCAACTTATCGCTACGCTGGCAGTGTGTCAGTACGATGACAGAATCATGGCATTGCGCGGGCGCTATGATTTAGCCAACACCGCAGAAATTTGCCGCTGTTACGTGGAACAGGAACACCGCCGTCGAGGTATAGGCCGCCAACTTATGACGCTGGCAGAAGCATATTGTCAGCGTCAGCAATATAAAACGCTCTACTTGCATACCCATCATTTTTTACCCGGCGGCTATCAGTTTTGGTGCAACAATCTCTTTAACATGTTCCTTGATGAAGGTGGCGAGCAACAAATTGTCCATATGGAAAAACACATTGAAAAATGTGATGTGGCGCAGATTATTTAATAAGCGTGTATTTCTCGCTATTCATTTTATTCTTTTTCAACGCCACATCGTTAATTGATCAACATCAAATAATTCTCATTTAATTTACCAAATATTTATTATCTTCGGCACATCACAATGAACCATTAAAGATTAACCACATGATTTAAAAGGAATTAAAAATGACAATTAAATACTACCTACTTATTACAGCGGTTGACGCAATATTAGCATACCGATACAGTCCGCTCCGACAGTATTTCAAAGCGCAGTCATGCTTTTGAAACGGAATATGGTGCGGATGATTTCTCTCTTATGCCATAGCTGCCCCCGCAACTGTAAGCGGATGCTGAATATCTCTGTGTAGTGATGATTCACTACAGGTCACTGTAAAATATTTTTATGGGAAGGCCGATATTCTGATTACCGTAAGCCAGGAGACCTACTGTCATGGTTTTATACATTGAGTGGACGGGATGGTCCATGGGGTGATTTATTTGACGAATGAACAAAATTGATTCCTGATCAAACTGGCAACAATATGTTTTATTTTCATATTATTTTGCCTGAATGTCATGATGAAATGTCATCTATCGTCATGCGCCTGTCCCGCGAAATAAATAATGACCAGACGCTGAAGCGCTGGCATCAACGGGACAATGATAATGTATTCTGTTTTTACCTCTGCTTATTGCAAATATTCACTTCTGGCGCTGACCGGCGCGGCACTCTTCCTGACCAGTAATATGGCGACGGCAGCAAAGACGCAATATCCGCTGACTATCAAAAACTGTGGTCGAGATATTACCTTTAATAAAGCCCCGCATCGCGTGACCACAGTGGGTCAGAACAGCACTGAAATCCTCTATTCTTTGGGTCTGGCCGATCGCGTTGTAGGCACATCGCTGTGGTTTGGCCCGGTTCCTGAACAGTACAAAGCGGCGAATGACAAGATTGCAGTCATCGCGCAAAACATACCCAGTTTTGAAGGCATTATCGCCAAAAAACCAGACCTGGTTGCCAGCCAGTTTGAATGGCAGATTGGCCCCGCGGGGACGGTTGCCTCTTATGAACAATTCAGTGAACTCAACGTTCCGGTTTATACCGCCCCTGCCGATTGTGCAAAAGACAATGAAGACGGCGGCGATGGTGTGCGTAAAGGCATGTTTGATATCGCCATGGTCTACCAGGAAGTTGCCGATCTGGCCAAAATCTTCGATGTGCAGGACAAGGGCGATGAGCTGATAGCCAGCCTCAAAGCCCGCGAGGCCGCAGCCAAAACGAAGATCACCGGCATGGAGAATAACGTTTCTGCCGTCTTCTGGTTCTCCAGCGCCGATCTGCAGCTTGATCCGTATGTTGCCGGTAAATTTGGCCCCGCCGCGTGGATCGCACAAACCCTTGGGGTAAAAAATGTCATTGATTCCGCGGAAGAGTGGCCGACTGTCGGCTGGGAAACCATTGCCAAAGCCAGTCCATCGGTGATTGTTCTCGGCGAGATGGGCCGTCGCCGTTTCCCGGCGGATGACTGGAAAGTCAAAATGGAATACCTCAAGTCTGACCCGGTTACCCGTCTTATCCCGGCGGTGAAAGACAACCACCTGCCGGTGATTGATGTCCAGACCATGAATGCGGGCATCAGAACCCTTGACGGGCTGGAAAAACTCGCCGATGCGCTGGTGCAATACGGTCTGGCACACCCGCAGGCCACTCATTAATCCTCGTCGCGCGTGATGTCATGCACGGGCATCACGCGCTTTCGCACTCAGGAAAGCCATCAACAATGAGCGAATTACGCAGGACGCGTCGGGCGATGAGTCAGTTTACCCAGCGAACGCTGCTGCACAGCCTGTGGGTCAGCGTAGTGATGTGCGGGGTGCTGCTGGCGGGGATCTCCATCGGTGAGACGTTTATCCCGTGGCAGCATGTCACCCACACGCTGGCAAACCACCTGTTTGGCAGCCAATATCCGGTAGACGCGCTGGATGCTGGGATCATCTGGAACTACCGCCTGACCCGTGCGCTTGTCTCTGCCTGCTGCGGTGCCTGTCTGGCCGTTTCCGGCGTGGTGCTGCAATCACTACTGCGTAATGCGCTGGCCGAACCTTATCTGCTGGGGATCTCGGCAGGGGCATCGACGGGAGCGGTGCTGATCGCGCTGACCGGGTTGGGTGCGGGGATTATCAGCATGTCGCTCGGGGCGTTTATCGGCGCGCTGACGGCATTTCTGTTTGTCGCACTGCTGGCCGTGGCCGCAAGGGGTAAAAACGGGTCCGCCACCACGCAAATTATTCTCGCCGGGATCGCCAGCTCGCAGCTGTTCAATGCCATTACCTCGCTCATCATTACCCGTTCGGCCAATGCCGAACAGGCACGCGGCATTATGTTCTGGCTGCTCGGCAATCTGAGCGGCGTACGCTGGCCCGATGTGGTACTGGCCATCCCGACCGCGCTGGTCGGCATCATCGTCTGCTTTTGCTACGCCCGCCATCTGGACGCATTTTCATTTGGCGCCGAGTCAGCGGCCTCGCTGGGCATCCCGGTTAAACGCACTCGCGGCGTACTGATTACCGCGGTGACGGGGATGACCGCCATTATGGTGTCGATTGTCGGGGCCATTGGCTTTGTTGGACTGGTTATCCCTCACGCTGCGCGTTTACTGGTGGGTAATCAGCATCACCGCTTGCTGCCCGTCAGCGCCCTGATTGGTGCCATTTTTCTTATTGTCGCGGACGTCATTTCACGCACCTTACTACCAGGGCAAGTACTGCCTATTGGGGTGATCACTGCGCTGGTTGGCGCGCCCGCATTTTCGATTATTTTGATCCGAGGGAACCCGAGCAAATGACGGTTAACCCACGTTTTACCACGCCGCTACGCGCGGTAAATACCGCCAACGATGTGGTCTGCGCTCAACATCTGCACTGGGAGGTGAAAGGCAAGGCCATCGTCAATGATGTCTCTTTTCAGGTCGCACCCGGCGAGTTTGTGGGCATTATCGGCCCCAACGGTTCGGGGAAAACGTCGCTCATTTCCCTGCTGGCCGGTTTACTCAAGCCCTCCAGCGGTAGCGTTTCGCTTAACCGCAAAGATATTCGCCGCTACTCACGCCGCCATCTGGCGCAAAAGGTCGCCCTGGTTGAGCAGCAGGCGGAAACCAGCGAGCGTCTGACCGCCATCCAGGCCGTGTCCCTTGGCCGCACGCCGTGGTTAAGTCTGCTGTCGCCGTGGTCACGGACCGACGACGTTATCGTGCAGACGATGCTGGAGAAAGTCTCCCTGCAAAACGTCCAGCATCGCTGCTGGCATACCTTCTCCGGCGGCGAACGCCAGCGCCTGCATATTGCCCGGGCGCTGGCACAACAGCCGCAGGTATTGCTGATGGATGAGCCAACCAATCATCTCGACATCCAGCATCAAATTGGCCTGCTTAACCTGGTTAAACGCGAAAAACTGACCGTGATTGCCGCCCTGCACGATCTGAATCATGCCGCGATGTTTTGCGATCGCATCATGGTGATGACAGCGGGACGACTGATCATGCAAGGCTGCCCTGCAGCTGTCTTCACCCGAGAAAATCTTAACAACTGGTTTGGCATCGATGCGATTGTCGAACGAGCTGCTGATGAGGCGAGCTGCTTTATTCGCTACCAACGGCCAGCGTAAATATCACAAGGAACCGCAATGAAATGTATTAAACAACGTTTACTCATCCTGTGCCTGTGCGCGTTCACCTCGACGGCGTTCGCACAAACGTATGAAGTGCTGATGAAAAACCGCGGTACCGGCGGACCGATGGTCTACGAGCCGGATTTTCTGGCGATCCAGCCGGGCGATAGCGTGAAGTTTGTTCGCAAGCACAAAAGCCACAATGCGGCCTCAATTGCCGAGCTGTCTCCTGCCGGGTACCCCGGTTTCATCGGCAAAATCGATGAGGAGATTGAAATCAAATACGACACAGCAGGCTTCTACGGCATCAAATGCTCACCGCACTATGCGCAGGGGATGATTATGCTGATCAAAGTCGGCGACGCCGTTTTACCCGACAGCTACCGCGCGTTTAAAGCCCCCGGCCTTGCCGATAAACGCTTTCAGGACATTTATACCCGCATTGAGAAACCCTGACAGCGCAATGAATAGAGGAGACGGCGGTGAATAAAAAAACGGACAGTGAGGCAATCCACACCCAGCGACGCGATTGCCTGTGTAAGTTGACAAAATTTGTCGGCGCTGCGGGGGTGACCGCAGCCGTCTGGCCACTCATTTCGGCGCTGGGGCCGGACGATAAAACCGTGGCAGAAAATGAGCCGGTGGATGTCTCTCTTGCGGGAGTAGCGGCTGGTCAGACGGTGAAACGAATCTGGCAGGGGAAACTGATCCTGATTCGCCACCGTACGCCAGACGAGATCACGGCGGCGCAGCAGGCCGACACCCGACTGTTGCTCGACCCGCAGGCAGACAGCGAGCGGGTCACGGCGGCGCATCCGCAGTGGCTGATCGTTCAGGGTTACTGCCCGCATGCCGGATGCGTGCCTAACGCCAACCCCAGCGGTCAGGGCTGGATTTGTCCGTGTCACGGCTCAGAGTTTGACACCTCCGGGCGCGTGACGCGGGGTCCGGCCACGGCAAATTTGGCGATCCCCGACTATGCCCTGGCCGCCGATGGTCTGAGTGTACGCCTTGGCACAAAAGAGGCCTGACATGAACGCAACGTCCCCGACAGCACCCCAGCGTCATGTGCAATTTCGCCTTCCGTTCCCCCGCTCCATTACCGGCGTGTGGATCTTTGCCGTCGGCATCATCTTGCTGGTCATGCTGGGCGTGCAAATTCTCTCCGGCATCGTGCTGGCAATGTTTTATGTGCCCACGGCAGATTCCGCGTTTGATTCCATTGTGCATATTATGCGTGCGGTCAGGCACGGGGAGCTGGTGCGTAATCTGCACGCCATTGGCGCCTCGCTTTTTTTCTTCGCCTGCTACCTGCATATCTTTCGCGCGATGTATTACAACGTGTACCGCAAACCGTATCTGAAGATGTGGGCCATCAGCGTAACGCTGTATGTGCTCCTGATGATCACCGCATTTCTCGGCTATAGCCTGATTTGGGGGCAAAAAAGCTATTGGGCCGCCACGGTCATCACCAGCTTCGCCCGCGCAATACCGTTCGTTGGCGATACGCTGTACACCTTTTTGGTCGGCGGGTATGCGCCCGGCACGCCGATGTTAGGCCGTTTTTATGTGCTTCACTTTATTATCCCCTTCGCCATTGTTGCGATGACGATATGGCATGTGCGTACCGTCCAGTCAGCGTTCGCCCACGCGATGAAAAAAACGTTCACCGCCCGAGAGTCGCAACGTCTGCTGTTTGATTTTCGCGTCACCGAACGCGATGCCCTCAAGCTGACACTGTTTTTAATGCTGTTTGCGTGGTTCTTATTTTTTGCGCCGCACTACCTCAGCAGTGCCGATAACTTTATCCCCGCCGACCCGACGGTCACGCCCGCCGTTGTCGCGCCCGAGTGGTATTTTCTGCCCTTCTTCTCCATTTTGCGCTGTTTTCCCAATGAGCTGGCGGGCATTGCCGCCATGTGCGCATCGGTGCTGATCTTCTATTTGTTACCCTGGCTGGATACCTCCCGCGCACGGTTTCGCCATTACAGCAAATGGATCAAACTCGGTTTCTGGATCTGGGTCGGCAATGTGTTCTTTTTAGGCTGGCTGGGTTCAAAAGCACTGGTCGGCCCCGACCTGCTGGACGGATTGAGTAACGATGACGGCTGGATCCGTGCCGCGTCTCAGCTTTCAACGCTTATCTATTTCGCATGGTTTCTGCTTGTGATGCCGTGTCGACGCTTACTGGAAAAACAGGACTGACATGATGGGACGATGGTTAACCTTTGCAGCCCTGAGCCTGGCGTCACTCTTCAGTCATGGGTATTGCGCGCCGCTTCCGCCCCCGCAGCCGTGGGTATTTAGCGGCGTGAACGGCGCTCACGACACTGAACAGTTACGTCGTGGTTTACAGGTTTACGAAGAAAAATGCCGGGCCTGCCACGGTATGAAATATCTCACCTTCAAAGAGCTGACCCAACCTGGCGGGCCGCAACTCACGCAAGCAGAAGCCAAAGCACTGGCCAGCGGCTATCTGTTTGCAACGGTTGAGGACGACGGACAACCGGGTGAACGTGACGGCAATCTGAACGATGTCTTCGCCTCCCCTTATCTGAACGATCAGGAAGCCAAATACCTCAACAATGGCGCACTGCCGGTGGATCTCAGCTATATCGTGCGGGCACGAAGCTACGATCGCGGGTTTCCGCAGTTTATCCTCGATGCGTTTATTCCCTACACTGACAGCGGTGCGGATTATATTTATGCGCTGCTAACGGGTTATTTACCCGACGATCCTGAGATGAAGGCAAACCGGTATTTTCCTGGTGGGATAATCAATATGCCAAAGCCGCTGGCAGATGGTGAGATTACCTGGTCCACGCAGTCTCATCTGCCACAAACCGAGCAACAGTACGCGCGCGATGTCACCGCGTTTCTGGCATGGGTTGCCGATCCGCAGCTGGCGTCAAGAAAACATCAGGGAATGTACGTGATGGGGTATCTGGCGGTGGTTGTGGCATTATTAGCACTATTACTGCGAATTCAGTCCCGCTCGCGCAAAAGCAAGACGAACTGAAAACCAGTCAGCGTAAGGCTGGCTGGTCTGCAGACAATGTCACGGTTTAGCTATGGCGTTGGCTATTATTACGACGACAGCGTTTGTCGTAATGGCGAACCCACCAGTAGCGGTCGCTGATTTGTTCGTGACCGCCGACGCGAGCCCCCGCCAGCCAGAGCACGCCGCCAACAAAAATACTGAGCACGGCACCGTGTGCAAAAAATTGTGGCAGGTTAAATTGCGGCAGCTGATTTAAGATTGAATAGCCCACACCGACAACCATCACCACCAACCCTAAAGCCATGAGCACGTTACCGAGTAACGAAGCGTTTTTGCGTTTCATGTGTCACCTCCGGAACTTTGGGTTGCTACAGAGAATACCCCTAATCCTTATGTGTAAAGTATAGACAACACTGCCGCTCGCAAGTGCGCCTGTGATCACAATTACAAACACTCATGCAACAAAACTTTACAAATAACCCACTGAACACACTCATTTTCTAATAGTCCAGCGAGGTAATTATTCATTTTTTGCCGGTACGCACGCAGTTTTTTGTCAAGCGCGCCGCCAGACAGTAAACTACACGCCGGTTATGGACACACTCAGGACAAAATACGTGACGATTAAATTGATTGTCGGTCTGGCGAATCCCGGCGCTGAATATGCGGCTACGCGACACAATGCCGGCGCATGGTACGTCGATTTGCTGGCAGAGAGATTACGCGCCCCCCTGCGCGATGAGCCGAAATTCTTCGGTTACACCTCCAGAGTGACGCTCGAGGGTGAAGATGTCCGTCTGCTGGTGCCAACCACATTTATGAATCTGAGCGGCAAAGCAGTCAGCGCGATGGCCAGCTTTTACCGGATCAATCCTGATGAGATTTTGGTCGCCCACGACGAATTAGATTTGCCCCCCGGCGTTGCCAAGTTTAAGCTCGGCGGCGGCCACGGCGGGCATAATGGCCTGAAAGACATCATCAGCAAGTTGGGCAATAACCCGAACTTTCATCGCTTACGCGTTGGAATTGGTCATCCCGGCGATAAAAACAAAGTTGTCGGCTTTGTTTTAGGCAAACCGCCTGTTTCAGAACAAAAGTTAATTGATGAAGCCATCGACGAAGCGGCGCGTTGTACAGAGATATTGTTCAAAGATGGCCTGACCAAGGCAACCAGCCGGTTACATACCTTTAAAGCACAATAAGCAGTGATGTGCGGCATTTTTCCCGCGTGCTGTGTATAATAGGCAAAGTTATTTACTTTTCTACAATCTGTTTTCCATAACAGGTTGAATATCAAAAGATTAAGGTGATTTAAACATGGGATTCAAATGCGGTATCGTCGGTTTGCCAAACGTAGGCAAATCCACCCTGTTCAACGCGCTCACCAAAGCGGGTATTGAAGCGGCTAACTTCCCGTTCTGTACTATTGAGCCGAACACTGGCGTTGTACCGATGCCCGATCCGCGTCTGGACCAGTTGGCTGAGATCGTCAAGCCGCAGCGTATTCTCCCGACTACTATGGAATTCGTCGACATTGCCGGTCTGGTAAAAGGCGCATCCAAAGGTGAAGGTCTGGGTAACCAGTTCCTGACCAACATCCGCGAAACCGAAGCGATCGGTCACGTGGTACGCTGCTTTGAAAACGACAATATCATTCACGTTAATAACAAAGTGGATCCGGCTGACGATATCGACGTCATTAATACCGAGTTGGCACTGTCTGACCTGGATACCTGCGAACGCGCGATTCACCGCGTGCAGAAAAAAGCCAAAGGCGGCGACAAAGACGCTAAAGCCGAGCTGGCCGCGCTGGAAAAATGCCTGCCGCATTTGGAAAATGCCGGGATGCTGCGTTCACTGACCAACCTGACGGACGAAGACAAAGCTGCCATCAAATACCTGAGCTTCCTGACCCTGAAGCCAACCATGTATATCGCTAACGTTAACGAAGACGGTTTTGAGAACAACCCGTACCTCGATAAAGTGCGTGAAATCGCGGCAGCTGAAGGTTCTGTGGTGGTTGCCGTGTGTGCGGCAGTTGAATCCGATATCGCCGAACTTGACGATGCCGATCGTGAAGAATTTATGGCTGAGCTGGGCATTGAAGAACCCGGTCTGAACCGCGTGATCCGCGCCGGTTACGAGCTGCTGAACCTGCAGACCTACTTCACCGCTGGCGTAAAAGAAGTCCGCGCGTGGACCATCCCTGTTGGCGCAACCGCCCCGCAGGCTGCCGGTAAAATCCACACCGACTTCGAGAAAGGCTTTATCCGCGCGCAGACCATCGCATTTGAAGACTTCATCACCTACAAGGGTGAGCAAGGCGCAAAAGAAGCCGGTAAGATGCGTGCAGAAGGTAAAGATTACATCGTCAAAGATGGCGACGTAATGAACTTCCTGTTCAACGTCTAAATAAGCTTTGTTGTCTCATGAGGTTTCGCTGAATCTCATAGGAATCGCAAAAAACTTTAAAACCCACGCAATTGCGTGGGTTTTTCATTTCATAGAGTCTCATTTAGCCTCAACGGCATCAGTCCAGAAAACGTCGAATATATCTTGTCGTGAGGATAGGAAATACCTATTGCCGCGGAGTCAGTCCAGTTTTCCAGATATTTTTGTCCACTCTGCGTAATTTAATAGTGTTTATTATCTGGATTATCACAATTATTTCTCCTGACTTATATATTATTATCTCAGCTCAATTGTTAACAATAAAAATAAAGCACCAGATGTAAATTTTAAAATGACCACCAAAAACACTAACCATTTATAAAATTATAAGTAACACACGTAAGATTGTCGTTTTTTATTTCTCATAGACGAGTATTTACATATCATGATATAATCTCACGGAAAAAATTCAGGTTAACAACCTGCATTTAATGTAAATAAATCTTTGAGGAGAGCATTCCAGTGGGACGTAAATGGGCCAATATTGTTGCTAAAAAAACGGCTAAAGACGGTGCAACGTCTAATATATATGCAAAATTCGGTGTAGAAATCTATGCTGCTGCTAAGCAAGGTGAACCAGACCCAGAATCAAACTCATCTTTAAAATTCGTTATTGAACGTGCGAAGCAAGCACAAGTCCCGAAACACGTTATTGATAAAGCAATTGATAAAGCCAAAGGCGGCGGCGATGAAACATTCGTGCAAGGTCGTTATGAAGGCTTTGGACCCAATGGCTCAATGATTATCGCTGAAACCTTGACGTCAAATGTTAACCGTACGATTGCTAATGTCCGCACAATTTTCAATAAAAAAGGCGGGAGTATCGGAGCGGCAGGCTCTGTCAGCTATATGTTTGACAATACTGGCGTCATTGTATTTGCAGGAACAGATCCAGACCGTATTTTTGAAATTTTGCTTGATGCTGAAGTTGATGTTCGTGATGTAACCGAAGAAGAAGGAAACATCGTCATTTATACTGAACCTACAGATCTTCACAAAGGAATTGCAGCTCTAAAAGCAGCTGGAATTACTGAATTCTCAACAACAGAATTAGAAATGATTGCTCAAGCAGAAATTGAACTCTCACCAGAAGATTTAGAAATCTTTGAAGGACTTGTTGATGCCCTTGAAGATGATGATGATGTTCAAAAAGTATATCATAACGTTGCAAATCTCTAATTATATATTAAAGAAATCTGTCGTTGTGGCAGATTTCTTAATCTTACAACTTTGTATATTAAAGCATATCCAGCCAGATGCATTGTTTTAAATTTACCCTGTCATTATCGCGCACAAAATATATCTTTTTGCCCATGGCATTATAGAATTAATATATCCACGCAATTGCGTGGACTTTTCATTTACCCTGTTATTGATGCCCGCCGTGATGGCCGTTAATACATCGCCATAGTTAATTCAGAAATGGGTAATCGGTATAACCCACTTCGCTACCGCCAAACAGCGTCGCTGGGTTACCCATTTCTGAAAGTGGCAGGTTTTCTTTCAGGCGACGTGGGAAATCTGGATTAGCGATAAAGGGACGTCCGAAAGCGACCAGATCTACGATCCCTGCCGATAACAGTTTGTCGGCTTTTTCACGGGTGTAATTCCCCGCCACAATAATCGTACCGCTAAAAGTCGCCCGTAAGGTCTCCCGGAACGCATAGGGCACCTGCGGCGCATCATCCCAATCCGCTTCCGCCAGATGAATAAAGGCAATACCTTTTGATTCACACCAGGCCGCCAGAGCCAGAATAGCGTCAATAACCTGCGGGTCATCCATGCCACGCTGGGTGATGTACGGGGCCAGACGGATACCGGTACGCTCTGCACCAATGGCCTCGCTGATCGCTTCCAGTATCTGCTGGGCGAAACGCACACGGTTGTCCAGACTACCGCCGTATTCATCGGTTCGTTGGTTTGAAGAACGGCGCAGGAACTGGTCAATCAGATACCCGTTGCCACCGTGAACTTCCACGCCATCAAACCCCGCTGCCACCGCATTGAGGGCCGCCTGCCGGTAATCTGCTATTACCCGTTGAATATCAGCTGTCGTTAGCTCACGTGGAACCGGGCAGTCGACCATTTCACCGATACCCTCATTGTTTACCACCCACACCTGTGCGTGCGGTGATAACGCAGAAGGAGCTACAGGTTGGCCGTCCGGGTGAAAACTTGCATGGGACATACGCCCCACATGCCACAACTGGGAGAAAATCGTACCTCCTGCGCGATGGACCGCATCTGTTACCAGACGCCATCCCGCCACCTGTTCAGCAGAATGAATGCCTGGTGTCCAGGAGTAACCCTGCCCTTGGGCAGAAATCTGTGTTGCTTCGGTGATGATAAGACCGGCGGTGGCGCGCTGCTGATAATACTCAGCCATAAGTGCGCCAGGAATATTACCGGGCTGGACAGTACGGGCACGAGTCATCGGTGCCATGACAATACGGTTTTTTAGTACACGTTTGCCAATAGATGTTGTCTCGAAAAGGGAATGTTGTGGCATGTTCTGCTCTCCTGAGCGGTTAACTATGGCTTGACTTTATGTCATGCAAGTCGCTTTGATAATGGCAGTAATAATTGATTATCTTTTCAGGAAAACGGAATAATGGGTAAATTCGAAGATATGACGTTACTGGTGGAAGTGGTTGAAGCTGGTGGTCTGGCCGCTGCAGGGCGTCGGATGAACCTTTCCCCCGCCACCATGACTGCACGATTAAAGGCGCTGGAAGAACGTTATCAAACCCGGCTGTTTAATCGTTCAACCCGGGCTATCGCATTGACGCGAGCCGGGGAGGAGTTTTACCACGCCGCACTTCGTGTGCAGGAGGAGATGACACAGGCAGAATCAAAACTGACGCAGAAGGACGGACTGCTCAGCGGCAGCCTGCGTATTTCAGCCCCCTCGGACTTTGGCCGACAGTATCTTTCCCCTGCGCTTCTCGATTTCTCCCGTTTGCATCCTGAAGTCAGAAGCTCCGTTTATCTCAGTGAGAGCGTGGTGGATTTGATTGTCAACCGTCTGGATATGAGCGTGCGTTTCGGGAACTTGCCGGACAGTAATCTGGTCACAAAATTCATCCGTCCTAATTATCGAGTGCTGGTTGCGTCAAAAAGCTACCTTGAAGCTCACGGAACGCCTCAGTATCCGGATGAATTACACGGGCACCGCTGCCTGGTGATGGAGCAGCGCGGCACGCTGATGAACGAGTGGCGTTTTGAAGAGCAAAATGAAACCGCGGTGGTGCAGGTCACGCCGGCAATGGTATGTGATGACGGCGCCTTGCTTCGTCAGTGGGTACTGGCCGGAGCGGGTATTGCCAGCAAATCCTGGTGGGATGTGAAGCAAGATGTGGAACAAGGGCGACTGAGCGTTTTATTTGCTGAGACTTTTATCGGCTTCAGCCGCCATGACAAGAAACACGTTGGTCTGCAGTTTGTCTACCCTCAACGGCGTTTTCAGCCGTTGCAGGTGACGGCTTTCAGTGAGTTTTTCATTAGCTGGCTGGATAATGAATAACGCAGCTACTATCGGTTTTACGGCCGTGCAGCCACCTGGCGACACCGTTCACCTTCATCTGCGCACGTAGCCATTGAAGCTGGTATCACGGATAACTGGTTCAAATATGTGGGCCCGTCGTTAAGCCAAAGCGAAAACAAGCCCCGCTTTTCGGCGTATCCACCAGCGCAATTTCGCTACCATGTAGCTGTAGCATCTGGCGGACGATCATCAACCCCAGTCCCCCTACTCGAACACCTGACGGATTCGCAATCGAAGGACGGATGAATAATCCCTCCATCAATTCTTGCGGGATCCCAGGACCGCTGTCGCTAATTTGCACCATCACTTTATCCGCTTCTCGCCACAAACGCACAGCAACAGTGCCGTTGTCGGGAGTATGGCGAATCGCATTATCCAGCAGGTTGGTCAGCACCCGTTCGATCATCCCGAGGTCTGCATCAATAAGCGGCAGGCCTGGCTGAATATCTGCCAGCAATGCCAGCTGTTTAGTCTGGGCAGAAAGTTCAAATTTCTGGAAAACATCCTGCAGCAGTTCACTAATCGAGAATTTCTCTTTCTGCGGTTTAACCACACCATATTCCAGACGAGCCAGCTCAAACAGCGACTGGGAGAGCGCACCCACCTTTTGGCTCTGTGCGAGAGCAATATTAAGGTAGCGCTGCTTCTCAGCGTCGCTCAGGCTGGCTGACATTACGGACAGGCTTTCAAGGTAGCCGTGTAGTGAGGTTAATGGCGTGCGCAAATCATGGGAAATGTTGGCGATAAACTCACGTCGTAACTGCTCTTGTTGTGCAAGACGATGCCACTGTTCTGCAATGCGCTGGGCCATCGAGATAACCCCTTGTCGCAGTTGGCTAATTTCATCGTTACTGGTATTGATTTGCCGGGGCTGCGCCGCCATTGCCTGCATTTCTTCTATCCCACCGGTTTCCAGGACATGGACTTGAGCAGACAATTCGCGCAAGGGACGAGTTATCCAGCGCAAGGCGAGTGCCCCCACCACCAGCCCCAACAATGCAACAAGGCTGATGGACAGTAAGACTATCTTCAACAACGCATCAAATTGCGCATTGCTGTTTAAGGCGTTGTAATTTTCCCCGAGCAAAATTACATACAAGTAGCCTTTTATCTGCCCATCCTGACGCATTGGCGACACGCTAAACACTTTCTTCGCATCAAGGCTACGCGGATCGTCGCCGTAAATAGGGTAATGAGGATTATTTAATGCCGAGTGTATTGGCTGTAAATCAACCCGCTGACGTTTGATGTGCCCTTCCGGCGCCGCATCACCAATAATATTGCCCTCTTTGTCTAGTAAATAAACTTCTACACTGGGATTCACCGCCATCAGATGATCAAATAAATTACGCATCGACTCTTTATTAAGGCCATCGCGTTCAAGCAGAGGGTAACTTTGGTTGATATGCCCGGCAAGATCCGCAGAAAGCTGCTGAATTACGGCCTTACTGTATTCAGTACTGGTTCGCACCTGCAGCCAGCCCAACAGGGCACACGACGTAATAAACAGGAGAGCAAAAACCAGCGTTAAACGCTGTGAAAGTGTATAAGTTCGCATGGTTACTCGCGTGGCTGTGCGGTGAATTTATAGCCCTTTCCCCAGACGGTACGGATAAAGTTAGGTTCCGCCGGGTTATCCTCAATTTTGATCCTTAAACGATTGATATGTGTATTCACCGTATGCTCATAGCCTTCATGTTCGTACCCCCAGACCTGATTTAGCAGACTCAAACGGGAAAAGACTTTATCCGGATGTCTGGCAAAAAAATAAAGCAAATCAAACTCTCTGGGCGTCAACTCCACCGACTGATGATTAAGTTGAACATCCCGAGCCAGCGGATCAATAGAGAGGTTATCAAAAATCAGTACACCAGCATCCAGCCGTAAATTCTTACTCATTGCTTCCTGACGGCGAAAGAGCGCCTTTACACGGGCGACCAGTTCAAGCATTGAAAACGGTTTCGCAAGGTAATCATCAGCCCCCAGTTCAAGACCGAGAATACGATGGGTTTCACTTGAACGAGCGCTGATAATAATGATGGGCGTATAACGCGTCATCGTTCTGGCATGGCGACAGATTTCAAGCCCGTCAACGCCAGGCAGCATTAGATCCAGGATTAGCGCATCCCACCCCCCCTGGTTAAGTAACGCCATACCAATATTGCCATTTACCGCATGCGTCACCGTAAAACCCTCCTCACGCAGATGAAGCTGTAACAGCTCAGCGATGTTTTCATCGTCTTCTACGATAAGTAATTTCTTATCCTGATTCACTTCATTGTCCCCCACGATCCCGATACTGAAAGTCTACACAACAAGCGGGTAGAAAGTTGTCACATTTAATTTAACTTTGCGTGAAGCATCGGGGAATAACCACGTTTTCACATTGCGTGTATCAGGATGCATTAATTGCAGAATGCGGATTTTAGAAACGGTAATAACTGAATAATACTCACCTGTTGGTACTATTTTTTGTCGACGCCATCACCTTTTTCCTAAGTAAAATTCATTAGACCAACTGGCGTACGACTCATACTTATCCTAGGGTTAGAATATGTCTCCATATGCCGCATTATTGTATTTTTAAAGTAAAAAATGTGGTTATTTGAAAAAGGTAAAGAATATGGCTCCAGTTATCCTCACTCGCTTAATTCTTTGTTGCAGCGCCTTTTCCATCATTTCAGCGGCTGATGCTGTTACCGCAAACGGCACGTTTCAGGTGCTAATGACGATTCAAAAAGCCTGTACCGTTACCGCAGGTTCAGGGTCAAATATTGCCCTGGGATCGGTCAATGCCACTGCGACAAATACATCGGCCAGTAATACCATTTCCATTAATTGCTCCAAGACGACACCTTATTTTATAGGTCTGGCACCTTCGGTCGCTAACGGCGGGAATACCACGGGCAGAGGGGCAATGTCCTCGGTGGCCAACGCAGCAACCAACACGGATAAAGTGCCGTACCAGTTGAACCAAACGTCTGCAACGGGTCCGGTTTGGGGTAATACAGCCACTGCGGAAAGCGTGGGAAATGGGGTGGCCTCGACCGGAACCGGGCTGGGACAAAGCTTCACTGTGTATGCCACCGCTCCGAGCGCCAACTTCACGCCTGATGACTATGCCGATCTCGTAACGGTTAACGTTAACTACTAACCTCAGGACGACCCATGACATTGAAACTGCCTGTGCAGCGGTGCGCCTTCGCGTGTCTGTCAGGAATAGCCATGAGCATTAATATCGCGGCGGCAAGCGGGCTGCAAATAGCGCCGGTTACGCTGACACTGCAGGCGACGCAAAATGCCGACGGTATCTGGTTAAGCAACGCAGGTGAAAACGTGCTGAATGCGCAGGTGCGCGTTTTCCACTGGCGTCAGGGAGCAGACGGCGATACGTTGTCACCCTCTCAGGGACTGGTCATCAGTCCACCCATGCTGGCATTAGCCCCGGGTGAACGACAGCTCATCCGCGTGATTCGAACCGCGCCGCCATCGGCGTCTGTTGAAGAGGCCTATCGCTTATCCATTGATGAATTACCCCCTGCAAAATTACAAAAAAATAAACTGAAATTTGTGATGCATTATTCCGTGCCCGTGTTTATTCAACCCACAACGCAGGCTGACACAGCGGCAAAATTACAGTGGAAACTGCAACAGCGTGACGGCAAACACTTTCTTGAAGTCAGTAATCAGGGAAACGCTCATGCCCAATTATCCGCCGCCACATTTATACAACGTAATGGCGCGAAAAAAGTGATCAGTCCAGGACTGCTAGGCTACGTTCTTCCAGGTTCAACGATGCGGTGGATAGTCTCCCCGTCAGCCAGTGATACTCATTACGGCGGAAAAGTTGAAGTCACGGTCAATGGCCAAAAAACAGTACAAGAACTCTGACTGGCTCTGGCTTGTGGTGAAATATGGCGTACTTAATGGGGCCTTACTCTCGGGAATGGCCTGCGTGCACGCACAGACAAACACCCCAACGGACACGGGCATTATTCGTGATGAGTCCCCCTTGCCCGGAGTCGATTTATATCTCGACGTGACGGTCAACGGCAATGCCGCTGGATTGGTTCATTTTG
Source organism: Citrobacter sp. TBCS-14 (assembly GCF_005280805.1). NCBI lineage: Bacteria > Pseudomonadati > Pseudomonadota > Gammaproteobacteria > Enterobacterales > Enterobacteriaceae > Citrobacter > Citrobacter sp. TBCS-14. The sequence goes on from NZ_SZWM01000164.1 coordinate 691,234, forward strand.
GCTATGAAAACGAAAAGCTGTACGCCAGTGCCAATACCCTACGCACGCTGGGTTTTCGTCTACCAGAGGAAACTACTCAGCCTGTCGGGCTGTATGATATTGCGCAGCTGAACGTTGACTACAATAAACAACTGCAAACGCTGGCGCTAACCGTACCACTAAGTGAACTCGACCTTGCCACCACCCAGCTTAACCCACCCGCAGAAACTGCCCCGATGGCCTCCACCGCGGGCGGCGCATTGCTCAATTATGATATTTACGCAGAGCAGGGTGACGCCAGCAGCATTAATACGTTTAGCGAACTGCGCGCTTTTAATGGTTCAGGGGTGTTAAGTACCACTCAACTCACCCAGTACTCCACTGAAACCGATGCCGATAACGCCTTTTACCGACTGGATACCAGCTGGCGCTCATCATTCCCGGAAACGATGCTGGCACTGACCGTGGGGGATACGCTGACCAGTTCGCTCACCGGCTCCCGCCCAACCCGCATCGGCGGGATTCAAATTGGGACCGATTTTGGTTTGCAGCCGTATATGCCAACCACCCCGCTTCCCGCGTATCTCGGCTCCGCAACGGTGCCGTCCAACGTAGAGTTGTATGTCGACGGGGTCAGGTACTACAACGGTGAAGTCCCGGCGGGCAGTTTTCAGATCAACACCTTGCCAAATATCAGCGGTGCGGGGACGGGTCAAGTGATGATGACAGATGCGCTGGGCAGAACGACGGTGCAAAATTTCTCTTTTTACAACGATCAACAGCTGCTGCGCGAAGGTCTGACCTCGTGGTCAGCCGAGATTGGGGTGGTGCGCGAAAACTACGGGTACGCCTCATTTGAGTATGCCAGCGCCCCGGCGATCAGCGGGACATGGCGTCGGGGATTCAGCAGTAACTTCACCGCAGGTGCGCACGCCGAAACCAGCGACGGGCTGATTAATGCCGGTTTCAGCAACGACTGGATCCCAGATATCCACAGCGGCACATTCTCTACGGCATTGGCGGCAAGTGCGGACGCCGGGAAAAACGGTTTTTTATACAGCATGGGATACCGCTGGTCCGGAGAGAAATTCAATTTCAGCACCAGTACTACCGCCACCTCCGGCGATTATCGTGATGTGGCGACCCATTATGGCGAACCACCACCGACGCTGAGCAGCAACACGGTGGTGGGCTATTCGCTGGCGTCCGCCGGAAATATCAGCCTGAGCTACCTGCAATTTCGCTACCCGCATGAAAGCGCCGTGCGCTATGCCAACGCCAGTTGGTACAAGTCCCTCACTGATACCGTGTCCCTTAACGCAGGGTTCAACCAGAACGTTGATGACAACCGCGACCGCAGCGTCTACCTGATGGTGACCGTCACCACTCCTCGTAATCTGAGCGTCAGCAGCACCATCCAGCGTACGAATGACGAAACCGGCTACCAGTTGAATGCCAGCCAGACGCCGCCAGCTGACGGGGGCTGGGGCTGGAACGTCGCCGCCAGCCAGCAAGCATCTCAACAAAGCGGCCAGGGGGAAGTAGGTTATTTAGGTCGTTACGGGAAAGCGTACACCGGCTTCAGCCAATTGCCGGATAACCACTATGGCTATGCCGGTGCGACCGGGTCCGTGGTGATGATGGGCGGCGGCCTGTTTGCCGCGCGTGAAATTAGCAATGGCTTTGCCGTGGTGTCGACCGACGGCATTCCCGACGTTCCCATCAAGCTACAAAACAACGTGATCGGCAGCAGTGATGACAATGGCCTGCTGCTGGTTACCTCCCTGAACAGCTATCAAAAAAACCAGATCAGCATTGACCCGATGGACCTGCCCGCCAATATGCGCATCACTCACGTCGAGGCGAATGCCACCCCTGCAGACCGTTCCGGCACGCTGGTCAGTTTTGGCATTACGCCAATACGCGCCGCGCAGGTGATCCTCGTCGATGAACAGGGGCAGGCTATCCCCGAAGGCAGCATGGCCATTGCCACCACTGGCGCGGGCCAGTCATCACTTGTTGGGTTTGACGGGATGACCTGGTTCGACACGTTGGAACAACACAACGCTCTGCGTATTAAGACAGAAACCGGTACCTGCAGCGTCAAATTTGACTACCCGGCCTCAGCGCGAGGCATCGTGCAAATTGGCCCACTGGTATGCCGATAACAGGAGTAATTTTATGTGGCTAAGAAATCTGCCCCTGATTAGCGGATTACTCGTAAACCCAGGATTCGTTTACGCGGTCACCTGTTCAGTAAGCAACGTGCAGCCGGTTAATTTTGGCGCCGTCAATCCACTGCCAACGTCAGCTGTAACATCCGCGATGACCTTTAACTACAGCTGTGCTAAAGAGCTGGGCGACGTGCTGGCGGGGATTAATCTGTGCTTTAATATTGGCATCTCCGGCGTCAGCGGCCAGGTCACCACGAGGAATATGTCATTGAGTGGTACGCCAGCCAGAACGCTGACCTATCAGCTGTACCAGGACGCGGGACATAGCAAAATATGGGGAAGTCAGTATCAGTCGGGCGCCACCTTCCCGATGGTAAAGCTCAACTTACTTAACCTGACACCGGTGACCGGTACGCTGACGGTGTACGCGAAGCTCAACACCCCGCAAACGACCGCCGTGCCGGGAAACTATCAGGATAGCTATACGACGGCAACAGCTCTGGTGACGCTCAATCCCGGTCTGGTTTTGCCACCCACGACCTGTGGTGATACCGTCGCCGCCAGGCTACCCTTCACCGTCTCGGCCAACGTCACAAAACAGTGCGCGATCGGCTACGCCAATAACATTACCTTTAACCCGTCTAAAGCCACTGACCGCAACGTCACGGCAAGCAGTGCACTCGGGGTCGCCTGCACCAATAACACTCCCTATACCATTGGATTGCAGCCTTCCAATGGGAATACATCAGGTTATGGTGTATTGAAAGGAACCGGGGCCAATCAGGATAAAGTGCCGTATCAGCTAAGTTCAACACCTGGCCCGACGGGGACTATCTGGGGAAATACGTCGCTTAATGCAGTAGCAGGCACAGGTACGGGGTTAACCACCGATTATCCGGTGTATGCCACCGTTCCGAGCAGCAATTTTACCCCTGATAACTATGCCGATACGGTGACCATCTCGGTGACCTACTGAGAGCAGAAATGCAATAAGGAAAATACAATTTATTATCATATTCTTTACTTTTAGAGGTGCGTCATAAATCTGACAAATAGCAAGCCGCACATCTTATGCACTGCAACTGGTTTATTATCAAAAAAACCGCCAAAAACCCTGTGAATCCCGGATAATTATTCACATTCCAACTAAAAACCTAACCCACAGACATGACAATCCGTGCCCTGAAGGCAGGCCGTTGTTTGAAAAAAATGTTAAATTTACGTTTATATGGTGAGATCCACTGTATACCACGGCGAAATTAAGCACATATTACTTTTATAACTAAGGTTTATCATGGATAAGTTATCTTACGCTTCAGATAGCAGCACATCTGCCTGGAATACCTACCTGCAACAAATCGAGCGTGTGGCCCCGTACTTGGGTGAACTTTCCCACTGGGTGGATACCCTGCGTCACCCAAAACGCGCATTGATTGTCGATATCCCGGTGCAAATGGATGACGGTACCATCCGCCATTTCGAAGGATACCGCGTGCAGCACAACCTCTCCCGAGGCCCAGGTAAAGGCGGCGTGCGTTATCATCCTGATGTTGATCTTAACGAAGTGATGGCTCTTTCTGCGTGGATGACCATCAAATGCGCCGCGCTTAACCTGCCATATGGCGGTGCGAAAGGTGGTGTTCGCGTCGATCCTTTCTCGTTGTCTGAGGGCGAACTGGAGCGTTTGACCCGCCGCTATACCAGTGAAATCGGCATTATCATCGGACCGCAGAAAGATATTCCTGCCCCGGATGTCGGTACCAACGGGAAAGTCATGGCGTGGATGATGGATACTTACTCCATGAACCACGGCACTACCGTGACCAGCGTGGTCACCGGTAAACCAATCCATCTTGGCGGCTCTCTGGGTCGTGATAAAGCCACCGGTCGCGGCGTATTCGTCAGCGGTCTGGAAGTAGCGCGCCGTGCCAACATCGCCGTTGAAGGCGCTCGCGTGGCGGTGCAAGGTTTTGGTAACGTGGGGAGTGAAGCAGCTCGCCTGTTCGCCGGTGCGGGTGCACGCGTGGTCGCTATTCAGGATCATACCGCCACCCTGTTTAATACCACCGGGATCGACATGACTGCGCTGACTGCATGGCAGTTAGAGCACAAACAAATTGCCGGTTTCCCGGGTGCTGAAACCATCGCCAGCGAAGCGTTCTGGAGCGTGGAGATGGATATTCTGATCCCGGCTGCGCTTGAAGGCCAGATCACCCGTCATCGCGCGGAAACGCTGACCTGTAAGCTGGTGCTCGAAGGCGCAAACGGCCCAACCTACCCGGATGCCGATGACGTACTGGCCAGCCGCGGTATCGTTGTGGTACCTGACGTGGTCTGTAACGCCGGTGGCGTTACCGTCAGCTACTTTGAATGGGTGCAGGACATGGCAAGCTTCTTCTGGAGCGAAGAAGAGATCAACGCGCGCATGGATAAGATCATGACCGACGCAATGGTCCACGTGTGGGAAAAAGCCGCGGAGAAATCCTGCTCTCTGCGTACTGCCGCCTACATTGTCGCCTGTGAGCGTATTCTGCTGGCGCGTAAAGATCGTGGTATCTATCCGGGCTAAGACCGGACTCCGCTCTTGCGAACAAAACCACCTGCAATGCAGGTGGTTTTTACTTCACCTCCCCACGCTGAGGCGTTTTGCGCTAAACCTGCCGCATCTCTCATTTCCGCTGTTTTATGCACCACTACGTTTCAATACGGAACATTTATCAGCGAAGATGTTCCGTATTGAAACGCTCATTACGGCAATTTTCTTTTGACAACCCATATGCAAAATTACCTTATCGGCAGCGAGAGGTCGCCGTGGCGCTGTACATCACCGATACCCTACACCAGATGTCTGCCGTTTTTTGCAGCCATCTCAGGACTGTCTACGGAGCATAAAAATGAAAAAATTGATCAACCGTGTTGAAGACGTACTGAATGAACAACTCGCCGGGCTGGCAAAAGCCTACCCTTCTCTGGCGCTGCATCAGGACCCGGTATACGTCACTCGTGCTGACGCGCCGGTGATGGGTAAAGTGGCGCTACTTTCAGGTGGCGGCAGCGGGCATGAACCAATGCACTGCGGCTATATTGGTCAGGGCATGCTTTCCGGTGCCTGTCCGGGGGAGATTTTCACCTCGCCAACCCCGGACAAAATGTTCGAATGCGCCATGCAAATTGACGGTGGCGAAGGCGTGCTGCTAATCATCAAAAATTACACCGGTGACATTCTGAATTTTGAAACCGCTACCGAGCTGTTGCACGAAAGCGGCGTCAAGGTCACGACCATGGTTGTTGACGACGACGTAGCGGTAAAAGATAGCCTGTATACCGCCGGACGTCGCGGTGTTGCGAATACCGTGCTGATTGAAAAACTGGTCGGCGCGGCTGCCGAGCGCGGAGACTCGCTGGAAGCGTGTGCCGCATTGGGTCGCAAACTGAATAACCTCGGTCACTCTATCGGCATTGCTATCGGCGCCTGTACTGTCCCGGCCGCAGGGCAACCTTCGTTTACGCTGCAGGATAACGAAATGGAGTTTGGCGTCGGCATTCATGGGGAGCCGGGGATCGACCGACGCGCCTTCTCTTCCCTCGACCAGACCGTGGATGAAATGTTCGACACCCTGCTGGAAAACGGTCACTACAGCCGTACGCTGCGCCACTGGGACAACATCCAGGGTGCCTGGCAGGAAGGTAAAGAAACCAAACAAGCGCTGCAACAGGGCGACCGCGTCATTGCGCTGGTCAATAACCTTGGCGCAACGCCGCTATCCGAGCTGTTCGGCGTCTATAACCGTCTTGAAAGCCGCTGTCAGGATGCGGGTATCATCATCGAACGCAATCTGATTGGCTCTTACTGTACCTCTCTGGATATGACCGGCTTCTCCATCACCCTGTTAAAGGTCGATGACGAAACGCTGAACCTGTGGGATGCACCGGTACACACCCCTGCTCTCAACTGGGGTAAATAAGGAGATTCATAATGTCCCTCAACAGAACACAAATCGTTAACTGGCTTTATCGCTGCGGTGAAATATTTATCACAGAAAGTGATTTTCTGACCGGTCTGGACCGGGAAATTGGCGACGCCGACCACGGCCTGAACATGCACCGTGGCTTCAGTAAAGTGGTCGAAAAACTGCCGTCCATTGCGGATAAAGACATCGGTTTCATTTTGAAAAACACCGGCATGGTGCTGCTTTCCAGCGTCGGCGGGGCCAGCGGTCCACTGTTCGGTACCTTCTTCATCCGCGCCGCACAGGTGACTCAGGCCCATCAGAGCCTGACGCTGGACGAGCTGTATCAAATGATGCGCGATGGCGCAGAAGGCGTGATTAGCCGAGGTAAAGCCGAGCCTGGTGACAAAACCATGTGTGATGTCTGGGTGCCGGTGGTCGAGTCGCTACGTCAGTCCTGCGAACAAAAACTGAGTGTACAGGCGGCGCTGGACACGGCGAGTCAACAAGCAGAAGCGGCTGCACAAAGCACCATCACCATGCAGGCACGTAAAGGTCGTGCCAGCTATCTGGGTGAGCGCAGTATCGGGCATCAGGATCCCGGCGCAACGTCGGTGATGTTTATGATGCAAATGCTGGCTCAGGCCGCCAGAGAGTAAGGATAAAGCGATGGTAAACCTGGTTATTGTGTCTCATAGCGCACAGTTGGGCGCAGGCGTCGGCGAGTTAGCCCGACAGATGTTAATGGGCGAAGGGTGCAAACTCGCGATCGCCGCGGGCATTGACGATCCCGATAATCCTATCGGCACCGATCCAATTAAAGTGATGGAAGCCATTGAGTCCGTCGCGGACACGGATCACGTGCTGGTGATGATGGATATCGGCAGCGCGTTATTAAGTGCGGAAACCGCCCTGGAACTGCTCGATCCGACGATCGCCGCGAAGGTACGCTTGTGCGCAGCCCCGCTGGTAGAAGGCACCCTGGCCGCAACGGTCAGCGCCGCAGCAGGTGCCGATATCGACCGCGTCATTCGCGATGCCATGAGCGCCCTCGATGCCAAATATGCGCAACTGGGTTTACCACCGTCGTCCCCGGTCGTGACCTCGCCGGAAGACCTCTCTGCTGATGACGAGGCCCGCTCTGTTGCCGTGGTGGTCAAAAACCCCAACGGCATCCACGTTCGCCCGGCGTCACGGCTGGTCTCCACGCTGTCTGGCTTTCGCGCCGACATGCTGCTTGAGAAAAACGGTAAGTGCGTGGTCCCGGACAGCCTGAACCAAATCGCGCTGCTGCAGGTGCGTTGTAATGACACGCTGCGCTTAATTGCCAAAGGTGAACAGGCCGACGACGCGCTGGCGGCATTCAAACAACTGGCTGCGCAGAACTTTGGTGAGTCCGTTGAACAGCCACATACCGGCGGCATCACCAACTCAGCACCGATACAAGCAACGGGGATGGCCTTTTGCTATACGCCGGTCGCCGCAGAGGTAGCCCCGCAGCCTGCCACCGATTTACCGTACGAACAGCAGCGGTTACAGGCGGCAATCCGCAATACGCTGGAGGATCTGAACTGTTTAACAGCGCTTGCCGAAGAGAAATACTCCGCCGATATCGCCGCGATTTTCTCCGGCCACCACACGCTGCTGGACGATACCGAGTTATATGACATGGCCTGCGCTATCATGCGCGAAAAACAGTGTCGCGCCGAACATGCCTGGCATACGGTATTGAGCGACCTGAGTCAGCAGTATCTCCAGCTCGACGACCCCTATTTGCAGGCGCGGTATATCGATATTGACGATTTACTGTACCGCTCACTGCGGCATTTGACCGGAATACCCGCTCAAATCCCGACCTTTATTCGCCCGACAATCCTGGTGGCAGACGTCATTTACCCGTCCACCGTACTGCAGTTGGATCCGCTGACCATCAAAGGTATCTGTTTGCGCGCGGGCAGCGAGGCGTCCCATTCGGCAATCATTGCCCGCGAGATGGGGATCGGCTGGGTATGCCAGCAGGGTGAGGCGCTCGACGCCATCAAAATGGGGGACACCCTGACCCTTGACTGCGCGGCACATCAGGTCATCCGCGTGGGCTAAACGCCGCTGCACGTCCTGTTATCACAAAGGGCGTGCAGCTTTCACATCACGTGCAGAAACCTCTGTTTGTTCGCAAAATAGGGTCCCTATAACGCGTAACGGTCGATCCTGGACTAAGGTTTTCTCATGGTAAATGCCGCAACTTCGGCACGCCGCTAAGGAGATTACCCGATGATAACGCCAGCAATTCGCCATCCTGGCCTGCTCTCTGTTACAGTAAAACTCACGCTCGCAAGTACCCTTTTGGCCCTTGCTTCATTCGGCGCCCACGCCGAGGAACAGCCCGCCGCAACGCCGCAGCCCCCTGATATCCTGCTCGGCCCTCTGTTTAATGATGTGCAAACCGCCAAACTGTTCCCGGATCAGAAAACCTTTGCCGATGCAGTGCCCAATAGCGATCCGCTGATGATCCTTGCTGATTATCGGATGCAAAAAAACCAGTCCGGCTTCGATCTTCGTCATTTCGTCGGTGTGAATTTTACGCTGCCCAAAGAGGGTGAGAAATACGTACCGCCCGCCGGGCAGTCGCTGCGTGAGCATATCGACGGGCTGTGGCCAGTGCTAACGCGCTCGACGACTGACGTGGAAAAATGGGACTCATTGCTGCCGCTGCCGGAGCCGTATGTGGTGCCCGGCGGACGTTTTCGCGAAATTTATTACTGGGACAGCTATTTCACTATGCTGGGGCTTGCCGAGAGCAACCACTGGGACAAGGTCTCTGACATGGTGGCGAACTTCGCTTACGAGATTGATGCCTGGGGACACATTCCTAACGGTAACCGCAGCTATTATCTGAGCCGCTCCCAGCCGCCGTTCTTCGCCTTTATGGTTGAACTGCTGGCGCAGCACGACGGTAATGATGCGCTGAAAAAATACCTGCCGCAGATGCAGAAAGAGTACAGCTACTGGATGGAGGGCGTCGAAACGCTTAAGCCAGGTCAGCAGAACAAACGGGTAGTCAAACTGGCTGACGGCACGGTGTTAAACCGCTACTGGGATGACCGTGATACGCCAAGACCCGAGTCCTGGGTTGAAGATATCGCCACCGCCAAAAGCAATCCGAACCGTCCGGCCACCGACATTTACCGCGACCTGCGTTCGGCCGCCGCCTCGGGCTGGGATTTTAGCTCACGTTGGATGGACAACCCGAACCAGTTAAGCACCCTGCGCACCACCAGCATCGTCCCTGTCGATCTCAATGCGCTGCTGTTCAAGATGGAAAAAATGATTGCGCTTGCCAGCAAAGCCGCAGGGGATGAAGCCAAAGCTACACAGTACGAAGGCTTCGCTAATGCGCGACAAAAAGGGATTGAAAGCTACCTGTGGAACGATAAAGAGGGCTGGTATGCCGACTACGATTTAAAAAGTCAGAAAGTACGCAATCAACTGACCGCCGCCGCCCTGTTCCCGTTGTATGTCAATGCGGCGGCCAACGATCGCGCCAGCAAGGTGGCTGCGGCGACCCAGGCGCATCTGCTGCAACCCGGCGGTCTGGCCACAACGTCGGTGAAAAGCGGTCAACAGTGGGATGCCCCGAACGGCTGGGCACCACTCCAGTGGGTTGCAGCGTCCGGGTTACAAAACTACGGCCAGGATAAGGTCGCCATGGAGGTCACCTGGCGCTTCCTGACCAACGTGCAGCATACCTATGACCGGGAGAAAAAGCTGGTTGAAAAATACGACGTCAGCAGCACAGGAACCGGCGGTGGCGGTGGCGAGTACCCGTTACAGGACGGCTTTGGCTGGACCAACGGCGTCACCTTAAAAATGCTCGACCTGATTTGCGCCAAAGAAAAACCCTGTGATAGCGTCCCGTCGACACGGCCAGTAACTGAAAAAACAACGCAGACCGTGCAATAAATCACACCAGATTAGCCATGAGAGGCGGCCCCCGCAGGGGCCGCTGAATTAATCTCGCCGTACCAACCGGAAAATCCCCAGCACGAGAATGGCACCGACGACGGCCACCAGGAAACTGTGCAGATTAAACCCGCTGATATCTCCCCCGATACCAAACATGGTTGCCAGCCATCCGCCAACCACAGCCCCGACAATGCCGAGAATACAGGTCAGAATAAATCCTCCGCCATCGCGCCCCGGCATGAGCAGTTTAGCGATAACACCCGCAATCAGACCAAAAATAATCCAGGCAATAATTCCCATTTTCAGGCCCTCTTTCCAATGAACGCACGCGCAAGCCATTCCTGCGCCAGTACGTTAAGTATAGGCAAGCCGTCGCCCGGCGTTTTTCTACAGCTTGCGTTCAGCGGACTTAATAAAAAATTTCATCCATTTGTATTAAGTTCTGTCGCGCGATGCCGATAATCCAACGACAAACCAGGCATCCAGGAGTCATTAGGTGTGAGCAACTACCATGAGCAGTTCCTGAAGCAAAATCCATTGGCGGTGTTAGGCGTTCTCCGCGACTTAAATTCACAGCAGATCCCCCTGCGAATCTCCTGGTCAGGAGGGCAATTCATCAGCAAAATTCTCGCGGTGAGCCCGGATGAATTAGTTATGGATTTTGGCAGCCAGGAATATGAAAACCAGGCCGTTCAGCGGGCAAACCACGTCTCTGTCATCGCTGAAACGCAGGGCGCCAAGGTCGAGTTCACCCTGCCTCAGCTCAAAAAAGGGGAATTTCAACGGTTGCCGGCATTTATCTCGTCGCTGCCGCCCGCGCTGTGGTTTGTCCAGCGCCGGGAATATTTCCGTATTGGTGCCCCATTGCATCCGCCCTATCACTGCACGGCAAAAATGCCGGACAACAGCATTTTACGTTTTCGGTTGTTCGATTTATCGCTCGGCGGGATGGGCGCGCTGTTAGAAGAGGCAAAACCAGAAGGACTGGTGGAGGGCATGCGCTTTTCGCAGGTTGAAATCAACATGGAACAATGGGGAGTGTACCACGTTGACGCCCAGCTTATTTCCATCAGCGAGCGCAAAGTTATCGACGGGAAAAATGAAACCATCACTACTCCCCGCCTGAGCTTCCGTTTTCTCAACGTCAGCCCGGCGGTGGAGCGGAACTTACAGCGGATTATTTTTTCACTCGAACGTGAGGCCCGGGAAAAATCCAACAAGGTACGCGAGTAACCTCACGCGAACTACATCACATCCAGCGCTTGCTGAAGCTTCCAGATATAACGCGGAGCCTGCGGCGCCGGATGATTATCAGCCACATGCTCAATAAACTCATCCGGACTGAGATCGTTGATTTTGTTGATGGCTTTTTTCCTGTCGGAGGAGAATGTCCGCAGCAACGCCCCCGCACCGTTGGCATATGACACCACCAGCGCATATTGCATCACCTGTGGGTCTTCGATGCCGGCCAATGGTCCGGTTTCGAGAATATTCAGGTACGCGGCACCCATTGAGATGTTGCGCTCAGGGTTTTTCAGCTCACTGGTTGACGGCTCGCCACTCCAGCCCATCCGACGGTAGACATCCCGTCCGGAGGTAGAGGCTTTGAGCTGCATCAGCCCAACGGCGTTAGATTTACTGACCGCATTCGGATTTCCGCCTGATTCAATGGCGATGATGGCCGTAATCAATTGTGGGCTTACCCCCCAGGCCGCGCCGGCTTTTTCACTGATCGGCATCCATTGCATTGCGCGTTTAACCGGAACTTCAGCATTCCATGGCGGATTTTTGTAATCCTGTTTTGAACTACAGCCCGCAAGTAATACAACCAAAAAAGCAAACCATCTCAATTTCACGTCATCTATCCTTATAGCCGGAACCTGTCGCTGAGGTGACAACGACATACCTACGCGGCATGATATACATTTGGTTTTAGTTGTAGCAAGGAAATGCCATGTCCCGGTTTCACTTAATTGCCCCCTCGGGCTACTGTATCAACCAGCAAGCGGCATTGCGCGGGCTTTCGCGCCTTACTGAGGCCGGTCATCAGGTCACAAACTCGGCGGTTATTGCACGTCGCTACCAGCGTTTTGCCGGGACGGAAACCGAACGGTTAGCGGATGTGAATGCATTGGTTGAGCTGAAAACGCCCGATACCATTGTACTGGCGGTGCGCGGCGGCTATGGCGCCAGCCGTTTACTGGATGCTATTGACTGGCAGGCACTGACCGCCCGCCAGCAACACGACCCACTGCTCATTTGCGGACACAGCGACTTTACGGCAATCCAGTGCGGCCTACTGGCACAAGGCAACGTCATTACCTTCAGCGGCCCGATGTTAGCGGCCAATTTTGGTGCCGAAGAAATGAACGCGTTTACCGAACACCATTTCTGGCAGGCATTACGCAATGCGCAATTTACTATCGACTGGCAAGGTGATGGTCCGGACTGCGCCACCGAAGGCACGCTGTGGGGCGGTAATCTGGCGATGCTCATTTCGCTGATTGGCACCCCGTATATGCCCGCCATTGATAACGGTATTCTGGTGCTGGAAGACATTAATGAGCATCCGTTCCGCGTCGAGCGCATGCTGTTGCAGCTGTACCTCGCGGGCATTTTAGCCCGTCAGAACGCCATTATTCTCGGCAGTTTTAGCGGCAGCGCACCAAACGATTACGACGCTGGCTACAATCTGGAGGAAGTCTGCACATTTCTGCGTGCCAGACTGTCGGTACCGTTGATTAGCGGTCTCGATTTTGGTCACGAACAGCGCACCGTCACGCTCCCGCTCGGGGCAAAAGCGGTGCTGCGAAACGTGAAAAATAGCAGCCAGCTCACCTTAACCGGGCATCCGGTGCTGAAATCGTAAAAAAAGCTGCTAACAGGGCTAAGTAAAACGCTGTTTCTGCCGCTAATATGTTAGGGTTTGTTAATACGAAACAGCGTAATTCAGGAGTAACCGAACGTTGGATGCCGCAGCAATTATTAGCCTTTTTATTTTGGGTTCCGTTCTCGTCACCTGCAGTATCTTACTCAGTTCATTCTCATCACGTCTTGGTATCCCGATCCTGGTGATATTTCTCGCGATCGGTATGTTAGCGGGCGTAGATGGCATTGGCGGTATTCCTTTTGATAACTACCCTTTCGCCTACATGGTGAGTAACCTGGCGCTGGCGGTTATCCTGCTTGATGGCGGGATGCGTACCCAGGCCAGTTCCTTTCGCGTAGCGCTCGGTCCGGCATTATCACTGGCGACCGTGGGCGTGCTGATCACCTCCGGCTTAACCGGCATGATGGCCGCGTGGCTGTTTCATCTGGATCTCATCGAGGGTTTATTGATTGGCGCGATTGTTGGCTCAACCGACGCCGCGGCGGTATTTTCCCTGCTCGGTGGGAAGGGTCTGAACGAACGTGTCGGCTCGACGCTGGAAATAGAATCGGGCAGCAATGACCCGATGGCGGTGTTTCTGACCATCACGCTAATTGAAATGATCCAAAACCACGAGACCGGCTTAAGCTGGATGTTCGCGGTGCATATTATTCAACAGTTCGGTCTGGGTATTGCGCTGGGTCTGGGTGGCGGTTATCTGCTCCAGCAAATGATTAACCGGATTTCGCTGCCTGCCGGATTGTATCCACTGCTGGCGTTAAGCGGCGGGATCCTGATTTTTGCCCTCACCACCGCGCTGGAAGGCAGCGGTATTCTGGCGGTCTACCTGTGTGGTTTCCTGTTGGGTAATCGCCCCATTCGCAACCGGTTCGGTATTCTACAAAACTTTGACGGCCTGGCCTGGCTGGCGCAAATCGCCATGTTCCTGGTACTGGGTCTGCTGGTGACGCCATCCGACCTGCTGCCCATTGCCATTCCGGCGCTGATTTTGTCTGCCTGGATGATTTTCGTTGCCCGCCCGCTGTCGGTGTTCGCCGGGCTGCTGCCGTTCCGGGGTTTTAATCTGCGTGAGCGCATTTTCATCAGTTGGGTCGGCTTGCGCGGTGCGGTGCCGATCATCCTCGCCGTCTTCCCGATGATGGCCGGGCTGGATAATGCCCGTCTGTTCTTTAACGTGGCGTTCTTCGTCGTCCTGATTTCGCTGTTGTTTCAGGGGACATCGCTCTCTTGGGCTGCCAAAAAAGCCAAAGTGGTGGTTCCACCGGTCGGCTGGCCCGTTTCGCGCATTGGTCTGGATATTCATCCTGACAATCCCTGGGAGCAGTTTGTTTATCAACTGAGTGCCGATAAATGGTGTGTGGGGGCCGCACTACGCGACCTGCATATGCCAGACGAGACGCGAATTGCCGCGCTGTTTCGTGACAACGTGCTGTTTCATCCGTCGGGCAGCACCCGCCTGCGTGAAGGTGACGTATTGTGCGTTATTGGTCGCGAGCGCGATCTTCCCGCATTAGGCAAGCTGTTCAGCCAGTCGCCGCCGGTCGCGTTAGACCAGCGTTTCTTTGGTGACTTTATTCTCGAAGCCAGCGCCAAATACGCCGACGTGGCGCTGATATACGGGCTGGAAGATGGCACTGAATATCGCGATAAGCAGCAGACGCTGGGTGAGATCGTCCAGCAATTGTTAGGCGCCGCACCGGTGGTCGGCGACCAGGTCGAATTTGCCGGGATGATCTGGACGGTGGCCGAGAAAGAAGATAATTCGGTGCTGAAAGTCGGCGTTCGCGTGGCAGAAGACGAGGATGAATAATAGTGATGTTTTTGCCGGGTAGCGGCTGCGCCGTACCCGGCTTACAAATGTACTGCTATTGTAGGCCTGATAAGCGCATCGCCATCAGGCAACTTTACAAAAGTTACACCGTCACAACCGGTACGCGCAGCGCCAGCGAGCACATCAACTCGTACCCCACCGTACCGGCCGCGGTAGCCACATCGTCGATTTTGATCTCTTTGCCCCACAGCTCTACCGGCGTACCAATGCCTGCCTGAGGACATGGCGTCAGATCCACTGCCAGCATATCCATCGACACCGTGCCGACCGTCCCGGTACGGACACCGTCCACCAGCACCGGCGTGCCGCTCGGTGCATGGCGCGGATATCCATCGGCATAGCCGGTCGCCACAATCCCGATACGTTGTTCACCGCGTGCGGTGTAACGCCCACCGTAGCCGACCCTGTCACCGGCCTTCAGCGTTTGCACCCCGATGACCTCGCTGTTCAGGCTCATTACCGGTTTGAGACCGGTGTTGGCGATGTCCCGCCATTGCCCTGACGGAGAGGCACCGTACAAAATAATACCCGGGCGTACCCAGTCAAAATGGGCTTCCGGGTGCCACAGCGTGGCGGCGGAGTTTGACAGCGAACGTCGGCATTCAAGCCCTTCCGTCGCCTGTGCAATACGCGCCATCGCGTCCTGAATACCGTCCGGATGTTCGGCATCAGCAAAGTGCGACATCAGCGTCATTTCACCCACATTCGGCATCGCCCGCAGCTGTTGCCAGACGGTTGCCACCCGCTCAGGCAAAAAGCCCAGACGGTTCATGCCGCTGTTAACCTTCAGGTATACATCCAGCGGAGCGTTCAGTCGGGCATTTTGTAACGCTTTGAGCTGCCAGTTGCTGTGTACACAGGTGGTTAAACGATATTGGTCATACACCGTCAGATCGTCGGCGTGGAAAAAACCTTCCAGCATTAAGATCGGGCCTTTCCAGCCACGCTCGCGCAGCGTTATCGCTTCTTCCAGATTCAGCATGGCGAAACCGTCGGTGGTCCCCAGCGCATTCCAGACGCGCTCAATGCCATGTCCATAAGCATTGGCTTTTACCACCGACCAGACGCGGGCGTCCGGTGCGGCCTGCCGTGCAATGCCTAAATTTTGTTTCAACGCCTGCAGGTCAATGCTGGCCAGTATTGGGCGGGTCATCTCGCGTCCTTCTCAGCTATGTGCGCCGTGTAAATGTCGTGGACGTGACGGCGAAAATCCTGGGCTGTAACGCGCCACGCTCAGGTCATCGTAAGGGATGGCGGGCGTGCGACCAGAAAGAATATCGCTCAGCAACTGTCCCGATCCACAGGCCATGGTCCAGCCCAGCGTACCGTGACCGGTGTTGAGCAGCAGGTTCTTAAAACGGGTACGCCCGACTACCGGCGTGCCGTCCGGCGTCATCGGCCGCAGCCCGGTCCAGAAGGTGGCCTGCTCCACATGCCCCCCGCGCGGGAAGAGATCGCGCACCACCATTTCCAGCGTTTCACGTCGCGGCTGTAATAATTCAGTATTGAAGCCCACGATCTCCGCCATGCCGCCCACGCGGATACGGTTATCAAAACGGGTAATGGCAATTTTGTAGGTTTCATCAAGGATAGTCGACACCGGCGCGCCGTCGTCCTCCGCGATCGGAATGGTCAGCGAATAACCTTTGAGTGGGTAAACCGGAATATCGACCATCCCTTTCAGCATAGCCGTGGAGTAAGAGCCAAATGCCATCACATAAGCATCGGCTTTGATAATTTCCTCACCGCACTGCACGCCATAAATCTGCTCGCCATCGCTCAGCAGCTTATCAACCGGTGTGTTGAAGCGGAATTTAACCCCTGCCAGCTCCGCCATTTGTGCCAAGCGTTGGGTAAACAGCTGACAGTCGCCGGTTTCGTCATTCGGTAGACGCAGCCCGCCGGTCAGCTTATGCGCCACTTCGGCCAGAGCCGGTTCAACTTCCGCGAGGCGATGGGCTTCCAGCAGTTGATATGGCACACCCGCATCTTCCAGAACGGCGATGTCGCGCGTGGCGTTCTCATACTGCTGCGCGGTACGGAATAGCTGCAGCGTCCCGCCCTGACGACCTTCATATTCAATGCCGGTAGTGGCTCGCAGCGCCTTCAGGCAATCACGGCTATATTCCGCCAGACGCACCATACGACCTTTGTTTTCCATGTAATGACTGGTGTCACAGTTGCGTAGCATCTGCCACATCCATTTCAGTTGGAACTGCGTGCCGTCAAGGCGAACGGCCAACGGCGCATGGCGTTGAAACATCCATTTAATCGCTTTTAGCGGTACGCCGGGTGCCGCCCACGGTGCTGCATAGCCTGGAGAGATTTGCCCCGCATTCGCCGCACTGGTTTCCAGCGCCGGACCGGGCTCACGATCAATGACGGTGACATCGTGTCCAGCCTGACTTAAATACCAGGCGCTGGTCACGCCAACGACACCACTTCCCAGTATGACAACTCGCATAGCCACTCCGTTAACAGTAAAAGAATAATCATCTAATTACATCTTGATAACTCAGTTGAAAATATTATTCAACATATGGCTTTTTTATGGTGATGTACCTCACACATAGCGGTAACGACAGGGATGTCTCTGCTTTAGGATCTCCTGCTGTGCGTCATTTTTATCTAGCATAAAATTTCGTGAACATCCTGTTTTTCGATGTTGGATTAACGTGATATCGCAAAGAAAAATTTTCTGCCGCAGCACGTTTTTTAACACTGTGTTCTATGCTTGAAATGAGGTACTCCAGACAGAGAGTGCCGCCAACAATGAGGGTGCGCGAATGGCTACGATTGATTCCATGAACAAGGACACCACACGGTTGAGCGATGGACCCGACTGGACGTTTGATCTGCTGGATGTCTATCTGGCGGAAATAGACCGCGTGGCAAAACTCTACCGACTGGAGACCTATCCGCACCAAATCGAGGTCATTACCTCCGAGCAGATGATGGACGCCTACTCCAGCGTCGGGATGCCGATTAACTATACCCACTGGTCGTTTGGTAAAAAATTTATTGAAACCGAACGTCTGTATAAGCACGGTCAGCAAGGGCTGGCTTATGAGATTGTCATCAACTCCAACCCATGTATCGCGTATCTGATGGAGGAGAACACCATCACCATGCAGGCGCTGGTGATGGCACACGCCTGCTATGGGCATAACTCCTTCTTCAAGAACAACTACCTTTTCCGTAGCTGGACGGATGCCAGCTCCATTGTTGATTATCTGATTTTTGCCCGAAACTACATTACCCAGTGTGAAGAGCGCTACGGCGTCGACGAAGTCGAAAAACTGCTCGATTCCTGCCATGCACTGATGAACTACGGTGTCGATCGCTATAAACGCCCGCAAAAAATTTCATTGCAGGAAGAGAAAGCGCGGCAAAAAAGCCGCGAAGAATATCTGCAAAGTCAGGTAAATATGCTGTGGCGTACCTTGCCGAAAAAAGAGGAAGAGAAAACCGTGTTTGAAGCGCGGCGTTATCCTTCTGAACCCCAGGAAAACCTGCTGTACTTTATGGAAAAAAATGCCCCGCTGCTGGAGTCCTGGCAGCGTGAAGTGCTGCGTATCGTGCGCAAAGTGAGCCAGTATTTTTATCCGCAGAAACAGACCCAGGTGATGAACGAAGGCTGGGCGACGTTCTGGCATTACACCATCCTTAACCACCTGTACGATGAAGGCAAAGTGACCGAGCGGTTTATGCTGGAGTTTCTACACAGCCATACCAATGTGGTGTTCCAGCCGCCGTACAACAGCCCGTGGTATAGCGGGATAAACCCTTATGCGCTCGGATTCGCCATGTTCCAGGACATCAAACGTATTTGTCAGTCTCCGACCGAGGAAGATAAATACTGGTTCCCGGATATCGCCGGTTCTGACTGGCTGGAAACCCTGCACTTCGCGATGCGTGATTTTAAAGATGAGAGCTTTATCAGCCAGTTCCTGTCACCGAAGGTGATGCGTGATTTCCGCCTGTTCACCGTGTTGGACGATGACAGACATAATTATCTGGAAATCTCAGCAATTCATAACGAAGAGGGATACCGTGAAATTCGTAACCGGCTGTCGTCGCAGTATAACCTGAGCAACCTGGAGCCAAACATTCAGGTATGGAATGTCGATTTGCGCGGCGATCGCTCTCTCACACTGCGCTATATCCCGCATAATCGCGCCCCGCTAGATAAGGGCCGCAAAGAGGTGCTGAAGCACGTCCATCGGTTATGGGGTTTTGACGTAACGCTGGAGCAACAAAATGAGGATGGCAGCGTGGAACTGCTGGAACGTTGCCCGCCGAGAATGAACGGTCTGTGAATCTTATTGCCGGATGGCGACGCGAAAGCGTCTTATCCGGCCTACACTAGACATCCACGTAGGCCGGATAAGGTGTTCACACCACCATCCGGCATTGAGCGATTAACGGCCCTGAATGGCTAAATCGCCGGGCAGGTTTTTCTGCATGCGATGCCAAATCTCGCCGCTGTCGTGACCGTAACTGCGCACCGTCTCATACACCTGGTCATGGGAGCCCTGCTCGCAGAGCAATGACAGCTTACGGTAGAAGCTCAGTGCCAGACCGCGGGCTTCCGGGTTGGCGAAATAATGACGACCAATACGGGTATACAATCCCTTCATGCCGTTGAGGATCAGGCCGTAAATCGGATTGCCGGACGCGAATGCCAGGCCGCGGAAAATGTTGTAGTCCAGGTCAGCAAAAGCGTCAGCGTGGTCGGCTACCTGATTTGCCGTCGCCAGCACTTCCTGCGCTTTGTCCGGATGTTGGCGGAATGCGGTGCGAATGAAGATTGTTGAGATGTTGGTACGCACCGACAGCAGATTATCAATCAGCTGCGGAACGCTCTCGTGATCGAGGCGCGCCAGCGTTTCAAGAATATTCAGGCCTGACGTTTCCCAGAAATTATTCACTTTCGTCGGTTTGCCGTGCTGAATGGTCAACCAGCCGTCCCGCGCCAGGCGCTGTAACACTTCGCGTAGCGTGGTGCGTGTTACTCCGATAAGTTCAGAGAGTTCACGTTCAGCGGGCAAAATAGTGCCTGGGGGGAAGCGGTTATTCCAGATACTTTCAATGATGTACTCTTCCGCGAACCCCGCTGGGCTTTGCGCCTTAATGACCATAGTAATAATTCCATTACACAGCAAAACATAGTTACACACATCATACCAGACGGGTCTGATAGCTGATAGCTGAGGCAATGAAGAAAAAGTGGATCAAGGCTTCATTTTCCAGATAACGCTGGGGCGCAATTGGCGCGACGAAGCACGTGAAGAGCTTGCCTGCGTTCCCTCCTCCCGCTAAGCTTTGCCGTCAAACATAAAAACATGATTTCATTTTTACAGGTAAGGGAAACTGCCATGGAGCTATCCTGGGGTCGCGCGCTGTGGCGCAACTTTTTAGGCCAGTCGCCGGACTGGTACAAACTCGCATTATTATCCTTCTTAATCGTTAACCCGATTATTTTCTTCATCAACCCGTTCGTTGCCGGGTGGCTGCTGGTGGCTGAGTTCATTTTTACGCTGGCAATGGCGCTCAAATGTTATCCGCTGCTGCCGGGTGGCCTGCTGGCGATTGAAGCCGTCGTCATTGGCATGACCAGCGCCACGCACGTGCGTGAAGAGATTGCCGCCAATCTTGAGGTGTTATTGCTGCTGATGTTTATGGTGGCGGGCATCTACTTTATGAAGCAGTTACTGCTGTTTATTTTTACCCGATTGCTGCTGAGCATTCGCTCTAAAATGCTGCTGTCGCTGTCCTTCTGCGTAGCCGCCGCCTTCCTGTCCGCGTTCCTCGATGCATTGACCGTGGTCGCCGTCGTGATAAGCGTGGCGGTCGGTTTTTATGGCATTTACCACCGCATCGCCTCTTCCCGTGGGGAAGATAATATGCTCGATGACAGCCATATTGATCAGCACAATAAAGCCGTGCTCGAGCAGTTCCGCGGTTTTCTGCGCAGCCTGATGATGCATGCCGGCGTCGGCACGGCGTTAGGCGGCGTGATGACCATGGTTGGTGAACCGCAAAACCTGATTATCGCCAAAGCGGCGGGCTGGCATTTCGGGGATTTCTTCCTGCGGATGTCCCCGGTCACCGTCCCGGTGCTGATCTGCGGACTGCTAACCTGCATGCTGGTCGAGAAATTACGTTGGTTTGGCTATGGTGAAACATTGCCTGAAAAGGTACGTGACGTTCTGCAGCAATATGACGATCAAAGCCGCCAGCAGCGTACCCGCCAGGACAAGATCAAACTGATTGTCCAGGCGATTATCGGCGTCTGGCTGGTTATCGCCCTGGCCCTGCATCTGGCCGAAGTTGGACTGATAGGCCTGTCGGTTATCATCCTGGCGACGTCCTTAACGGGGGTCACTGATGAACATGCTATCGGCAAGGCGTTCACCGAGTCACTGCCGTTCACCGCGCTGCTGACCGTGTTCTTCTCAATTGTGGCCGTAATTATCGATCAGCAATTGTTCGCTCCGATTATTCATTTTGTTTTACAGGCTTCAGAGCATGCCCAGCTCACTCTGTTCTACCTCTTTAACGGTCTGCTTTCTTCTATCTCCGATAACGTCTTTGTAGGCACGATTTACATTAACGAAGCCAAAGCGGCGATGGAGCACGGGACCATCAGCCTGAACCAGTTCGAACTGTTAGCCGTGGCGATTAATACCGGGACTAACCTGCCTTCCGTCGCAACTCCGAATGGCCAGGCCGCATTCCTGTTCCTGCTGACTTCCGCACTGGCACCGTTGATTCGCCTCTCCTATGGCCGCATGGTATGGATGGCGCTGCCGTATACCCTCGTACTGACGCTGGTCGGTCTTTTGTGCGTGGAATTCACCCTCGTCCCGGTGACCGAGTGGATGACGCAAATAGGCTGGTTAGCTACACTTTCATAACAACTTACCGGGCAAATCACTGCCCGGTTTGACTTTTTGCATGATAATTATCCGATTACACAATATTTCAATAGCTGCTAGTGGCGCATAAATTGAATTGGTTTAAACTGCGCTCTCTACGCATGTTGCAGGGAATTTATTATGTTGCGATTTTTAAACCAGTGCTCCCGCGGTCGCGGAGCATGGTTATTGTTGGCGCTAACCGCCCTGGCGCTGGAACTCGTTGCGCTGTGGTTCCAGCACGTGATGCTGCTTAAACCTTGCGTGTTGTGTATTTACGAACGTAGTGCGTTATTCGGCGTAATGGGTGCCGGGCTGGTGGGTGCTATCGCGCCAAAAACGCCGCTGCGTTATGTAGCGATGGTTATCTGGATTTACAGCGCCTGGCGCGGTCTGCAGTTAGCATATGAGCACACCATGATCCAGCTTCACCCGTCTCCGTTCATGACCTGTGATTTTGCGGCGCGCTTTCCGAGCTGGTTACCGCTGGACAAATGGCTGCCTCAGGTTTTCCTGGCATCCGGCGACTGCGCCGAGCGTCAGTGGTCTTTTTTAACCCTTGAAATGCCACAGTGGCTATTAGGGATCTTTGCTGCGTACCTAGTGGTCGCCGTGCTGGTGGTCATTGCCCAACCGTTTAAACCGAAAAAACGCGACCTCTTCGGTCGCTAACAGAGACGCTCCTTCGGGAGCGTTTTTTTTTGCCATAATGTCATTGCTTGGTGGCATCTATAAGATGTATATTAAATACATCTTATAGATGCCACACCAAGGAGATGTCCCATGTCCCATTTACGCATCCCGGCAAACTGGAAAGTTAAACGCTCTACTCCCTTTTTCACAAAAGACACTGTCCCAGCCGCACTGCTTTCCCACCATAACACCGCAGCAGGCGTCTTTGGACAGCTTTGCGTGATGGAAGGTACGGTAACGTATTACGGCTTTGCGAATGAAGAAGCGAAAGAACCTGAAGTGAAAGTGGTGATAAATGCCGGTCAGTTTGCGACCAGCCCACCGCAGTACTGGCATCGTGTTGAATTAAGCGACGACGCGCAGTTCAACATTAATTTCTGGGTTGAAGATGACAACCACTCAGATGAGATGTATCAGGCGAAAAAATCTTAATCTTTAGCGCCTGTTAACCGATGGGCGGCTCAGTCCGCCCATGAAGGTTTGTTCAAAATGTGATCCTGCCAGTCGTGTACTTCTGATTCTTTCACCGCAATATGACGGACTGAAATACGCTCACCGTGCATCGCGGCTTTCGAGCCAGTCAGTAGCGGGTGCCAGTCCGGCAGCCCTTTCCCTTCCGCAAGCAGACGATACGCGCAGGTCATCGGTAGCCATTCAAAAGTTGGCAAATTGTCACGCGTCAGCTTGATGCAATCAGGCTCGTATTCGAAACGACGTTCGTAGTTACGGCACTGGCAGGTTTTGATATTGAGCTGCTTACAGGCGACGTTGGTAAAATAGATTTCGTCGGTATCTTCATCCATCAGCTTATGCAGGCAGCATTGACCACATCCGTCGCATAATGACTCCCACTCGGCATCGGTCATTTCATCCAGGGTTTTGCTTTGCCAGAAAGGTATGTCGCTCATCAGGGTATCCGCTATTGCAATAAAGCTGCACCTTATAACCAGTCTGGCACGTTGATGCAAGTTTTGCCGCCCGAAAAGGCGGCAAGAAGAGATTACAGTACTCTCGTCGTCAGCGTTTGACCGTGAAAACCGATCGCCAGCTCATCACCACTGTGTAACGGCCCTACGCCTTCTGGCGTTCCTGTCAATACCACATCCCCCGCTTTGAGGGTGAAGAAACGACTCATGTAGGCAATCAACGGAATAATGTGATGGATCATGTCCGCCGTAGAACCGTGCTGACGTGTTTCACCGTTTACCGTCAGACTGAGCAGCGTATTTTGCGGATCGCCGTTAAACTCCGATACCGGAATGAAGCCCGACAGCGGACAGGAATTATCAAATCCTTTCGCTTTTTCCCACGGCTGCCCCGCTTTCTTCATTTTGCCCTGAATATCGCGCAGGGTCAGATCCAGCGCCACGCCATAACCGGCAATGGCTTTACGCACATGATCTTCCGTTGCCTGGCGCAGGGTCGCGCCAATCAGCACCGCCAGCTCAACTTCGTGGTGCACCGCCCCCATATCCGCCGGGATAACCAGCGGTTGGCGCAGGTCGCACAATGCCGTTTCCGGTTTGATAAACAGCACGGGTTCATCTGGCGTTGCGCTGCCCATCTCCTTAATGTGCTTTGCGTAATTACTGCCCACGCAAACCACTTTACTCACTGGGTAATCCAGCAGAGCACCATGCCAGTTGTGATGTTGATACATGACTTTCCCCTAACGTCGTCTTCGATTTCAGGAACTGCATCGACGGGACATGCGGCTGCCGGATACAGTTTAACCTTTAGCGTCTGGTATATTTTGTTTTGCCACAGACAGATGCTGTTTGAGTAAATCTTCTGGCGGTGGCGGGATTTGTAAATAATAGCCCTGCTCGGTTAACGCCTGTTTTACTTTTTCAAGGTCAGCGTTCACCAGTTTCTTGCGACCATCAAGTGGTAAAATCATTGCCAGTTTCGGCTGACCAAAACCTTTCATCAGTTCTTCAGGAACGCGAGAGAAATCGTCTTTTTTTTCGACATATAAATAGGTCTGGTCACGTTTGCTGCTTCGGTAGATCACACAAAACATATCTTTTACTCTGAATTCACGGAATGGTGGCTTGCCTCAATATAATACTGACTATAACATGCCTTATAGTCTTCGGAATATCACCCCGCGCTGGGGATGATAAATAGCAAATTGAGTAAGGCCAGGATGTCAAACACGCCAATCGAGCTTAAAGGCAGTAGCTTCACCTTATCTGTGGTTCACTTGCACGAGTCAGAACCCGAGGTTATTCGTCAGGCGTTGGAAGACAAAATCGCGCAGGCTCCTGCTTTTTTAAAACATGCTCCCGTGGTGATCAACGTCAGTGGCCTTGAAAGCCCGGTAAACTGGCCAACGCTGCAGAAAGTTGTCGCATCTACCGGTCTGCGCATTATCGGCGTTAGCGGCTGCAAAGATGCCAGACTCAAAGCAGAGATCGACGAAATGGGCCTGCCTTTACTGACTGAAGGTAAAGAAAAAGCGCTGCGCCCTGCCCCCATTGCTGAACCCGCACCTGCCGCGCCGGTACAAAACGTTACTCCCATCACAAAAACACGATTAATAAATGTCCCGGTTCGTTCCGGTCAGCGCATTTATGCACCACAATGTGATCTGATTGTTACAAACCACGTCAGCGCGGGCGCAGAACTCATCGCTGACGGCAATATTCACGTTTATGGCATGATGAGAGGCCGTGCACTGGCGGGTGCAAGCGGCGATCGAGAAGCACAGATTTTTTGTACCCACCTGACGGCAGAACTGGTGTCTATCGCAGGTGTTTATTGGCTGAGTGATAAAATCCCAGCAGAATTTTATGGCAAAGCGGCGCGTCTGCAATTAGCAGAGAACGCTTTGACAGTTCAACCGTTGAATTGATCCCTTTTTAACAAGGAATTTCTATGGCACGCATTATTGTTGTTACTTCGGGTAAAGGGGGCGTTGGCAAAACCACCTCCAGCGCGGCCATCGCTACAGGTTTGGCCCAGAAGGGAAAGAAAACTGTCGTTATTGATTTTGATATCGGCCTGCGTAACCTCGATTTGATCATGGGTTGCGAACGCCGCGTCGTTTACGACTTCGTCAACGTTATTCAGGGCGATGCGTCGTTAAATCAGGCGTTAATCAAAGATAAGCGTACTGAAAATCTCTTTATTCTTCCGGCCTCACAGACTCGCGATAAAGACGCGCTGACGCGTGAAGGCGTCGCAAAAGTTCTGGATGATCTGAAATCGATGGACTTCGACTTCATCGTCTGCGACTCCCCGGCCGGTATTGAAACCGGTGCGCTAATGGCACTGTATTTTGCCGATGAAGCGATTATTACCACCAACCCGGAAGTGTCTTCAGTACGTGACTCTGACCGTATTCTGGGCATTCTGGCGTCGAAATCTCGTCGCGCGGAAAATGGTGAAGATCCGATTAAAGAGCATCTGCTGCTTACGCGCTACAACCCTGGCCGCGTAAACAGAGGCGACATGCTCAGCATGGAAGACGTACTGGAAATTCTGCGCATCAAACTGGTTGGTGTGATTCCGGAAGATCAGTCAGTCCTGCGCGCATCTAACCAGGGTGAGCCGGTGATCCTCGACATCAATGCGGATGCTGGCAAAGCTTATGCAGATACCGTAGACCGTCTGTTGGGAGAAGAACGTCCTTTCCGCTTCGTTGAAGAAGAGAAGAAAGGTTTCCTCAAACGCCTGTTCGGAGGATAAGTTATGGCATTACTGGATTTTTTTCTCTCGCGGAAAAAGAGCACAGCAAACATCGCTAAAGAGCGACTGCAGATCATTGTTGCAGAACGTCGTCGTAGTGACGCCGAACCGCATTATTTACCGCAGTTGAGGAAAGATATTCTCGACGTTATCTGTAAGTATGTACAAATCGATCCAGAGATGGTCACTGTACAACTTGAACAAAAAGACGGCGATATTTCTATCCTCGAACTTAACGTGACATTACCAGAAGCAGAAGAGTCGAAATAAGCGCTTGGGTAAAAAAGTTGTGGTCGAAAAAAGGCAGAATATTCTGCCTTTTTTATTTTCAGTGACCCGTCCTGAATAGCGTTATTACCGAATAAACAGTAGATAGGGTTCCAGAATAACCACCAGACACTCGCTTATTGTGGATATTCCAGCAACAGGGCGTTAAGTCGCTCGGCCATCAGGTCGCCACGCCAGCCGGAAATAAGCTCCGGCAAGGAAGACTTCGGCTTTAATTTCCAGTGCCAGTTAAGCAACTGATTTATCTGACGGCGGGAGGCCAGCAGCTCCACGCTGAGATTGTGTTCCGCGCTCACGTCAGCCACCAGCGCCTTAATGGCTTTGAAGGCTTTACGGTAGCCCGGCATATCCATCAGGTTCAGCAGTGGTTCAGGCAACGATGCTTCCGGCAGGGCCTGCGCTTTTTCTACCAATGAAATCAGTGTCTTGCCATGGAAGCGAATTTCGCTCCCGGAAAGACCGAGGCTGTCCAGCTCACCCAGACTACCCGGCATATAGCGCGCCACTGACCACAGATGCTCTTCGCGTACCACGAAATTCACCGCCAGATCGCGTTCACGCGCTTTACGCAGTCGCCAGTCAGCCAGCAGTTGCAGGCAGGCAAGCTGACGGGTACGCAGCTGCCAGGCGTTGGTAATGTCACGCCACGCGTCCTCAGGCGCCAGTACTTCCTGGCGACGCTGCTGCATTAAACGACACTCATCCAGCGCGGCCGGTAGCCAGCCAGAGGCATCGGTTTCAGCCATCAGTTTTGCGGTGATCGGTAATAAATACCAGACGTCCGCGGCAGCATACTCACACTGACGCTCAGTCAGCGGTCGGGCCAGCCAGTCCGTACGGGATTCGCTTTTGTCCAGCGCCACCCCCGTAAACTCTTCCACCATCGCGGCAAATCCCCACGACAGCGGGCGACCGCAAAACGCGGCCAGAATTTGCGTATCAATCAGCGGCTGCGGAAGTTCGCCAAAGGTGTTGAGAAACACTTCCAGGTCTTCACTTCCCGCGTGCAGGAATTTGGTTATCGTGGTGTCGCGTAAAATGTCGCGCAGCGGCGACCAGTCGGTGATCCCCAGCGGATCAATCAGAGCAACGTGTTTGCCGTCAAACAGCTGAATGAGTCCCAGCTGCGGATAATAGGTACGCGTGCGAACAAACTCAGTATCCAGGGCAATCGCCGGAAACTCACGAACGGCTTCGCACAGCGTGGCCAACGCGTCGTCCGTGGTAATCATTTGGTAATTCAAATCGTGCTCTCTCAGGTTTGCGCCAAAAAAAACGCCGGATTAACCGGCGCTTTCTGATGACTGACTTAACGCTCAGCCTTTATTGTCCACTTTGCTACGGGCTTCGTCACGCAATTCTCGTCGCAAAATTTTGCCGACGTTAGATTTTGGTAACTCATCACGGAATTCCACCAGCTTCGGGACCTTGTAGCCGGTCAACTGACGGCGGCAGAACGTAATCAGCGCTTCATCGGTGAGTGACGCGTCTTTCTTCACGACAAAAATCTTCACTGCTTCACCGCTGCTGCCCGAGGGCACGCCCACCGCGGCTACTTCCTGAACGCCAGGATGTTGCATCACCACGTCTTCAATTTCGTTCGGATAAACGTTAAAACCGGAGACCAGGATCATATCTTTTTTGCGATCGACGATACGCAGGAAGCCTTCGTCGTCCATCACCGCAATATCCCCGGTGTGCAGCCAACCATCTTTAACAATTTCATCGGTCGCATCCGGGCGCTGCCAGTAACCCAGCATCACCTGCGGGCCTTTCACGCACAGTTCACCCGGCTCGCCCGGCGGGACTTCGTTATCGTCATCATCCACCAGCTTAACCTCAGTGGAGGGAACTGGCAGGCCAATACTGCCGCTGTGATAGTCGATATCATGCGGATTGACGCTCACCAGCGGCGAACACTCGGTCAGGCCATAGCCTTCCAGCAGATATTGGCCGGTCAGCTTCACCCAACGTTCTGCAACCGCCTGCTGGACGGGCATACCGCCCCCCGCAGAAAGATGCAGCGACGAGAAATCTAGTTGTTGGAAGTCTTTGTTATTCAGCAAGGCGTTGAACAGCGTATTGACGCCGGTCATGGCGGTAAACGGGTATTTCGCCAGCTCTTTTACCAGGCCCGGAATATCACGTGGGTTAGTGATCAGTACGTTTTGACCGCCAAGCTCAATAAACAGCAGGCAGTTCATCGTTAAAGCAAAAATGTGATACAGCGGTAGCGCGGTGATCACCAGCTCTTTACCCGGATGCAGCAACGGACCGTAAGTAGCATGGACCTGCTCGAGGTTCGCCAGCATATTGCGGTGGGTGAGCATTGCACCTTTTGCCACACCGGTTGTCCCCCCGGTGTATTGCAGGAAGGCCAGATCTTCAGATACCACTTCAGGCTTCACATACTGCATGCGATACCCGTTTTGTAACGCACTGCGAAACGAGATGGCATCAGGCAGGTGATATTTCGGTACCAGCCGCTTGATGTACTTCACAACAAAGTTAACCAGCGTTCCTTTGGCGGTTGAGAGTTGATCGCCCATTCGCGTCAGGATCACGTGCTGAACCGATGTTTTATCGACCACTTTCTCCAGCGTGTGGGCAAAGTTGGACACGATCACAATCGCTGCCGCGCCGCTGTCATTAAGCTGATGCTCCAGTTCACGCGGTGTGTACAATGGGTTCACGTTTACCACAATCATGCCGGCACGCAGAATGCCAAACAGCGCCACCGGATACTGCAGCAGGTTCGGCATCATCAGTGCGACACGATCGCCCTTTTTCAACCCCAGCCCTTCTTGCAAATATGCCGCAAATGCGCGGCTACGCTCTTCGAGTTTGCGGAAGGTCATCACCTCCCCCATATTCACAAACGCGGGCTGATCGGCATAGCGCCTGACTGAATGTTCAAACAGTTCCACCAGGGATTGATAACGGTCAGGATTGATCTCCGCGGGAACACCTGCGGGATAACGGTTAAGCCAAACCTTTTTCAATACATCACCTCTAAAATGCGTATTCGTCGTCATCACAACCCCAGACAATAAACAAACTGTTAACATAATATTAACTCAGCGTACCAGTTTGTTTATTACACAACGACAAGGTTGCGAAGCACGTCACTATTTATTTTTCTTATAGCCACATAAATGCAGAAACAGCGGACGCGCCGCTGCTTCTTTTACATATAAATCAAAGAGTTATTCCGTAACTATCGTCTGAACCTGTGCCGGACCTGGATTGTACCATCCCCATCCGCCGTAGCCGCCGTATGGCCAGCCACGCGCACCGTAGAACCAGGGATCGATGGGCTGCGGAGGCATCACGATCTGCTGAGTAATATGCCAGCGTTTATAACCGGTTACCTGCATCAGCATGAACTTATACGGCGTACTGCCAATTTTACCGTCCACCGTGCCGCTAATAGGCCCTACGACGGTGACCAGTTGTCCGCGGAAATCCACCGGATCGAGAAAGCCATTAACATCGGCATAAATACGCCCGCGTGAGGCTTCACCCAGAATCGGACGCGCGCCGCTGTCGAGAGGCACGGTGGCAATTTCCAGTCGGGATTTCCCCTGCTGATTCTGAATGTCCACCACTTTGCCGCCAAAGCGTGCTTCCTGTCCGACATACAGTTGCGGCGCATTCATGACCCGTACCAGATCCTGCTGTGGCGTTGGGCTTGAACCTTTAATCGCATCAGGAATGGTAACGCAACCGCTTAGCATGAACGCCAATGCGCCCGTCAACACGCCTTTTAATACCCATTTTTGAACCGCCATGTTGCGACTCCCTTATCTCAGCGCCTGTCCCCGGTGAGTTTCAAACTGCTGCGCATTCATCGCGTTGAGCCCGTTTGAAAGCATCGGGGGATGTACTACTAAGATTCATTCTTTTCCGGGAAGTTTCTTCCACGCCACGGTGTTACGTAAATAAACCGGTTCAGCATGTTCAACCGCTACCGTCTTTCCAGAGGCGAACAGTTGGGTGGCGAGAGGCAACATATCCTCAGCCGCCGGAAGCAAAACGTCGCCATCGCGTAGCATCAGGCCACTGTCTTTACCGAGTTCAGGCCATGCAGGCCAGCCCGTGCCGACCGTTACCCAGTCACCGGAAAGCTGCAGCAGTCGCTCATGAACCTGTTCCGGAGTTAATACCGCTTCGGTGTCTTCGCCGTGCCAGATACCGTTCTCATCACGCTGGTATTCGGCCCAGTAGACTTCACCCATGCGCGCATCAATTGCGGCCAGCACGCGCGTTGCGCCGTTTTTGCGCCAGGCCCCCTGCGCCATAGTTGCCAGCGTGGACACGCCGATCATTGGCAAGTCCGCCCCTAACGCCAACCCCTGAGCAATACCAATACCAATACGCACGCCGGTGAAACTACCGGGACCTCGGCCAAACGCCAGAGCGTCGATATCCGTTAATGTGACATTGCCAGCAGTCAGGATATCCTGAACCAGCGGCAGGATGCGTTGGGTATGCTCTCGAGGGCAAAGCTCGAAATGAGATGTGATATTACCGTCATTCCACAGGGCGACAGAGCACGCCTCTGTGGCGGTATCGATAGCCAGAATTCGCATGGGTCTTCGTGATCAGATCAATAAATTTGGCGCGTATCTTAGCACAGTCTGTAACAAATTACTCAGTCGTTGGTATGGCAAGAAAGCGAACCGCGCGGGCAATGTCACGCGTGCGGGGTGCCGGTGGCAGGCTGGCAAGGAATGTCGCACCGTAAGGTCGCATGACCAGCCGGTTATCACAAATCACCAGGACGCCGCGATCGTCAGCGTCACGAATCAAGCGCCCCACCCCCTGCTTAAGCGTGATCACAGCATCCGGGAGCTGGACTTCGTCAAACGGATCGCCGCCGCGCAGCCGGCAGTCTTCCATACGCGCTTTTAACAGCGGATCGTCCGGCGAGGTAAACGGCAGCTTGTCGATAATAACCAGCGATAGCGTGTCACCTCGTACGTCCACACCTTCCCAAAAGCTGCTGGTCGCCACCAGCAGGGCATTGCCCGCACTGACAAACTGCTGCAATAGCTGCCCTTTGCTGGTCTCCCCCTGCAGCAGAACCGGGAGCGTCATGGTGGCACGAAACTGTTCCGCCAGGTCGCGCATCATTGCGTGCGAGGTACACAGCATAAAGCAGCGCCCATTGTTAGCTTCAATAATGGGGCGCAACATGGCGGCCAGCTGACGCGCCGCCCCCGGCTGGTTAGTTTGCGGGAGATTGCGCGGCACGCACAGCAGCGCCTGTCGCGTGTAGTCAAAGGGGCTCGGCAACAACATTGATTCAGCCTGTTCAATGCCCAGTCGCGCGGTAAAGTGGCGGAGATCGTCGTTGACCGACAGCGTAGCGGAAGTAAAAATCCAGCAGCCCGGCTTTTGGTCCATCACCTCTTTGAATTTATCCGCTACGGTGAGTGGCGTCAGCGCCAGCGTAAAATGCCGTGAAGTGCATTCATACCAGTAGCTGAATCCCGGTTGGTTGATCTCCTTCAGGCGTTTCAAGCGGGCGCGATACAGCGTGGCGCGCTCGAATGCGGCATCCAGCAGCGCTGAACGTCCGAGCGACAGCTTCGCTACGTCGTAGCACAGTTCCAGCGTGTCATCGAGCAGCAAAAATGCCCGCTGGACGCGCTGATCGGCCAGCAGTTCACGCAGGTTACCGCGATAGCCCGGCTCGCCCAGTTGCAGGCGGAAATCCTGCGCGCTTTGCGCCAGACGGTCAGCGCACTTTTGTAGTTGCTGGGTATCTTTTAGCTCGGTGCGATAGGCAATGGTAATGTCTTTGGCCAGATCGAGCAGTTGGCGGCTGGAAAGCGACTGACCAAAATACTGGCTGGCGATATCCGGTAGCTGATGGGCTTCATCGAAGATCATCACGTCTGCCTCCGGGATCAGCTCCCCGAACCCGCTCTCTTTCACCACCATATCAGCGAGAAACAGATGATGGTTAACTACCACCACATCGGCATCCATGGCTTTTTTACGCGCTTTAACGACAAAACAGTCTTTATACAGTGGGCAGTCGCTGCCCAGACAGTTGTCGTTGGTACTGGTCACCAGCGGCCATGCGTGCGAGTCTTCCGCCACGCTGACGCAGGTGCTGATATCGCCATCAACGGTTTGATTCGACCACGAGCGCAGCAGGATCACGTCGCTTAAGGTTTGCACCGGCAGGTCACCGCCCGCCAGCGCCTGTTGTTCAAGGCGTTCCAGACACAGGTAGTTAGAACGCCCCTTCAGCAACGCCAGTTTGCCGGTAAATTTCAGCGCTTTTGCCACGGTAGGGAGATCGCGGCTGTAGAGTTGATCCTGCAGCGCTTTCGATCCGGTAGAAATGATCACTTTCTTACCGGCGCGCAGTGCAGGCGCAAGGTAGGCGTAAGTTTTCCCGGTCCCGGTCCCGGCTTCGACGACAAGCGGCTGTGATTTTTCAATGGCATGCGAGACGGCGACGGCCATCTGTCGCTGTGGTTCACGCGGTTTAAAACCCGGTATCGCTTTAGCCAATTGACCGTCTGCTGCAAAATCGTCCGTCACACTACCCCCTGTTCATTTGAACAGGGATTATGTCAGGCCAGCGGGTCTTTCGCCAGTTGAAGAGGTGACGAGGGCACAACATTATGGCAGTCTTGTCGCCAGCAGAAACCGATTAAATAAAAACGTAAATGAGGAATAATTTATGACTATCGTGCGCATTGATGCCGAGGATCGTTGGTCAGACGTGGTGATTCACAACAACACGTTGTATTACACCGGCGTACCGGAAAACCTGGATGCTGACGCGTTTGAACAAACGGCCAACACGCTGGCACAAATTGATGCGGTGCTGGAAAAACAGGGCAGCAACAAGTCACGTATTCTTGACGCGACCATTTTCCTGACGGACAAAAGCGACTTCGCCGCCATGAACAAAGCCTGGGACGCGTGGGTCGTTGCCGGTCACGCGCCCGTGCGTTGTACCGTGCAGGCCGGGTTGATGAACCCGAAATACAAAGTCGAGATCAAGATTATCGCCGCGGTGTAACGGGCGTTACTCGTCTTCGTCCTCGTCTTCAAAACGCGCCACGATCCGTTCGCCGGTATGAGTGGCGCGAATTTCAGCCGCGACCTGAGTGATCGCTTCGCCGCTGCTCATCCCCTGTGACATCAGTTCGTGAATACGCTCGACCGCTTTTTGCTGCTGTTCATGACTGAGTGAAGGTAAACCTGCAAACATTGTTAACTCCTGCTAGATTGTCTGCGCTAATTATCCCATGCTACCGGGCAGTAAGCCAGTAAAGTAGTAACGAGTCAGGACTGATGAAAACGTTATCTCCCGCAGTAATTACATTACCCTGGCGTCAGGACGCCGCTGAACGCTATTTCTCGACCTTAAGCCATCTGCCGTGGGCGATGCTGCTACATTCGGGGCACGCCGACCACCCGCATAATCGCTTTGATATTCTGGTCGCCGATCCTGTGATGACGCTGGTCACGCGAGATGCAGACACCGCAGTGCATGACAAAGACGGAATCACGCACACGCCTGATGACCCGATGACGGTGTTACGCTCGGCGCTAACTTCACTGGCAATACGGCCCGATTATAATCCCGTTCTTCCCTTCCAGGGAGGGGCGCTGGGCCTGTTTGGCTACGATTTGGGCCGACGCTTCGAAGCGCTGCCAAATNTGTTTGGCTACGATTTGGGCCGACGCTTCGAAGCGCTGCCAAATGTCGCTGAACGTGATATCACCCTGCCGGATATGGCGGTTGGCATTTACGATTGGGCACTGATTGTCGACCACCAGCGGCAAACCGTGTCGCTGCTCAGCCACGGTGATGTGCAGGCCCGCCGCCACTGGCTGGAAAGCCAGCGCGCGCCAACACGTGAGCCTTTTATGTTAACGTCAGCGTGGCAATCCAATATGAGCCGCGCGCAGTACGGCGAAAAGTTTCGCCAGGTACAGCGCTATCTGCACAGCGGGGACTGCTATCAGGTCAACCTTGCCCAGCGTTTTCAGGCGCAGTATCAGGGGGATGAGTGGCTCGCCTTTGAGCGACTCAACCAGGCCAACCGCGCCCCGTTCAGTGCGTTTATCCGCCTTGAGGAAGGCGCAATCCTCAGCCTGTCGCCAGAGCGGTTTATTCAGTTGGAAAATCGGCAGATCCAGACGCGTCCCATCAAGGGCACCCTGCCGCGACTGGACTCGCCAGATGCAGATCGTCAGCAGGCGCAAAGACTGGCAAACTCACCTAAAGATCGTGCTGAAAACCTGATGATCGTGGATCTGATGCGTAACGACATTGGTCGCGTTGCCGTGCCGGGTTCGGTCAAGGTTCCCGAACTGTTTGTTGTCGAACCCTTCCCTGCCGTGCACCATCTGGTCAGCACCATTACGGCGCGTTTGCCGGAATCGCTGCACGCCACGGATCTGCTGCGCGCCGCCTTCCCTGGTGGTTCCATTACCGGCGCGCCAAAGGTGCGGGCGATGGAAATTATTGACGAACTGGAACCGCACAGACGTAACGCCTGGTGCGGCAGCGTCGGCTATCTGAGCTTTTGCGGCAATATGGATACCAGTATTACCATCCGCACCCTGACGGCCACCGACGGACAGCTTTACTGTTCGGCTGGCGGTGGGGTTGTTGCGGACAGTCAGGAAGACGCTGAATATCAGGAAACGTTTGATAAAGTGAACCGTATTTTGCACCAACTGGAGAACTGAACCGTGGAAAACAGCAGCCTGACGCTTGATGACTTTTTATCGCGCTTTCTTCTCCTGCGCCCGCAGGTCAATCATGAAGCGTTAAACCAGCGCCAGGCCGCCGTGCTGATCCCGGTCGTTCGCCGCCCACAGCCGGGATTGCTGTTAACCCAACGCTCGGTGCATTTGCGTAAACACGCCGGACAGGTTGCCTTCCCGGGCGGAGCTGTAGACAGCAGCGACGCGTCGCTGGTTGCCGCCGCGCTACGAGAAGCCGAGGAGGAAGTGGCCATTCCCCCTTCGTGCGTTGAGGTGATTGGCGTCCTGCCGCCGGTGGATAGCGTCACCGGTTTTCAGGTCACGCCAGTGGTGGGTATTATCCCACCTAATCTGCCCTATCGTGCAAGTGAAGATGAAGTCTCTGCAGTATTCGAAATGCCGCTGGCGCAGGCGTTGCATCTGGGTCGTTATCACCCCTTAGATATCTACCGCCGGGGTGACTCGCATCGCGTCTGGCTTTCCTGGTATGAGCATTATTTCGTCTGGGGAATGACCGCCGGGATAATTCGTGAGCTGGCGCTGCAAATTGGCGTGAAGCCCTGACTATACTTATCTTTACGCACCGCAGACACAACCTGAAACGCCGGTCACAACATTAGTAAAACCGCGGTTATCTATTAGTTTAATTCATGTGAATAGTTAAGCCGATCGCCGCGTTCCCTCTTACACTATGCGCAGTTATAACATCGTTACTGGAAAGCCCAGTCGCCCTGTAGGAGTATTATCGTGATTAGTCTATTCGACATGTTTAAGGTGGGGATCGGTCCCTCATCTTCCCATACCGTAGGGCCTATGAAGGCGGGTAAACAGTTCGTCGATGACCTGGTCGAAAAAGGATTACTGGACAACGTTACTCGTGTCGCCGTCGACGTGTATGGTTCACTGTCGCTCACGGGTAAAGGTCACCACACCGATATCGCCATTATTATGGGTCTGGCAGGCTATGAGCCTGCGACCGTGGACATCGACAGCATTCCCGGATTTATTCGCGATGTAGAAACGCGTGGACGCCTGCTGCTTGCGCAGGGCCAACACGAAGTCGACTTCCCGCAAAACGACGGCATGCGTTTTCGCAACAGCAACCTGTCGCTGCATGAAAACGGTATGCAAATTCATGCCTACAACGGTGACACCGTTGTTTACAGCAAAACATATTATTCCATTGGCGGTGGTTTCATCGTTGATGAAGAACACTTTGGTCAGGACGCGGCGAATGAGGTCAGCGTACCTTATCCGTTCAAATCTGCCGCTGAAATGCTGGAGTACTGCAACAGCACCGGTCTGTCGCTTTCTGGCATGGTGATGCAGAACGAACTTGCGCTGCACAGCAAAAAAGAAATTGAAGAGTATTTTGGTAACGTCTGGCAAACCATGCAGGCCTGTATCGATCGTGGGATGAACACCGAAGGCATTCTGCCGGGGCCGCTGCGCGTGCCTCGTCGTGCCTCTGCCCTGCGTCGTATGCTGGTCTCCAGCGACAAACTCTCCAACGATCCGATGAACGTGATCGACTGGGTGAACATGTTTGCGCTGGCCGTAAACGAAGAGAACGCCGCGGGCGGTCGCGTTGTGACAGCGCCGACCAACGGTGCTTGCGGCATCGTGCCTGCGGTTCTGGCTTATTACGATCACTTCATTGAGCCCGTCAGCCCGGATATCTATACCCGCTATTTCCTGGCGGCCGGTGCAATTGGCGCGCTGTACAAAATGAATGCCTCTATCTCTGGCGCAGAAGTGGGCTGCCAGGGCGAAGTCGGTGTGGCATGTTCTATGGCCGCAGCAGGTCTGGCAGAGTTACTGGGTGCGAGCCCGGAGCAGGTATGTGTGGCTGCCGAAATCGGTATGGAACACAACCTCGGCTTAACCTGCGATCCGGTTGCCGGACAGGTCCAGGTGCCGTGCATTGAGCGTAACGCCATTGCTTCCGTGAAGGCGATCAACGCGGCACGTATGGCCATGCGTCGTACCAGCGCCCCGCGCGTCTCACTGGATAAAGTCATCGAGACCATGTACGAAACCGGCAAGGACATGAACGCCAAATACCGCGAAACCTCCCGCGGTGGCCTGGCGATCAAAGTTCAGTGTGACTAATACTTAATTTTCGCCCATCTGCGACGGATGGGCGAATTTGCTTCCCCTCCCTCGTCTACGGTAATTTTCCCCACTACACTTGCTCTGTTGCTGTTGGCTTCTGTGACCAACGGCTTATCGGGCGGCCCGCATGCAAACAGCACAACGGATCATCAAAAATTATCGCCGTAATCGCTTAATCGTCTGCACAGTTTGTGCACTACTGACGCTCATTCTTACATTATCTGTCCGATTTATTTCGGAGCGTAATTTAAATCATCACTCCACCGTCACGTTCGCTAACCATGCTGTAGAAGAGCTGGATGATATCCTGCTGCCGTTGCGGACCGGACGTGATGTGCTGCTGCCGTTAATTGGCCTGCCCTGCTCGGTGGCGCGCTTAGCCCTGAGCAAGCACGCCGCCAGACTGCAAACTGTGCGCTCTATTAACCTGGTTCAGGGTGGCATCCTCTATTGTTCGAGTATTTTTGGCTATCGCAATGTGCCCATCAAGCAGCTGCAACCTGAATTGCCCAGCCGCGAACCGCAGCTACTGTTATCCACCGATCATTCGCTCATTAAGGGCAGCCCTATTCTGACGCAGTGGTATCCGTCGTCTGCCAATGGCGAAGATGGGGTGCTGGAGATCGTCAATATTGAATTATTGTCGGGCATGCTGCTTGAACCACAGCCTCCGCAAATTACACATGCCAGTTTAACCATCGGTAAGCGGCATCTGCTGTACGGACAAGGCGTCGTCGACAAGCTACCAGAGAGTGACGGCGAACAACGCTACCAACTTTCATCACAACATTTCCCCTTTGCCATCAGCGTTAGCGGACCAGGAGCCAGCGAACTGGCGTTAAGACACCTGCCCACCCAGTTACCGTTAGCGGTCATGCTCAGCTTATTAGTGGGGTATCTGGCCTGGCTGGCGACCGCTAACAGAATGAGTTTTTCCTGGGAGATTAATCTGGCCCTCGCCGAGCGGGAGTTTGAGCTATTTTGCCAGCCACTACTGAA
This sequence comes from Citrobacter sp. TBCS-14, assembly GCF_005280805.1. Taxonomy (NCBI): domain Bacteria; kingdom Pseudomonadati; phylum Pseudomonadota; class Gammaproteobacteria; order Enterobacterales; family Enterobacteriaceae; genus Citrobacter; species Citrobacter sp. TBCS-14. Next base: position 729,477 of record NZ_SZWM01000164.1, read on the forward strand.
CGCCAGCACCCAGCAGTGTACGGGCGTTGAAATTCTCTTACGCTGGAATAACCCGCGCCAAGGCTGGATTTCACCTGAAGTGTTCATCCCTATCGCGGAAGAGCACAATCTGATTGTCCCCCTGACTCGTCACGTCATCGCAGAAACCATTCAGCAACGGCACGTTTTCCCAATGAGCAGCCAGTTTCATATTGGTATCAACGTCGCCGCCAGCCATTTTCGTGACGGTATGTTGTTAAAAGACCTTAATCAGTACTGGTTCAGTCAGCATCCCATCCAGCAACTGGTGATTGAATTGACCGAGCGCGACGCGCTGCTGGATGTCGATTATCGACTGGTGCATGAACTTCACCGGCTGGGGGTAAAACTGGCCATTGACGATTTCGGTACCGGCAACAGCTCGCTCTCGTGGCTGGAAAAGTTGCGCCCGGATGTACTGAAGATTGATAAATCCTTTACCTCTGCGATCGGGACTGATGCCGTCAATTCGACCGTTACTGACATCATCATCGCACTGGGGAAAAAACTGAATATTGAACTGGTAGCTGAAGGGGTTGAAACACAGGCGCAGGCCCAGCATTTACGGCGACATGGCGTGAATGTATTGCAGGGATTTCTGTATGCCAAGCCGATGCCGCTGCGCGATTTTCCTCAATGGCTGGCGGGCAGTAGTACACCACCACCCGCCCGGCATAACGGGCATATCATGCCTGCTATGCCGTTTCGGTAGGTCAAATTATTCGTCTTCGTGGTGAGCGGATTGCTCTTTAACAATACGAACGAGATCCACACGATAGTCGTTCGCTTCGACAATGGTGATGCTTAGCGGTGCAACCTCAATCACATCGCCAACACGCGGAATGTGACCGTTAGCCGCGATAACCAGCCCCGCCACCGTCGCAATGTCTTCGTCTTCGTCCACCAGCGTATCAACGTCAAGCGCCTGCTGCAGAGCGTGCAGATCGGTGCCGCCTTTAACCAGCCAGCCACCCGCATCGGCGATGATTTCCGGTGTTTCATCAGCATCCGGGAACTCACCGGCAATGGCTTCCAGAACATCCAGCGGGGTCACCAGACCCTGAACAACGCCAAATTCGTTGGTAACGATAACGAAGCTGCCCCGGGCACGACGCAACACGCCCAACAGATTAATCGGATCCAGCGTTTCTGGGACCACGATGGCCGGTGACGCTGAGGCAATTGCTGCCACATCTACGCCGTCTTCGAGGGCCACTAACAGTTCTTTTGCCCGCACGATACCGATAATTTCGTCCAGTTCACCACGACACACCGGGAACAGGCTGTGTGGGGAAGAGAGCAGCTGTTCACGAATTTCTGCCACGCTCAGATCTGCATCCACCCAGCTGATTTCGCCACGCGGCGTCATAATGCCGCGCAAAGAACGTGAGGCCAGCGACAGCACGCCGTTGATCATATAGCGTTCTTCTTCAACAAATGCCCCTTCCGGAACGGGTACCGGCACCGGGTTGTCAGACTCCATCTGCACACCGGCCTGACGTTTACCGCCCATCAGGCGCACAATGGCCTCGGCGGTACGTGCACGCAGCGGCAGCGTCGACTGGTGGCGAATAAAGTTACGACGAGCAATCTGGTTAAACAGTTCGATAATAATCGAGAAGCCGATCGCAGCGTACAGATAACCTTTCGGAATGTGGAAGCCAAACCCTTCGGCTACCAGGCTCAAACCGATCATCAACAAGAAGCTCAGACACAGCACCACGACCGTCGGATGTTGGTTCACGAATCGCGTCAGTGGCTTGGACGCCAGCAGCATCACCGCCATCGCAATCACCACCGCCGCCATCATTACCGGCAGGTGGTTCACCATACCGACGGCTGTAATCACCGCATCCAGAGAGAAGACCGCATCGAGGATCACAATCTGCGTCACGACAACCCAAAAGCTCGCATAGCCTTTTGACTGGCCGGTATCATGCTCACGGTTTTCCAGCCGCTCATGCAGTTCGGTGGTAGCCTTGAACAACAGGAAGATACCTCCCAGCAGCATAATCAGGTCACGCCCCGAGAACGAATAGTCCATCACCGTGAACAGCGGTTTCGTCAGCGTCACCATCCACGAGATCACGGACAGCAGTGCCAAACGCATAATCAGCGCCAGCGACAACCCGATCAGACGCGCTTTATCCCGCTGTTTAGGCGGCAGCTTATCGGCCAGAATCGCAATAAAGACCAGGTTATCAATACCCAGAACAATTTCGAGAACAACAAGCGTGAGCAAACCCACCCAAATCTGCGGGTCCATTAAGAATTCCATGACAAGCTCCTGCTCAAAGAATGGCTAAACTGCGCCCTGGACATCTCAGGCGTTGAAGCAATATGCAGATAAAGTGTGTGGCAAAAAGTGCCAAACTGACAGGCGCTAAGCGGCCTCGAGGTGAAATGACGTCGGTGACGATCCATACGGTGGGCTACTGCCCTATACTCCTGATTAATTAAATATATGCTAAACATAACAGACACAACCGGTTTTTAGCAAAGATTTACCTTCCTTTGCAATAAGTTGTGTCGGAGATATTTTACTCTTCGAAATTTCTTTTAATCGGAAGTTAAATTACGGATCTTCATCACATAAATTATTTTTTTCGATATCTAAAATAATTCACGAAAATCATAGGTTTTTCATTGTAACCCTTATCTGAATCGATTCGCTTGCGGACGACGATTCAAAATACATCTCGTTGTCGATGTGTTAACGATAATAAAGGAGGTAGCAAGTGACCATTGCTATTGTAATAGGCACACATGGTTGGGCTGCAGAGCAGTTACTTAAAACAGCAGAAATGCTGTTAGGCGAGCAGGAAAACGTCGGCTGGATCGATTTCGTTCCAGGCGAAAATGCTGAAACGCTGATCGAAAAGTACAACGCTCAGTTGGCAAAACTCGATACCAGTAAAGGCGTGCTATTTCTCGTTGATACATGGGGAGGCAGCCCGTTCAACGCTGCGAGCCGCATTGTCGTCGACAAAGAGCATTACGAAGTGATCGCTGGCGTGAACATTCCCATGCTGGTCGAAACCTTTATGGCGCGTGATGACAACCCAAGCTTTGATGAATTAGTCGCACTGGCAGTAGAAACCAGTAGCGAAGGCGTGAAAGCGCTGAAAGCAAAACCGGTAGAAAAAGCCGCTCCGGCCCCAGTTGCTGCAGCAAAAGCAGCGGCACCGGCTAAACCGATGGGTCCGAACGATTATATGCACATCGGCCTCGCACGCATCGATGACCGCTTAATCCACGGTCAGGTAGCCACCCGCTGGACCAAAGAAACCAACGTCACGCGCATTATCGTCGTCAGCGATGAAGTTGCCGCAGATACGGTGCGTAAAACGCTGTTGACGCAGGTTGCGCCTCCAGGCGTAACGGCGCACGTGGTGGATGTCGCGAAAATGATCCGCGTCTACAACAACCCGAAATATGCAGGCGATCGTGTGATGCTGCTGTTCACCAACCCGACCGATGTTGAACGTGTCGTGGAAGGTGGCGTAAAAATCACCTCGGTAAACATTGGTGGCATGGCTTTCCGTCAGGGTAAAACGCAGGTTAACAACGCGATTTCCGTTGATGAAAAAGACATCGAAGCCTTCAAGAAACTCAACGCACGCGGCATTGAACTCGAAGCCCGTAAGGTTTCTACCGATCAGAAACTGAAAATGATGGATTTGATTGCCAAAGCGAAATAACCCGCTGGCATTTACTTAGTTTTCACACTTAAGTCTGTATAGCAATAGGAGAAGTACAATGGAGATTACCACTCTTCAGATTGTGCTGGTGTTCATCGTCGCATGTATCGCGGGTATGGAGTCGGTACTCGATGAATTTCAGTTCCACCGTCCGTTGGTGGCCTGTACGCTGATTGGCGCCGTTCTCGGGGACATGAAAACCGGTATTATCATCGGTGGTACCCTGGAAATGATCGCGCTGGGTTGGATGAACATCGGTGCCGCCGTTGCACCAGATGCCGCACTGGCCTCAATTATTTCTACCGTTCTGGTTATCGCAGGTCACCAAAGCATCGGTGCCGGTATCGCGCTGGCTATCCCGCTGGCAGCAGCTGGCCAGGTTCTGACTATCATCGTTCGTACCATCACCGTCGCCTTCCAGCACGCTGCGGATAAGGCGGCTGAGAGCGGCAACTTGACGGCGCTCTCCTGGCTGCATGTGTCCTCGCTGTTCCTGCAGGCAATGCGTATCGCGATCCCTGCGGTTATCGTGGCGATTTCTGTCGGCACCAGTGAAGTCCAGGGCCTGCTCAACGCCATCCCTGAAGTGGTCACCGGCGGCCTGAACATCGCGGGCGGTATGATCGTCGTCGTGGGTTATGCGATGGTCATCAACATGATGCGCGCAGGCTACCTGATGCCGTTCTTCTACCTCGGTTTCGTCACCGCGGCATTTACCAACTTTAACCTGGTTGCACTGGGTGTGATTGGCGCAGTTATGGCCATCCTCTACATTCAGCTGAGCCCGAAATATAACCGCGTAGCGGGTGCGCCAGCGCAAGCTGCTGGCAACAATGACCTTGATAACGAACTGGACTAGCAGGTGAGCGAAATGGTTGATATGACTAAAACTACCACCGAGAAAAAACTCACTCCGAGTGACATTCGTGGCGTGTTCCTTCGTTCTAACCTGTTCCAGGGTTCATGGAACTTCGAACGTATGCAGGCGCTGGGTTTTTGCTTCTCCATGATACCGGCAATTCGCCGTTTGTACCCGGAGAACAACGACGCGCGTAAGCAGGCTATTAAGCGTCACCTGGAATTCTTTAACACCCATCCTTATGTTGCGGCACCGGTTCTTGGCGTAACGCTGGCGATGGAAGAACAGCGTGCTAACGGCGCAGAGATTGACGATGGTGCCATCAACGGTATCAAAGTCGGTCTGATGGGTCCGCTGGCAGGCGTAGGTGACCCGATCTTCTGGGGTACCGTGCGTCCGGTATTTGCCGCCCTCGGTGCGGGTATCGCGATGAGTGGCAGCCTGCTAGGCCCACTGTTGTTCTTTATCTTGTTCAACGCGGTACGTCTGGCAACACGCTACTACGGTGTGGCCTACGGTTATCGTAAAGGTGTCGATATCGTTAAAGATATGGGCGGCGGCTTCCTACAGAAACTGACTGAGGGGGCGTCAATCCTCGGCCTGTTTGTCATGGGGGCCTTGGTGAATAAGTGGACGCACGTGAACATCCCGCTGGTGGTTTCCACCATCACCGGTCAGGATGGTCAGACTCGCGTAACCACCGTGCAGACCATCCTTGACCAGCTGATGCCGGGCCTGGTACCGCTGCTGCTGACCTTCGCCTGTATGTGGCTGCTGCGTAAGAAAGTGAACGCTCTGTGGATTATCGTTGGCTTCTTCGTCATCGGTATCGCGGGTTACGCTGTCGGCCTGCTCGGCCTGTAAGACTGCTATACCATACCGGGGGCTCTGCTCCCGGTTTTTCTATTTAGAGGGTTAAGGATTCATGACTATCACGGACCTGGTGCTGGTTCTTTTTATCCTGTCGCTGCTGGCGTTTGCCATCTACGATCAGTTCATCATGCCCCGCCGTAATGGCCCTACTCTGCTTGCTGTTCCCCTGCTGCCCCGTAGTCGTGTCGATAGCGTTATCTTCATTGGATTGATCGCGATTCTCATCTACAACAACGTCACCAGCCATGGGGCGCAATTCACTACCTGGTTATTGTGTGCGCTGATATTGATGGGAATATATTTGTTCTGGATCCGCACACCAAAAATCATCTTTAAACAGAAAGGATTTTTCTTCGCCAATGTTTGGGTGGAATATAGCCGGATTAAAGAGATGAATTTGTCGGAAGATGGCGTACTGGTGATGCAATTAGAACATCGGCGATTGCTGATCCGCGTACGAAATATAGACGACCTCGAGAGAATATATAAACTTCTCATATCAAATCAATGATATAGAAACATAGCCTGTACTATGTTATTTGTATATTGACGTAAAACAAACATAGCACAGGCTATATTCACGTTCTCTTTTTGTTATTTGATTTAACGCATTACCGACAATTAAATCTAAATGAAAATCGTTTTCAATTAGAAGTCAAATAATATCCCCCCGTTTCTTGTTTTATATTCTCAAAATATGTTAAGGTTGCGCCCGTCATTGGGGAGTAGCCGATTTCCAGACTCCGGAAATGTACGTGTCAACATACTCGTCGCAAGGCGTGGCGCGTACGGACTGTAAACATACAGTCAGGCGAGACCATAGACACATCAACTGCAATGCATGTCTCCTGAACTGCGTGTTTGGGCGTGCATGGTTACTGGGGGCAGTGATGTGTTTAATGGATACCCCGGTCAGGACGCTGTTATGAATCTCACCGCTACTGTTCTTCTCGCTTTCGGCATGTCGATGGATGCATTCGCCGCATCAATTGGTAAAGGTGCTACGCTACACAAACCTAAATTCTCTGAAGCTCTGCGCACTGGCTTAATTTTCGGCGCTGTCGAAACGCTGACCCCGCTGATTGGTTGGGGTATGGGCATGCTGGCGAGTAAATTCGTACTCGAGTGGAACCACTGGATTGCCTTCATCCTGCTGATTTTTCTCGGTGGACGAATGATAATCGAAGGTTTCCGTGATAACGGTGATGAAGATGAAGAGCCGCAGCGTCGCCACGGTTTCTGGCTGTTGGTGACCACCGCCATTGCCACCAGCCTCGATGCGATGGCCGTCGGCGTCGGTCTGGCTTTCCTGCAGGTGAACATTATTGCCACCGCGCTGGCTATCGGCTGCGCCACGCTAATTATGTCCACGCTGGGGATGATGATCGGCCGTTTTATCGGCCCCATGCTGGGTAAACGTGCTGAAATTCTCGGCGGGGTGGTGCTAATTGGTATCGGTGCCCAGATCCTCTGGGCACATTTCCACGGTTAATTCACACGCTGCCAGATATGAATACTAAAGTCTGTCTGGCAGTCAAATGTCGTTTTCCCCGCCAGCGTTTCCCAGACTTCCGGTTTTGCCCGCCAGGCAAAAGGCGTCATTTGCAGCAATGCCACAGCCTCGCTACCGCTAAGCTGCATCTGATAGCCCAACGCGATACTCTGCTGCAGAGCAAAGCCTTCCAGCTGTTCCGTGTGTGGCGCATGCAAACGCACCTCATCGTAAATCAGCCCTTTCAGCTCCATTAAATGGCGCGGGCCCGGCGTGGCCGTGATCACCCACCCACCCGGCTTCACCACGCGCGCCAGCTCCTGAGCTTTACAGGGGGCGTAGATCCTGACAATGGCATCCATTGAAGCATCAGCAAAAGGCAGTCGATGACTTGACGCAACACAAAATGTCACCTGCTGATAACGCCTTGCTGCGGCCTTGATCGCCACCTTCGAGACATCCAGACCAAAGGTCACACTTCCTGCCAGCGCATCGGCAAACGCGTGCGTGTAATACCCTTCCCCACAGCCGATATCGAGAATCGCCGCGTCACCTGGCGTTAACGTTTCCTGGAGAACATTCACAATCGCCTCACGCAGCGGCTGATAGTGGCCGGCATCGAGAAATTCCCGACGTGCCTGCATCATTTCCGCACTGTCACCTGGATCGCGTGAGCGTTTGTGTTGAACAGGCAGTAAGTTGACATACCCTTCTTTCGCCACATCAAACTGATGCCGCCCAGGGCAGGCAAAACTGTTGTTATCTTGAGTAAGAGGCTGATGGCAAAGGGGACAGGAAAACAACATGACAACTCCGGCAGATGGCTTCAGGGCGCAAGTGTAACGCGAATTGCGCCCAGGGAAAATAACTTACAGCGCCGGAGAGACGTCGTTATTACCGTGCATTACCAGCAAGTGTTCCGAGTCAGCGGGCATGCCATCCGGTTTAACGTTTTCCAGACGCAGCACATCCCCCATTATCTGACTAAAGACGGGGGCCGATACGGCACCACCGTAATACGCCCCATTTTGCGGGTTGTTGATAACCACCACCAGCGCAAACTTCGGATCGCTTGCCGGAGCCACGCCCGCCGTGTATGCCACGTATTTATCGACATATTTGCCGTCATCGCCAATTTTCTTTGCCGTCCCGGTTTTTACCGCCACCCGATAATCTCGTACCGCAGCCTTTGTTCCCCCGCCGCCGGGCAGCGCAACGCTTTCCATCATATGCTCAACCTGATGAACTAACGCCTCAGACATGACGCGTCGGCCTATTACCGGCGGATCGATACGGGTGATGGACAGCGGTCGATAGATGCCAAAACTGCCAATGGTGGCGTAAACGTGCGCCAACTGTAGCGGCGTGACCATTAATCCGTAGCCGAAAGCAAAGGTTGCGCGATCCAAACTGCTCCAGTAACGTCTCTGAGGCATTAAGCCGCTGCTTTCGCCAGTCAACCCTAGACCTGTCGGTTCGCCAAAACCAAAGCTCTTGTAGGTGTCCAACAATCGCTGAATGGGCATAGCTAATGATAAATGTGACACGCCGGTATCGCTCGATTTTTGCAAAATACCCGTCAGCGACAACTCAGGATAATAGCCAACATCGCGAATACGGTGCCCGTCAAGATTAAAGGGGTGGGTATCAATCACGCTGTCGGGCTGTACAATTCCCTGTTGCAGGGCAGTCATAAGCACCAACGGCTTAACGGTAGATCCTGGCTCAAAGGTATCGCTGATCGCGCGGTTACGAAAATCGTCCAGCACCGCACCGTCGCGGTTATTGGGGTTGAAATCCGGGAAACTCGCCATCGACAATATTTCCCCAGTGGCGATGTTGATCAGTACCGCCGCCCCTGACTCGGCTTTATTCCACGTCACGGCATTGTCCAGCGCATCCTCGGTGACCGTCTGCAAGCGTTCATCGATACTGAGCTGTAACTCATGTGCGGGTACCGGCATCACTTCCGTGATGTTCTCAATCACATGACCAAATTTGTCTTTACGCACCAACCGCGAGCCGGGTTTGCCCATCAACTGGCTATTGAAGCTTTTCTCTACCCCTTCAATACCCTGGCCATCAATATTGGTGAAGCCAATCAAATTCGCGGCAACGTGACCAGCGGGATAGAAACGACGGGACTCTTCGCGAAGATTAATCCCCGGAAGATTCAGATTATCAACCCACTGCGCCTGTTGGGGTGAAATCTGGCGCGCCAGGTAGATAAAGCGTCCGGCGGGGTTACTATTAACGCGTTCCGCCAGTGCGCTAAGCGACAAATTCAACGTTTTTGCCAACGCTTGCCAGCGCTCGTTATACCCGACACCACCTTTGCTAATAATCGTCTTAGGATCGGCCCAGACAGCATTAACCGGTACGCTCACCGCCAACGGTCGCCCTTCTCTGTCGGTAATCATTCCACGCGGTGATGCCGTCGTTACTTCACGTAATGAGCGCATGTCCTCCTGCTTCACCAGACTGGTCGGCGTGACGATTTGCAACCACGCAACCCTGCCAAGGAGCAGCCCCAGACTCAATAAAATTGCCGCGCAAAGCAGGGCAAAACGTACGGGAGTAAAATTGCGTGCATCGCCGTCGTTTTTCTTTTTCACCTGTTCTCCAGCAAGATAGTTTTTCAGGTGACTGATTTAACGAGAATTAGCGACAGAAAGCGGGGAAAAGAATGCTACGAATATCACGCCTTTGCAACAAAGCGCTAATGGGACGGCATTTTGAAATACTTTGACGTAATCTGAATTAAAAAGCCCCGCAAATGCGAGGCTTTATATCTGAAATTGCTGCGCCTGAGCGCTTCAAATCAGTGGTTTCGATCAGATAGCTGTTACGTTAACAGCAGCCGGACCTTTCTGGCCGTCCTGAATTTCGAACTCAACGTTCTGGCCTTCAGCCAGAGTTTTGAAGCCGTTACCCTGGATTGCAGAGAAGTGTACGAACACATCTTTGCTGCCATCAGCAGGAGTAATGAAACCAAAACCTTTAGACTCGTTGAACCACTTAACTTGACCTTTAATCTTTGCCATTTGCAAAATTCCTTAGAGTATTTTCTTCGCCCGCAGGCATAACATAGATAAAACTGAGACATTACTGCTTGAGGCACTAATATAAGGTTCGGCAGAGAAGCGGTATTCAACGTCAACGTGTTTACTCAGGACTTCTTTACTGAAAATGCCACACATAAACAGAACTGTACCTCGTTTAACCCAAAACGTGTTATCACATACAACGATAATAATGGCAAGCCATTTTTAAACGTGTCTCGATCGGTCGCACAAATCCCGAAGTTCATCTCACGACAACTGCACAGTTATGCGCCAGACCGAGTCTGGATATATTCTCACCGCTCCCGCCCTGCCCCGACTGGCATACGCAGCAGCCGCGACATGTCTACCATAGCTCACCTTGTGAGGTTGTTCCAGACTCACTGATGCACCGTGTGCTGAATATCATTTTTTATGCTTAGTAATGCATAATTTGTCACAACGGTAAAAATGAGATCCGTCTTCTGGTTTTGCAGAAAAATAATGAAAGAATGATGACAAAGCACAAAAAAAGTAAGAGAAACGTTTCGCTGATAATAAAAACGATCACTATCACAAAAATGGCATAATCATATTATTAACGTATGGGTAATTATATTTAACACCACGTACAGGCACAGAATTAATCGGCCAACATGAATTGATGGAAGAACGTTATCGACAGTTCACCGCGCGAACCGCGTGGAGGTCGCAGAAGAAAATGATATGACAGGTTTAACGACAGGATGGAATATCTGAGAACAGCGTCATCAGACGCCCACCCTGTCTTTCAGTTGACTAACGTTCTGCTACCAGGCGAATGATACTTTCATCTTCATCCTGGTTTTTCACTGCAGGTTCTGCGGCTTTTTCAGGTTCGTTAGCTTCACAAAGACGACGAAGCAATGCGTTCTGTCGTTTTTGTTGATCTAACAACGCTTCAAGTAACTCGATCTGCTCATTAGTTCGTGAGCTTGCCCGATTGATGAAGAACCACAGTACAAGCCCGATAACCAGAACCACCACCGATACCACTAAAGACGCAAAACTTAGCGCGCCAGAGTTCAAAACTTCGTTCATTTTACCACCTCAATGTAGACAGCGTAGTTTACCACTGCCGCACAAGAAGGTAATCAACTGTTGCTAAAATGCGCTTACCAGGGAATAAATTTATTGATGGCACAAATTCCGTTGAAAAATTGTACGTCCTGATCGCACATGATGTTGAACACCTGCGCCCACATCAGTATGCATACCAGTACGACAATGATCAGCACCACCCACCGAATTTTTTTCACTCCAACTCCACTCTCCGAATCCACATCTTATGCGACTAAATTATCATGCGTTACCTAAACCCAACGTTAACCTTAGCGGCATAAATATTTTTAGGAATGATTCACTTGTTTCATTCAGTGTACAAGCTAATCTTATAATAACGAGAAAAGATAAGAGGTTGTAATGCGTCTGATTATTCGCGCAATTGTATTGCTGGCTCTGGTTTGGATTGGTTTATTACTGAGTGGCTATGGCGTGCTGATAGGGAGTAAGGAGAACGCAGCAGGACTGGGTCTGCAATGCAAGTACCTGACGGCACGGGGCACCAGCACCGCACAGTACGTACATACCAGCAGCGGTATCATCGGCTTGTCGGACTGTCCCCTGTTAAGGAAAAGCACCGTCATTGTCGATAACGGTTAATATTGAAGCAAGAAAATTACCTGTTATTGGTGTCGGCTTGTATTAATTTTGCTCATTTAAAAAGCCCCGGTACAAAATACCTGGGGCTTTTGACCTATTGCGTATAAATCAAATCAGAATGGATAATCGTTATAACCCATTTGTTCTGAAATTTTTCGCGCAGCCGTGTGCAGCATTTCGACATATTCGTGTAAACGCTCTTCAGAAAAACGCAGAGTCGGGAATGAAATACTCAAACCTGCGATGACCACACCGAAACGATCAAAGACCGGAACGCCGATGCAGCGCAGTCCTTCTTCCTGCTCTTCGTTGTCTTCACCGTAGCCTTGCTCACGCACTTTATCCAGCAGCAGCAGCAACTCATCAGTGCTGGTGATCGTACGGTCGGTGCTGCGTTTGTATTCCACGCCTTCAAGAATCTGTTTTACTTCGTCACGGTCACGCCATGCCAGCAGTACTTTACCGATCGCCGTGCTGTATAACGGGTTACGACGTCCTACGCGAGAATACATGCGTAAATTGTACATCGAGTCGATTTTATGGATGTAGACAATGCTGTCTTCGTCCAGCGCACCGAGGTGGACCGTCTCTTTAGTTAAACGCGACAGTTCACGCATCTGAATATCAGCACTACGGATCAGATCGACGTTTTGCAACGCGCGAGCGCCCAGTTCAAACAGTTTCAGGGTCAGAGAGTATTTCTCAGACTCACCTTCCTGTGCCACATAACCCAGCGTTTTCATGGTCTGTAAAAAGCGATAAACGGTGCTTTTAGACATCATGACGCGTTGCGACAATTCGGTTATACCAATTTCGCGCTCTTCACCCAGCGCCTGCAGAATGCCAAAAACCTTCAGCACGGAAGAAACAGAATCGGGTTGTTTATCCAGATCTGCGATAGCCATTTATCACCTCATTACGAGTGTTTTATAAAAATCAGAACCGGTTTTTATTATAATTTCACGTACCGATGCTCGCAATCCATCTTTGCCCACTTAGTTACAAATCTGCGACATAACACCTGAATATCAATGCTAAAATTATTATTCTCATCATAATTTCCGACAATATTGACTTCCTATGGATAAATTTCAGGCCGATGGCCTGCCGCTGCCCCAACGATATGGCGCAATATTAACCATTATTATGGGTATTTCGATGGCCGTACTGGATGGTGCAATTGCCAATGTTGCCCTGCCGACGATTGCCGCCGATCTTCAGGCCTCCCCCGCCAGTTCAATTTGGGTCGTTAATGCCTATCAAATTGCGATAGTGGTTTCACTACTCTCATTTTCTTTTTTGGGCGACATGTTTGGCTACCGACGTATTTATAAATGCGGACTGGTCGTTTTTCTGCTCGCATCTCTCTTCTGCGCATTATCAGATTCCCTGCAGATGCTCACGCTGGCGCGCGTGGCACAAGGGTTTGGCGGAGCCGCATTAATGAGCGTGAATACGGCGCTGATCCGGCTTATTTACCCTCAACGCCAACTGGGGCGCGGAATGGGTATTAATTCATTCATCGTGGCGGTCTCGTCTGCTGCAGGTCCGACTATTGCCGCGGCGATCCTCTCTATTGCCTCATGGAAATGGTTGTTTTTGATTAACGTACCGCTTGGGATTATTGCTCTACTGCTGGCTATGCGCTTTTTGCCCGCAAACGCTGCACGCAGCAATAAACCCCGTTTTGATTTACCCAGCGCGGTGATGAATGCGTTAACGTTCGGTTTGCTGATAACGGCACTCAGTGGTTTTGCCCAGGGACAGTCACTCACGCTAATCGGGGCTGAACTGGCGGGACTTCTCGTGGTGGGATATTTCTTTGTCCGTCGACAGCTGTCACTACCGGTACCGCTGTTACCGGTTGATCTGCTACGCATACCGCTTTTTTCGCTCTCCATCGGCACCTCGATCTGTTCATTCTGCGCGCAAATGTTGGCCATGGTCTCTCTCCCCTTCTTTTTACAAACCGTGTTGGGTCGTAGTGAAGTTGAAACAGGTCTGTTGTTGACTCCATGGCCGCTGGCCACCATGGTTATGGCACCGCTGGCGGGTTACCTGATTGAGCGCGTCCACGCCGGGCTTTTAGGGGCATTAGGCATGGTAGTGATGGCGTGCGGGTTATTTTCTCTGGTGTTGCTGCCCTCCGCCCCGTCGGACTTCAATATTATCTGGCCGATGATTCTGTGCGGTGCTGGCTTTGGTCTGTTCCAGTCACCAAACAACCATACCATCATCACTTCCGCGCCGCGTGAACGCAGCGGTGGCGCAAGCGGGATGCTGGGAACGGCGCGTTTACTGGGACAAAGCACCGGTGCCGCGTTAGTGGCGTTGATGTTGAATCAGTTTGGCGACAGCGGTACCCACATGTCTCTGCTGGCGGCTGGCATTCTGGCGACGCTTGCCGCTATTGTCAGCGGACTGCGGATCACCCAACCTCGGATTCAGGCGTAAAAAAAGCGCGTCTAACGACGCGCTTCTTCATTATTTAACCTGCTGCGGGTTATTTCAGGTATTCCCCACTGCGCAGCGCTTCAATACGCTTATCCAGCGGCGGGTGAGTCATAAACAGCTCACTCAGCGACTTAGATTTACCGTTGATACAGAAGGCCATCATGCTGGTTGCTTCCTGCGGCTCATAGCTGGTTTTCAGCCGCTGCAGCGCAGCAATCATTTTCTCACGACCCACCAGTTTGGCAGAGCCTGCATCCGCATGGAATTCACGATGACGTGAGAACCACATGGTAATAATGCTCGCCAGAATACCAAACACCAGCTCCAGCACCGTCGCTACCGCGAAATAGATTAGCGGGTTGCCGTTGCTACCCTCACCTTCTTCACGGTTTCCGCCCATAAAGCCGGCGGCGAGTTGCGCCAGAATACGTGAGATAAAGATAACAAAGGTGTTCACCACGCCCTGGATCAGCGTCATGGTAACCATATCGCCATTGGCAATGTGGCTAATTTCATGTGCGATAACGGCTTCGGCTTCATCGGGACTCATGTTTTGCAACAAGCCGGTGCTGACAGCCACCAGCGACGCATCCCGGCGAGCGCCGGTCGCAAACGCGTTAATATCTGGCGCATGGTAAATAGCCACCTGCGGCATAGCGATCCCAGCCTGACGAGCCTGAGTTGCTACAGTATTCATCAGCCAGCGTTCTCTTTCATTACGGGGCTGTTCAATTACTTCCCCACCAACGGACTTTAACGCCATCCATTTGGACATCAGCAGCGAAATAAAGGAACCACCAAAACCAAACAGCAGAGCCATAATCAACAAGCCTTGAACGCTGCTTGACTGAATCCCTGTCAGGCTCAATACCAGCCCGAAAACGACCATCACAGCCAGGTTCGTCAGCAGGAAGAGCGCGATTCGCATCATAATTTTCTTTTAACCTCAATTTAACAAAACGCACTATGCGATTACCCATATCGTATGGGTCTTACGGCTATTTTCAAGCATGCATACGTGCTAAGTCAGTAGAAAGACACAACTTTACATTTTACCGTATCAGACTGACGACTTCATACGCTTGTTAAAAAAACAGGCACAATTTCTTGTGCCTGTTGGATATTACTGTTTGGTCGCAGACTGTTCCGCTGGCTTGTCTTTTTCAAGACGCGCCAGGTCGAGCGCTATTTTCACCGTCTCATCGAGATACGGATCCGGCTCCTGGTAATCCTTCGGCAGATCGTCCAGTTTCTTCAGCGGCGGTTTACCTTCACGCTTCAAGCGATCGTTGATACGCGCCAGACGCAGGGCATCATCTTCGTTATTCTCTTTCTCACGCTGAGCGTAATTCAGAGACGCTATGTTGCGCTTATCTTTCAGGGCATTGAAACGAGCAATATCCTTCATGATGTACTGGAACTCAGGATCTTTAACGATACGCGCATTATGTTCTTTCAGTAATTCAGGACCAAACGGCGTTAAATTATCTGACTTCGCATAGGTTGCAGCATCAACGCTATCCCACGGTAAGGCGTTATCTTCGAACTTCTCACCGGTTTCAGTTTCTTCATTGCCTGTCGGCATGATGATATCCGGCGTCACGCCCTTACGTTGCGTGCTGCCACCGTTAACACGGTAGAATTTCTGGATAGTGTACTGAACGGAACCCAGCGCTGGCCATTCCGGACGCAGCATCTGATCGTAGATACGGTTCAGAGAACGGTACTGCTGCACGGTGCCTTTACCAAAGGTCGGTTCCCCGACGATTAACGCACGGCCGTAATCCTGCATTGCCGCGGCAAAAATCTCAGAAGCAGAAGCACTGAAACGGTCAACCAGCACCACCAGCGGGCCTTTATAGTAAACAACGCCGTCGGTATCACTGTCTTCGCGCACTTTACCGTTATTGTCGCGAACCTGAACAACAGGGCCAGAAGGAATAAACAGACCGGAAAGCGATACGGCTTCGGTCAGTGCACCACCACCGTTAGTGCGCAAATCGATGATCACGCTGCTAACATTCTGTTTTTCCAGCTTCTGCAGCTGAACTTTAACGTCATCCGTCAAGCCAACGTAGAAACCGGGAATATCGAGCACACCGACTTTTTCTTTGCCAACGGTTTTGACCGACATTTTAACAGCACGGTCTTCCAGACGAATACGTTCACGCGTTAGCGTAACGGTACGTGTCTTGGTGCCTTTACCGGCAGGCAGGATTTCAAGGCGAACCTTGCTACCCTTTGGTCCTTTGATCAGCGCGACAACGTCATCGAGACGCCAGCCAATCACATCAACGACACCTTTACCAGCCTGGCCGACGCCAACAATACGATCGCCTACGCTTATCGCCTTGCTTTTGGCTGCCGGACCACCCGCTACCATTGAATTAATAACGGTATAGTCATCATCCATTTGCAGAACCGCGCCAATACCTTCCAGAGACAGGCTCATTTCGGTATTGAACTGTTCGGTATTCCGCGGAGACAGGTAGTTGGTATGCGGATCGATTTCACGCGCAAACGCCGTCATCGCCAGTGAGAACACATCTTCACTGTTAGTCTGCGCCAGACGGCGAATAGCAAATTTGTAACGACGGGTCAGCGTTTCACGAATTTCAGCATCGGTTTTACCGGTCAGTTTCAGGCTAAGTTCATCGAATTTAACCTTACCGTCCCACAATGCGTTTAGCTCGGCTTCGCTTTTTGGCCATGGGGCCTTGCTGCGATCGAGGTTAAACGTGTCGTTACCGGTGAAATCCATTGGACGCGCCAGCACGCTTAACGCGTACTGGTAACGTTCAAACCGGCGCTTTTGCGCCAGATTGTAGAGATCGTAAAAGACATCCAGCTTGCCCGTGCGCAGTTCATCACCGATGACGGTTTTCTTTTTAGCAAACTGCTCTATATCGCTCGCTAACAGCACGTTATGGCTGTAGTCGAGCAGATTCAGATAGCGGTCAAAAATTTTTGCCGAAAACGCCTGATCCAGATCGAACTGGCGATAATGAGAACGCGTAAAACGCGATGTGACACGTTCGCTCACCGTCGCGTGCTGCGTTTCTTCCTTCAGTATGGGGAGTTGATCGGCACGCGTGATGTCTTCCACAGCGAGTGCCTGGCCTGCTAATGCAAGCAGACCAGCTAACGCAGTAAGCCTAAAAAAAGTGTTCATGCCAGGCCAGGCCTCCGTTTCAGAACACCAAGTGTTCTGCGCGTACAATCAAAGACATACCCGAATTCAGCTGTACACGGACGCCATCTTTGGTGATTTCTAATACGGTGGCATCCATCGCATTATTACCTGCTTTCACCTTTAAAGACTGCCCTACCTTCAGCACTGAAATATCAGACACTGGGGTATGCTGTTCTTCGCGAGGAGCACGCGGTGCTTGAGCGGCCGGTTTTTCAGCGCGAGGTTTACGCTCTGCACCTTCTTTACGACGCGGAGCAGGACGCGGCTTACGCTCGCGACGCGGTGCGCCGTCTTTTTCACCCGCAGCAGCTGCCGCTTCGCGTTTTTTCGCCTGTTGCTCGGCACGTTGCGCCTGAACGCGGGCTTTTGCTTCTTCAAGCTGTTTGCGCGCATGTTCGACGTGTTGCTCATCCAGCTCACCACATGGGTTGCCGTCGAGATCGACACGCGTTGCGCCCAGCTTAACGCCATACAGATAGCGCCAGCTTGAAGTGTAGAGACGTAAGGCAGAACGAAGCTGTGTCTTGCTGAGGTTCATTTCACCCTCAACACGCTCTACCAGATCCTGAAAAATGCCAATTTTCAGCGGGCGCGCTTCGCCTTCCGCACTAAAACATTGCGGGAAGCGTTCGGCCAGAAACGCGATAACTTCTTTACTGCTATTCAACTTAGGTTGATTTTCCATGAAATTTCCTGATTACAACGGACGTAGCCAACAAGCGCAGGCATGAACAGGCGTCATTATAATGACGTCATCAGTAATTGCTACGTTATCCGTTGATTATCCTGCGACGGTCGCAAAGAATTTTTTGTAATCCGTCATTGCAAGCACGGTTTCAAGCTGTGCCACAAGCGTACGCAGCCCCTGTTCATCCTCTTCAGTAAAGCGGCCAAACACTGTGCTATCAATATCCAGCACGCCGATTATCTGATTTTCAACCATGATTGGCAGGACGATTTCAGCATTGCTGGCGGCATCGCAAGCAATGTGCCCGTCAAAGGCGTGAACGTCTTCAATGCGCTGAACCTGGTTCTGCGCCACCGCTGTACCACACACGCCACGCCCAACAGGGATACGCACACAGGCGATCTTTCCCTGGAAGGGACCGAGCACCAGCGTGTCGTTTTCGAGCAGATAAAAACCAGCCCAGTTCACTTCTGAAAGACGTTCGTACA
This sequence comes from Citrobacter sp. TBCS-14, assembly GCF_005280805.1. NCBI lineage: Bacteria > Pseudomonadati > Pseudomonadota > Gammaproteobacteria > Enterobacterales > Enterobacteriaceae > Citrobacter > Citrobacter sp. TBCS-14. The sequence continues at coordinate 747,985 of NZ_SZWM01000164.1, forward strand.
ACAAGGCGCTGGTATTTGCCAACGTTGCCAGAAAACTGGTTTCACCTGCCATCAATGCGCGAAAATCACGGTTCAGATCCGTGTATAGCTCTATTTTGTTCATTATGTAATCACTTAGTTGTCTTACTTAAAACTGCAGCCTACTAAAATAAACATTAAATGCGTTAATGCTCAAGATCATTCCCGTCATGGGTTAAGATAACATTACTCTAACACTTTGATCCGCGATACATGGCCCTAAATACTCCACGCATCAAGCCATCCAAAAAAATAGCGATCAGGTCCGTCGGTGAGGCGCTACCCCGTGCGCACTACCAGCGTTGCCCCGAATGCGACATGCTATTTAGCTTGCCTAAAATGCGTTCGCACCAAAGTGCATACTGTCCCCGCTGTCAGGCAAAAATTCGTGACGGACGCGACTGGTCATTAACACGGCTGGCGGCAATGGCCTTCACCATGCTGCTGCTGATGCCTTTTGCCTGGGGAGAGCCGCTGTTACACATCTTTTTATTAGGCATTCGTATTGACGCCAATGTGGTTCAGGGGATCTGGCAAATGACCCGCCAGGGTGATCCACTCACCGCCTCCTTCGTGCTCTTTTGCGTGATGGGCGCGCCGATAATACTTGTCTCGTCCATTGCTTATCTGTGGTTAGGCAACATTCTCGGTATGAACCTGCGCCCGGTCCTGCTGATGCTGGAAAGACTCAAAGAGTGGGTCATGCTCGACATTTACCTGGTCGGTATCGGCGTCGCGTCGATCAAAGTGCAGGACTACGCTTTCCTGCTGCCGGGCGTGGGGCTGTATGCTTTTCTTGCGCTGGTGATCCTCAGTATTCTGACGCTGTCGCACCTCAACGTGGAACAGTTGTGGGACCGTTTTTACCCGCAAAGACCCGCACGGCGCCCCGATGAACAGCTTCGCGTGTGCCTCGGCTGCCATTTTACAGGCTATCCGGACACCCGCAGTCGCTGCCCGCGTTGCCATATTCCGTTGCGCTGGCGCAGGAATCAAAGCATACAAAAGTGCTGGGCCGCGCTGCTGGCCTCGATTGTCCTGCTGCTGCCTGCTAATCTGCTGCCCATCTCGGTTATTTACGTTAACGGATCCCGGCAGGAAGACACGATCCTGTCCGGCATTATGTCGCTGGCAAGCAGCAATGTTGGTGTCGCGGCAATCGTCTTTATCGCCAGTATTTTGGTGCCTTTCACCAAAGTGATCGTGATGCTTACCCTATTGATTAGCATCCAATTTAAATGTGAACAGGGCTTACGCACGCGCATTCTGCTACTGCGCATAGTGACGTGGATTGGCCGCTGGTCAATGTTGGATCTATTTGTTATTGCCTTAACCATGTCGCTGATTAATCGCGACCAGATACTGGCTTTTACTATGGGACCGGCTGCGTTTTATTTCGGCGCAGCGGTAATTTTGACTATTCTTGCTGTGGAATGGCTGGACAGCCGCTTACTTTGGGATGCACATGAGTCAGGAAACGCCCGCTTCGCAGACTGAAGCGCAGATTAAAACAAAACGCCGCATTTCTCCATTCTGGCTGCTACCGTTCATCGCCCTGATGATCGCCGGGTGGCTGATCTGGGGAAGCTATGAAGACCGCGGCAACACCGTTACCATCGACTTTATGTCTGCAGATGGTATTGTGCCGGGCCGGACGCCTGTTCGCTATCAGGGTGTCGAAGTTGGCACGGTGCAGGATATCAGTCTCAGCAAAAATCTGCGCAAGATTGAAGTTCGCGTCAGCATCAAGGCCAGCATGAAAGATGCCCTGCGTAAAGATACGCAGTTCTGGCTGGTGACGCCAAAAGCCTCGCTGGCAGGCGTTTCCGGCCTCGACGCACTGGTTGGCGGAAACTATATCGGAATGATGCCCGGAACCGGAGAGCCGAGAGATCATTTCGTCGCCCTGGATACGCAGCCCAAGTATCGCCTGAATAACGGCGATTTAATGTTGCATCTGCATGCACCTGACCTCGGCTCCCTGAACAGCGGCTCGCTGGTATATTTCCGCAAAATACCGGTAGGCAGGGTATATGACTACACCATTAACCCCAATAATCAGGGCGTAACCATCGATGTGCTCATTGAGCGCCGATTTACTAATCTGGTCAAAAAAGGCAGCCGTTTCTGGAACGTGTCTGGGGTCAATGCGGATATCAGCCTCAGTGGGGCGAAGGTTAAGCTGGAAAGTCTGGCCGCACTGGTGAATGGTGCCATCGCCTTTGACTCACCGGAAGATTCACAGCCCGCTGTTGCCGACGATACATTTGGTCTGTATCAAGACCTCGCCCACAGCCAACGCGGCGTGATCATCAAGCTGGAATTACCCAGCGGCGATGGGCTAAAAGCAGGGTCCACATCGCTGATGTACCAGGGCCTGGAGGTCGGCGAGCTGACAAAACTGGAACTTATCCCAGGAGGCAAAGTCACCGGCGAAATGACGGTGGATCCGAGCGTCGTCTCGTTGCTGCGGGACAATACGCGCATTGAGCTGCACAGCCCCAAATTGTCGTTGAGCGATGCGAACCTCAGTTCGCTGTTAACCGGTAAAACCTTCGAACTGGTCCCCGGCGAGGGCGAACCTCGCAGTCAGTTTGTGGTGGTTCCCGGCGAAAAATCTTTACTGCACGATCCAGGTGTGATGACGCTCACCCTGACTGCACCGGAAAGCTACGGCATTGAGGCGGGTCAACCGCTGATCCTGCATGGTGTCCAGGTTGGACAAGTGATTGAACGTACGCTGTCCAGCAAAGGCGTTTCCTTTACTGTTGCCATCGAACCCCAGCATCGCGACCTGGTACAAGGTGACAGTAAATTTGTGGTCAACAGTCGGGTTGACGTCAAAGTAGGTATTGACGGCGTGGAGTTCTTAGGAGCCAGTGCCAGCGAATGGATTAGCGGCGGTATTCGTATTTTACCCGGCACCAACGGTGAAATGAAAACCAGCTATCCGCTTTATGCCAACCTGGAGAAAGCGATTGAAAACAGCCTGAGCGATCTGCCGACCACCACGCTCAGCCTGCGCGCCGAAACGTTGCCTGACGTTCAGGCCGGTTCAGTGGTGCTGTACCGTAAATTCGAAGTGGGTGAAGTGATTAGCGTGCGCCCTCGCGCCGATGCGTTTGATATCGACCTGCACATCAAACCGGAATACCGCAACCTGTTAACCAACAACAGCGTGTTCTGGGCAGAAGGCGGCGCAAAAGTTCAACTTAACGGTAGCGGACTGACCGTACAGGCTTCTCCGTTGTCTCGCGCGCTAAAAGGGGCAATTAGCTTCGACAACCTGAGCGGTGCCAGCGCCAGCCAACGCAAAGGTGACAAGCGGATTCTGTACGCTTCTGAAACCGCCGCACGTGCGGTAGGCGGCCAAATTACCCTGCACGCCTTTGACGCCGGTAAGCTCGCCGCGGGCATGCCAATTCGCTATCTTGGCATCGATATTGGTCAGATCCAAACCCTGGAACTCATCACCGCACGCAATGAAGTGCAGGCGAAAGCGGTACTGTACCCGGAATATGTCCAGACCTTTGCGCGCAGCGGGACACGCTTCTCGGTAATTACCCCGCAAATCTCTGCGGCAGGTGTGGAGCACCTCGATACCATCTTGCAGCCTTATATTAACGTGGAGCCGGGTCGCGGGAATCCACGCCGTGATTTTGAGCTACAGGAAGCCACTATTACCGACTCGCGTTATCTTGATGGCCTGAGCATCGTGGTCGAAGCGCCGGAAGCCGGGTCGCTGAATATCGGCACTCCGGTTCTGTTCAGAGGTATCGAGGTGGGTACCGTCACCGGGCTGACGCTGGGTTCGCTTTCTGACCGCGTGATGATTGCCATGCGCATCAGCCAGCGCTATCAGCATCTGGTGCGTAATAACTCCGTGTTCTGGCTGGCGTCCGGCTACAACCTCGACTTCGGCCTGACCGGCGGCGTGGTGAAAACCGGGACCTTTAATCAGTTCATTCGCGGCGGTATTGCCTTCGCCACTCCACCGGGTACGCCACTGGCACCAAAAGCACAGGCTGGAAAACACTTCCTGTTGCTGGAAAGCGAACCCAAAGAGTGGCGTGAATGGGGAACCGCCCTGCCGCGTTAATGACCCTCCTGCTCCGGCGTACTCGCGCCGGAGCAAATATGCTACACTGCGCGCCTGTTTTTTTTCCGGTGGTACCAAGTGGCTTATTTTCCTGACGCCTTTCTGACTCAAATGCGGGAAGCAATGCCTTCCACGCTCTCTTTCGATGATTTTCTCGCCGCCTGCCAGCGTCCGTTACGACGCAGCATTCGTGTCAATACACTGAAAATCTCCGTTGCCGATTTCCTCGCCTTAACGGCACCTTACGGCTGGTCGCTCACGCCGATCCCCTGGTGTGAAGAAGGGTTCTGGATCGAGCGTGACGAAGAGCAGTCAGTCCCACTGGGCAGCACCGCCGAGCATTTAAGTGGGCTGTTTTATATTCAGGAAGCCAGTTCAATGCTGCCGGTTGCCGCGCTGTTTGCCGAAGGGAATACTCCGGATCGGGTAATGGACGTAGCCGCCGCGCCGGGTTCAAAAACCACGCAAATCGCCGCAAAAATGAAGAATAAGGGCGCGATCCTGGCCAATGAGTTTTCCGCCAGTCGCGTTAAAGTGCTGCATGCCAATATCAGCCGCTGTGGGATCGCTAACGTTGCCCTCACCCACTTTGACGGACGCGTATTTGGCGCAGCGTTGCCAGAATCTTTCGATGCCATCCTACTGGACGCACCGTGCTCCGGTGAAGGCGTGGTGCGTAAAGATCCCGATGCGCTGAAAAACTGGTCCGTCGCCAGTAATCTTGAGATTGCCGCCACCCAGCGCGAACTGCTCGACAGCGCATTTCATGCTTTACGCCCTGGCGGCACGCTGGTGTATTCCACCTGTACGCTGAACCGTGATGAAAATGAACTCGTCATGCAGTGGCTACTAGAAACCTATCCGGACGCCGTGGAGTTTCTCCCATTAGGTGATTTATTCCCGGATGCTGAACGTGCGCTGACACCAGAAGGTTTTCTGCATGTCTTCCCGCAAATTTACGACTGCGAAGGATTCTTTGTTGCCCGTTTGCGAAAAACAGCCGCTATCCCTCCTCTGCCTGCCCCTAAATATAAGGTCGGCAATTTCCCGTTCAGCCCATTGAAAGGTCGTGAAACCGCACAAATCACTGCGGCGGCAAACGCCAGCGGATTACAATGGGAAGACAATCTTCGCCTCTGGCAGCGTGATAAAGAAGTCTGGCTATTCCCTGTTGAGATTGAATCACTGATTGGTAAAGTGCGTTTTTCCCGCCTCGGGGTTAAGCTGGCTGAAACCCACAATAAAGGGTACCGCTGGCAACATGAGGCCGTCATCGCTCTCGCCAACCCACATCACCGCAACGCGTTCGAACTGAACCTTGAAGAAGCAGAAGAGTGGTATCGCGGCAGAGATGTCTACCCGCAGACCGCGCCTGCCAGCGACGACGTGCTGGTCACCTTCCAGCACCAGCCGATTGGGCTGGCAAAACGGATTGGTTCACGGTTGAAGAACAGCTATCCACGCGATCTTGTCCGGGATGGCAAACTCTTTACAGGATAACGCACGTTTTTACTGGCACTTTTGCTCACGTTGACTACGCTGAAAAATGGACGGCCTAACTGGTCGTACCACAACCAGCAAATTGACGGAGAGCACGATGATGAAAACCAGTGTGCGCATTGGCGCTTTTGAAATCGACGACGCCGAGTTACACGGCGAATCGCCGGGAGACCGAACGTTAACCATTCCGTGTAAATCCGATCCGGATTTATGTATGCAACTGGACGCCTGGGATGCCGATACCAGCGTCCCGGCTCTCCTTAATGGCGAACATTCTGTTCTATTCCGCGAGCACTACGATCGTAAGTCAGATGCCTGGATCATGCGTTTTGCCTGATTCAAAAAGAACCCGTCGCCAGACGGGTTATTTATGTCTCCATTTCCCCCACGCAGTAACCTCTTCTACACTATCGGTACGGCAGTATAATTTGGGGATGGAATGTTCACGCTGGTTCTTTTTGTTTGCTACCTGGATGGCGGTTGTGAAGACATCGTGGTCGATGTCTACAATACGGAACAGCAGTGCCTTATTTCGATGGACGATCAGCGGATTCGCAATGGCGGATGCCTGCCAGCAGATGGCTACATCGACAGCTTCTGGCGACCTGCGCAGGAATATAGCGATTTTTGATTATTGTAATTGCACCATCGTTAGCTCGCCGCCGAATACCGCACCGGTATCGATATAGTGCAGGTTATCAACGTCCAGACGATGGCGCAGCGGCGTATGACCAAACCAGAAATGGTCCGCGCCACCAATTCCGCCACTTTTGTTCATCAACCGCGAGCGATCCCACAATACCCGCTGTAAATCGACATGCTTTTGCCATTGATATTCATCATCCGGGTAATCGGCATGGGCAATAACGTGCACACCATTCTGACAGCGCAGTTCCACAATCCAGGGTAATTGCTGACACGCCTCAAGCGCATGCCTCGCCGCCGGTTGCACGGCATGGGTAAACCACTCTCCCCCGTTCATTTGCCACAGCAACTGTTCTCCCGTTGTCAGCGCATCCAGCGCCATCTGCTCATGATTCCCCCTGACCGCTACCATCCAGTTTTTACGCAATAACACCAGACAGCGCAAACTGTCTGGTCCACGGTCAATCACATCACCGACTGAAACCAGCAGATCCTGCCACGGATCAAAACGGCACTGGCGCAATTTAGCCATCAACATGGAAAAACAGCCGTGGAGATCCCCCACCACCCAGACGTGGCGCCAACGCGTACCTTCTATTCTCTGGTAGACAGCATCAGGGTGTTCCATTCGACCTCCCGGATAGAGCGATCGCCCTTATAATAATTTAACAATAGCAGCAAAAAAGCCTGGACGATTGAGGGGCGGAGTATGGTATGGTTTGGGAAGAATACAGCATGCGACACGCAGTGTTTTGCCCTGGACGGCATCGTATTCGACAGATAAAAAGAGACCGAATACGATTCCTGTATTCGGTCCAGGGAAATGGCTCTTGGGAGAGAGCCGTGCGCTAAAAGTTGGCATTAATGCAGGCTAAGTTACCCTGCCATTTAAGAATAGATGACAGCGCCAGGTTTTCCAGTCCGCGACCAAAGTGGCCTGAAAAAAAGGACGATTGTCACCCGCTAGAATGCAAAAACCGCAAGTTCTGCAGCCAGAACGTTGCGGTTTTTTATTGGAAATCAGAAAGCTACATCTGACAATTAACAGAGCTTTTCTGCACGCTCAATAAACGGGGCCAGGCTCATTTTGTCGCCAGGCTTTGCCGGATCGTCAATCTGGATAATGTCGATCGGTTTGGCGGTCGTTTTACCGCTTGCTACCTGCTGTCTGGCAATATCGTTCAGCGGGTATTGCACCAGCGTGCTGGGGTTGATGACATACAGCGCATTACCCGGTCGGCACGTCAGCATCACTTCTTCGCGATTAAACGCCCACTTGTCTTTGCCAACCTCAAAGCGACTGACGGTAATAACCTGCGGCGCGGCCAATGCAGCTCCTGAACTTGCCAGCAGGAACACAGAGATAATCAATTTTTTCATACGTTTTGCCAGTCCATCAGAACGGTTCCAGGGTTGCAAACAGGCTGACGATTGCCAGCACGACGGCCCCTATTCCCCATTCAATCTTAGTCATCCAAATAAAATAGAGAGTCATGCAGCGATTATCCTGCTGCATACGTGGTACGAGAACATACCGGTTCGCCAGCGCAATCGCCACCATTAGCGCGACCAGCACACATTTTAACAACAGAAGTTGCCCATAGGCTGCATGCCAGGGAAAGGATAATCCGACAATAAACAGGCCGTTGGTGATGCCCGTCAGCAAGACGCCAATAACGAAAAGATGCCCAAAGCGGGAAAAACGCATCATGGTGGCGATCGCCTGTTGTTGCCAGCGGCCTTGCGCCATTCTCATACAGTAAAGAACGGGCAGCAAGCCGCCAAACCAGGCAGCGGCGCAGACCAGATGCAGAGCGTGATTAAGCTGCTGCACCGCCCGCGTTGCGCCGTCATGCAGCGTCGCATGTCCGACACCGGCTAATAAAATACACTGCGCAATCGTCAGCATCAGCAGCAGTCGTGACATACTGCGCGGCACAATGAGGGTCACCACCAGCGTAACCAGCGCGAGGATAATTTGCCACAGCCATACGCCGCCAAACTGCGTTTGCAGGACCGCTCCCCATATATCAACGGAGAAAACATCCTGCCAGCCGGACCCCATTAATCCCCCTTGGACAGCCAGCATCAGCGTCGCGCTGATAAAGCTCCACATCGCGGCATGGCGTTGCAGGCGCATAAAACGGCGCATCATTAAACGTCGTACCGAAACAGGTGCCAACCAGGCGCCGTACAGCGCACAGCCAAATACCAGCATTAAAGAGGTGAAATGGATAAACCGCAGCGTAACCCAGGTGAATGCCAGCATCGTTTTATTTCACGCTAAAGGTATAGTGTCCTTTGGTTTTGTGACCGTCTACCGACACAACGTGCCAGTCAACCGTATATTTTCCGGCGTCCAGCGATTGTTCCACAGGAACGAGCAGTTGCGTCTTATCCTGCTCATTACGCGTCGCCTTACCCGTTTTAATCGGCTGCTGCTGTGGGCCTGTCAGCGTTGCACCGCTGAATGCAGGTTCAACGCCCTCTGAAAAATTCAGGGTCAGCGCCTCAGGAGACGCGGTAATCTGCGCATTCGCCGCCGGATTTAGTTGCGTCAGGTGTGCATGTGCCAGTGCGGCAGGAGAAATCAACGTGGAGACGAGAGCGATGAGAGCAAAGCGAAGTGAGGATGCAGATGAAGCCATATCAACTATTCCTTTTTGTTATGTCTAATCTATAGAGAATAACCTTCTACAATGAACGAGTCGAGAATCATCAATTCAGGCTTGCCATTAGCGCACACTCTTAGTAACTTTTGCGCGCTACGGGATACCTATAAGGAGAAACGCATGAATCTGGCCAAACTCGAACAATCTGAAATGGATAAGGTCAATGTTGACCTGGCCGCCGCTGGTGTCGCCTTTAAAGAGCGCTATAACATGCCTGTTGTTGCCGAAGTCGTCGAACGTGAGCAACCCGCACACCTGCGAGACTGGTTTCGTGAACGGTTAATTGCGCATCGTTTAGCGTCCGTTTCCCTCTCACGTTTACCTTACGAGCCGAAAGTTAAATAAACCTTATAATACGTTACGATTCCTTACATGATGACTGCTACAGTATAAGTATATTCTTAATCTATACTTTAGAGATGATTGTAGACACTATGAAAAGGAAGTCATTATGTCACACTGGAAAATTGCCGCAGCGCAGTATGAACCGCTTCAAACCTCACTAACTGAACATGTCGCCCATCACCTGCAATTCATCAGGGCGGCGGCCAAATGCCAATGTGAATTGCTGGTTTTCCCCTCCCTTTCTCTATTAGGTTGTATGGATGAAAGCGATGAGCTGCCAGCCCCACCCGATGAATCTCTGTTGCAGCCCCTCGCCCACGCCGCGGCGACGTATCGCATGACCATTATTGTGGGATTGCCGGTTGAACATAACGAACGTTTTGTGAAAGGTATGGCGCTTTTTTCGCCGTGGATGACCGCCCCCTTAATGTTCCACCAGAGCCATGGGGCTTGTATTGCCAGACAGCGAAATACCATTAGCGTTGTCGACAGCCAGCCAGAAGGCATCGATATTGATCCTGCGTTTTCACTGTTTACCACCTGCCAGTGCGTCAGCGAATCTGAACTTCTCTCATCAACCTCTCGCCTGCAACGTTTCTCGCATCAGTTCGCCATTGCGGTACTGATGGCCAATGCGCGCGGAAGCAGCGCATTATGGGATGAACGGGGCCGTTTAATTGTTCGCGCGGACAGCGGCTCACTTCTCTTAACCGGCAAGCGCACCTCTCAGGGTTGGCAAGGCGATATCATTCCATTACGCTAGGCGTTTTCGGCCAGGAGCATGGCATGCTGCGCATAATAGATACAGAAACCTGCGGTCTGCAGGGAGGCATTGTTGAGATCGCATCTGTCGATGTGGTTGATGGCAAAATTGTGAATCCGATGAGCCACCTGGTGCGACCCGACCGCCCCATCAGCCCGCAGGCAATGGCGATACATCGGATTACGGAAGCCATGGTGGCGGATAAACCGTGGATTGAAGACGTCATCCATCATTATTACGGTAGCGAGTGGTACGTCGCGCACAACGCCAGTTTCGACCGTCGCGTATTGCCGGACATGCCTGGGGAATGGATTTGCACGATGAAGCTGTCCCGCCGCCTGTGGCCGGGGATAAAATACAGCAACATGGCGCTGTATAATTCCCGCAAGCTGAGCGTACAAACCCCCGTTGGTTTGCATCAGCACCGCGCGCTATACGATTGCTACATTACCGCGGCACTGCTGATCGACATCATGAACACCTCAGGCTGGTCGGCAGAGCAAATGGTCGAGATCACCGGTCGCCCTGCGCTGTTAACCACATTTACCTTTGGTAAATACCGCGGTAAACCCGTTTCCGAGGTGGCAGAACGCGATCCGGGCTATCTGCGCTGGCTGTTTAATAACCTTGACAGTATGAGCCCGGAACTGCGGTTAACATTGAAGCACTATCTGGATAACGCCTAGACGGCCGCGTTGCCGGGCAACGTCCCCTGCGCCAGGCCAATCAAAAAGGCGAACTCAAGGGCCACACCTTCATAAGATTTAAAACGTCCGGACTTGCCGCCGTGACCGGAGTCCATATCCGTACACAGCAACAGTAGATTGTCGTCCGTTTTCAGCTCCCTCAGTTTCGCTACCCACTTTGCCGGTTCCCAGTATTGCACCTGGGAGTCGTGAAGCCCGGTGGTGACCAGCAGATGCGGATAAGCCTGTGTGGTGACGTTATCGTATGGGCTGTAGCTTTTCATGTAAGCGTAATACTCCACATCCTGCGGGTTGCCCCACTCTTCAAATTCCCCGGTGGTGAGCGGGATCGACTCGTCCAGCATCGTTGTGACTACGTCAACAAACGGCACTTGGGCAACCACGCCGTGAAATAACTCCGGACGTTCGTTAATGGCGACCCCCATCAGCATTCCACCCGCGCTTCCTCCCATGCCGTAGCAGAGTGAAGGCGCTCCGTAGCCCAGTTTGAGCAGCGCGTCACAGACGTCGAGATAATCGTTGAAGGTATTTTTCTTCTGCAAGAATTTACCGTCTTCGTACCACTGCTGCCCCAGCTCACCACCGCCACGGACGTGGGCAATAGCATATACAAAGCCGCGATCCAGCAGGCTCAAACGGCTGCTGCTGAAATCAGCATCCATGCTGGCGCCATACGAACCATATCCATATACCAGCAGTGGATTTTTCCCTTTTTGGAAATGCCGCTGATGATAAACCAGTGAAACCGGCACCTCTACGCCATCACGGGCGGTTACCCACACATGCTCGCTGCGGTAGTTTGTCGCATCAAAACCGGGGACATCCGTCTGTTTGAGCACCCGTCGCTCTCCCGTGTCCATATCCAGTTCAAATAGCGTGTCCGGTGTCGTCATGGATGAATAACCATAGCGCAGCCGCGACGTCTCCGGTTCGGGATTATAGGCAAGCCAGGTGACATAAGCCGGATCGTCAAAGGCAATCCCAACCACTTCACGCGTCTTACGGTTGATCTGCCGCAGGCTGGTTAAGCCCTGCTGACGTTCTTCCACCACCAGCCAATCGGTAAACAGCGTAAACCCTTCCAGCATAACGTTTTCACGCGGCGGAATTAACGCTTCCCAGGTCTGTTCATCACGCATACGGGTACGGTACAGACCAAAGTTTTTACCCTGTCGGTTAGATCGCAGATAAAACGCGTGCTGATAGTGATCGAGGCTGTACTCATGGTCTTTACGCCGCGGTAAAAAAACCAACGGTTCAGCGTCGGCCAGCTCAGCGTCAAGCAGCAGAACCTCACTGGTGGTCGCACTGGCAATATGAATAGCGACATAATGCTGCGAAGTCGTTTTGTGCAGACTGACATAAAACATATCGTCTGCCTCTTCATATACCAGCCTGTCTTCGGATGACGGCGAACCGATGGTGTGTCGCCAGACCTGATACGGCAGTAACGTTGTTTCATGCTTACGCACGTAGTAGAAAGTTTGCGAGTCATTGGCCCAGACGAGTTCAGGCTCGACGTTGTCGAGGACTTCCGGATACCAGTTACCGCTTTGCAGATTGCGAAAACGCACACCATATTGCCGGCGCGAGAGATAATCCTCAGCCAGCGCCATGATGGTGTTGTCCGGGGAGATTGCCAGACCGCCCAGTGTATAAAACTCGCTGTGAGCTGCGCGCTGGTTTCCGTCCAGCAACGTATCCCAGGCATCCCACTCTTCGCTGAGCGCAGACTGACGCTGGTAAATGGCATACTCACAACCGGGCTCATAGATATGCCGGTAGCGATAACCGTTTTTCACGTAGGGAGCCGAAACATCCTGCGGGGGAATACGGTCGATAATTTCTTTCAGCACGCGATCCTGTAATGCCTGCTGTGAGGCCATAACCTGGCGACCATAAGCATTTTCTTGCTGCAGGTAATCGAGGACCTCTGGCTGCGAGCGCGTGTCATCTCGCAACCAGTAATAATTATCGACGCGGGTGTCGCCATGTTGCGTCATGGCGTGTGGAATACGAGGAGCGTTCGGTAGCATGTCATTGTTCTTTTGCTTAATCATCCTATAAGGGTGGCAAAAGTCAGCAATGATGCAAGCGAAATATGCTCCTGCGCCGTAACTATTTAGCCCGGCAATGCCTGTTTTTGTTGCTTAAGATCTTGCTCAATACCTTCTCGAACATCCTGTGGGATCTTTAACGCATCGCCCAGCGCGCTCAGATAGCTGCGCTCCATAAAGTGGTCGATATCAATCGCCGCACAGCTGAGGAAGTAGATTTCCAGCGCCTCTTCTTCGTTGCGGATCCCCTGTGCCAGACGCTGAGGATCCAGCGGTTGCTCAATGGCGCGTTCAATCAGGATACGCCCCTGGTCTTCTACTCCCGCTTCACGCAGCTGCTGATCGATGGCCGCACGCTCTTTTGCATCGATATGACCATCGCTTTTTGCCGCAAAAACCAGCGCGAGGATCAGGCGTTCAGTCCGCTCATCCACCGGCGTACTTTGCACGCCAAACTGCGGCTCATCCTGATGCGCCGTGCGGACTTTATCTTTGTATTTGTTCCATAACACGCTACCAGCCACCGCGCCGCCACCGACGAGCAGCGCACTGGTGCCGTACTTGGTCAACAATTTGCGCGAGGATTTATTGGCTACCAGTAACCCCGCCAGTCCGCCTAATGCGCCGGGAACCAGCAATTTGCTCAGTCCCTGATCGCCCGAAGAAGACGCGGAAGATCCTTTTTGCCCAAGAAGAGATTGCAGTTGATTCAGCCAGTTAGCCATTTTGCCCCTCAAATACTGACGATTAATTATCACAGCGTACCCGAGGGGATGTCAGGAAGTGTCTATTGTAGCAAAAGATGCGCAAATACCAGGTTACTGCGCCAGATACTCTGCGCTGCCCGTTTTGCAATCAACCTTCACCTGATAGCGAATATCCGCACTCTTACCGCGCACGGTAAGTGGTACCGTCCACTGCCCGTCTTTGCCGACAATGTCCTGTGGATTAACCCAGGCAACAGGATCGAGTTGTCCCAGTTTTTTCTGATCGTCAGCCCAGCGCACGATACGATTTTGCTGATAATCACGTTTCACGCTCGCAGCAATACCGTCGGCGTTCAGTCCCTCACACTTGGGAAACTGAACGGTCTTACTTTCCGTATTTGCAGCAAAGGTCGACACGCTGGCGGATAACAGCAGCAGGCTTAACAGCGTTTTTCTTTTATTCATTCTTTTCTCCTTTATCCCCTTCGTCCTTCAGGCCGCAGAAATGCAACGCGAAATCAGTTGGGTACAGCACAATGATTCAGGGAAAAGCATGGTACAAAACGCCGGGAGCGCAAGTCGGATCAGGCTGCTTGTGTGTCATCTCCGTCGGACGCCGTGTTTTCTACTGCCTGAGGCGACGGCAGTTTGCCGTTTTTCAGGATCGCACTTAGCACGTCTTTTTGCTCGGCCAGCCACAGAGAAAGCGCTTCACGCTGTTCATCTTCCAGCGCGACCGGCGACTGCTCCAGCCAGGTGTCTAGCAGGTCTGCTGTATCCAGCATTTTGTCATACGCATCGGCTTCCTTTTTGCTGGTAAACGACATTTTTTCCTCACCTTCCCGAATGACTACGTATTTAACTTCAACCGCCATTTTGCAGCCTCTTAAATTACCTGTAATTATGTACAGTATATTCTTTTTCAGCCGCAAAATCAACCTGGTAATAAAGACAGACGCAAACGTTTTCGTATATACTGCGCCCAGATAAAACAGGGGATTAATTTATGACGTTATTAGGCACAGCGCTGCGTCCGGCAGCAACGCGAGTGATGTTATTAGGTTCAGGGGAACTGGGTAAAGAAGTGGCGATTGAATGCCAACGCCTGGGTGTAGAAGTCATCGCCGTGGATCGTTACCCCGACGCGCCAGCAATGCACGTAGCCCACCGTGCGTACGTGATTAATATGCTGGATGGCGAGGCATTGCGCGAGGTTGTCGAGCGCGAAAAACCCCATTATATCGTGCCAGAAATTGAAGCTATTGCGACGGATATGCTGGTAAAACTGGAACAGGAAGGTATGAACGTCGTGCCTTGCGCGCGCGCCACACAGTTGACCATGAACCGTGAAGGCATTCGTCGTCTGGCTGCTGAAGAGCTGTTATTACCCACATCCTCTTTCCGCTTCGCCGATAGCGAAGCCCGCTTTCGTGATGCGGTGGCTGAAATCGGCTTTCCATGTATCGTGAAACCGGTAATGAGTTCTTCCGGCAAAGGTCAGAGCTTTATTCGCTCCGCTGAGCAGCTTACCGAAGCCTGGGAATATGCCCAGCAGGGCGGTCGAGCCGGTGCGGGACGCGTGATAGTGGAAGGGGTGGTGAATTTTGATTTTGAAATCACCCTACTCACCGTCAGTGCCGTTGACGGTGTGCACTTCTGCGCGCCGGTAGGCCATCGCCAGGAAGATGGCGATTACCGCGAATCCTGGCAGCCGCAGCAGATGAGTGAACTGGCACTGAAACGCGCACAGGAAATTGCCCGCAAGGTCGTGCTGGCGTTGGGCGGTCACGGATTGTTTGGCGTAGAGCTATTTGTTTGCGGTGATGAGGTAATTTTCAGCGAAGTCTCCCCTCGCCCACACGACACCGGCATGGTGACGTTAATTTCGCAGGATCTGTCCGAGTTTGCGCTGCACGTCCGCGCGTTCCTCGGATTACCCATCGGCGCAATCCGCCAATATGGTCCGTCCGCATCAGCCGTTATCCTGCCACAACTCACCAGTCAGAATGTGACGTTTAATCACGTAGAAAGTGCCGTTGGCGCAGGTTTGCAGCTTCGTCTGTTCGGTAAGCCGGAAATTGATGGCTCACGTCGCTTAGGCGTTGTGCTGGCAACAGATGAAAGCGTTGACGAGGCGGTTGAACGGGCAAAGAATGCTGCCGCACAGGTGAACGTCGCAGGATAAAATATCGGGCCTTCTGGCCCGTTTTAAGGTATTCCGTCGGACCGAAAAGCGTAGTGGACTGCACCCCAAGATTGGTTATCCAACTGAATAAGGTGCAGTTTTTTTTGACTAAATCACAATATTCCCAGGAAACGAAACTGACGTTAGTTGACCGTATTCTCTCCAAAAAGGATCGGACCCTTCGCACAGCAAAACGTTTTGGATAAACAATTTTCGATAGGTGAAACCGCCGCCTGGCTTGCTATCCCGACTCAAACGGCTGTACTGCGCTAAAAGCAAAAAACCCGCTTAGTTTCCTAAGCAGGTTTCTTAAATATGGCTCCTCTGACTGGACTCGAACCAGTGACATACGGATTAACAGTCCGCCGTTCTACCGACTGAACTACAGAGGAATCGTGTGAACGGGGCGAATATTAGCGATGCCAGTCAGCGTTGTCAAAGCCTGAATGGAGAAATGCGATCGTTTGCCGAATATTTCTTCATTTCGTTGCTTATTCAGACGCAACGGGTTGTTTTATAGACTTTTCCCGTTCCGAACGCGGATACTTCCATAACCATCGCCCGGTGATCATGCGCCAGTAAAACAGCGCAGCACGCACTGCCCAGTCGAAGAACATCCCCATCCAAACCCCGACGACCCCCCAATCTAAGACGATCCCGAGGGTATAACCTGCCACCACGCGACAGCCCCACATGCCCAGCATGGAAACCCACATCGCAAAACGGACATCGCGAGCCCCCTTAAACCCGGAAGGAAGAACCCACGATGCCGCCCATATCGGCATAAATGCCGCGTTGAGCCAAATCAGAACAACTATGACCTCTTTTACATCCTGATCGCGGGTATAGAACGAGGCCATTAATCCGGCAAAGGGAGCTGATAACCAGGCTATGGCGGTTAAACCAATTGTGGATAGCCAGAATACATGCCGCAACTGAATCTCAGCCTGGGCAATCTGTCCATTTCCCAGACGCCGCCCGGTAATAATGGTGGAGGCAGAACCCAGAGCATTGCCGGGCAGGTTAATCAGTGCTGCGATAGAGAAGGCAATAAAGTTACCGGCAATGACGCTGGTTCCCATCCCTGAGACAAACATCTGAGTGAGCAGCTTACCGCCGTTAAACAGTACTGATTCGATACTCGCAGGAATACCGATCCCCATCACCTCCCAGATAATGGCAAAATTCAACGGCTTAAAATAGCTCTTCAGGGGAATCCGCAGCGCCGGGTTAAAACCAATCATCAATACCCAGATAATGGCGACAGCGCCGATGTAACGAGAAATCGTCAACCCCAGCCCAGCGCCTTCAAACCCCAGCCCTTGCCAGGAAAAAATACCGTAGATCAGGATACTACTGATGATGATGTTCAGTATGTTCATACCGCCGTTAATCAGCAGCGGTATTTTGGTGTTTCCAGCACCGCGTAGCGCCCCACTGCCGATCAACGCAATGGCTGCCGCAGGATAACTGAGCACCGTCAGTTCAAGATACGTTAGCGCCAGCGCTTTAACCTCAGGTGTCGCTTCTCCGGCAACGACATTAATGATCTGTTCCCCAAAGTAATGAATGATCGCGGCCAGCACGACGGCAAAAATTGTCATGATCACCAGCGACTGTCTGGCTGCGGCTCGGGCTCGACGACGATCGCGTTTTCCCAGACTAAAGGCCACGACTACCGTGGTGCCAAGATCGATGGCGGCAAAAAATGCCATGATGACCATATTGAAACTGTCGGCGAGGCCGACGCCTGCCATCGCTTCTTTGCCCAGCCAGCTTACCAGGAAGGTACTCAGTACCCCCATTAAGAGCACGCAGGTATTTTCCAGAAAAATAGGTACGGCAAGCGGGGTGATTTCGCGCCAGAATAGAACTTTATAACTCTTGCGTTTGGCGTACCAGGGCGTGCGGGAAACGACCTGGCGTAAGGCAGCGGAGACGTTCAAAATGGACCTTAATGAAGAAAGTTGAAACCTCATTTCAAATGATGCGGGAGAATCAAAAAAGCTGCAAAGTTTTTTCCATATAAAATGTCTGTAAATGCAACAAACTGTCGAGAGAAGCACCAATTGATACGCATTGAAGGAAATGGGGTTTGACAAAATATTTTTCGCCGCTAAGATAAGCCTCCACACCGATTCCTCTGTAGTTCAGTCGGTAGAACGGCGGACTGTTAATCCGTATGTCACTGGTTCGAGTCCAGTCAGAGGAGCCAAATTTAAGAAGCCTGCTTAGGATACTAAGCGGGCTTTTGCTTTTATACTCCCGCATTTTCACGCGCTATATGCAGAAAAGCCTGTACGGCCCCCTTATTCTCCTGTTGCCTGCTGATGAGCATCAGATTCGCCGACAGTTCCGGCGCATCCAGTGGGCGGTATACCAATCCAGGAATATTCACATGCTGCAGAGGATCGGGCACCAGCGCCAGCCCCTGGCCGGCGGCGGCGAGTGCAAGCACGCTTAGGGTACTTGCGGTGCAATGGGCGATATGCGGAGCATGGCCCATAATTTCGGTAAGTGCGGTGTAAAGCGACTCATCAGCCCCATGCGCGTCATAAAAAATGAGTGGCTGCTCGGCGAGCATATCGATTGTCAGCGACGCCCGTGCGGCCAACGGGTGGTCGTCAGCCATCGCCACTTGCCGGTGCCAGACACCGATCTGTTCAGCCATTAGCGCGGCATCATGGATTTTGTGGTGATCGGGGGTATAACCCACATCGAGCTGTCCCGTCAGGATAGCCTCGGCTTGCAGCAACGGTGCGACTTCATTCACAACCAGTTCGGCATCAGGGTAGGTTCGGCGAAAAGCACGTAGATCGTTGGTGAGCTTGCCGCTAAAGACGGCATTACCGGCAAACCCCACGCGTACATGACCCGTTTCACCGCGTATTGAGCGCTGAACGGTCAGTCGGGCGTGATCCGCTTGCTCCAGCGTGCGCTGCGCCTCGACCTGTAGTAGCCGCCCGGCGTCCGTTAACTCCACTTTGCGGCTGGTGCGTACAAACAGCGGACCACCGAGTTCCTCTTCCAGGGCCTTGATTTGCATACTCAGCGCAGGTTGGACGATATGCAGACGTTGAGCCGCGCGACCAAAATGGCCTTCTTCGGCAACAGCCAGAAAATAGCGCAGATGGCGCAGATCCATATCGTTACTCCGTCATCAAATAAAATGATTGATCAGTCATATCTATCTATTTGAGTTTATCTCCATTGGGGATGAAACTGAAATCCAATCCCATACCAGAGTACATGTTATGCAAAATTATTTGGACGACCGTCAGCAAATCACCGATCTTCTCACGGGCTGGATGCACCGCGATCTGGGGGAATGGGAGCAGCTGCGCAACCTTTTTCACCCGGACGGCACCATTGAAATCACGTGGTTTGAGGGCCTCGCCAGCGATTTCGTTGAGGGCTCAATGCGGATGGGAGCGTCAGATGTGCGCACCAAGCATCTGATTGGCACGCCGGTAGTGACCTTCAATGCCAACGCGACGAGGGCTATTGTCGAAACCAACGCAATGATTATCGCTGAGCACGTTAAGCTGAATCTGGGCTGCATTGGTCATAACCGTTTCTATGACATGGCAGAAAAACGTGACGGCGTCTGGAAGCTGTTCCATCGCCAGAGTATTTACGATATGGCCAGCTTTACCTTTCCGCTCTGCATGGTCGCGATTGACCACAGTGCGGCAGAGAAATATCCGCGTGAATACGCCGCGCTGGCTTATCTGCTGGAAAAAAGTGGTTTTCCGGTTCAGCGCGTCTTTGCCACCCGTGGCAGCGATCTGGAACAACAAATGAAAGCAAGTGGTACACGCTGGTTAGCCGGGCAGACGGCCTGACAATTTCATCCGCCATTGACCCTTTTTCATCTCAGCAACGCAAAGGAAATGTATGCGCCCCAACAAAATATACGGAAAATATCTGGCAATGCTGTTCATCGCCCTGCTGCTACCGACCACGGTTTCGGCTACACAAATCCTGACATACAGTGATCATGAACCACTGGGTGGGATGCGCACTCGCTTTCTTAACGACGTGCTCTTCCCCGCCATTGAGAAAGAGTCAAACGGACGGCTGAAAATAGAGGCGCACTGGAGCGGTGAGCTCAGTAACAGCTACGATGCATTACGCAACGTCGGCAACGAACGAAAGGTGGATATGGCGACTGTCGTACCTGAATACACCGCCGACGCGCTGCCCCTGAATCAGATATTTAAAAGCTTTCCCGTCGGACCGGCCAGTGAACAACAGGTGGCCTTCTTCCGCCACGTCTACGCTGACATCCCGGCATTTCCGGCTGAACTTGAGAAAAATAATGTGGTGAGTATTTTCCTTGCCACTGGCTATCCACTGGCCTTTTTCAGCGCTAAGCCCATAGCGACGTTGAGCGATATCAAAGGCGGCACATGGCGCTCTGCCAGCTTCTGGCACCGTGATTTTCTGCAAAACGCTGGGGCTAAACCGGTGACCATGCCCTGGGGTGAAAAGACCTATAACGCACTAAAAACGGGGGCAATCGATGGCATGATGCTGAACGTGGACAGCGGTTACGCTCTTAAAGCGTATCAGTTCGCACCCAATGTGCTTCTCGCCAAAAATCTGTGGCTGGGGCATCTCTATATTCTGACGATGAACAAAAAAACCTGGAACGCGCTTTCTCATGAAGATCAGGTCGCCATTCAGCGTGCGGCTGAAACAGCGTATCAATCTCTGGGTTCAGTCATGGACAGGTGTTTTAACACCCAGATAGACGATTTACGCCAGGCTGGGGCCTCGGTACGCGTTCTGCAATCGCAGGAGGTCGCACAGTGGAACACCGCCACCCATTACCGGGCTGCGCAAACCAAGTGGGTCCACGAGCAGGAAGCGAAAGGCGTCAAAAACGCAGGCATGGTGATGAAACAAGTTAGCGCCATTATGGATGAAACCCTGTCACAAAAAGCGCGCGTAAAACGGTAGTTATCCATGAACTAGTGGCAGGGAGTCTCACCCTCTCTCTACCCGCCACTTTTCGCCGAGTAAACACCACATCACACCGTTGTTTAAAGTTATGTAAATGTAAATCGTTTAAACTTTGCCATTATTGTAAGTGCTAGTGATTATCATTTATTGTACGCGAGCCAAAAGAACGAGCGCCTGCTCGGGTCACTGTACGTTCCAATTACTCTGGGATATAAACGATGAATGCTCTGCCTCGCACCGGACTGCGCCGTATCACGCTTGCATCTGCCCTGGTCCTCTCCGTCAGCCTGCCGGCTTTCGCACAGGATACGTTAACGCTTTATACCACCCGTGAACCAGGCCTGATCCAACCCCTGCTCGATAGCTGGACAAAAACCAGCGGTATAAAAGTGAGCACGGTGTATATCAAGGATGGCATGCTTGAACGTGTTAAAGCGGAAGGGAAGAACTCCCCTGCCGACCTGCTGATGACCGTCGATGCCGGTAACCTCATCGATTTAGTCGAAGCGGGCGTAACGCAACCGGTAGAGTCCGATGCGCTGAAAGCCGCCATTCCGGCTAACCTGCGCGGTGCAGATAATCAGTGGTTTGCGCTTTCCATGCGTGCTCGCGTGCTCTACGCTGAGAAATCGATGCCTATCGATAACTGGCATTATGAGCAGCTCGCAAGCCCGGAGTACAAAGGCAAAGTCTGTATCCGTTCCGGGCAGCATCCGTATAACACCGCATTGATTGCCGCCATGATTGCCCACCACGGTGAGGCCAAAACGGAAGAGTGGCTGCGCGGCGTGAAGGCGAACCTGGCACGCAAAGCGACCGGCGGCGATCGTGACGTTGCCCGCGATATCCTCGGCGGGATTTGTGATATTGGCCTCGCCAACTCCTATTACGTCGGTCATATGAAAAATGCCAAAGAAGGCACCGATGCACGTCAGTGGGGTGATGCCATTAAAGTGGTGAAACCGACCTTTGAGAAAGGCGGCACACACGTCAACATTAGCGGTGCTGCCGTAGCCCGTTACGCACCCAATAAAGCCGACGCCCTTAAGCTGATGGAATATCTGGTTTCCGCACCTGCCCAGCAACAGTACGCGAAAGCGAACTTCGAATACCCGGTACTCAAAGGTGTAACGCTCGACCCGGTTATCAGCGCCACTATCGGTGAAATCGACGTCGACAAGATCCCGTTAACCGAAATCGTGAAGTACCGTAAACAAGCTAGTCTGCTGGTAGATAAAGTTGGATTCGATCAATAAACCGCTATTGCTTCCGACGTTACGCGGCCTGGTTTCCGGGCCGCAGTCATTATTAACGCCGTTACATCTTGGTGCCCTGTGTATTGCACTCGGCGTCCTGACCCCTATTGTGGCGCTCATCTGGCAGGCCACACAAGCTGATTTGTCCCACTGGGATAATCTCATCACCTGGGTGTTGCCCTCTGCGTTAAAAAACACTGTACTGTTGTTGGCAGGTGTTGCGGTCATGGTCGGCGTGATTGGCGTTGGCAGCGCGTGGGCAGTCACTGCATGGGATTTTCCAGGGCGCAAAATACTGAGCTGGGCGCTGCTGCTGCCGCTGGCGATGCCGACCTATATCGTGGCCTTTGCCTGGCTCGATTTACTGCATCCCATTGGCCCACTGCAAACCTTCATCCGTTTTTTACTCGGTTTCGATAGCCCGCGACAGTTCCGCTTGCCGGATTTACGCTCCCTTTCCGGCGCGATCCTGCTGCTCGGTTTAGTACTGTATCCGTATGTTTATTTAACCACTCGCGCCACGTTTATCAGCCAGCCTGCGCATTTGCTGGAGGCGGCACGTACCCTGGGCTGCAGCGCCAGCGGAACCTTCTTCCGCGTGGCCCTGCCAATGGCCCGTCCGGCGTTGGCGGTCGGGATCAGCCTGGCGCTGCTGGAAACGCTCAATGACATCGGCGCGTCGGAATTCCTTGGGGTACAAACCTTAACCGTCACCGTGTACACCACGTGGATCTCGCGCTCTGATTTATCCGCTGCGGCGCAAATCGCCTGCATGATGCTGATGTTTATCTTCTTTATCCTGACGCTGGAGTTTTACGGTCGCAGAAAACAAGGATTCAGCAGTCGCAGTCTGCGAGAAATTCAACCCACGCGCGTGCATGGCTGGCGCGGTTGGCTGCTCGGCGTGGTTATTTCGCTCCCGGTTGTACTGGGTTTCCTGGCCCCGGTATTGTTTTTACTGTGGGAGAGCGCCAAACGGTTAGGCGGTGAGAATCCGCTGTCCGCATCATTACTTTCTGCATTGCAAAACACGCTATCGCTGGCGGCTGGTACCACGCTGGTGGTGATTTGCGTCAGCATGCTGGTAGCGTGGAGCGCACGTCGCTGCGCCGCAGACAACGCCATGCCCGGCTTTCGTCGCGGTGTGATGCGTCTGGCCTCGTTAGGTTACGCCGTGCCTGGTACGATTCTGGCGATTGGTTTTCTTCCCCCGGCGATGGCGGTTGACCGCTGGCTGGCCGATCTGCTCGACATGCGCGGTTTACCGCTGATGTCTGCCGGTATTTTGCTGATCATTTGCTGTGCGATGCGTTTTCAGGCCATCGCCATCGGCGCGCTGGATTCCGGGCTGGGCCGTATTCCTCCTTCCCTTGAGCAAGCCTCACGTTTACTGGGAGAAAATGGGGCCGGTACGTTTGCTCGCGTGCATTTCCCGCTACTGCGTCCAGCGTTGGTAAGCAGTGCATTGCTGGTGTTTGCCGATGCAATGAAAGAGTTGCCCACTACCCTGCTACTACGCCCGGTAAACTTCGAAACGCTGGCCACGCTGCTGTATGCAGAAGCGGCGCGAGGTACCTATGAAGAAGGGGCAATTGCTGCGCTAATGATTGTGTTAGCCGGCACACTGCCTGTTATTTTGCTGGTTCGTCATCAGATGACGCGCCGTGGTTGAGAGAGCAACAATGTCAGAAATCGCGTTACGACTCCAGGATGTACACGTGGCCTACGGCAACAGCCAGCAATCGGTGCTGACCGGCTTTTCAATGTCGGTGCGCAAAGGCGAAATCGCCTGCCTGCTGGGTGCGTCAGGCTGTGGGAAAACCACGGTTTTGCGCGCGGTCGCCGGATTTGAACGCCTGCAACGCGGAGAGATTTATGTTTCACAGCGGCGTGTTGCTGGCCCCGGCGTGCATCTGCCGCCGGAAAAACGGCATGTTGGCATGGTGTTTCAGGAATACGCGTTATTCCCACATCTGACAGCCCAACAAAACGTGGCCTTTGGTTTGCGCCGCCTGCCACGAGAAGCGCAACAGGCCAGAGTCACCGAGCTGTTAAAAATGGTTGAACTACACAGCCACGCCAGCCATTACCCTCATGAGCTTTCTGGCGGGCAGCAGCAGCGTATCGCCCTGGCCCGCGCCCTGGCGCCACATCCGGATATTCTGCTGCTGGATGAACCGTTTTCCAGTCTGGATAAAAGCACCCGCGAGCGTCTGGGTGGCGAGGTACGGGATATTTTGCGCGCCGCCGGACAAACGGCGCTGCTGGTCACCCACAGTGAGCATGAAGCGCAGTTGATGGCGGACCATATTGGTTTTGTGAAAATGGGTCAGTTTCAAACGAAGCACGCGGCCTGACAGTAACATACAGGCCGCGCGGGGTAGTGATTAGAATCTCTGCACCTGGCTGATATTCACTGGCATCCCGGAGCGGCGTTCCAGCGTTGCATTAGCACGACTGACGTCCACTCCC
Source organism: Citrobacter sp. TBCS-14 (assembly GCF_005280805.1). Classification (NCBI taxonomy): domain Bacteria; kingdom Pseudomonadati; phylum Pseudomonadota; class Gammaproteobacteria; order Enterobacterales; family Enterobacteriaceae; genus Citrobacter; species Citrobacter sp. TBCS-14. Next base: position 772,379 of record NZ_SZWM01000164.1, read on the forward strand.
TCTCCGCTCACAAAACTGCGTAATGCCGGAGTCACCGGCAGTGGGATCTTTTTATCCGACTCATATTCGCTGCGGTTGCGTGACAACGGTTCATGAACTTCAACCCAGCGGCTACCGTCTGGCTCAGTGCTGTATTTAACAGGCCGGTCGATAAGTTGAACCCGCGTTCCCACCGGCACGGTATCAAACAGGTATTTAATATCGTCATTGCGCAGGCGAATACAGCCCTGGCTGACTCGCAGCCCAATTCCGAAATTAGCATTGGTGCCGTGAATAGCGTACAGCTTGCCAATATAAATGGCGTACAACCCCATCGGATTTTCCGGCCCGGCCGGAACAAACGCCGGTAAGCTTTCGCCACGCGCGGCGTATTCCCGGCGGGTATTTGCTGTTGGCGTCCAGCTCGGTGCTTCCTGCTTGCGCTGTACCGTCGTCACCCAGTTGCGCGGCGTTTCTCTCCCCGCCTGACCGATACCGATGGGTAAGATTTCAACTGTATTGCTGTCTTTGGGGTAATAGTAAAGACGCATTTCAGCGACGTTTATAACAATGCCCTCACGCACGGTATCCGGCAAAATAACCTGCTGTGGCACCACCAGCGTAGAGCCCGACTTCGGCAAATAGACATCCACCCCCGGATTGGCTTCCAGCATATTGCTCAGCCCCTGCCCGTACTGCGCCGCAAATGCTTCCAGCGGTTGCGTATTGGCTGGCGGCACCGTAATAGTCAGCGGACTGCCGACCAGGCGGCTGCCCTCTGGCGGCAACGGATAGCTCACCGCCTGAGCTCCCTGGCCGGCAAGCAGTATGATAAGTGAACACAACAGTTTTACACGACGCATCATTGTCCTTTCCTTCGCCGCAGCAGATATCCGTTAATTATAGCTTTTTTATCGGGTTAACGGGGTTACGACGGACCCTACCAACAAGAACCCCGCCGTTGAGCGGGGTGCAGCTTGACTACGCTTCCTTACCGTCCGGAAGCACAATATTGCTGGCGGCTAAATGCCCCATATTGTTGTACATGGCGCAGGCGGCCTCAACGATCGGCATCGCCAGCGCGGCACCGCTGCCTTCACCTAAACGCATGCCCATGTTGAGATACGGGTCTAGTTCCAGATGCGCCAGGGCGGTACGGGCACCTTTTTCGGCGGAAAAATGTGATGGGATCAGGTACGGCTTAATCTCAGGCGCAATCTGACAGGCTGCCAGCGCAGCGGAATAAGAAAGGAACCCGTCCAGCAACACCGGCAGACCGCAGGAGGCAGCCCCCAGTATCACACCCGTCATCCCCACAAGATCAAAACCACCGACTTTGGCCAGCACATCGATACCATCTGTGGGGTCGGGCTGATTAACGGCGATCGCCCTACGCACCACATCCACCTTATTGCCCACCCGCGAGAGTGGCAGGTTAGCGCCAATCCCCACCACCGCCTCAGCATCACTGCCGGTCAGTACGCTAACAATCGCCGCCGCAGGCGTGGTATTGGCCATGCCCAACTCGCCGACGCCAAACAGCGTGACGCCCTCTTTCGCCAGTTCACGGGTATAGCGCATCACTTCCAGCAACAGTTCCTCGGCCTGAGAACGGTGCATTGCCGGGCCTTCAGCAATATTGCCGCAGCCACGCGCAACGCGCATATTCACCACGCCAGGAATAGGGTCAGCGTCAATCCCCACATCAATCACATGAACCTTTGCGCCAACCTGGGTCGCCAGTACGCAAACGCCGGTCGTGCCACGCGTCATATTTGCTGCCTGAATCGCCGTAACCACTTTCGGCGAAACGGCCACACCTTCATCCCAGACGCCGTGATCGGCGCACATCACCAGCATCGCTTTCCCCCCCATGCGCGGCACGCCCTTCAGGCCTGGCATACCGGCGAGTTGCACGGCCAGGGACTCAAGACGTCCCAGGCTGCCCGGTGGTTTAAGTAAGCCATCAATATGCTGCTGTGCGCGTAACATTGCAGCACTGTCGGGAGAAGGGATCGCGTGGAGTAAAGCGGATAAAGTCTGCATAAGGGTTCTCAATGTGTTGACTGGCTCAAAGCAGAGCCAGTAAGAAGATCAACTCGCCAAGTTCGATGGCCGCGCCAAGCGTATCGCCGGTCTGCCCACCTAACGTGCGTTTTAATAATTGCCCAAGAATGAAAATTGCCACCATCGTGACGACCAGCGCCGCCACTCCACGCATGCCGGGAAGCAGTACAGCAGCAAGGATCGCCGCAAGCCCCAACGTAACGCAGGTTTGTCGTCCGGCTACTTTGCCTATAAAGACATTTCCCAGCCCTTCTTCGCGGGCATAACGATGCCGGTACATCAGCAGAACTGCGGTTCCACGCCCAGCCACACAGGCTGCAGTCAGTGCAGCCAGCATTGGCGTTCCGCGTAAAGCCAGTTCGCTCACCACCAGCACTTTAGCCAGCAGAACAAAGATCAGCGCCAGTCCGCCGTGGGTCCCCAGGCGGCTGTCGCGCATTATTTCCAGCATCCGCTCGCGCCGACGAGCAGAAAACACGCCGTCACAGGTATCCGCCAGACCGTCAAGATGAAAACCGCCGGTCAGCAGCGCCAACGTCAGCACGCTAAACAGCGCTGCCAGCGGGATACCGCACCAGGTTTGCAGCGCCATGAAGACCAGTCCCGTCAACCCTCCCAGCACCACGCCAATCAGCGGGAACATGACGATGCCGCGCGAGTACTGTTCGAACTCCAGTCCTTGCGACCAGCGTGCAGGAACGGGCAAGCGACTGATAAAAGAGAGCATTGCCCAAAACAACTTACTCATTTAATTTTGACTCCAATTCCAGATACCACCAGCCAGACCTCATCTGACGCTGCCGCCAGGCGCTGGTTTACCCGCCCAGCAATATCGCGAAAATGCCGCGCCAGACGATTTTCCGGAACAATCCCCATCCCCACTTCGTTAGTCACCAGCACGACTTTTGCCGGGCAACGCTGACAAGCGTCAATCAGCACACGGAACTCATCCTCAATGGACCGTTCCATCGCGGCATAGTCCCAGCCATCCGGTGAACTGTCGCCGCCTAACGCAAACAGCTGGTTCGTCACCATCGTGGTAATGCATTCCAGTAAAATCGCCTCGTGCGGATCGTTCTCAGCCGTAATCAGCGCATCAAGATGTTGCCAGCGCTCGGCTGTACGCCAGTGCGCAGGGCGTCCATCACGATGGTGTTGAATTCGCGCCGCCATCTCCTCGTCGAATATCTGCGACGTCGCGATGTACAGCACGTTTGGGGAGTCCGCGATCAGTGCCTCTGCGTGACGGCTCTTGCCGCTACGGGCACCACCGGTAACCAGAATCATCATACTGGCTCCTGGTGTTGCTGCATGATGGTATAAATTTTCTCAATATCGATGTGTTGCCGCATCGCATCCGCCAGCAGATCAAACTGCTGTGATTTATATTGCGCGTAATGGAAGGTTGAATCCAGTGGTGCTAACCCTTTGCGCACCCGCAGGCCATTCACCAGCGCGCGCGTGAATTCATCGCTGTCAAACAAGCCGTGGAGATAGGTGCCGAACGCCAGACCGTCGTGAGTCATCGCACCATCAGCGACGTTACCGCCCTCTTTTTGCAGCGTCATTACCGACTGACACTCCCCGGATAACACCGTTTCACCCATATGAATTTCATAGCCGCGAACAGCTAACCCTGAGGCGTCTGCCAGCCAGTCCGGCAATGTGGCCGACATTTGCCCTTCAACCAGGGTCGTGGTTTTGTGCTGCGCAAAATGGGTAACGGTATCGAGCAAGCCAAGGCCCGGCAGCGTTCCCAGGCCCGACTCCACGTCATCGATAATGGTCTCGCCGAGCATTTGATAGCCACCGCAAATCCCCACCACCGGCACATTCTGACGGTGTAGCTGCAACACGCTGTGCGCAAGACCGCTTTCTCGAAGCCAGACTAAATCGCCGAGCGTATTTTTACTGCCTGGCAAAATCACAAGATCGACGCCTGCCAGCTCTTCCGGGTGCCGAACATAGCGCACCCGAACGTCCGGCTGGGCGGCCAGCGCATTAAAATCCGTAAAGTTGGAAATATGCGGCAGTTGCACCACAGCAATCTCGATATCGCGTTTGTCGGTGCGTAAATACTTCCCTTTTTGCAGCGCGACGCCATCTTCATCTTCGAGATCAACATCCAGCCACGGCATCACGCCGAGTACGGGAACGCCGGTCAGCGCTTCAATTTGTTCAATACCGGAATAGAGCAGCGCCACATCGCCACGAAATTTATTGATAATCACGCCTTTTACGCGCGCGCGTTCATGATCATGCAGCAGCGCCAGCGTGCCATAAATCGAGGCAAACACGCCGCCGCGATCGATATCCGCCACCAGCACAACCGGGCACTGCGCCATCTCCGCCATCCCCATATTGACGATATCGCGATCGCGCAGGTTAATTTCAGCCGGACTTCCCGCCCCTTCCAGCACAATAACGTCAAATTCCTGCGCCAGACTGTTATAAACCGAAATGATCTGCTCGCGCAGACGCGGTTTGTACTCGTGGTAGCTTACCGCATCCATATCGGTCGCCACTTTGCCCATCAATACCACCTGCGCTTTGCGGTCGCTGGTCGGTTTCAATAGCACCGGATTCATACGTACATCTGGGGTGATCCCTGCCGCTTCAGCCTGGAAAATTTGCGCGCGCCCCATCTCTTTCCCCTCAGGCGTAATACCCGAGTTCAGCGCCATGTTCTGCGATTTGAACGGCGCAGTACGTCGTCCATCCTGATAAAAAATACGACACAGCCCGGCGACTAATACGCTTTTGCCTACATCAGATGCCGTTCCCTGCAACATTATTGCCTGCGTCATGACGCCTCCTTCAGTGCGTTCTCTCGCATACAACGATAAAATTCAGCCTCTGTTTTACACAATGGAAAGCCTAGCTCCGTGTGCAACTTCACCAGCCAGGGCTGAGTTAATCCTGCTTGTTCAATAAGGTCCGTGTGCGCGAATACCTCACCGGGAGTGCCGTGCGTCAGCACTTCTCCCCGGCGCAAAACGTAAACCGCGTCGCTCACTTCATAGATAAGATCGATATCATGGCTGGAAATAACTACATGATTTCCCTGCGCCACGATCCGTTTAATAATCTCAATCATTTGCGTACGGCCCGAGGGATCAAGGCCCGCAGTCGGTTCATCCAGCAGCAGATACTGCGCCTGCAGTACCAGCGCGCCAGCGATCGCCACGCGTTTTTTTTGTCCGTGGCTTAGGCATTGAATAGGCTGATGACGGAAATGTTGTGCATCCACCAGCGTCAGGGCATCTTCCACCCGGCGAGCAATTTCTTTTTCATCCACGCCAATATTGCGCAGGCTAAAGGCGATGTCGCTGTCGATATCGGTATAAAAGATTTGCTGATCGGGGTCCTGAAATACGGTCGCCACCTGCTGACGCAGTGCCAGCAGGCCTCGCTTGCTGTAATCCAGCGGTTTTCCTTGCCACATCACCGCCCCCTGCTGTGGACGCAACAAGCCACTCAGGTTCATAAACAGCGTGGATTTTCCGCACCCATTGGCCCCCACCAGTCCAGTGACGGCCTGCGCGGAAAAATCCAGCGTGAGCCCTTTGAGGACCGGGTCATCCTGATAGCGAAACCAAAGCGCTGAGGTGGCAAGCATACTTATCCTTACAGGTGAAAATCACCCTGATACAGTTTGATATCCAGTGTGGTGGTCATTTGCTGATAGCGGATTAACACACGCGTAAACAACAGCCCCACCAGCATTGCCAACGAGCGATAGCTCAGCGGCACGCTACGATAACCAAAACGCAGCGTTTGCGCGCGGTGAATAGCGAGCGCTTCGTCTAAAAGAATAAAAATAAATCGCCAGGTCAGCAGGATCTGCTCAGTCAGCAGGCGCGGAACGCGCGCCCATTTCAGTAAAAGAATTAATTGCGGGAACGGCAGATTAAGTACCAACCAAAAGGTGGATGCCAGCGCCGCCAGGCTTCGCCAGAATGTTGCATTGGCAGTGAGTACACCCGCTTCGGTGACGCCTAACCAGTAGCTACCCACCGGCAGACTAACCAGTAAGCTATGCGGATCGCGACTCACACTGAATAGGATCGTCACTACCCCGACCAGCAAAAAACCAAACGGCAATGCCATCCAGCGACACCAACGCCAGAAAGAGATGCGCAGCAGCCAGCAGCTCAGTGCGGCAATGAGTAACAGCTCGATACCCTGCCCCAACGGAGGCAGGGTAAACGCCAGAATCATCATCACTAACCACAGCAGAAATTTGCGCTGCGGTGTGACATGAAACCAGCGGCTCTGGTAGCTCAGCCTGTCAAGACCGGTCATCACGGCGTTGTCTGCCCTTGGTGTAACCCAGAATGTAGAAAATTACCGCTGCACCGAGCGATCCCTGAAGCGTAAACAGCAGACTTTCAATTTCACCACTGGCTGGCTCATACAGCGGCTGGAACCACGGCTCATAATGCGGAGCGATGGCCTGAATCTGGCTTTCTGCTTCGCCATCTGATCCTCCGTATTCTCCACCGTGGTTGATGAAAAATGGCAGGACAACCAGCCCAATCACCATTGCTAACAGAATCAGCGTCTTTTTCATGGTTAATGTCCTTGTGCGGTGATGAGCTGCCGTTTGGTGAGCTGGTCATAAATCATCACCGTGAGCAAGCCTTCTGCGATAGCGATTGGGATCTGCGTCAGGCAGAAAATCCCCATGAACTTGATGATGGAGCCCGTAGCACCTACGGACGGGTCCGGGAAAGCAACACCCAGTTGCACCGACGTCACAAAATAGGTCACCAGATCGGCCAGCATGGCGCAGAGGAAGACGCAGACATCACGACGGAACCCCGCACGGCAAGCCATCTTCCACACCATATAGCCGACGACCGGACCAATAACCGCCATCGACATACCATTAGCACCCAGCGTGGTCAAACCGCCATGTGCCAGCAATAATGCCTGGAATAACAAAACGATGGCCCCGAGAATGGCCACCACGCCTGGCCCGAACAGAATCACCGCCAGACCGACCCCGGTCGGATGCGAACAACTCCCGGTAACAGATGGAATTTTCAGCGCTGACAGCACGAAAATAAACGCGCCACACAGGGCCAGTAACACTTTCTGGTGGTTATCTTCCTGCACAATTTGACGCAGGCGCACCAGCCCATACCACAGGCAGGGTAAAAACAGCAGCCACCAGGCCAGCGCCCACATCGGCGGTAAAAAGCCTTCCATAATGTGCATAGCAAACGCCTGCTCAGGCACAATCATCAGCAATAGCGCCGCAGCCAACCCGCTGAAAGACAGCTGTTTTAGCTGGTGTTCAAGCTTCATCTTTCATACTCCCACTGTTTATTGACCAGAATGGTCGAGAAATACGGTAGCGGCTGATCGTCACTCACTTCACTGAGTTGGCGCCAGCACTGCTCACCCGGTAGCGTGGCTTCGGACATCATTAACGCGCAGTCCAAAATGCCTTCTTCTTGCAGCAACGCCTTGATGCGTGCAAACCGACCGTAGACCTTCATCAGCACCAGGCTGTCATGCTGCTTTAACGCCTGCCGGATTTCTGCCTCCGGCGCAGTGCACGAGACGACCGCCAGCGACTGCTGTTCCATGGCGAGCGGCGTTTTTGAGCGCGCGGCAATCGCAGCAAATGAGGTCACGCCGGGGACGATTTCTAACCAATCAGGATTACCAATACGCTGGAGTAAAAAGACCCAGGTACTGAACAGCATGGCATCGCCGAGGGTGATGAAACCGACCTGCTTGCCGGCCTCCACTTCCGCAACCAGTGCAGCGGCGACCTCATCCCAGACGGCTTCTTTTTCGGTACTGTCGGCGCTCATCGGGAAATGGCAGCAGCGAATTTCAGTCTGCTCACCGACATATTCCCGAACGATAGACAGCGCCAGGCTGTCGCCACCTTTACGCCCGGCGGGCGCATAGAGAATATCCAGCGAGCCGAGCGTGCGCGCCGCGCGCACGGTTACCAGATCGGAGGCACCTGGCCCGGTGCTCAATGCATACAATTTGCCACTCATGCTGCTTCCTCCAGCGCCACGCTCAGCGCCTGCTGTAAATGTGCCACGAACATGGCGCGTACCGCCGGGTTCTCACCCAGACCACTCAGCCACGGCGTGGCCGGAATGCCTGCCGCGTTAAATAATGTTTTCCACGAGTCGTCTTCGTCGGAGGCCATATCGTTGATAGCGTGGTCACCCGCAACCAGCATTAATGGCATAAGATGCACCGCCGTTATCCCTTCGCGACCTAAGCTGTCGATAAGAATATCCACTTCCGGGTAGCTCTCTACCGCACCAACTCGCGCCGGGAAACCCTGCGCGGTCATCATGTGATCGAGGCAGGCATAAGCGGCAAAGGCGTGATGGCTAGCCCCGTGCCCCATAAACACCACTTTTTCGCGCTCACCAAGCGACGGCATCTGCTGCTGCAGCGCCAGCATCAGTTGCGCGTAATCATCATGGCTACTCAGCAGGGGAACCCCCAGCGTCAGGCGGGCAAACAGCGGGCGCATACTTTGTACTTCACGAACTATTTTTTCGTACTCGTCACCGTTAATGATGTGCAGCGACTGAATAGCCACATCCTGATACCCCTGCTCCGCCAGCTTTTGCAGGGCCTGCAACGGCGTGTCGATGTCAATGCCGTCGCGCTGTTTGAGCTTGCGGATGATCATCCCAGAGGTAAATGCCCGAAACAGGTCACGGTCAGGGCAACTGGCCGCAAGATCGCGTTCACAGGCCACAATATTTTTCTCACAGGTGTCGTGATAGCTGGTGCCAAAACTGACCACCAGAAGCGCCTTTTTCATCTCTAACTCCTTAAGCCACAGCCAGCCAGCGCGCTAAACGCGCCGCAAATGCGGCCTGACTATCCAGTAATTCTTCTCCCGTCACCAACGGTGCCGGACATGTAATCACGATGCAGGGGATCCCGGCATCCAGACAGGGTTGTACTTTTTCCTGATAACCACCTTCCGCGCCCGATGCTTTGGTGATGACCACGTCAGCCTGACACTGACGGTAAAACACGGCATTAAACTCAGCGCTAAACGGCCCGCACAGGGCGAATATTTCGCCAACGCCAAATCCTAAATCGGCGCATTGCTGGATAACGTCAGGCACCGGCAGTACGCGGGCCAGCAGTGTTTTTTCCGGCAGCCCCGCGCGCCAGATAGCCAGATCTTTGCTGCCGGTGGTTAGCAGCACTCGTTCGCCAAAGCGACGCGCCACGTCGCAGGCTTGCTGAATACTCTGCACGGTGTACAGATGAGGATGCGTTAAGCCACTCAACTGCTCAGGGCGCTGATAGCGGCTCAGCAGCACGCCCGCCGCTTCACAGGCGCTCATGATGTTACGACTCACCACTTCGGCATATGGATGTGAGGCATCAATCACCCAGCGCGTACGGTTTTCCTGCAGCCAGGCAACCATGTGTTCCCGCTCCAGACGTCCGCAGCGCACCTGACCTTTAATATCGCCCGCCAGCTGTTTCCCCGTTGGGGTGGCTACCGACAGGGTATAAGCCACGTTCGCCGCATCCAGTTGCTGGCACAGCATGCGCGCGTCGCTGGTACCGCCCATGACCAGCACATCACCGTAATTCACAGTACATAACCGCGTGGGGTGATCATCAGGCCATCCTGAACGTAGGTCGTTTTGTTGCCGACAATCACCAGGCTGGTCATATCCACCGGTTCAAAGTCCATTTCGCCGAGCGTGGTCAGCCATTTTTCCTGTTTTTTACGTCCGGCTGACTTCACGATACCCACCGGCGTTTGTGCACTTTTGCTGGCAGAAAGCAGCTCAAAAGCACGTGCCAGATGCCCTTCGCGGCCACGGCTGCGCGGGTTATAGAAACAAATCACGAAGTCAGCTTCGCCCGCGGCCACAATGCGTTTTTCAATCACCGGCCACGGTGTTAACAGGTCGCTTAAACTGATATGGCAGAAGTCGTGCATCAGCGGAGCACCGAGCAAAGAGGCCGCGGCAATACTGGCAGTCATCCCCGGAATTAGCTTGACCTCAACATCCAGTTTCTGCTTGCTGACCAGCTCAAGCACCAGCCCGGCCATGCCGTAAATTCCGGCATCGCCGCTGCTGATTAGCGCCACGTTATGACCGGCCTGCGCTAGCTCAATCGCCGCCTGGCAGCGTTCTATCTCTTTGCACATCCCGGTTTTGATCACCTGCTTATCGCCGGTGAAGGCTTTTACCAGGTGGGTGTAGGTTTTGTAACCCACGATAATTTCTGCCGCTTTCAGTGCTTCAACGGCTTCCATGGTCATCATTGCCTGCGAGCCAGGACCAATTCCAATTACGGTTAACATCAGTGTGAAACTCCCAAAGTAATAGTGACGCCCTGTTCACGCAGGGTCTCGCCTAACAGTTGTCCATGGCTCAGCAGCCAGGCTGCAGGACCGGAGACGCTCCCCGTCCCGACCGTTTTACGCACAAACGATGAGGCAGGAAAACGGTGTTCATGCTCACGCAGCGCGTCAGCAGTAAAGGTTTCGAAAGGTACGCGACAGCAGGAAGCCAGTTGGATAAGCCCCTGTTCATCTTTTTTCAGCGTAATGCTGCCGATGGCTTTTAGTGCCAACGGATCGAGCCGTTGGGCTTCAAGTTGGCGGGAAAGCAGTTCAGCTAACAGCGGGAACGGCGTATCGCGACGACAGCCAATCCCGGCGACAACCCGCTGTGGCACCAACTTCCAGTGCGGAAGGGGCAACTCGGGGAGATCGGTCCGCAAGGTGATGCAAATCAGCGCATCGAGTTCAGGGAGTTGGTTCAGGTCAGTCACCGTGATGAAACCACGACGATCGCAATGACTGACGTCCTGCGCCAGTTCGTCGTCCCACCACAGGCCAACCCGCTTGTTGCTGACCAGCATCTGATTAACGATTTTTACCACCGAACGGAAGTCGGTCATTCGCGCATTCAGTTGAAACGCCAGCGTATCAAGGGCCGCCATGTCATTCACATCCGTCGCCGTGGTGATCACCGGATCCGCACCCAGCATGCCCGCCAGGTAGCGCGCCAACGTGTTAGCGCCCCCCGCATGGCCCGACAACAGACTGATGACATGCTGCGCACGCTCATCGATCACGACCACCGCCGGGTCACAAAACTTGTCGTTAACCAGCGGGGCCAGCACACGTACCGCAATACCGGTCGCGCCGATAAAAATCAGCGCCGAATAGTTCGCAAACGCATCGCGGGCCGCATTGGCAAACCCGTTTTCGAAGGGAAGAAATCCCTCCTCCAGCAATTTTTCACTGGTGAAACAGGTCACCGGTAGCATTGCCGCCAGACGCTTCGCCAGCAAAACACCGCCGGGCGTCAGGCAGAACAACGCGATAGACTCAGGCTTTACGGTATTCATGGCTAAAGTCCGCCGCATAGAGTTTGGAGTAGTGATACTCCGAGCCCAGGAAGTTGCCGACCAGAATAAGCGCCGTTTTGCGGATCCCCGCATCGCGCACTTTGTCGCCAATATCCTCAAGGGTGCCACGTACGGTCTGGCTTTCAGGCCAGGTGGCTTTATAGATGACCGCCACTGGCGTGGTCGCCGGATAACCGCCTTCAATCAGACGCTCAGCCACCCGATGGATACGCTGGACGGAAAGATAAATCGCCATTGACGTCTGGTGACTGGCAAACGCCTCCAGTTGTTCGCGCTCCGGTACCGGCGTACGACCTTCAAGACGGGTAATGATCAGACTCTGCGACACTTCAGGTACCGTATACTCGACGCCGAGTTCTGCCGCTGCCCCGAGGAACGCGCTGACGCCAGGCACCACCTGCCATTCAATCCCGCGTTTGGTCAGCTCTTCACCCTGCTCGCGGACCGAGCCGTACAGCGAGACGTCGCCGGTTTGCAGACGCACAACCGTTTTACCCGCTTTTACACCGGCTTCCATCAAGTCGAGGATTTGTTCCAGATGCAGTTCGGCGCTGTCGTGACACTCAGCATCAGGTGGGCAATATTCCAGCAGTTCGGTGTTAATCAGCGATCCGGCATAGATAACCACCTGCGCCTGCTGCAGCAACCGGTAACCTTTGAGGGTAATCAGCTCGCGATCGCCAGGACCAGCGCCAACAAACCACACACTACGGGGATCAAATATCTCAGACATGGTTTCCTTCCTTCTGACAGGCGATAACAAAAACGGGATTATTCGGTTTGAAATAGTGGCCACTGCCAAGCGTGGTCAGTGATGACACCTGCATTTGCAGGCAGTCCACACCCTGCACGCCAAGGTGCTCCAGATGCGCCAGCGCGGTATTCAGGTTTTCCTGAAGAATGAAGGTCATTACCAGCCGTCCGGCGGGATGCAGTTGGCGCATCGACCAGTCGATCAGGTCGGTCAAGTGACCACCACTGCCGCCCATAAAGATGGCATCAGCTTTTTCCGCGATGGTCATCGGCGCGATACCGGGATAAATATCAACGTTGGCGCAGGCAAAGTGCTGGCGATTCTCGTCCAGCAGTCTGAGTGCCGCCGGGTTACGCTCAATCGCCGTCACGCGTAGCGATGGATATTGCAACGCCGCTTCTATCGACACGCTGCCGGTTCCTGCGCCAATATCAATCAGGTGCGTGGCACGGTGTAATTCAAGTTTTGAGAGGGCAAGTGCACGGACCGCTTCTTTGGTCATCGGCACCTTCTCTCCACGCAGAAAAAGCTCATCTTTCATCGAGGATCACCACTGCATTCATGTCATAGTCGGCATTAATTTCACTGAGCGGCAGGCAGTGGATGCGTTCATTTTCCATTGCCAGGTTTTCGCCAATCACCATCCAGCGATGCCCCTTACCACGGGCAATAAGCTGATGTGCAATTTCGCGCGGACCGCACAGGGCATCCGTAACCATCGCCACCTTGTTATGTCGTGCCAGTTCATCGAAACAGACGCTACGGCCGTGGCTACTGGTCAGCCACATGTCGTTCATATCAATACCGGACTGCGCGCACAGATATTGCACCGCACTGATGCCAGGAATAATGCGCACATGTTCAATGCCAAAATGCGCCACCATCCGGGTGCCAATGCCGTAGAACAACGGATCGCCAGAGGCCAGTACCACTACATGCTTCCCCTGATGCTCGCCAATCCAGGTTAATAACTCCGGGATATTGGCGCCAAGGGCAAACCGCTCGCCGGTAAAATCCGGGAACTGCTGCAAATGCCGTTTACCACCGACCAACACATCCGCCGTGGCGACAGACTCGCGTGCTGCGGGCGTCATCAAATGCAACCCCGCGGGTCCCATCCCTACAACGGTAAGCATGTCATCTCCTGCGCAATCTCTGTGACCGGGCGGTTGCTGCCGAGGATCTGGTTATCAAAAGAGAACATGATGGCGTCGCAGGTCGGCGGATTTTTGGTAAAACGCAAAGTCTGCAGGACACGCATGCAGATACGTTTAGCAAGATGATCGTAAATATGCTGAAAACCGTAGGCATCGATGTGCTCCATCGCGGCTTCGGTGGTATCGCAGTCGCTGACCAACGTCAGTAATTCCAGCGGCGCACCGAGCAGCGCCAGGTGGGCGACCAGAGTTTCCATACGCGCGTCGGCAATATGGCTGTGGGTATGGAAAATACCCGCTGCAATTTTGATGAGCTTGCCCGGATGTCCGACGAGAACGATTTGTTTGAACCCAAGGCGGACGGCCTCTTCAATCATGTAGCCGACAAAGTTGCTCATGGTGACCACCACCTGCGTGTCAATCCCCATCTGTTCGCGGACAAAACGTTCACCATGGTTACCCGGCACCAGCACCACGTGTTCCAGTCCCGCCGCACGTTTGATTTCCAACTCCAGCGACAGTGAACGCTTCCAGCTCTCTTCCGACATGGGCGTAACAATACCGGTGGTGCCGATAATGGAAATGCCGCCCAGAATACCCAGACGCGAGTTGTAGGTTTTCTGCGCCCGCTCTTCACCTTCCGGGGCAAAAATTTCAATCTGTGCCCCACGATTTGGGCCGATCGCCTCGCGAACCGCTGACTCAATAGTCTGACGCGGCGTGCGATTGATTGCCGAACTGCCTACCGGTAGGCCAATTCCTTTGCGGGTGACCGTGCCGACACCTTCGCCGCCCTGCAGCGCTATTTCGCCGCTGTCGTCTAGCGTCACACGAGCAAAAATCAGCATCCCGTGGGTGGCGTCCACATCATCGCCGCCGTCTTTACGAATAGCGGCAATCGCCTGCTGCCCTTCAATGTGCGGCGACTCAACGTTCAGGCATAGCGTGACCCCGGACGGGGTGACTATGGATACTTGATGGATCAAATGCTGACGCAATACCATCAACGCAGCGACTTTGGCTGCTGCCGTCGCACACGATCCGGTGGTGTACCCTTTGCGCAGCGCTTTACCGTTGTGCCATACCGGTGCGTCAAAGGGTTGGTCGCTCATCGCGCCCCCTGCATGTGGTAGAGCATCGCGTTGACGATAGCGGCTGCGACGTTGCTTCCGCCTTTGCGGCCCAGGGCAGCTATGGCAGGCAGATGACTTTTCGTCAGCGCATCTTTTGACTCCTCCGCGCCGACAAACCCTACCGGCACACCGACCACGCCGCTCACGGCAACATCATGTTCCATCAGGCGGAACAGCGCCGTCGGCGCATTGCCAAAGACAAACAGCTTTTCGCCCTCTTCCTGAACCGCAATGTCGACGGCGGCCATCGAACGAGTGATACCCTGTTCTTTTGCGGCGCGCACCACTCGCGGGTCGCTGATGTAACAGCGGCATTCTCCGCCGAATTTTGCCAGCAACGTTTTGTTGATCCCGGAAAGGGCCATCGTAGTATCGGTATAAATCACGCTTGATCGGTTTAACGCGGCGCAAAACTGCGCCAGTACATCATCGGAAAACCACAAAATGTCCAGCCAGTCGAAGTCAGCGGTGGTGTGGATCACCCGCTTGATGATGGCCTCATGTAATGGGCTGGCAAACTGATAGTCCGGGCGGGTTTCACGAATAATGTCGCCAATGATGTCGAAACTTTTGGCTTCAATCGCCTGGGGTTGCTGAATGTATTGCATTGTTTTGTCCTCAGGCCACACCGACCAACAGCCACCGCAGCGCAATAAATAGCGCCAGGGCCAGGGTCGATGCTACCCACATCAATCGTATCGTTTGGGAAATGTCGTCTACTGAAATGTCTCGTTGTGCATCACCGATCCACGGTTTCTCAACGCGCTCGCCAAAGTAGTCGTTAGGACCACCCAGTCGAATGCCTAATGCCCCGGCAACGGCCCCCTCGGACCAGGCACAGTTTGGACTGCTGTGGTTGTAGCGATCGCGCCAACCAATGTGTAATGCACCGAAGCCGTCTTTACGGCATAAAAATGCAGCGCACCCGAGCAACAGCCACCCCAGTCGGGCAGGAATCAAATTCGCGACATCATCCAGTCGTGCACTGACCATCCCGATAGCGCGGTACTTTTCATTTTTATAGCCAACCATGGAGTCCAGGGTGTTCACCGCTTTGTAGGCCATCGCCAACGGGGCACCGCCGAGAAACAGGAAGAACAGCGGTGCAATGATGCCGTCCACGGTGTTTTCAGCGATGGTTTCCACCACCGCGCGATTGATCTGTTTCGGCTGTAATTGTGAGGTGTCACGCCCCACAATCCAGGAGAGTTTTTCCCGACTTTCTGTGAGATTATTGGCACGCAGTGGACGTTCGACATCTCGTGCGGCATTCGCCAGGCAGCGGCCAGCCAACACGGTAAAGATCATCCACACCTCGACGCCCCACCCTAGCCACGGATGAAGCGATTGCGCCAGCGCCAGTACGCCCCATGAAACGCCCCAGGTCACGCCGACCACCACAACCCACAGCACTGCGCCACCGATACGCAGCATGCCATCGCTATGGCAGTAGCGGCGCACCAGGCGCTGCACAGTGGTAATGATATTGCCAATCCAACGTACCGGATGCGGCCAGCTCTGCGGATCGCCAATGATAAAATCAAGCAGCCAGGCGACACACCACGCGAGCAGTGTCATTTCACGCTCCTCGCGGCGTCCAGCCAGTGATTAAGCATCTCAGGACGCTGAGCAAAATGAACATGCAGGTAGCTGGCAAATGCATTGCCAACCTGCCAACCGCCAGACCACGCCTGTAATGTTTCGCCATCGCGAACTTTGCGACAGCTCATCACGGCCTGGGTTTGAGGGGTAAAATCGGAATAGTGAAATTCATGTCCGCGCAGCACGTCACCGGGCGCAGCGAGTAAGGTTTGTTGTTCGGCCTGCGCTTCACAATAGCCAAATCGGGTCAGACGTTTGCCCATTTTGCTGTGACCGGGAATAATATCCGCCATCGGCCAGATATCGCCGTTGCTGTCTTCCAGCGAACTCCCCAGGTACATCAGACCACCGCACTCCGCGTAAATCGCCACACCGCGCTGATGAGCCGCACGCAGTTGCGCCAGCATGGTGGAATTTCGGGCAAGCCCGGCTGCGTGCAGCTCAGGGTATCCGCCCCCTAGCCAGATCATCTGGCAATCAGGGAGACGGCTGTCGTGTAGCGGGCTGAAACGGACAATATTGAGGCCCGTGCGCGCCAGTAGCGTAATGTTATCCGGATAGTAGAAGTTGAATGCTTCGTCATCAGCAATGGCAAGCGTCAGTCCAGCTCCGGCATCGGCGGCAGGAAGCGCGGGCCATTCGCCCACCGGTGGGGTGTCTAACTGGCTTAAGGCCAGCAGCGCGTCGATATCTAACGTTTGCTCAAGCGTTGTAGCAAATTCCTGCCACGGCAACTGATTGACGATTGATTCCCGCGCGGTCACCAGTCCCAGATGACGCTCAGGGAGCGCCACGCCATCGACGCGGGGAACATAGCCCAATACCGGTATCGAACAGTAGCGTTCGATGGCGACTTTAAGTAGCTGGTAATGCGTTTCGCTGTTTACCCGGTTAACAATCACGCCAGCAATGTTCAGCGTTGGGTCAAAATGCTGGAATCCCATCACCGTGGCGGCAATTGACGTTGAGACGGCTTTACCGTCCACCAGCAAAATGACCGGACAGCCCAACTGCTTCGCCATCGCGGCGGAACTGCAGTAATTGGGGTCCGTACCATAACCGTCATACAACCCCATAACGCCTTCGATGACGGCGATATCCGCATGCTGCATATGTTCGCAAAATAAGGCGTTCAGCGTGGAAGTGGGGAGCATGAAGCTATCAAGATTGCGGGAGGCTGTGCCAGATACGGCGGTATGCCAGCCGGTATCCAGATAATCAGGACCGACTTTGCAAGGCTGGACGCGCAAACCGCGTTTTTTCAGCAGACTCAACAAGCCCAGCGTTACCGTGGTTTTACCACAGCCGCTTCCGGTACCTGCAAGAACAAACGCGCGAAAATTGGCCGCCATACCCTGATCCTGTTCAGGGTGGTAGGGGTGTAGAGATACCCAGTCTTTCGACTGTATGCATCTGAGCAACCCACTTCCCACCGAAGTTGTTGGTAGTCACTGACAGGCAGGTCTTCTGGCTTAGCGTCATTCTCACCCGTCCTTCCCAATCTCGCGATCAGTGGTCTATACGGGGTCGTCAGCATCACAGCAGCGGGGGCTGCGGGGGATTCTCACCCCCTTCCCTACCACAAACGTGGTAAACCTGTCAGCTCAGGAGAAAATTCTATTAAGCTCCAGGCATGAGATGAATTAACACACCTCATGACAAAAATTCATTTAAATATCTTTTACGCTCATTCAGCCAATGTTATGGCGTCATTCAGCTTATTCTTAAGTTTGCATTCCGTATGAAAGCTTCAATTAATAATAAAGAAAGTCATTCACACAGACACTGTATCTCATCACAAAAATAAAAACTGGTGCAGTTTATCCTTCAGACACTATTACTTTGTTGCGCTATGACAATTTATTGTCTTCTATCCTTA
Organism: Citrobacter sp. TBCS-14; assembly: GCF_005280805.1. NCBI lineage: Bacteria > Pseudomonadati > Pseudomonadota > Gammaproteobacteria > Enterobacterales > Enterobacteriaceae > Citrobacter > Citrobacter sp. TBCS-14. The sequence continues at coordinate 790,358 of NZ_SZWM01000164.1, forward strand.
TTTTTCATTTTATAATGACGGACATACAATACGATATCAAAAATCGGCAATAGCAAAATATTGCTATTTATGCTGACTCTTCGGACGAAACAACACTAATTTGCTGGCGAAAAGCCTGCGGCGTCACCTGGTATGTCTGGCGGAAAACTTTGCAAAAATAACTGGTTTGCGAAAAGCCTAAATTTCGCGCAATACTGGCAATACTCCAGTCACTATGACAAAGCAACTCTTTAGCACTTGCCATTCGCTGTTGGTTTACCCAGGCATTAAAACCGATCCCCTGATATTTTTTGAACAGCTTGCTGAAATAGTACGGACTGAGATAAACATGCGAAGCCACCTCCTCGAGGCGAAGCTCATCCGACAAATGTGCGTCGATATAGCGCAACGCTTTTTTCATTTTACTGTCATGAGGAGTCGGGCTACGGGTTGGACGCACCGACTCTGACTGCTGTGGACTGTCTTTAATGACAACGAAATTCAATTGTTTTTTAAGGCAATTTTCAACAATCAACTTCAGCAAATCTGCAGAGGCGATGACGCGAGAATAGTCCATTTCCGGAACATTACGAAATTCATTGAGCAGTTCGGGATCGGCTTGCCAGCGATCATCGACATTCAAAATATCAACCAGGCCTACGTCATTGCTTAAGCGCACCTGACCGCATAAAACAAAACCGACCAAGTGGCCTGCAATCACCAAAGGGATAGAAAAATCGGTAAGGCCAGCATGACAGCGATAAATACACGGCTGGTCTGATTTTGATGCTTCAAGGCCCCCACAACGATCGCTCATACGGCATCGCGTGCTGTGCTGCGGATGCTGGCGCATCAACTGGCAGAAAGGGGTAAAATTAAAGAGTTCAGAAATTTCATCACCGTGAATATTGACAACCACAACGGCCAGACTGGTGGCCTGTGCAAAATCCTGTGCGATTTTATTAATGAGTTCTGAGTTCAGGGCGCTCGCAGAAATCATGATAAAACCTCTCAGTTAATTTATTGTTATAAATAAAAACACATTATTTACATTCACTTTTCATCTCGCTATTAGACGCAATGATAAAAGGTGTTAATGGACCATAACAAAAGTCTCCCATTGTGGGGAGACTTTTTAAGCTGTTCAGGAAACCGGATCACGAAATCAGTTTTTGCATTTCAGAAATAAACAATTTCCATGAAGCTAGTTCTCATTTTCCTCCAGCTTACAAGTATTACACGGTAAATTTTTGCCAATAAAGTAACGATAAATTGCTGCCCCGGCGCACGCGCCGATGATCGGTGCCACAATCGGGACGATAAAGTATGGGATATCGCGTCCCCCCGTCATCGCAACATCTCCCCATCCGGCAAACCAGGCAAACAACTTAGGACCAAAATCACGCGCCGGATTCATGGCAAATCCTGTGAGCGGACCTGTTGATGCACCGATGACGGCAACCAGAATACCAATCAGCAATGGCGCGAGAGGACCTTTAGGCACCCCATTGCCATCGTCCGTCAGCGCCATAATCATACCCATCAGAATGGACGTGATGACCACTTCCACCAGCGCCGCTTGCCATACGCTAAGCGCAGAGGCCGGATAAGTACTAAAAATACTGGCCAGTTGCAGGCTTTCAAGACTGCCACGAACCATATGGTGCGCCGTCTCATATTCAATGAATAAACTGCCGTACAGCAAATAGGCCAGCAACGCGCCGCCAAAGGCACCCGCGACTTGCGCGACCGTATAGGGTAAAACTTTACGCCCAGGGAAACAGGCAAACAGCCACAGAGCGATGGTAATCGCAGGGTTGAGGTGTGCCCCGGATATTCCGGCAGTCAGGTAGACCGCCAGCGAAATCCCAAGACCCCAAATGATGCATATTTCCCATAACCCTAAACTCGCACCGGCCACCTTAAGGGCACTCAGGCATCCAATGCCAAAAAACAGGAACAGCCCGGTACCTAAAAACTCGGCAATGCATTGCGCTTTTAGTGAATCGTTCATTGTGACACCTTCTAAGCAGAGTTCGTGTCTGTACCAGCGGACTCCCTGCTGGCAGTAGAGTACTTCAAGGCTTACTATAAAAAGCGCCGTCGGCAAATTGTTGGCAATCTGAGCACTTCCACCTTTTTAAAATCGTGTAGTGATAACAAATTCTTGCTGTCAGCATTATTAAAACAGCTAACAAAAACGGGCATTAGCCCTATTAAAAACGCATTATAAAAATAATAAAATATTGCCAACAGCAGATTTCTGTTTTCAAACAAACATCACAATTTCATTTCCCCCGCATAGCAAATGATATTTATCGTGTCACTAGCAAAAATGTAAATCTGGTATTGACATAACCAATTTTTCACATCCACAAAATAATAAAAAACATTTAAAAACAATCAGATAAAAGAATATCAAGCAATTTTATATCACCGATCGCTTACTATTTTTTCACTCTCCGTTTCAAGTCAGCCATTCTTTTTCCTCGCTTCTTTTTATAGTCATGAAAATCGGAACAACCCAGGCGAGGTCTTTATGCAACAAGAAGCGTTAGGAATGGTAGAAACCAAAGGCTTAACTGCAGCCATAGAGGCCGCAGATGCAATGGTGAAGTCAGCCAATGTGATGCTGGTCGGCTACGAAAAAATTGGTTCAGGGCTGGTCACCGTGATTGTTCGCGGTGATGTTGGCGCGGTAAAAGCGGCAACAGATGCAGGCGCCGCTGCCGCACGTAATGTGGGTGAAGTGAAAGCCGTACACGTGATCCCACGTCCTCATACCGATGTCGAAAAAATCTTACCGAAGGGAATTAGCTGATGAGCAGCAATGAGCTGGTTGAACAGATCATGGCGCAGGTGATTGCTCGGGTGGCAACGCCAGAACACAAGGCTATCCCTGAAAATAATCTTCCAACACGAGAGACGGCTATGGCAGAGAAAAGCTGCAGTTTAACGGAATTTGTCGGCACCGCGATTGGCGACACCGTCGGTCTGGTGATCGCCAACGTCGACAGCGCCTTACTGGACGCGATGAAGCTTGAAAAACGCTATCGCTCCATTGGCATTCTAGGCGCCCGTACCGGCGCAGGCCCCCATATCATGGCCGCGGATGAAGCGGTAAAAGCCACCAATACTGAAGTGGTGAGCATTGAGCTTCCGCGAGATACCAAAGGCGGAGCAGGCCACGGTTCACTGATTATCCTCGGCGGCAACGATGTTTCCGACGTAAAACGCGGAATTGAAGTCGCGCTGAAAGAACTGGATCGCACATTTGGTGATGTCTACGCCAATGAAGCCGGTCACATCGAAATGCAATACACCGCACGTGCCAGCTATGCGCTGGAAAAAGCTTTCGGCGCACCCATTGGTCGTGCCTGTGGTGTGATCGTCGGCGCACCGGCATCTGTTGGTGTACTGATGGCCGATACCGCACTGAAATCGGCCAACGTCGAAGTGGTGGCTTATAGCTCCCCTGCCCATGGTACCAGCTTCAGTAACGAAGCCATTCTGGTTATTTCCGGTGACTCTGGCGCCGTACGTCAGGCCGTCATCTCCGCGCGCGAAATCGGTAAAACCGTGCTTGCGACCCTCGGCTCAGAACCGAAAAACGATCGTCCGTCCTACATCTGATACCCGTGAGGCTGATTCATGAGATCGAAAAGATTTGAAGCACTGGCGAAACGCCCTGTGAATCAGGACGGCTTCGTTAAGGAGTGGATCGAAGAAGGCTTCATTGCGATGGAAAGCCCGAACGACCCAAAACCGTCCATAAAAATCGTTAACGGTATGGTCACCGAACTGGATGGTAAAGCCGCCAGTGAATTTGATTTGATAGACCATTTCATTGCCCGCTACGGTATTAATCTGGCGCGCGCTGAAGAAGTGATGGCGATGGACTCGGTCAAACTCGCCAATATGCTCTGCGATCCTAATGTGAAACGCAAAGACATCGTTCCGCTGACCACCGCGATGACACCGGCAAAAATTGTCGAAGTGGTTTCGCATATGAACGTCGTCGAAATGATGATGTCGATGCAGAAAATGCGCGCCCGCAGAACCCCTTCTCAACAAGCGCACGTCACCAACGTTAAAGACAACCCGGTGCAGATTGCGGCCGATGCAGCAGAAGGCGCATGGCGCGGATTTGACGAGCAGGAAACAACCGTTGCCGTGGCACGCTATGCCCCGTTTAACGCTATTGCTCTGCTGGTCGGTTCACAGGTTGGGCGTCCCGGCGTATTAACCCAGTGCTCGCTGGAAGAAGCCACCGAACTCAAACTCGGCATGTTAGGCCACACCTGCTATGCAGAAACGATTTCCGTGTACGGTACTGAGCCGGTCTTTACCGATGGTGACGATACCCCATGGTCAAAAGGCTTCCTGGCCTCTTCTTATGCCTCACGCGGTCTGAAAATGCGCTTTACCTCAGGCTCAGGCTCAGAAGTGCAGATGGGTTATGCAGAAGGCAAATCCATGTTGTATCTGGAAGCCCGCTGCATTTACATCACCAAAGCCGCTGGCGTGCAGGGTTTACAGAACGGGTCCGTTAGCTGCATCGGCGTCCCTTCCGCCGTACCGTCAGGTATCCGCGCAGTGCTGGCAGAAAACCTGATCTGCTCGTCACTGGATCTCGAATGCGCCTCCAGTAACGACCAAACCTTTACCCACTCGGATATGCGCCGTACCGCGCGTTTGCTGATGCAATTCCTGCCAGGAACTGACTTCATCTCTTCCGGTTATTCCGCCGTTCCGAACTACGACAACATGTTTGCAGGCTCTAACGAAGATGCCGAAGACTTTGACGACTACAACGTTCTCCAGCGTGACCTGAAAGTCGACGGGGGTTTGCGTCCGGTGCGTGAAGAAGACGTCATCGCCATTCGTAACAAAGCGGCCCGCGCACTGCAGGCAGTGTTTGCTGGAATGGGATTGCCACCCATCACCGATGAAGAAGTTGAAGCCGCAACTTACGCCCACGGCTCGAAAGATATGCCAGAACGTAACATCGTTGAAGACATTAAGTTTGCGCAAGAGATCATCAGCAAAAACCGCAACGGACTGGAAGTGGTGAAAGCCCTGGCCCAGGGCGGATTTACCGATGTTGCTCAGGATATGCTCAACATCCAGAAAGCCAAGTTAACCGGAGACTATCTGCATACCTCCGCCATTATCGTCGGCGACGGACAGGTGCTTTCCGCGGTGAATGACGTCAACGATTATGCCGGTCCGGCAACAGGTTATCGCCTGCAAGGCGAACGCTGGGAAGAAATTAAAAACATCCCCGGCGCACTTGATCCCAACGAGCTTGGCTAAGGGGTGAACTATGGAAATCAATGAAAAGCTGCTGCGCCAGATAATTGAAGATGTGCTGTCTGAAATGCAGACCAGCGATAAGCCTGTTTCTTTCCGCTCGTCTGCTGCGGCAACCGCACCGCAGATGGCGACCGCGCCTGGTGACAGTTTTCTGACCGAAATTGGCGAAGCCAAACAGGGTCAGCAGCAGGATGAAGTGATTATTGCCGTTGGTCCGGCGTTTGGGCTCTCGCAGACCGTCAATATCGTCGGTATTCCGCACAAGAATATTTTGCGCGAAGTGATCGCGGGTATTGAAGAAGAAGGCATTAAAGCACGCGTCATCCGCTGCTTTAAATCCTCCGATGTGGCGTTTGTCGCCGTGGAAGGTAACCGTCTGAGTGGTTCCGGTATTTCAATCGGCATCCAGTCCAAAGGCACCACGGTTATCCACCAGCAGGGGTTACCGCCGCTTTCTAACCTGGAGCTGTTCCCTCAGGCCCCACTCCTGACACTGGAAACCTACCGCCAGATTGGTAAGAACGCCGCGCGTTACGCCAAGCGTGAATCTCCACAACCGGTCCCGACGTTGAATGATCAGATGGCGCGTCCGAAGTACCAGGCGAAATCAGCCATTCTGCACATTAAAGAGACCAAATACGTCGTGACGGGCAAAAACCCGCAGGAACTGCGCGTGGCGCTTTGATAAAGGATAACTCCATGAATACCGACGCAATTGAATCGATGGTTCGGGATGTGTTGAGCCGAATGAACAGTCTGCAGGGAGAGACCGTCACTCCAGCCGCGACTGGTTCATCAGCGCATACCGCGAAAGTGACGGATTACCCGCTCGCCAATAAACACCCTGAGTGGGTAAAAACCGCCACCAATAAAACGCTGGATGACTTCACGCTCGAAAATGTGCTGAGCAATAAGGTCACCGCACAGGATATGCGTATCACACCAGAAACGCTGCGCATTCAGGCGGATATCGCCAAAGATGCCGGACGTGACAGGCTGGCGATGAACTTTGAACGTGCCGCAGAACTGACCGCAGTACCTGACGATCGCATCCTTGAGATCTACAACGCCCTGCGCCCATACCGCTCAACCAAAGACGAGCTGATGGCCATCGCCGACGATCTCGAAAATCGTTATCAGGCAAAGATTTGCGCAGCCTTCGTACGTGAAGCAGCAGTGCTGTACGTCGAACGTAAGAAACTCAAAGGTGACGATTAATTTTAGGGAAAAATGATGCGACATATAGCTGGCATTGACATAGGCAACTCATCAACAGAAGTCGCTCTCGCGACTCTGGATGACGCTGGCACGCTGAGCATTACAACCAGCGCACTGGCAGAAACGACTGGAATTAAGGGCACGTTACGTAATGTGTTTGGTATTCAGGAGGCGCTTACGCTTGCAGCAAAAAATGCAGGCATCAATGTCAGCGATATTTCGCTCATCCGTATTAACGAAGCCACGCCAGTCATTGGTGATGTGGCGATGGAGACGATCACCGAAACCATCATCANGCGCTCATCCGTATTAACGAAGCTACTCCGGTCATTGGCGACGTGGCGATGGAAACGATCACCGAAACCATCATCACTGAGTCCACTATGATCGGTCATAACCCTAAAACGCCAGGCGGCGTCGGGTTAGGCGTCGGCATCACGATTACGCCGGAAGACCNCGAGTCAACCATGATAGGCCACAACCCTAAAACGCCTGGTGGGGTCGGGTTAGGTGTTGGCGTCACAATTACGCCGGAAGAGTTGTTAACCCGTCCGGCGGATATGCCTTATATCCTGGTGGTGTCATCGGCATTCGATTTTGCCGATGTCGCCACCATGATTAATGCCTCCGTTCGCGCCGGATATCAGCTAACCGGCGTTATTTTGCAACAGGACGATGGCGTGCTGGTCAGCAACCGTCTTACTACGCCGCTGCCCATCGTCGACGAAGTGCGCTATATCGATCGGATCCCGTTAGGGATGCTGGCGGCCATTGAGGTCGCCATCCCCGGAAAGGTGATTGAAACGCTCTCTAATCCTTACGGGATTGCGACAGTTTTTAACCTGAATGCGGACGAGACCAAAAATATTGTCCCTATGGCACGTGCCCTGATTGGTAACCGCTCAGCGGTCGTCGTGAAAACACCGTCGGGCGATGTAAAAGCGCGAGCCATTCCTGCCGGAAACCTCGAACTCCAGTCGCAAGGACGTACTGTTCGCGTCGACGTTGCCGCAGGCGCGGAAGCCATTATGAAGGCGGTAGGCGAATGCCCACGGCTTGATAACGTTATCGGCGAAGCAGGAACCAATATTGGCGGCATGCTGGAACATGTACGCCAGACCATGGCGGAGTTAACCAACAAGCCCAGCCATGAAATCTTCATCCAGGATTTATTGGCAGTTGATACCTCCGTTCCCGTCAGCGTGACGGGGGGACTCGCCGGAGAGTTCTCGCTGGAACAGGCGGTGGGTATTGCCTCAATGGTGAAATCAGATCGCCTGCAAATGGCGATGATAGCCCAGGAGATCACGCAAAAGCTCAACATCGACGTTCAGGTAGGCGGCGCTGAAGCCGAAGCGGCCATCCTGGGTGCCCTCACTACGCCGGGCACGACGCGTCCGCTGGCCATTCTGGATCTCGGCGCAGGTTCCACTGACGCCTCAATCATTAATCCAAAAGGCGAAATTATTGCCACACACCTGGCGGGTGCGGGCGATATGGTCACGATGATTATTGCCCGTGAACTGGGACTGGAAGATCGTTACCTCGCCGAGGAGATCAAAAAATATCCGCTGGCGAAAGTAGAAAGCCTATTCCACCTTCGCCACGAAGATGGCAGCGTTCAGTTCTTTCCTTCTCCCCTGCCGCCAACGGTATTCGCCCGGGTCTGTGTGGTGAAACCCGATGAACTGGTGCCATTACCTGGGGACCTGGCTCTGGAGAAAGTTCGCGTCATTCGCCGCAGCGCCAAGGAGCGCGTTTTTGTCACCAATGCGCTGAGAGCGCTTCGTCAGGTTAGCCCCACAGGAAATATTCGCGACATCCCGTTTGTGGTTCTGGTTGGTGGCTCTTCTCTGGACTTCGAAGTTCCACAGCTGGTAACGGATGCGCTGGCGCACTACCGGCTGGTTGCGGGTCGCGGCAATATTCGCGGTACCGAAGGCCCACGAAATGCTGTCGCAACTGGGCTTATCCTCTCCTGGTACAAGGCATTTGCTCATGGAAAGTAACCTCAGCGCACCGGCTATCGTGATCTTCACCCTGGGAGAGGACATGTCACTCTGGAATGACGTCCTGCTGGGTATTGAAGAAGAAGGGATCCCCTTTGTGGTTCAGGAGAGCCATTCCGCCGACATCATCCACAGCGCATGGCTGGCGGCATGTCAGTCACCGCTGCTCGTCGGCATTGGATGTAACCGGGAACAACTGGTAGTGCACTACAAAAATTTACCGACCTCAGCGCCACTTTTTACGCTGACGTATCAACAAGATAGCCACGCTCGTCGGCGCATCGGCAATAACGCTGCGCGGCTGGTTAAAGGCATTCCCTTCCGGGAATGCCACTCATAATCCACAGGAGAAAAGCAGTATGAATAACGCACTGGGACTGGTTGAAACAAAAGGGCTTGTCGGCGCTATTGAAGCCGCTGATGCCATGGTGAAATCCGCTAACGTGCAGTTGGTTGGTTACGAAAAAATTGGCTCGGGCCTTATCACCGTCATGGTTCGTGGGGATGTCGGCGCGGTTAAAGCTGCTGTAGACGCTGGCAGCGCTGCCGCCAGCGCCGTTGGCGAGGTGAAATCCTGCCACGTCATCCCGCGTCCACACAGCGACGTCGAAGCCATTTTACCTAAATCCGCTTAAACCGTTGCAACAAGGAGCACAGCGTGAAGCAATCACTGGGATTACTTGAAGTTAGTGGTCTGGCATTAGCCATCAGTTGCGCGGATGTCATGGCGAAAGCCGCCTCCATCACGCTGGTGGGCCTCGAAAAAACCAACGGCTCAGGCTGGACGGTGATCAAAATCATCGGGGATGTGGCCTCCGTGCAGGCGGCCATTTCCACCGGTGCCAGCTTTGCAGACCAGCGGGAAGGTCTGGTTGCGCACAAAGTCATTTCCAGACCCGGGGAAGGCATCCTTTCGCACAGCGTCGTTTCGACGCCTGAGCCCATCCCTGAACCCACACCTGTCGAGGTGGAAGTACAGGTGGTTGTGGAAAGTGAATTACCCGAAGCACCACAAGATACAGACCTGATTAGCTGCAATCTGTGTCTCGACCCTGCCTGTCCGCGCCAGAAGGGAGAGCCTCGCTCACTCTGCCTGCATTCTGGTAAACGAGGTGAAGCGTAATGGATAAACAGCAACTGGAGACTACGGTCAGTAAAGTACTGGATGAAATGCGCGAGCGCCCTATTCCACTGGGGATCTCTAATCGTCATATCCATCTTTGTGCTGAAGATTACGCTCGTTTGTTTCCCAATCAGCCCATCAGCGAGAAAAAAGGTCTGCTGCAGCCTGGACAATATGCCGCAGATCAGACCGTTACGCTGGTGGGTCCAAAAGGCCAGCTAAAAAATGTGCGTTTGCTGGGACCGCTGCGTAGCACCAGCCAGGTAGAAATCTCCCGCACCGACGCCCGCACGTTGGGTATCGCTGCGCCGTTGCGTATGTCCGGCAATATTCAGGGAACGCCGGGCATTCGCCTGGTGAGTCCTTTTGCTGAACTGGATATCTCATGCGGAGTGATTGTCGCCCAGCGGCACATTCATATGTCACCGCTTGATGCGCTGATCCTACGCGTGTCACATGGCGATAAAGTCTCCGTCGCCATCAATGGAGATGAACGCAGACTGATCTTCGATAACGTTGCCGTTCGCGTATCGCCGGATATGCGTCTTGAAATGCATATCGACACTGACGAAGCCAATGCTGCAGGGGCGGATAGCCCACAGGCATTCGCCACGCTGGTGAGCTCACGATGAACAATGAACTGCTGCAACGCATCATCGGGGAGGTCGTCTCCCGATTACAAAAACGCGCGGACAGTTCGCTCTCTCTGAGCGTCGCGCAGTTACGGGAAGCCGATCCCCGGGCGCTGGTTTGTCAGTACTCCGCTCTGATTATCGAGCACGCTGATTTACCTCTGCTGGCGCATATTGCGCAACACGATTCATCCGATGTGTCAGCGATCACTCTCCACGAAGCCCTGGCCTGTGGCGTTCGCGTGAAGATATCGCTGCAGCATCAATTGCTACCGGCGATCCCCGTACGAAAACTCGCGCGACTGCCGCTGGAGTTCAGTGATGAACGCGGGCAAACCATCATTCTGCATCCCGAGACGCTTTTAAGTTATGCCGATGTAGCCCGATTACAAGGTGGGTTTCTGGTGCTACGCCGTCGATGTGTTGTGACCGCACTGGCAAAAGAAACCGTCAGTATGCGCAATATCCAATTAATTAAGCAGGAGTGAACCATGCATCTGGCACGCGTTACAGGCGTCGTGGTATCCACGCAAAAATCACCGTCACTGGTTGGAAAAAAACTGTTACTGGTACGTCGGGTAACAGCCGACGGCGAACTACCGCAATCGCCAACAGCGGGTGACGAGGTCGCAGTTGACTCAGTAGGTGCCGGTACCGGTGAGCTGGTTTTACTCAGCAGCGGCTCCAGCGCCAGACACGTTTTTAGCGGCCCCAATGAGGCTATCGATCTGGCCATCGTTGGCATTGTCGACACGCTTTCTCGCTAGGAGGAACTATGGCGATTTATACCCGAACAGGCGATGCCGGTACGACAGCGCTCTTTAGCGGACAGCGCGTCAGTAAAACACACCCGCGCGTTGAGGCTTACGGCACGCTGGACGAACTCAACGCGGCGCTGAGCCTATGCGTCTGCGCGGTACAAAGCCCGCAACACCGTGTGTTACTTGAAGAAATTCAGTTACAGCTGTTTTGGTTCAGTGCCGAACTGGCCAGTGAAAGCGAACAGCCCACGCCCTCCCAACGCTACATCAGCTCGGAGGACATTGCAGCACTTGAGGCTGCCATCGATACCGCGATGGCGCGAGTGCCTCCCCTGCACAGTTTTATTTTGCCCGGACGCTGTGAAGCCGCCAGCCGTCTGCACTTCGCCCGCACGCTTGCCCGTCGCGCTGAAAGACGGCTTGTCGAACTCTCCACAGATGCCTCCATCCGACAGGTACTGATGCGCTATATCAACCGCCTGTCCGATTGCTTATATGCGCTCGCCAGGTCTGAAGATTATGACGCGCACCAAAACACGCTCATTCAGAAGGTGGCTGAGCGTTACGTGGCAGCGACCCAGACATCGGCAGTTCAGGAGTCTGCTATGTCATTGTCATTTCAGGAACTCCATCAGCTTACGCGTACGGCGGTAGCGCGTGCACAAGCACTCAAAGTTCCGGTTGTCATCAGCATTGTGGATGCAAACGGCACACAAACAGTGACCTGGCGCATGCCCGATGCCCTGCTCGTCAGTAGCGAGCTGGCACCGAAAAAAGCGTGGACCGCCGTGGCGATGAAAACCGCCACCCATGAACTGAGCTCAGCGGTGCAACCGGGCGCTGCACTTTACGGTCTGGAAAGCCATATGCAGGGAAAAGTCGTCACGTTTGGTGGCGGATACGCACTATGGCGAGAAGGTTTACTCCTTGGGGGTCTTGGCATCAGCGGAGGAAGCGTTGAGCAGGATATGGACATTGCAGAAACCGCCATTGCGGCGATTAACGTGAGAACACATCAATGAATACGTCAGAACTTGAAACCCTTATCCGCACTATTTTGACTGAACAGCTCGAACCGGCAAAAGCAGAGATAAAGGGTGGCGGTATTTTTCCATCCGTCGGTGAAGCAATCGATGCCGCACATCAGGCCTTTTTACGTTATCAGCAATGCCCACTGAAAACCCGTAGCGCCATTATTAGTGCTCTACGGGAAGAACTGACACCTCATCTGGCCTTGTTGGCGGCAGAAAGCGCAACCGAAACGGGAATGGGCAACAAAGAAGATAAATTTCTCAAAAATAAAGCCGCGCTGGATAACACCCCCGGTATTGAAGATCTAACCACAACCGCCCTCACCGGTGATGGCGGCATGGTGCTATTTGAATATTCCCCCTTTGGCGTAGTGGGTTCCGTTGCTCCTAGCACCAACCCAACGGAAACTATTATTAACAACAGCATCAGTATGTTAGCAGCAGGGAATAGCGTTTACTTCAGTCCGCACCCGGGCGCTAAAGTGGTTTCACTCAAGCTGATTGCCATGATTGAAGATATTGCCTTCCGCTGCTGCGGGATCCGAAATCTTGTTGTCACAGTCACAGAACCCACTTTTGAAGCTACCCAGCAGATGATGGCGCACCCTAAAATCGCAGTTCTGGCGATTACCGGTGGCCCGGGCATTGTGGCTATGGGTATGAAAAGCGGGAAAAAAGTCATTGGTGCCGGTGCCGGGAACCCCCCCTGCATCGTTGATGAAACCGCCGATCTGGTTAAGGCCGCGGAAGACATCATCAACGGCGCATCGTTTGATTACAATCTGCCCTGCATTGCAGAGAAAAGCCTAATTGTTGTCGAAGTGGTTGCCGAACGACTGATTCAACAGATGCAGTCTTTTGGGGCGTTGCTGCTAAACAGCGAAGAAGTGGACAAACTACGCGCCACCTGTCTGCCAGAGGGAATGGCGAATAAGAAACTTGTCGGAAAAAGCCCGGCAACGTTACTGGAAGCGGCAGGTATACCCGTTCCAACAAAAGCGCCTCGTCTGTTGATGGGCGTCGTCAAGGCTGACGATGTGTGGGTTACCAGCGAACAGTTGATGCCCATGCTCCCTGTCGTGACGGTTAACGATTTTGACAGTGCGCTAACGTTGGCGCTGAAGGTTGAAGAGGGACTGCACCATACTGCCATTATGCACTCGCAAAATGTGTCGCGTTTGAATCTTGCTGCTCGCACGTTGCAAACGTCTATTTTTGTGAAAAATGGCCCCTCTTACGCCGGTATTGGCGTCGGCGGAGAAGGTTTCACCACCTTTACCATCGCCACCCCAACCGGTGAAGGGACAACGTCTGCGCGAACGTTTGCACGTTCTCGTCGTTGCGTGCTGACCAACGGTTTTTCTATCCGCTAATGAGGCCGTAATGAATAGCTTTTCACTGCAAACTCGATTGTACAGCGGCCAGGGCAGTTTGAGCGTGCTCAAACGCTTCACGAATAAGCATATCTGGATTATTTGCGATGGTTTTCTTGCGCGTTCGCCGCTGATTGCAACGCTGCGCGATGCGTTACCTGCGGATAATCGCATTAGCGTGTTCAGTGATATCACACCCGATCCCACCATCAATACGGTAGTACAAGGGATTGCACAAATGCAGTCCCTGCGACCGGATGTGGTGATTGGCTTTGGTGGAGGGTCGGCGCTTGATGCAGCGAAAGCGATTGTCTGGTTCAGCCGTCAGTTTGGCATCGAAATCGAAACCTGTGTAGCCATCCCCACCACCAGCGGAACAGGCTCTGAAGTGACCAGCGCCTGCGTGATCGGCGATCCGGAGAAAGGCATTAAATATCCGTTATTTAATAATGCCCTCTACCCGGATATGGCGATCCTTGACCCAATGCTGGTGGTCAGCGTACCGCCTGCCATCACCGCCAATACCGGAATGGACGTGCTGACGCATGCGCTTGAAGCGTACGTCTCCACCAAGGCCAGCGACTTCACTGACGCGCTGGCTGAAAAAGCAGCGCAAATTGTCTTCCAGTATCTGCCCATCGCCGTCAGCAAAGGCGATTGCCTGGCTACCCGAGGAAAAATGCACAACGCCTCAACCCTCGCGGGGATGGCGTTTAGCCAGGCTGGTCTTGGAATTAACCATGCCATAGCGCACCAGCTCGGCGGTCAGTTTCATCTGCCGCACGGCCTTGCTAACGCACTACTCCTGACCTCTGTGATTCACTTTAATGCCCGCGATCCCAGGGCCACAAAACGGTATGCCCGCTTCGCGAAGGCCTGCCACTTATGCCCTGATAACGCAAACGATACGGCGGCACTCAATGCGCTAATTCATCATATTGAGCAACTCAAAAAACAGTGTGCGTTACCCTCTTTCACAGACGCGCTCAAAGACGGAAAGCAAACCTGGTCACAGCGTATTCCCTCGATGGTTCAGGCGGCTCTGGCGGATGCCACGCTGCAAACGAATCCCCGCGATGCTGATGCCGCTGCCATCCAGGAACTGCTTGAGGAATTATTATGAATACAGCCATGACGGCTGAACCCATTTGTTATGATGCTCAGACAATACGCGATCGCGTGCGCGCTGCAGGTGTAGTGGGAGCCGGTGGTGCCGGCTTTCCTGCCCATGTCAAACTGCAGGCGCAGGTCGATACGTTTCTGGTCAATGCTGCAGAATGCGAGCCGATGCTGAAGGTTGATCAGCAATTAATGGCCGTGCAGGCGGCCCGACTGATACGCGGCGTGCAGTATGCCATGAAGACCACTGGCGCCAGCGCCGGCATTATCGCCCTTAAAGAAAAATATCAGAAAGCCATCAGTGCGTTAACACCTCTCCTGCCCGCCGATATCAGGTTACACATTTTGCCTGATGTCTACCCGGCTGGCGATGAAGTGCTGACAATCTGGATGGCAACCGGACGGCGGGTGCCTCCTGCTGCTCTCCCGGTTAGTGTGGGCGTGGTGGTCAATAACGTCCAGACCGTACTTAACATCGCACGAGCCGTTGAACAGCAGTTCCCCGTTACGCGTCGTACATTAACCGTCAATGGCGCAGTTGCCCGGCCGGTTACCCT
Source organism: Citrobacter sp. TBCS-14 (assembly GCF_005280805.1). NCBI lineage: Bacteria > Pseudomonadati > Pseudomonadota > Gammaproteobacteria > Enterobacterales > Enterobacteriaceae > Citrobacter > Citrobacter sp. TBCS-14. The sequence goes on from NZ_SZWM01000164.1 coordinate 805,476, forward strand.
GACCGTACCTGTCGGTATGTCGCTGCGCGAAGTGCTGGCATTGGCTGGCGGCGCTACCGTCGATGACCCCGGATTTATTAACGGCGGTCCGATGATGGGCGGTCTGATTACTTCTCTGGATACACCAGTCAGTAAAACGACCGGTGGCCTGCTGGTACTACCGAAATCCCATGCGCTGATCCAGCGACGAATGCAGGATGAACGGACCGTGCTCTCAGTTGCCAAAACCGTCTGCGAGCAGTGCCGCTTGTGCACGGATCTGTGTCCACGACACTTGATTGGTCATGAACTCTCACCACATTTGCTGGTTCGCGCGGTCAACTATCAGCAGGCCGCCACACCGCAATTACTGCTCACCGCCCTGACTTGCTCAGAATGCAACGTCTGTGAAAGCGTGGCCTGTCCGGTGGGGATTTCTCCGATGCGCATTAACCGCATGCTGAAACGCGAGCTACGTGCGCTCAATCATCGTTATGAAGGCCCGTTAAACCCTGAAGATGAAATGGCGAAGTACCGTCTGATTCCGGTGAAACGGCTTATTACCAAACTGGGTCTCAGTGACTGGTATCACGATGCACCATTAGACCAGACAGATCATCCCACTGAAAAAACAACGTTGTTGTTACGCCAGCATATTGGTGCCAGTGCCATTCCTTGTGTGCAAAAAGGGGAGCGCGTTGTGCGCGGCCAATGTGTTGCAGAGATCCCCGAGGGCGCATTAGGTGCGCAGGTTCACGCCAGTATTGACGGTATTGTCAGCGAAATCACAGATCAGTCCATCACGGTAATAAGAGGTTAACCATGTCTCAGGCTATAGGGATTTTAGAACTCACCAGCATTGCCAAAGGAATGGAAGCCGGCGATGCGATGCTGAAAAGCGCTAATGTGAATTTGCTGGTCAGTAAAACCATCTGCCCGGGAAAATTTTTGCTGATGCTGGGTGGTGACGTTGGCGCAATACAGCAGGCCATTGCCGCAGGAACCTCACTTGCTGGAGATATGCTCGTCGACAGCCTGGTCCTGCCTAACATTCATGCCAGCGTTCTGCCGGCGATCAGCGGACTCAATAGTGTAGATAAACGTCAGGCGGTAGGGATTGTTGAAACCTGGAGCGTTGCGGCTTGTATTTGTGCCGCCGACCGCGCGGTAAAAGCCTCCAATGTCACGCTGGTAAGAGTGCATATGGCGTTTGGTATTGGCGGTAAGTGCTACATGGTTGTCGCGGGCGATGTTTCCGATGTGAATAACGCCGTGACGGTCGCCAGCGAAAGTGCTGGTGAAAAAGGTCTGCTGGTCTATCGCTCGGTGATCCCACGTCCGCATGAAAGCATGTGGCGCCAAATGGTGGAGGGGTGATGGAAATGCAGCCGACGACGGATCGTATGATTCAGGAATATGTGCCCGGAAAACAGGTCACACTGGCGCATCTTATTGCTAATCCTGGTAAAGATTTGTTCAAGAAACTTGGCTTGCAGGATTCAGTCTCGGCGATTGGCATTTTAACTATTACGCCCAGCGAAGCCTCCATTATCGCCTGTGATATCGCCACTAAATCGGGTGCAGTAGAGATTGGTTTTCTGGACCGCTTTACCGGCGCAGTCGTATTAACCGGTGATGTTTCGGCCGTTGAGTACGCGCTGAAACAAGTTACCCGCACGCTGGGCGAAATGATGCGTTTTACCGCCTGCCCGATTACGCGGACATGACGTAATGAAACGCATCATGTTCATTGGACCCAGCCAAAGTGGGAAAACATCGCTCACCCAGTGTATGCGTGGCGAAGCGCTTCATTATCAGAAAACCCAGGCTATCGTCTGGTCTCCCACGGCGATAGACACACCTGGGGAATATCTGGAGAACCGCTGCCTGTACAGTGCGCTGCTGGTCAGCGCCTGTGAAGCCGACGTTATCGCGCTGGTGCTCAACGCTGACGCGCCCTGGTCACCTTTTTCTCCTGGATTTACCGGCCCCATGAACCGACCCGTTATCGGTCTGGTGACCAAAGCCGATTTAGCTAACCCGCAGCAGATTGCCCTCGTCGAGGGTTGGTTGATGCAGGCCGGGGCGCAAAACGTTTTTATTACCAGCGCGGTGAACAATACCGGCGTTGATGAGATGTTCAATTTTCTGCACGCAAAGGAATCGTCATGTCTCACAAAATAATGGCCATTAACGCAGGCAGCTCTTCTCTGAAGTTTCAGTTACTGGCGATGCCACAGGGCGAGATGCTCTGTCAGGGGCTGCTCGAGCGCATCGGGATGCCTGATGCAAAGGTCACGATAAAAACCCCGGTGCAAAAATGGCAGGAAACACTGCCGATTGCCGATCACCGTGAAGCGGTAACGCTGTTACTGGAAAAACTGCTCAGTCACAGCATCATTAATAGCTTACAAGACATCGACGGTGTTGGGCATCGCGTCGCGCACGGCGGAGAATCCTTTAAAGATTCAGTTTTAGTCACCGATGAATCGCTGGCAGAAATAGAACGTCTGGCAGAACTGGCTCCGTTGCATAACCCGGTTAATGCGTTGGGCATTGCTGTTTTTCGCCAACTGTTACCGTCGACACCTGCTGTAGCAGTTTTCGATACGGCCTTCCATCAGACGCTCGACGAGCCTTCTTTTATTTATCCCCTGCCCTGGCGTTATTATTCGGAGCTGGGTATTCGTCGCTACGGCTTCCATGGTACCAGCCACAAGTACGTCAGCCATACGCTGGCAGAAAAGCTGGGTGTGCCGCTCAGCGCTCTGCGAGTTGTGTGTTGCCATCTGGGCAACGGCAGCAGTATCTGCGCCATCAAGGGCGGACAATCCGTTAATACGTCAATGGGCTTTACCCCACAGTCTGGTGTGATGATGGGCACCCGTAGCGGCGACATCGATCCGTCGATTTTGCCGTGGATTGCCCAACGTGAAGGCAAAACACCACAGCAGCTAAATCAGCTACTCAACAACGAGTCGGGGTTACTTGGCGTATCCGGCATCTCTCCTGACTACCGTGACGTGGAACAGGCGGCTGATAGCGGAAACCGTCAGGCAGCGCTGGCGCTGACGCTGTTTGCCGAAAGAATTCGAGCCACCATTGGCAGCTACATTATGCAAATGGGCGGTCTGGATGCGCTGGTGTTTACCGGTGGTATCGGCGAAAACTCTGCTCGTGCCCGGGCAGCAATTTGCCACAACCTCAATTTCTTAGGGCTGGCGGTAGATGAGGACAAAAACCAACGTAATGCGACCTTCATTCAGACAGAAAACGCGATGGTCAAAGTGGCCGTCATCAATACCAACGAAGAGCTGATGATCGCGCAAGACGTAATGCGTATAGCGATTGCAGAAACTGTGACGCTGAGCATTCCCGCTTAACACTGCTGCGCCGCAGATTGCGGCACATCATGGTAATAGCGCGATCGCCATGACACTATGCGCCGAAGATTGCTAATCACAAAGGTGAAAAGACGTGGCTGTTGCGCAATGCCCCGCATCATGCGGAGAACTTATCCAGGGCTGGATTCTGGGCAGCGAGAAATTGGTCTCCTGCCCGGTTGAATGGTACAGCACCGTTGAAGTCAGCTCCGGCTCGCCGCTTGCCGATGAGCGGCCTCTTTCACGGTCGATGGTTGACCGCTTGTTGCAGCACTGGCAATATCCGGCACATGTCAGTCAGGATATTCGTATTGATATCCACTCTACGATCCCCATCGCCAAAGGGATGGCCAGCAGTACGGCAGATATTGCCGCCACCGCCATCGCTACCGCCCACCATCTGGGCCATCAGTTAGATGAAGCCACGTTAGCGCAGCTTTGCGTTTCGCTCGAACCTACCGACAGCACCGTTTTTCGCCAGTTAACGCTTTTTGATCATAACGACGCATCCACTCAGATCGCCTGCGAAGCGCAGCCCCACCTCGACCTGCTGGTTCTCGAAAGCCCGGAAACGTTACGCACGGCAGACTATCACCGGATCCCGCGCCTGGCCGGGTTACAGGCAGGCGCACCTGCCCTCAAACGAGCTTGGGAAAAAGTGCAGGAAGCTTGCTCAAGTCAAAACCCGTACCGGATGGGCGAAGCGGCCACGCTAAGCGCCATTGCCAGCCAGATGTTGTTGCCAAAACCGGATTTCGATTCGTTATTATCGCTGGTTGAAGAATGTGATTTATACGGTGTGAACGTTGCCCACAGCGGCAGCGTGGTTGGCCTGATGCTGGACAGAACGCGTCATGACATTGACTACATCAAATGGATGCTGGTGCAGAAAAAACTGACTACACACTGGCCGGAACAGCATTTGCTACGGATGGTAACGGGCGGGGTTGAATTACAGTAGGGACGATAGGGGCCGCATTACGCCCCTATCGTTTGCAACAATTACTCTGCTTTCGCTTCGCCGTTTTTCACTTCGCCCATGGCTTTAAGCTTTTTAGAAATGTCGCGACGCTCTTTAGAGATCTCGGCATTTTTGATGATGTAATCATCCACGCGATCTTCATAGTCGCTTTTCATGCTGGCAATAATGCCCTGGATCGCTTCAACGCTCATACCTGGCTTGATGTAGTCGCTCAGGTTGTCCAGCAGCAGGACACGTTTCTGGTTGTCACGGATCTTTTTCTCAACGTCCTGGATTTCACGTTGCAGTTTGTTCTTACGACGGAACAGACGAACAAATTCCAGCACGTCCTGGAAAGAAGGCTTGGTAGTTTCCATTTTTACACCCCTGATAATGTGAGATTCGGATTCGTTTAAACAACGGCTAAAGTGGGTCAACATTACTTTCATGCCCGCCATACTTCAAGTTGCATCTGCATTGACAATACACGGTTGAAACCTGAATTATCGAGGGTAAAGCCATTGCAGTTACCAATGGTTTTAGCCTTTTTCAGTATCATACCCTTAATCGTTGCTGAATCGAAGCAGCAGTAGAACCAATCCCCTCATCTGCGCTTTATTTGCGCAAAGCACGACATATTAAACGTGAGAGGAGTTCCAGCTGTCGTGCCATCTCCATATTCAGCCAGACATAACCATGAATAGGTGTTTCTGCAACGTTGTCGCCCTTATGTTCATCAATGAGCTGACGCATCTCGGTCACCGTATCATTGAGTTTTTCGGTGTTGGCAAGCACCGGTTGCGGATTACCTTCATAGAGAGCGTGCGTTATCGTCAGCAGCGCCTGTTGCATTCTGAGCTGAGTTTCACGCAGCGTATGCGCATTCAACATCACAAAATGACTGGACCGCGTTGCCCACAGCGCGTTGATTTGCAGTTCAAGCATGCACACCAGATTTCGATTAATCGTTTGAATGGCTTCAAAAACTGATTTTTGAATGCGCGTTTCTTTGCTGGCCGGAATGATTAAGCCGCGCATTTTAACGACGTCACTCAGCAACTGCTGTAAGTGCTTATCCAGCCGGGGTTGTTCGAGTAAGTTGGGTGATAGCGCGGCCTGATATACACGGTTATAGCCGGTAATGCAGTGCGCCAGTTGGATACGCCAGTGTATAAATGCGCGTTGCGGCCAGATCCAGGTAAACAGCATTGCCAGTAGCGAGCCGAGAATCACATCCCCCCCGCGCCAGAGTGCCGTGTTCATATCGCCCGCAGGTGCGCCAACCACGACGGCCAGCGTGATGCCGATCAGCAGCGCTTGATACGGTTTTTTACCCAATGCCAGCCAACCGCACAGGAACATCGCCACCGCACACCATATCAGCATCAGCGGCAATGAAAAGAGCTCCAGCCGGAGCGCCACCAGCCCAAGGACCGAACCCAGAATCGTGCCACCAATACGCTCAAAAGCTCGGGGGACGACATTGCCCCAAAAGGAAATCGGCCCCATGATCACCACCAGCGTGATCAGAGGCCAGGTACCTTCAGGGATGTCCAGCAGGCGAACCAGCAGAAAAGTGAGAAGAAACGCCAGCGAGATGCGAATACCATGCACCACACGATAATGACGATACAAGCGAATTTCAAAAGGACTCAGTGACTTATCTGCACGCACTCATGCACTCCGTCAGGGAATAGCAAAGAACAGAATTGTACCTGTTTTTTCAGTGAAAACATCACCGTTATCAACAGGCCTTTTATCCTGATTCACACCCAAAACCGTTACTTCGCCTGCACCGGCACGTACATTTCAATATCCCAGTATCCGTCCTCCACACCATTGTTTCGGTAAATTTCAAAACACGGTTTGGCCGATAACTGCCAGGACGAATCCTGCAACAGACGGTCAAAAAACTGATACCAGGGTGTGGCAAAGTCATGGTTTTCAACACGGGCAACGGCCACGGCATAGTCGCCGCCCGCCAGTTCAGTCAGGATCACCCCTTCGCTGTTTTCGGGGATCTCAAAACCTTCAGGCACTGAAACTACGGTATCGCAGCGCAGTTTATCTGCCGGAACCACGTCTGGGTTGTCGTAATAGACGGCTATCCATTCCAGCGGCACAATCTGGTTACCGTCGACCCACATAACCAGCTGTTCAAACCCCTGCTTTACCGTGTGTTCCCACGGTCCAACCATGTGAAACCCGGCAATCCTGCGTCTTTCTACCTGCTTTATCTCATACTCCATATAACCTCCCGCATGATACTGTATAAAAATACAGTATAATTTCTGCGTATTACGGCCTCAAGGAAATAGTGATTATTATGTGAGCAGATTCGCAGTCTTGCCAGTTTGGTGCACAAACAGAAATCTACACCTTATGGTGAAAATAATCGCTCAGGCGCGAAAACACGCCCCCCTCACCGACTGACTCCAGCGTCATCAGCGGCCAATGCGCCACCAGCTGATCCCGGTCGTAGAGTTCAATTTCGCCCACGCGCTGATGTGCGGCAATGGGGGCGACCAGCTCTTTCTTATCAAGCACATACTTTGCTTTAATATTCGCCACTTCGGCTTTAGGCAGCGCCATCCAAAAATCCTGCTCGGTACCGAGACTGATTTTTTCTTTATCGCCATACCAGATCCGCTCAACGCCGACCTGCTTACCACTTCGCAGAACCTGCACTGTGTCAAAGTTTTGCTGTCCCCATTGCAGCAGCTTACGCGCCTGATCTTCACGCCCCTTCGCACTCTCGGCCCCCATTACAACGGCGATTAATCGACGCTGTCCGTCTACCGCAGATGCAATCAGGTTAAACCCGGCACCAGAGGTATGTCCCGTCTTTAGCCCATCCACGTTCAGGGTTTTATCCCACAATAAACCGTTACGGTTCTGCTGGGTGATGCCGTTCCAGGTGAGGCTTTTCTCGCTGTACATATGATAGAAATCAGGCTCGCCGTGAATGATAGCCCTCGATAACACAGCCAGATCGTAAGCCGAACTGTGCTGGCCTGGGGCATCCAGTCCGTGCACCGTTTCAAAATGGGTGTCCTGCAACCTCAGCTTTTGCACATAACTGTTCATCATCGCGACAAACTGTGGCTGCCCACCGGCGATATAATCCGCCAGCGCAACGCAGGCATCGTTGCCGGAATCGACAATTAAGCCGCGACTTAAATCACGTACTGAAACGCGGTCACCTTGTTTTAAAAACATTAACGATGAACCGACAAATACCGGATTGTCTTTCGCCCACGCGTCACGCCCAACGGTGACAATATCTGACGGGCTAATACGCTGGCTGTCGATGGCGCGGTCAACAACATAGCCGGTCATCAGCTTGGTCAGACTGGCGGGGTTGCGCTGCTGGTGCTCATTACCTGCGGTAAGAATTTGGCCTGTGGTGTAATCCATCAGCACCCACGCACCCGCATTGATAGCCGGAGGTTGGGGAGCAAAACTGGCGACATCCGCCGCAAAAGCGGAGGAAAAACTCATCGCGAAAAGGGAAGCGGTAATAAACAAACGGCGTTTCAACAGCATGTCCTCAGGAAAAGGAAAAATAGCCGTTCTTTTTACGGAAATTCTGAAGAACAAACAGGGATAAATTGCAAGAAAATGTGACTTAAAGCACATTTTCTTGCAATGGAATGCAGGTATCAGATAAACGGGTAGTGATAAATTCGCACAATATTACCCTTTCCGCGGTGATACATCTGCGTGATGGCTGCGATGCCGGTGATAGCCGTCGATCATGCTGCGAAAGATTTGCCCCGGCGTGTCGCCCAGTGTGCACAGGTAGATATGCGCACAAATAAACAGAATGCCAATAATCGCCAACGCCATATGCAACACCAGCATAACCGGACCTGCGCCGATAACTTGTGGGTAAAGACACAACAAACCGGTGATGATCAACAGCGGTACCAGCGCATACATGATGGCCAGATAGGCCAGTTGTTGTAGCGGGTTAAATTTACTCTCTGCCGTCGCGGCAAACGGATGCGCTTCACCCTTCATTATCCCATACAGGTAAAAGCGCGTTTGCTGCAGGCAGCGCGAAATCAGTCCGCTACATTTCACCCGATAGTGGCAGCCGTTGCCGGTAGTGGCATTTATCAGCACGAAACCCACCCAGAAGGCCAGTAATGCAAAGCCACACCAGGTGTGTACCTGCACCATGAGCGCCACCGGCCCTATCGAAAAGTGACCAAACAACCCGCTTACCAGCAGCAGAACGAACAACAGCGCATTTCCCCAGTGCCAGCGGCGGACCGCTAACGAGTAAAGGTAGTCACGATGCTCTTCACCGGTTGCGGTTTTAGGTGCCAGCATCCGTCGCAGCAGCGCGTGCGCTACCAGACCCACAATCATCAGCTGGATGACCACACCTGCGTAAATGAGCCACAGCGGCCAGTAGTCCGGCGCATAGTTAAGCTCTGCTCCCCAGATAGCATTCATACTTTCCCCTCCTGATGATACTCTTTACGCCGATAAAGACTCACCTCACCACTGCGCGTATCCTGCTGGCGATATACCTCTTTTTGACTTATCCAGTGCTGGATCTCCGGGTCGTCGCGACGGCCAAACTTCAGCGCATCGGTTGGACAAACAGAAACACAGGCCGGCGCTTGCCCGGCATCGAGGCGGGTATCTGCACAAAAATTGCATTTGTCAGCGATACTCGTTTGAGGATTCAGATAACGCACATGGAACGGGCAGGCCGCAACACAATAGTCGCAACCAATACAGCGCGACTTGTCCACCTGCACAATACCGTTTTCGTCACGAAATGAAGCACCGGTCGGGCAAACGCTCACGCAGGGCGCATCTTCACAGTGCTGGCAAGAAACCCGCACAAACTGAAAATGAGACAGGACGTCTGACTCTTTTTCCGGGGTGCGGATCTGCACCTGCAGGCGGCTGTACCCCTCCGGCACATCGTTCAGAACCTTGCAAGCAACCGTACATGCCTGGCAGCCAATGCAGCGTTTTTCGTCATGCAGCATGACATAGGGGTTTGTGGATTGATTCATGATGTTCTCCTTGTTCATGCCCGACGCAGCGTCACGCCAGCGGTGTGCACCACCGTTCCGGAAACCGGACTGGTCACGTGCGGAAGTAAATTACCGCAGTGAATACCGTGCGTTGTTGCCGCCGTTTTAGCCCCGGCCTTGGCGCCAAACCCCATATAAACGAACAGCGTATCGGGTCGAATACCGGCCGTGACCAGCGCCTTACCTTTTTCTTTGCCGGTGGCGTTTTCCAACCAGATGTCGTCACCGCTTTTAATCCCTTTTTCACGTGCGGTCGTCGGGTGGATCCACACCGCGTTGTCCCACATCAGTTCACTGAGTAAAGGCACATATTGCGTCGCTCCGTTGGTGTGAACCGCTACCTTGCCCTGGATGAAATAGAGTTCATTTTCACCCTTCAGGGCAAAATTGCGGGCGCGTGGAATACCGTAGCCGGGAAGTAACGATTCCAGCTCTGCGGAATAAAGCTCGATTTTGCCTGACGGGGATTTGAATCGCAGTTGCTCCCCGTAGGTACCATCGCTGTCCGCGGGCACTGCGCCAGGATAGCGCGCGACAAACTGGCGCACGGCCTCAGGTTCACGAAATAACAGCGGTACGCCCCACTCCCGATATCCCTTCTGACGCAGTTCTGCGGATAAAGCGTGATCGCCATTGAGCTGGTACAGCTGGCGCGTCTGCATATCCTGCCACGGGTAAAATTGCCCGAGACCCAACTGTTCACCCAGTTCTTTCCAGATTTGCCAGCTCGGACGAGCATCGCCAATGGGCTCAACTACCTGTTGGCGTAATGCATAAGCTGGATTCAGCCCTGACATATCAGAGACTTCTTCATCACGCTCAAGGTAGGTGCATTCCGGTAACAGATAGTCAGCATAGGCCGCGCTTTCACTTAAATAGACGTCGCAGCTGACCACCAGATCCAGTTGTTCCACGGTTTTGACCAGATCGGGTCGGCAGGTCACGGTCTGGAAAGGATTATGTCGGGACATGATCCATCCCTTCACCGGGTAAGGAGTCTGCTTTAACACGGCATCAATAATGCTTTGCACGACCCCGCCACCCGCGGCGATATATTTAAACTGCGGTGCCACCAGATCAATGCGCTGCGCGGTTGGCTTCGGTAATTTCACATCCGGTTTTGCCAGCACCGGCGCGACCTTTTCGCCAGCCAGCTTGTTGTAGGTTGCCGCCGCCTTTTTCTGGTACATGCCACCTTCACGTTCGATATTGCCCAGCAGCACGTTGAGGGTGAAGATCATCCGCCGCATGTCGATCTCTTCCTGAGAAAACGTCGCGCGGTGGCCTGGGCTGACGATGGCACGAGGCGCGCTGGCCGCCATTTCTCGGGTTACGCGGGTAATAACTTCAGCAGGAACATCAGCCAGCTTTTGCGCCCATTCAGGCGTTGTCTCTTGTACGGCCTCTGCCAGCTGTGCAAACCCCGTGGTATAACGCTCCACAAACTGCGCGTCATACAGGTTTTCTTTAATCATGACGTGGCACATTGCCATCAGTACCGGCAAGTCGCCGCCAGGCCTGATGGCATGCCATTCATCCGCTTTACTGGAAAATACGGACAAGCGAGGGTCGAAGCTGACCATCTTCGCGCCTCTCTCCTGCGCGGTCATCAGTTCGTGCGTGTCGGCAACCTCAATACCTTCATAGAGGTTATGGCCAAAAGAGACCATATAACGGGTGTTGGCAATATCCATGGCCAGATCGCCGCCCATCATCACTTTAGCGGCAATGGATTTCCCGGCGGGACATGTCGAGGCATGGGTAAAAGTGTTCGGCGAACCGAAGGCCGTCGCCAGGTGAAATAAATGACCGGAAAGCGAGCCGGATTTAGAAGAGAAGACAACGCCCTGAGGACCATATTGCGCTTTTATGGCACTCATCTTTTCGGCAATTTCTTGATAGGCTTGCTGCCAGCTAATGACCTGCCATTCTCCAGCGCCACGCGGGCCAGTGCGCTTCATCGGTTTAACAATACGGTGCGGATCGTTAACCAGGCTCACGCCGCTGCCCCCTCGGGCACAGACCCGGGTACCCTGCTGCGGCGCATTAGGGTTCCCCTGGATGAAAACGGTTTTATTATTAATGACCTGAGCTTGAATGGGACAGCGAAATGAACACATTTCGCACAGACTTGGCGTGAGTGAGGTTTTCCCCTTGATACTCTCTGGTGCATTACGCGCCAGTGCCCCCGGTGGAAAAGTTCCTATTGCGCATGCGGAGCAGCCAATACCCACGCCGCGCAAAAAGTTACGTCGACTAATGCTCATATAACCTCCTGTTATTAGATATATCCAATTATTATATGGAGTTTATATTATTAATTTTTAACCTCACTCACATTTCCTTACAATGAAGCAAGAACATCCTGACGAATCAGAACCTATTGTTTACAAAGACTTTTAAAACTTCCAAAACTCAACAATTAACCGTAAAAATAACAATAATGGTTATCAATAAAATTATTAAAATGAAATTATCCTTGATGATAATCATGCCAATAAATACAGTTTCGGTCGTTTAATTAATTCAATAAATATATAAAAGCACCGTTCATCTCAATTTTATTGCGACCTGATTCCCCGAACAGATAATCGCTTTGCTGATTACCTCGCTAATTTTTGGTACTCTTATAAAAGCGCTAAATTGATCCCGGACATAACTGAACAATGAATGACGGCAAGCAGCACCCTACGTTTCTCTTCCACGATTACGAAACCTTTGGTACCCATCCGGCGCTGGACAGGCCCGCGCAATTTGCGGCCATCCGCACGGATAACGATTTCAACATTATCGGCGATCCAGAGGTTTTTTATTGCAAGCCTGCGGACGACTATCTGCCGCACCCGGAAGCGGTACTTATAACAGGTATTACCCCGCAGGAAGCGCGTGAAAAAGGAGAGAACGAAGCAACGTTTGCTGCCCGCATTCACGCCCTGTTTACCGTGCCCAAAACCTGTATTGTGGGCTATAACAATGTGCGCTTTGACGACGAAGTGACGCGCAATATCCTGTACCGCAATTTCTACGACCCCTACGCCTGGAGCTGGCAGCACGATAATTCACGTTGGGATTTACTGGATGTTATGCGCGCCTGTTATGCCCTGCGTCCGGAAGGCATTAACTGGCCAGAAAACGACGACGGGTTACCCAGTTTCCGCCTTGAGCATTTGACCAAAGCCAACGGCATTGAACACGCCAACGCCCACGATGCGATGGCCGACGTGTACGCCACCATTGCGATGGCGCAGTTGGTTAAGTCGCGTCAGCCTCGTCTGTTCGACTATCTCTATAGCCACCGGAACAAACACAAGCTGGCCGCCCTGATCGATGTCCCACAAATGAAACCGTTGGTTCATGTCTCAGGCATGTTCGGCGCATGGCGCGGCAATACCAGTTGGGTTGCGCCGCTCGCCTGGCACCCGGACAATCGCAACGCGGTCATCATGGTTGACTTAGCCGGTGATATTTCTCCCCTGCTTGAGCTGGATAGCGACACGCTGCGTGAGCGCCTTTACACCGCCAAAGCCGACCTGGGCGATAACGTAGCGGTACCCGTGAAACTGGTGCACATCAACAAATGCCCGGTTCTGGCACAGGCCAACACACTACGCCCTGAAGATGCCGACCGACTGGGAATTAACCGTCAGCATTGTCTGGATAACCTCAAAATCCTGCGTGAAAACCCGCAGGTTCGCGATAAAGTGGTGGCTATTTTTTCCGAGGCAGAACCCTTCACACCGTCAGACAACGTGGATGCCCAACTGTATAACGGTTTTTTCAGCGATGCCGACCGCGCTGCGATGAAAATCGTGCTGGAAACCGACCCACGCAATTTACCGGCACTGGATATTACCTTTGTTGATAAGCGTATTGAAAAGCTGCTGTTTAATTACCGCGCGCGTAACTTCCCCGGCACGCTGGATGAGTCTGAACAGCAGCGCTGGCTGGAACATCGCCGTCAGGTGTTTACCGCAGAGTTTTTACAGCAATATGCCAATGAATTGCAGATGCTGAGTCAACAGTATGCGGATAATAAAGAGAAGCTGGTGCTGCTGAAATCACTCTGGCAATACGCCGAAGAGATTGTGTAAGAAGAGAAACTGACACGCAGGTATAAAAAAACCGGAGAACATGTCTCCGGTTAGGCAATTTGCCGGATGGTGGCGCAAGGCCCCCAGTCCGGCAAACATCAATTACTGCGCGATATCTTCGTACTGTGGAACCGGATTGCGGAAGCTTTTGGTCACGCAAGCCAGGTAAACCAGACCAATACCCGCCCAGATCAGACCCAGAACCATCGAGCTTTCTTCCAGGTTAACCCACAGTGCGCCGACGGTCAGAGCACCACACACCGGCATGACCAGGTAGTTGAAGTGGTCTTTCAGCGTCTTGTTGCGTTTTTCGCGGATCCAGAACTGTGAAATCACAGACAGGTTCACGAAGGTAAACGCCACCAGCGCACCGAAGTTGATCAGCGCCGTCGCCGTCACCAGGTCAAATTTGATTGCCAGCAGCGCAATCGCACCCACCAGCAGCACGTTCCATGCAGGAGTACGCCATTTCGGGTGAATATAACCGAAGAAACGGGTCGGGAAAACGCCATCGCGCCCCATCACGTACATCAGACGAGAAACGCCCGCATGTGCCGCCATACCGGATGCCAGTACGGTGACGCTGGAGAACACCAGCACGCCCCACTGGAAGGTTTTACCCGCAACGTACAGCATGATTTCCGGCTGTGACGCGTCCGGATCTTTAAAGCGAGAGATATCCGGGAAGTACAGTTGCAGGAAGTAGGAGGCACCAATAAAGATCAGGCCACCAATCAGCGCGGTCAGGAAGATAGCCTTCGGAATAACGCGCTCTGCGTCTTTGGTTTCTTCTGACAGCGAAGAGATGCCGTCAAAACCAAGGAACGAGAAGCACAGGATAGTTGCACCGGTAATCATCGGCACCACATGCGCGCCTTCAGACCAGAATGGACGGGTGCTGGTCAGCGTGCCTGCGCCTTCGCCGTGCATAATGCCGTAAATGATCAGGCCAACAATCACTGCCACAATACCCATCTGCAAAATAACAATCAGGGTATTGAAGTTCGCGACGGCCTTGATGCTGCGCAGATTCGAGATGGTCATAAAGCCCACCAGCGCGACAACAAAGATCCACGACGGTACCGACGGCACCAGCGCTTCAAAGTAGATTTTAGCCAACAGGATGTTGATCATCGGCATGAACAGATAGTCCAGCAGCGATGACCAGCCCACCATAAAGCCTACGGTCGGGCTAATGGATTTCTGAGCATAGGTGTACGCAGAGCCAGCAGACGGGAAACGGCGAACCAGTTTACCGTAGCTCAACGCAGTAAAGAGAATGGCAACCAACGCAAAAGCATAAGCCGTCGCGACATGACCATCGGTCAAGCCCGAAACGATACCAAATGTATCGAACAGCGTCATCGGCTGCATATAGGCAAGGCCCATCATGACAACCGGAACCAACGTAAGCGTTTTACGTAATTCCACGCGAGAGGTGTTTGGAGTAACGTTATGCGACATGGTCATTCCCCTTTACGGTGAATACCGTCGCGTAAGCAAAAAATTGCCCCATTTTTACGAATTCCTCAGCGACAACAACTGTCGGTTTTTAGTAAGTATCTATCCGGTACGAAGCCCGGCCTCTTTTATGAATGATTGGTTTGATGCAAAAAAATAACCGACGCGTATTAAAACGTCGGCTAATGTCATTTTTTGCAAGCGGCGTATTTTGCACTAAATTGGAGAGAAATAACAAGAGAATGAGATAGCCAAAAATAAATATTTTTATCTAACCGCCTGATTTATCGACACTCGATTTTACATAAACGCCTGCGATAGCACTATTTGCTAAAATCTGATCTCGCCACCAGGCGCTGGCTAATCCTGACGTCTGTTCATTCCAGCCAATCCACACCGGTTCAAACATAATTTGTGCGACCACTTTCTTCTCTATCAGGGCACCGCTGTCCAAAAAACGTTGTGCCAGATAGCGCGGTAAATACCCGCATCCCAGCCCACTGATCTGCAGTTCCAGCTTGGTTTTAAAGTCAAAAACGGTGATTGCATCCTGATCGTCAAGCAGTTGAGAACCCGACAAGCTCGCCAGATGAGGACTGTCCCCCACCACAATGGCACGGAAACGTTTAATGGTACGCCGTTGCAGTGGTTCGTCTTCCTGCGCCAGCGGATGATGAGGTGCGATCACAAACACCTGTTCGAGGTCACCTAAACGCGCAAAACCAAAATTACTCGCGGAAGGCGGTTCATGCATCGCCCCGACGATAATATCGGCCCGCCCTTGGGTGAGCGCCTCCCAGGAACCGCCCAGTACACCGTTGATAAATTTAAGCCGCGTGACGCTGTGGTGCTGGTAGAAGGATTCGATAAGCGGGGCCAGCAGTGAAAAAGGAAAGGTGTCATCCACGCCAATAACCAGCTGGTTCTCCCAACCTTCGTGCAGTTTGATGGCCTGTTTTTCGAGTTCGCGGACGGTATGCAGTACCTCCCGCCCCTTTTCCAGCAGCATCTGCCCGGTGCGGGTAAACGTCGCCCGATGCCCGCTGCGATCCAACAATTGAATATTCAGATCGCTTTCCAGCTTATGGACGGTATAACTCAGCGCGGACGGCGTCTTAAACAATTTTGCCGACGCCGCAGCGAAACTTCCCTCTTTATCTAACGCGTCGAGGATGATCAGAACGTCCAGCAGTGGTTTCATACTCGCCCCCTGGCGGTATATGACGGCACGCTGCTGGTCTGTCACTCCATCGGCATCACCAGCGGGTCGGGATACTGGTACTCAAACCCAAGTTCATTGCAAATTCGGTTGCCGTCAATGACTTTACCTTTACCGTTATCCACACCGTCCCGGAATTCCGGCGGTTCCAGCCCCAGCAAACGCGCCATCTGGGGATAGAACACATTACGCGCCGGATGCATAGGCGCACATATATTATAGATGTGTCCTCCTTTCGGTGCCTGGAGCAGCAGGGTGATTGCAGACACGACATCATCCAGATGCACCAGATTGACGCCATGCTGTCCATCCGGTGCCGTTTTACCGGCGAAAAAACGCCCTGGGTGTCTGCCCGGTCCAACCAATCCGGCGAGGCGCACAATGTCTACCGAGGTCCCCGGCAGGTTATGCAACCAGTCCTCAAGTTCTTTCAGCACACGACCGCTTGCCGTCACCGGATTACGCGGAGAGCCTTCTTTCACGGCACCCTGTACGTCACCATACACCGACGTCGAGCTGGTAAAAATAATCCGTGGAATGCGGTATGCCAGCGCACTGTCGACCAGCTCCTGCATCGCCTGCAGATAAAAATCTTCACCCGGACCGCTACGGCGGGCGGGCAGCGTGATGACCAGCGCATCGACATCCATCAGCGCATCGAGATCGTCTGACGCGCACACCAGCTCAGGTTCAAGGCGCAGCGAGTAGCTTTCGATACCGCTCATACGGGCCGCTTCCACCCCATCCAGCGTGGTTTTGCTGCCGGTGACCTGCCAGCCTCGCGCCGCCAGCGACATGGCTAACGGCATGCCTAACCAACCTAACCCGACAATTGCGACCTTTTTCATGCCTTCTCTCCTGACTTGTGGCCTGTTACCCAAGGCTACGCCAGCCCACGGTGGCTGACAATTCATAGTATCAATATGAAATGAATTAATGATCAAAAAAAGCCCTTGCTATCGGTGACTAAAGTGGTTTAGGTTAAAAGACATCAAATGAATAAACATTCATCGAGAAAATTTTATGACACGCGCTCAATTTAAACACCATCATCACCATCATCCTGACTAGTCTTTCAGGCGATGTGTGCTGGGAGACATTTAACTCTTCCAGTGGTGCATGAGCGCATGAGAAAGCCCCCGGAAGAATTCTTCCGGGGGCTTTTTTTTGGTGCGTGACCCAGACCGATTCAGACAGGATAACGAGGACAAGAGAATGTTAGACAATACCCGTTTACGCATAGCTATGCAGAAATCAGGCCGCTTAAGCGATGATTCACGCGAATTACTGGCCCGCTGTGGCATTAAAATTAATCTTCACACCCAGCGCCTGATTGCGATGGCAGAGAACATGCCGATTGATATTCTCCGCGTGCGTGATGACGATATTCCGGGTCTGGTGATGGACGGCGTGGTTGACCTCGGCATCATTGGCGAAAACGTTTTAGAAGAAGAGTTGCTCAACCGCCGGGCGCAGGGCGAAGATCCGCGCTACTTTACGCTGCGTCGTCTCGACTTCGGTGGCTGTCGCCTCTCGTTAGCCACCCCGGCTGACGAAGCCTGGGACGGCCCGGCTTCGCTGAACGGTAAACGTGTTGCCACTTCCTACCCGCACCTGCTGAAACGTTATCTCGATCAGAAAGGCATCACGTTTAAATCCTGCCTGCTAAACGGCTCGGTGGAAGTTGCCCCGCGTGCGGGCCTGGCCGATGCGATTTGCGATCTGGTCTCAACCGGTGCCACGCTGGAAGCCAACGGCCTGCGTGAAGTCGAAGTAATTTACCGCTCCAAAGCCTGCCTGATCCAGCGCGACGGCGAGATGGCGGAAGCCAAGCAGCAGCTGATCGATAAATTGCTGACCCGCATTCAGGGCGTGATCCAGGCCCGCGAATCCAAGTACATCATGATGCACGCCCCAACCGAACGTCTGGACGAGGTCATCGCCCTGCTGCCAGGCGCAGAGCGCCCAACTATTCTGCCACTGGCAGGCGATCAGCAGCGCGTGGCCATGCACATGGTCAGCAGCGAAACCCTGTTCTGGGAAACCATGGAAAAACTGAAAGCGCTCGGTGCCAGTTCGATTCTGGTGCTGCCAATTGAGAAGATGATGGAGTGATCCACATCCACTTAACGTTGCCCGGTGGCGCTTTGCTTACCGGGCCTACAGGCCCCGTAGGCCGGATAAGCCATCCGGCAAAAAAGGAAGACGATTATGAGTTTTAATACCATCATCGACTGGAATACCTGCAGCATCAAACAGCAACGCGAATTGCTGATGCGCCCGGCAATCTCTGCCTCAGACAGCATCACCCGTACCGTCAGCGACATTCTGGATAACGTCAAATCACGCGGTGATGCGGCGCTGCGCGAATACAGCGCCAAATTTGATAAAACCACCGTCAGCGCGCTGAAAGTCAGTGCCGAAGAGATTTCCGCCGCCAGCGCGCGTCTGAGTGATGACCTCAAGCAGGCGATGGCGGTCGCGGTGAAAAATATTGAAACGTTTCACAACGCGCAAAAACTGCCCGCGGTAGATATTGAAACGCAGCCCGGCGTGCGCTGCCAGCAGGTAACCCGTCCGGTCAGCTCCGTCGGTTTGTATATTCCGGGGGGATCGGCCCCACTCTTCTCTACGGTATTAATGCTCGCCACTCCAGCCCGTATTGCCGATTGCCAACGCGTTGTGCTGTGCTCGCCACCGCCTATCGCCGACGAAATTTTGTATGCGGCGCAGCTGTGCGGTGTGCAAGAAGTGTTTAACGTCGGTGGCGCCCAGGCAATTGCCGCTCTGGCCTTCGGTAGCGAATCGGTACCCAAAGTCGACAAAATTTTTGGCCCCGGTAATGCCTGGGTAACTGAGGCCAAGCGCCAGGTAAGCCAGCGTCTGGACGGTGCGGCCATTGATATGCCGGCCGGACCTTCCGAAGTCCTGGTGATTGCCGACAGCGGCGCGACCCCGGATTTCGTCGCCTCCGATCTGCTCTCGCAGGCCGAGCACGGCCCGGACTCTCAGGTGATCCTGCTGACGCCAGATGCCGGGATAGCCCGCCGCGTGGCTGACGCCGTTGAACGCCAGCTTGCTGAACTACCACGCGCGGAAACAGCGCGTCAGGCGCTGAGCGCCAGCCGTCTGATTGTGACCCGGGATCTGGCGCAGTGCATCGCCATTTCTAATCAGTACGGCCCAGAGCACCTGATCATTCAGACCCGTAACGCCCGTGAACTGGTCGATGACATCACCAACGCCGGCTCCGTGTTTCTCGGTGACTGGTCACCGGAATCCGCCGGTGATTATGCCTCAGGGACAAACCACGTGCTACCGACCTACGGTTACACCGCGAC
Organism: Citrobacter sp. TBCS-14; assembly: GCF_005280805.1. Classification (NCBI taxonomy): domain Bacteria; kingdom Pseudomonadati; phylum Pseudomonadota; class Gammaproteobacteria; order Enterobacterales; family Enterobacteriaceae; genus Citrobacter; species Citrobacter sp. TBCS-14. Next base: position 824,971 of record NZ_SZWM01000164.1, read on the forward strand.
CTGTTCAAGCCTCGGGCTGGCAGACTTCCAAAAGCGGATGACCGTCCAGGAACTGTCGCCACAAGGTTTCTCAGCTCTCGCCTCAACCATCGAAACGCTGGCCGCCGCGGAGCGACTGACCGCCCACAAAAATGCCGTCACCCTGCGTGTTAACGCCCTCAAGGAGCAAGCATGAGCACTGACAACATTCTTAGCGTCACCGATTTAGCCCGTAAAAATGTCCGCGAACTGACGCCCTATCAGTCTGCCCGTCGTCTGGGCGGTAATGGCGACGTCTGGCTGAATGCCAACGAGTTCCCGACGGCCGTTGAGTTTCAGCTCAGCCAGCAGACGCTTAACCGTTACCCGGAATGTCAGCCAAAAGCGGTGATTGAGAATTACGCACAGTACGCGGGCGTTAAACCGGAGCAGGTGTTGGTTAGCCGAGGGGCAGATGAAGGTATCGAACTGTTGGTACGCGCGTTTTGTGAACCCGGCCAGGATGCCATTCTTTACTGCCCGCCGACCTACGGCATGTACAGCGTCAGCGCTGAGACCATCGGCGTGGAATGCCGCACCGTGCCTACGCTTGCCGACTGGCAGCTCGATCTCCAGGGCATTGCCGACAAGCTTGATGGCGTGAAGGTGGTTTACGTTTGCAGCCCTAACAATCCGACCGGCCAGTTGATTAACCCACAAGATCTACGCTCGCTGCTTGAAATGACCCAAGGTAAAGCCATTGTGGTCGCCGATGAAGCGTACATTGAGTTCTGTCCGCAGGCGACGCTGGCCGGCTGGTTAACGGAATATCCACACCTGGTGGTTCTGCGTACCCTTTCCAAGGCGTTCGCGCTGGCAGGGTTGCGCTGCGGATTTACGCTGGCCAATGAAGAGGTGATTAACCTGCTGTTGAAAGTGATCGCCCCCTACCCACTGTCGACGCCGGTAGCCGATATCGCCGCCCAGGCGCTGACGCCACAAGGCATTGCCGCCATGCGTGAACGCGTAGCGCAGATCCTGCTAGAACGTCAGTATCTGGTGGATGCACTGAAAACCATTCCGTGCGTGGAGCAGGTTTTCACCTCTGAAACCAACTATATTCTGGCCCGCTTTACCGCTTCCAGTTCTGTGTTTAAATCTTTGTGGGATCAGGGCATTATCCTACGAGACCAGAACAAACAACCTTCATTAAGCGGCTGCCTGCGGATCACCGTCGGCACCCGTGAAGAAAGCCAGCGCGTCATTGACGCTTTACGTGCGGAGCAAGTATGAGCCAGAAGTATCTTTTTATTGACCGTGATGGAACCCTGATTTCAGAACCGCCAAGTGACTTTCAGGTTGATCGCTTTGACAAACTAGCCTTTGAGCCAGAGGTTGTCCCCGCCCTGCTCAAACTGCAAAAAGCCGGTTATAAACTGGTGATGATCACCAACCAGGACGGATTGGGAACGCAAAGCTTCCCGCAGGCTGAGTTTGACGGGCCGCATAACCTGATGATGCAGATTTTCAACTCGCAGGGCGTGGTGTTTGATGAGGTGCTGATCTGCCCGCACCTGCCAGCAGACGAATGCGACTGCCGTAAACCAAAAGTGAAGCTGGTCGAACAGTATCTGGCTGAACAGGCGCTGGATACCGCGAACAGCTACGTGATTGGCGACCGCGCAACCGACATTCAGCTGGCTGAAAACATGGGAATCGGCGGGTTACGCTACCACCGTGACTCCCTGAACTGGTCGATGATTAGCGAACAGCTGACCAAACGCGACCGCTACGCCCACGTTGAGCGTAATACCAAAGAAACGCAGATTGACGTCAAAGTGTGGCTGGACCGCGAGGGCCGCAGCAAAATTAATACCGGCGTCGGCTTCTTTGACCACATGCTGGATCAAATCTCGACCCACGGCGGTTTTCGCATGGAAATCACCGTCAAGGGCGACTTGTATATTGACGATCACCACACCGTAGAAGATACCGGTCTGGCGCTGGGCGAAGCGTTAAAACTGGCGTTGGGTGACAAGCGTGGCATCAACCGCTTCGGGTTTGTGCTGCCAATGGACGAATGCCTGGCCCGCTGCGCGCTGGATATCTCCGGACGTCCGCACCTGGAATACCGGGCTGAATTCACCTATCAGCGCGTTGGCGATCTGAGCACCGAGATGATCGAGCACTTTTTCCGTTCGCTCTCTTACACCATGGGCGTGACGCTGCACCTGAAGACCAAGGGCAAAAACGATCACCACCGTGTGGAAAGCCTGTTCAAAGCCTTTGGCCGCACGCTGCGCCAGGCGATTCGCGTTGAGGGCGATACCCTTCCCTCCTCAAAAGGAGTGCTGTGATGAACGTGGTGATCCTCGACACCGGCTGCGCCAACCTCAACTCGGTGAAATCTGCTGTGGCGCGTCACGGTTATGACCCCATCGTCAGCCGAGACGCCGATGTGGTACTGCGCGCCGATAAGCTTTTTCTGCCCGGCGTCGGGACCGCGCAGGCGGCGATGGATCAGCTGCGTGAACGCGAACTGATTGAGCTGATCAAAGCCTGTACCCAACCGGTTCTGGGGATTTGTTTGGGTATGCAACTGCTCGGTCGGCGCAGTGCAGAGAGCAATGGCGTCGATATGCTGGGTATTATTGAGCAAGACGTACCTAAGATGACCGACTTTGGTCTGCCGCTGCCGCATATGGGCTGGAACCGGGTGTATCCGCAGGCGGGAAATCGTCTGTTCCGCGGCATTGACGATGGCGCGTATTTTTATTTTGTTCACAGCTACGCAATGCCGGTCAATCCCTCAACCATTGCCCAGTGCCATTACGGTGAACCGTTCACTGCAGCGGTACAAAAAGATAATTTCTTCGGCGTACAGTTTCACCCCGAGCGCTCGGGTGCCGCTGGGGCGCTGTTGCTGAAAAATTTTCTGGAGATGTGATGATTATTCCGGCATTAGATTTAATCGATGGCACAGTTGTGCGTCTCCACCAGGGCGATTACGCCACCCAGCGTGATTACGGCAACGATCCCCTGCCGCGCTTGCAGGATTACGCCGCACAAGGTGCACAGGTTCTGCACCTGGTAGATTTAACCGGCGCGAAAGATCCGCTCAAGCGTCAGATCCCGCTGATTAAAACGCTGGTCGCCGGTGTCAACGTACCGGTGCAGGTTGGCGGCGGTGTGCGCACAGAAGAGGATGTTGCGGCCCTGCTGGCAGCCGGTGTGGCGCGCGTTGTGGTTGGCTCGACGGCGGTAAAATCACCTGAAGTCGTCAAAGGCTGGTTCGAGCGTTTCGGTGCGGATGCACTGGTGCTGGCGCTGGATGTGCGTATTGACGAACAAGGCAACAAGCAGGTCGCGGTCAGCGGCTGGCAGGAAGACTCCGGCGTTTCGCTGGAAGAACTGGTGGAAACCTACCTGCCCGTTGGCCTGAAGCATGTGCTGTGCACCGATATCTCCCGCGACGGCACGCTGGCAGGCTCTAACGTATCGCTATATGAAGAAGTCTGCGCTAAGTATCCGCAGGTGGCCTTTCAGTCATCCGGCGGTATTGGTGATATCGCCGACGTTGCCGCCCTGCGCGGAACCGGCGTGCGCGGCGTGATCGTCGGACGCGCGCTACTGGAAGGAAAATTCACCGTTGAGGAGGCGATTCAATGCTGGCAAAACGCATAATTCCGTGTCTGGACGTTCGCGATGGTCAGGTAGTGAAAGGCGTCCAGTTTCGTAATCACGAGGTCATCGGTGACATCGTCCCGTTGGCGAAACGCTATGCCGACGAGGGCGCAGATGAGCTGGTGTTCTACGATATCACCGCCTCCAGCGATGGACGTGTAGTCGATAAGAGCTGGGTATCGCGCGTAGCAGAAGTGATCGACATCCCGTTCTGCGTGGCGGGCGGGATTAAGTCAGTGGACGATGCTGCGAAAATACTGACTTTCGGCGCTGATAAAATTTCTGTCAACTCCCCTGCGCTGGCTGACCCGTCGCTGATTACTCGCCTTGCCGAGCGCTTTGGCGTGCAGTGCATCGTGGTTGGGATCGATACCTGGCATGACGCCGAAACCGGGAAGTATCACGTTAATCAATACACTGGCGATGAAAGCCGAACCCGCGTCACCCAGTGGGAAACCCTCGACTGGGTTCAAGAGGTGCAAAAACTCGGCGCAGGTGAAATCGTCCTCAATATGATGAACCAGGACGGCGTGCGTAACGGCTACGATCTCGAACAGCTGAAAAAAGTACGTGAAGTATGCCACGTTCCGCTGATCGCCTCCGGCGGCGCAGGAACCATGGAACACTTCCTTGCTGCCTTCCAGGATGCGGATGTCGATGGCGCGCTCGCCGCTTCAGTGTTCCACAAGCAGATTATTAATATTGGTGAATTAAAAACGTACCTGGCAACGCAGGGCGTGGAGATCAGGATATGTTAACGAAGCAACAATGCCACGAACTGGACTGGGAAAAAACCGACGGACTGATGCCGGTTGTCGTACAGCATGCGGTCTCCGGCGAAGTATTGATGCTGGGTTATATGAACCTTGAAGCACTGGACAAAACGCTTGAAAGCGGCAAAGTGACCTTTTTCTCGCGCACCAAACAGCGCCTGTGGACCAAGGGCGAAACCTCCGGCAACTTCCTCAATGTGGTCAGCATTACGCCCGATTGCGATAACGACACGTTGCTGGTGCTGGTGAACCCGATAGGGCCCACCTGCCATAAAGGAACCAGCAGCTGTTTTGGCGAGGCCAGCCACCAGTGGCTGTTCCTGTATCAGCTTGAACAGCTACTTGCTGAGCGTAAAACGGCGGACCCGGAGAGTTCCTACACGGCTAAGCTGTATGCCAGCGGCACTAAACGCATCGCCCAGAAAGTCGGTGAAGAAGGCGTGGAGACCGCGCTGGCCGCAACGGTACATGACCGTTTCGAACTGACCAATGAAGCATCCGATCTGATGTACCACTTGCTGGTACTGCTGCAGGATCAGGATCTCGATCTGACCACGGTAATAGAGAATTTGCGTCAGCGGCATCAGTAAACTTCGGGCGTAAAAAAACCGGGCGGTACCCGGTTTTTTTAGCTCTGCGTCATACTGACTTACTGCGCTTTTGCTTTGTAGCCCCGTAACGCATTGCGCCCCAGCACTACGCCCGCGCCAATCATCCCACCGAGCAGTACCGCCAGTACCAGCGTAATGGCTTTCTTCGGGCTGTCACGACGAATCGGTAACGTCGGTTTCATTACATAGCGGTAAGCGTGCACACTATCCGGTTCCACTTTCAACGCCTGAACAGACAGCAGATTTTGACGCGTCTGATAGTATTGGTCAGAGAACGTTAACGGGCGAGTCGCTTCGTTCTTCACCATGGAAGAAAGCGCCTCACTGCCCAGCATAAACATGGTGTCCTGAGAAACCTGATCGGCCTGCTGGACCTGTGGCAACTTAATATTGGACTGTTCCGCCACCTTGAGCGCCTGAGTCATCTGCGCAATGCGCAATGCTTTTTGCTCTTCCGCCACCGTTTCTTGTGCTTCGAGCGACTTTTGCAAATCTGCGACTCGGTTTTTCACGCTCATGGACAGGTCAGCATTCAACTCCTTCGCCACACTTTCATCGACCTGCTGAATATATTGCGCCAGCGTTTTTTGTGCTTCCTCAGCAGTACGGCTGGTGTAGGAAACCTTTAACGGTAATGTCTGACCTTTCACCGCCGCATCAATAGTCAGTTTTTCCGGCATATCCTGGTTATCCAGCGTTTCCGCTAATGCAGAGAATGCTGAGCTAAAACGACCAATAAACCCCGTCTGCACATCGGTGACTTTGGGCGCATTGTCGCCAAACAATACACTCATGGCATTATTGTAGCTGGCTAGCTGACCTACATCTGGCTGAGTCACAATCGCCGTCGAGGTCCATTTCTCTTTCGCTACCGCCAGATAGCCCACTGCAAGGAGGATAGCAACAACAACACAGACAACAATCGTCATTTTGCCGCGCCACAACTGCATCACTAAATCAATTAAATCAATCTGTTCCGGATCGTTACTGCGCCCGGATATGTTGTTATCACCGACAGACATAATTACCCTAAATGAGGAAAGACTTAACGCCAATAGTTTAGCCATAAATTCAGGTAATGCCATAGGATTACTGATAAAAAATACAGATTATTTAAGTGATATTGATTGGTATTTTAATCACTACTTAAAAAGTTAAGCGGGCAATCATCGCAGTCAACAATGAAAATCTGACTGGCGCGACTATTCATGCCATCCTATCAATTCACGTTGTGAATAAAATTGACGTAACCAGAAAAACCGAACAGGGTAATAACAGATAACGATTATCTTTTTTATCGTCAAACGGTATGATTCTCCCTTTCTGGCGCCTGATGGCGCCTGGCAACAATAAAGCCAGACAGAGGTAAAAAATGAAATACCTGGTTACGGGTGCCGCCGGTTTTATCGGCTTCCACGTTAGCAAACGCTTGCTGGACGCTGGCCACCAGGTGGTCGGTTTGGATAATCTCAACGATTACTACGATGTCAGCCTTAAGCAGGCGCGCCTGGCGTTGCTGGTACACCCCGGATTCCATTTTCATAAGCTTGATTTAGCTGACCGGGAAAGCATGGCGGTACTTTTCGCGGACGAGCGCTTTGATCGCGTAATCCATCTCGCCGCACAGGCGGGCGTTCGATACTCAATCGACAATCCACATGCTTACGCAGACTCCAATCTGACCGGCTTTTTGAACGTACTGGAAGGGTGTCGGCATAACCAAATCCAACACCTGCTCTATGCCTCCTCCAGCTCGGTCTACGGCCTGAATCGCAAAATGCCTTTCTCAACGGATGATTCCGTTGATCACCCCGTATCCTTATATGCGGCAACCAAAAAAGCTAACGAACTGATGGCGCATACCTACTCTCATTTATATGGCCTGCCGACCACGGGGTTGCGTTTCTTCACCGTGTACGGCCCGTGGGGTCGCCCGGATATGGCGCTGTTTAAGTTCACCAAAGCAATGCTTGAAGGGAAAAGCATCGACGTCTATAACTTTGGTAAAATGAAGCGCGACTTTACCTATATTGATGATATCGCCGAGGCGATTGTTCGCTTGCAGGACATTATTCCGCAGACCGACGCACAATGGACCGTTGAAACCGGCACTCCGGCTACCAGCATTGCCCCCTATCGCGTCTACAATATTGGCAATAGCGCCCCGGTCGAGTTGATGGATTACATCAAGGCACTGGAAGAAGCGCTAGGTATTGAAGCCACTAAAAATATGCTGCCACTGCAACCCGGAGACGTGCTGGAAACCAGCGCGGATACTCAAGCGCTGTACGACGTGATTGGCTTTAAACCCGAAACAACCGTTAAGAATGGCGTGAAAAACTTTGTGGGCTGGTATCGCGATTTCTACGCGGTATAAATTCATTCGTTCTGAAATATAAAAGAGGCCTTTTAAAAGGCCTCTTTTATTCGCGATATAGGTTAGTCATTACCAAACAGATCGCGGGTGTACACCTTATCGGCGACATCACTTAGTTCCGGCGTCATACGGTTAGAAATGATAATGTCCGCTTCATTTTTAAACACGTCTAAATCACGTACCACGCGCGAATGGAAAAATTCATCCTCTTTCATTACCGGTTCAAAAATAATCACCGGCACGCCTTTGGCTTTAATCCGTTTCATGATCCCCTGAATGGACGATGCGCGGAAGTTATCAGAACCACTTTTCATGATTAAGCGATAAACCCCCACCACCTTCGGCTTGCGTGCAAGGATGGAGTCGGCAATAAAGTCTTTGCGAGTGCGGTTGGCATCCACAATGGCAGAGATAAGATTATTGGGAACCGACTGGTAGTTTGCCAGCAACTGTTTGGTGTCTTTCGGCAGGCAATAGCCACCATAACCAAATGAGGGGTTGTTATAGTGATTGCCAATACGCGGATCCAGACAGACGCCTTCAATAATTTGGCGGGTATCGAGACCTAAGCTCTCAGCATAACTGTCAAGCTCGTTAAAGTACGCCACGCGCATGGCAAGATAGGTATTGGCAAACAGTTTAATGGCTTCGGCTTCGGTTGAGTCGGTAAATAATGTGGGAATGTCTTGCTTGATGGCACCTTCCTGCAACAAGGCCGCAAATCTTTCAGCACGCGCGGAGCGCTCGCCAATCACAATTCGTGAAGGATGAAGATTGTCATAAAGCGCCTTACCTTCCCGCAGAAACTCCGGTGAGAAAATAATATTCTCCGTACCCAGGCGCTCTTTAATCGACTGGGTAAAACCAACCGGGATAGTTGATTTTATAATCATTACCGCCTGCGGATTTATTTCCAGTACATCCCGGATGACTGACTCCACGCTGGACGTATTGAAGTAGTTGGTTTTAGGATCGTAATCGGTTGGCGTAGCAATAATGACGTAGTCAGCATTGCGATAAGCCTCTTGCTTGTCGGTGGTTGCGCGGAAGTTGAGATCTTTTGTGGCCAGATACTCTTCAATTTCTTTATCAGCAATCGGTGACTGTTTCTGATTCAGCATGTCCACTTTGGATTGCACAATATCCAGCGCAACCACCTCGTGGTGCTGGGCAATCAGAATACCGTTCGATAGCCCCACATAACCTGTACCTGAAATCGTTATTTTCATTAGCTCTAACTTCTTCTGGTTAAACATTAAAGAGTGAACAACTCACCATCGTTAGACCCAACGTTGTCGTATCGGATCAGCATAGTTGCATTATATCGTGATTTAGCACAGCTACGCCTATCAGACCTGACCGAATGCCGTTTTTTGCCCATAAAAAAGCCCGGAGGAGTGCTCCGGGCCTGCATTTTCGTTAGGGCTAAATCAGATTAATCCAGCCATTCCGTATGGAACACGCCTTCTTTATCTGTGCGCTTATAGGTGTGCGCACCGAAGTAGTCACGCTGCGCCTGGATCAGGTTAGCAGGCAGAACTTCTGCACGATAGCTGTCGTAATAGGCAACCGCCGCGGAGAAGGTCGGAACCGGAATACCGTTCTGCACGGCATACGCCACCACATCACGCAGCGCCTGCTGATATTCATCAGCAATGTTCTTGAAGTACGGATCAAGCAGCAGGTTAGCGATACCGGAATTTTTAGCGTAAGCATCGGTGATCTTCTGCAGGAACTGCGCACGAATGATGCAGCCGGCACGGAAGATCTTGGCAATCTCACCGTAGTTCAGATCCCAGTTGTGTTCGTCAGAAGCGGCACGCAGCTGAGAGAAGCCCTGGGCGTAAGACACAATTTTACCCAGATACAGTGCACGACGCACTTTCTCGATAAATTCGGTTTTGTCGCCCGCAAGCTGAGCTTTAGGTCCGGTCAGGACTTTAGAAGCTGCAACACGCTGCTCTTTCAGAGAGGAGATATAACGCGCAAATACGGATTCAGTGATCAGCGACAGCGGCTCTCCGAGATCCAGAGAACTCTGGCTGGTCCACTTACCGGTACCTTTGTTAGCGGCTTCATCCAGAATGACGTCAACCAGGTATTTACCTTCTTCATCTTTTTTGGTGAAGATGTCTTTGGTGATGTCGATCAGATAGCTACTCAGTTCACCGTTGTTCCATTCGGTGAAAGTGCTTGCCAGCTCTTCGTTAGACAGGTTCAAACCACCTTTCAGCAAGGAGTAGGCTTCAGCAATTAGCTGCATATCGCCATACTCGATACCGTTGTGAACCATCTTCACATAGTGACCCGCACCGTCAGCACCGATGTATGTTACGCACGGCTCACCGTCTTCTGCAACAGCAGCGATCTTAGTCAGAATCGGCGCAACCAACTCGTACGCTTCTTTCTGGCCGCCAGGCATGATAGAAGGCCCTTTCAGTGCGCCCTCTTCACCACCGGAAACACCGGTACCGATGAAGTTAAAGCCTTCGGCAGACAGTTCACGATTACGACGGATAGTGTCCTGGAAGAAGGTATTACCGCCATCAATGATGATGTCGCCTTTATCCAGGTACGGCTTCAGGGAATCGATGGCAGCGTCGGTGCCTGAGCCCGCTTTCACCATTAACAGGATACGACGTGGGGTCTCAAGAGACTCAACGAACTCTTTCACCGTGTAATAAGGAACCAGTTTCTTACCCGGGTTCTCGGCAACAACTTCTTCAGTTTTTTCGCGGGAGCGGTTGAAGATAGAGACGGTATAACCACGGCTTTCGATGTTGAGCGCCAAGTTGCGCCCCATCACTGCCATACCGACGACGCCGATCTGTTGCTTGGACATTACATACTCCTGTCTGGTGTGGTCACCGCGCGACATATGCGCGATGGTTCAATACGTTTTTATAGTATCTTAGCTTTATTCAAATATAAATAGCTATGTTTAACCCAGTGAAACCGAAGGTAGCTGTAATTTAGTACGACTATATTGTTTTATATTTGTTTTATCAATTTAGCAGGCACACCACCAATAAGTGAATTTGGCGGAAATGATTTAGTAACAACTGAGCCAGCTGCAATAACGCTGCCATTACCAATATTAACTCCGGCCAGGACAGTAACATTGCACCCAATCCAAACATTGTTTTCTATTTTAATCCTTTCTCTTTTGACACCTTGATCCTTTATTTTTATTTGACGATCAGAGTAATTGTGATTTTCTGATATAATTGTAAAATGAGGACCAATGATTACGTCATCACCAATTTCGATGAAACCAGAACATCCAATATAAGAGTTTACACCAATAGCTGAGCGGTCGCCTATTACCAATCCTTCCCCTCTATCGCCACCATAAAAACCAGATGGTCTAATACTTGTCCCTGAACCAATTGTACATGAATTTCCAATTCTTATTCCATTTATTGATTCAGTTTGTATAATCACATTTGACTCAATTTTGAGAAACTTGCCTGCAATGAATTTGTTATAAGGACCGATAACCCGCACATTTTTAGATGAAAATACAGGAAATGTAACTCTATTTAATGTAAATACCGAAAGCCAACTGCCTCTTAATAACATACACAAAACACGGATTATTACCCTGATATTAAATGATTCATCGCTGTAAGATAACGAAGAAAATATTCTAGTTATTTTCATATTGCCTCTATGTAGTTATCGCAAAGTACCATCTATAATTCAAAAATATTGTAATACTGTTCTCTAATTTTATCCCAAGTGTATTTTTCCCTGGCGATTTCCAACATATCTTTGTTTTCACCAAAATGCTTAGCAGACTTCATTATCTCGGATAGAGAATGCTCATCCTGAAAATAGATGGCCTTATGGTCAGTAGTTTCTCGATTGTAACTACAATCAAAACATATTATGGATTTCCCAAAATGCATCATCTCTACTAACGATGGATTTGTACCACCTGCAGAGTGTCCATGTATATAGCATGAGCAAAACGCGCGTAGTTCAGCCAATTTTGACGTATCATAAATAGGATCAAGCATTTCTATATTTTTACACGAATTATATTTTTTTCTTAACTCCTGACCATAGCTACTATTGTTCCAATTTCCAACAATAACAAGTTTCTTGTTAACAACACTAAATGCGCCTAATATCATTGCTATATTATTCTCTGGCTCGATTCTGCATACGGTAAAAGCATAATCTTTGTCATCGAATGTAATTTCCTTAGTAATAGCATGATCTCCACCATATGCAATTACTTGGCTATCAAACGCATACTCATTTTTTACATAATCAGCAATAGCTTTGTTATCTGAAATCACAACATCAGAAAATTTCACTGCCAATTCTTCTGATTTTTTTAGAAATGACTTCGCTAGTGAATTCCATTTATCGCGTCGCCACTCTAAGCCATCAATATTTGTAACAATTTTCGCATGACTAATTTTCCGTAGCACCGGTAAAAAAAAGCAACCAGAAACACCTAGCACTAATATTATATCTGCCTTTTTTGTAGCAGCAAAAAACATTGAGTAAACATCATAGGCAACACTCTGTATACCATTAGCGTTTATTGGCACATAAACTAAATTCGCTCCCTTATATTTCTCAACTTTTTTATTTTTATATGTTTTCGAGCTACAATAGACCGTAATATCAAACCTTTCGTCATCTAATAAATTATCAACTAAGGTTTCAAATCCGCCATAACATGCAGGAACACCTACGGTACCAATAATATGAATTTTTTTCATTATTAACCTAAACCATCATAAATATTTGCTTAAAACATTAATAAAGCGTTTTTCGAACTGTTCAATTGTATATTCCATTGAATAAGTTAATCTGGCATTTTTACCCATTAACTCTCTTTCAGATACAGACATACAAACAATATCACTTAAAACTGCAGAAAATTGTTTTGCATCGCTCTGGTTTATAGAAAATCCATTGACTCCATTTTCAATGACTTCTTTAGCCCCACCATGGTTTGTTGCAATAACAATTTTTGATGCCCTCATAGCCTCTAAAACTGTTGTTGGAAAAGGATCAGGCATTAATGATGGTACAAGACAACAATCAAGTTCTTGTATTTTTTCTGAAGCTAAAGGTTCAAAACCATACACAATAACAGTTTCATGTAAACCAGCCAAATTTATATCATCAACAAATTTCAACATTAAAGACTTTCTGGTTGGTGGAGCATCGCCATACACATGAATTTTTAATTTTGCTAAATCCTTTTCAGGCATAACCTTCAGAGCATCTAACAAAAACCACTGTCCCTTTTCAGGCATGATTCTTCCGACCATTGCAAAGTTAACAAAACCATTATTTATTGGTTTTGTTTCAAATGTACAAAGATCAGGGATGCCGTTATGAATGACATAGCTATTAGGTCTATCATCAGATATATATGATGCAACATGTTTGGATACACTAATTATTACCGTGGCACATTGCTGAACTGTCTTTTTAATGAACCTGCCATATACACTTCCTTGTAGAAATTCATGGCAATGTACAAGGTTTTTGATATTCAATAACTTTGATATTATAGAAATGCTAAACAAAGCTAACGTATTTATATATATGAGATCATATTTTTTTCTCATTTTCCTTATTAAATTAAAGGTTTTGATATTCATAGAAAGCCAATTAGCAACACCTTTAAGGTTATACATTCCCCGATGTATAACTGGTAGATAAGCAACTTCAATAAAGTTCACATTTTTATTACCTTTAACCATCCCTTCAATAACTTTATTATTCTTTGGGAGGTATACGTCACAGATATATTCCTTTGACAAAAAACCTATTACGTAAGCTAAAATTTTACTGGCACCATAACTATCATCTACAGGATGAAAAATAGCTATTCTTTTCATGTACTTACCCTTTATTTAATACTATTACGTCTCTATTCTTCACATAAGCACAATACATTAACAAGTAAATTATTTGCGGAAAAATAAACGACACAAATTCATTTGTGAAATTTTGAACAACAATTAGATAGAATATGGCGTAAAGAGCTAACAATTTATACCCTTCCCTAAATAAGGCTATGGCTAGTAGAGAAGTAAAGGCGACATACGTAATTAAACCTAATACCCCGAAATATTTAAAGATAAAAAGGAAGCCATTCTCAATATAATTAATATCTACAAAATATTCTGGTAAATAAAAATGTATGCTATTAAAAACTCCAAATAAAAGTTGCCAGACATCATTAAAATCAATTGTTGAGATCACCCCTAAGATTAATGCCAATCGACTTTGCACTGTCTGCAAAAGAGTACCATCTAATGATAAATAAGATATCGTAATTGAACAAAGAATCACGCCAAAAAATGCCATACAAAACAATATTAACATGCCGCCAAATTTTCTTTTAAGCAGAGTGACTATCTTCCATAACATATAAAAAAGTATATTCACTCTATTAAGACTTAACAGCATGACACCAAGGGCAGTATATTTACAAATATTATTGTAAATATCGTTGCGTGAAATATTGCCACCAAATACTGGTTGAAATAAAAGGAACGCAATACATACACTGGCTAGTAATTGTGGTGTGGCGAAAATACCTGCCAATGCATAGAACCCAGAAAACCCTTTTGCAGAGCCTGCGTCGATTAACATTGAATTGTTAATCCCTATATACCCAACAAGACCAAGTAAAATTGATAGCAAAATTTGCCATTTCATGGCTTCAAGCACCAACCGAGGTTGTTCTTTTTTATAATCCAGCGTTAATAAAAAAAGAATTTGAAGCAGAAAATTACCCACTACCGGATCAATATTATCACCTAAGTAAAGCGTATAGAATGAATTTGCCAAAAAAATTGTCAGGAGGGCAAATATTATAACATATCGTTTATTTTTATGACTATTTTTAAAAACATTAATTACTATTAAAATACTCAAGGCTAAATAAGAAACAATACCCAAATAACGAGCACCAGATGAAATAACCATTAAGAGTACGATCATAATGTTGGACATTTTTTAACCCACTAAGCAAATCAAGACTTATTTTTCCTATAGAGAGCATCACTACTCCTTGTGAAACAGCAATAAATTCAACAACACTTGCTTTTCTAAACATCATTATTTTATATAGTCTTGATAAACCATAAGTGGCCATCTCCAATTATTATAACTCAACTGGACAACTCCCTGGGCAGCAATAAGCCCAATGACCCCCATGTTGAGTGGTACCGCCAGCATCCAACCCAGAATTGCAATTAGCATTCCCGATATAATAACAGGTACCACGAAAGGGATTTTATTACCTGCTGTAAGTATAGATGCGCAAATATTATGATTCAAATCAAAGAGGAAAACGAACCCTAAAAGAATAATGTATTTCGTCTCTAAAAAACCAACTTTCGCCCCAGTTAGCTTTATTATTAAATCTGAAAAAAATGCGAACATAGTAACGCCAAGAAAATAAAACACAGCAGAGTATATGATTATTTTTATGATTAGAGACCTAATTTCATTTCTTTGATTTTTTAAGACCAACTGTGAGAGTTGTGGGATTTTAATTGCTAAATAAACATTACTCACAGATATAATCGCTAAAAATATCTGCATTGTTAACGTAAACTCACCTGCGGTATTTAAACTGAATGCAATACCTGCAATTATTATTGGAGCACGATTTATAACAACATTACCTGCGGTTGCTAGTCCTAATTTGATAGCACTCCCCGAGATATATGGAATTGTTGAGTTCTTCTCAGGCTCGGTTTTTTTAACCATCCTTGCAAATTGATTTCTGTTATAGAAAAACAGACATGATATTCTTGCAACAATAACAGATAACAAAAATGACAACGATAGATTTATCAGCGTCAACCCAAATGGAATACACAGCAAGCTAAAAACAAGCCAACTTAATCTTCCATATATGTTGGCTAAATTTGCATACTGTATCTCTCCAAAGCCACTCAAAATCGGGGTGTAATACAAGTAATACAAACTCAAAAGCAAACCAGTACTGAATATAAACCACGCGACCATTGTTTCATAAAAAATATCATTCGGCGCAACAAAAAAGAAATACCCGCCGCCACAAAAAGCAATAAAAAATACCGCAAGTAAGGTTAGTTTTTTATAGAGTGATTTTATATCGGAAATTAATCTGCCAAGAAGTGCGAATGATATAGAGTCGCCGAAATTTATATTACCCAGATCATTTTTGGATAAACGTTGAGCACCTGCAATTACATAACTTATATTTCTTATTATCGTCGGTGATAATCCAAAGTCGAAAAGACTAACAAGGATAACCATAGACAAAAACATTAACCATAAACTACCCTGTTCTTGTGGTAGAATTTTCAACGAAACAAACGTGATAACAAATGGTACAATAATATTACACGATTGGTTTATTAACCCCACTATCAGCTGAATATTCTTAAACATAACTCTTAACATTGTTACTATTCTCATCCTTCAAGAATCGGGGCGACCAATTACAATTAACCACCTAAATTTCATTCAAAAACATTCGCATTTTTGAGAAAATGCTGTGATTTATCTTTTATAGAAAGAGTGTAATCGTCATTTTTATCATCTTCACTCCACTTTATATCTAATTGCGGATCGTTCCATAATATGCCTTTCTCATATGCAGGCATATAATAATTATTTGTTTTATACACGAATTCAGCAACATTGCTTAGCACCAAAAAACCATGCGCAAATCCTTCAGGGATCCAAAGTTGCTTCTTATTTTCAGCGGTAAGCTTCACCCCCACCCATTTCCCAAATGTTTCGGAACTTTTACGTATATCAACTGCAACATCAAAAACCTCACCAACGATACAACGCACTAATTTCCCTTGGGCAAAGGGAGGAAGTTGGTAATGCAATCCACGTAAAACCCCTTTACCTGATTTTGAATGATTATCCTGAACGAAATCGACCTTGCGTCCTACAGCCTCTTCAAAAACCTTTTGATTAAAACTTTCCATGAAAAAGCCACGTTCATCACCAAACACCGTTGGTTCAAAAATTAGCACATCTGGAATTTCAGTTTTGATAACATTCATGTCTTAATAACCCTTGATCATTTTAATTAAATATTGGCCATAAGCATTTTTCGATAATGGTATTGCAAGTCTTTTGATCTGCTCAGCATCGATAAATCCCTTGCGATACGCGATTTCTTCCGGACAGGACACCTTTAACCCCTGACGCTCTTCAATTGTGGCAATAAAATTGCTAGCCTCAATTAAACTCTGATGTGTTCCCGTATCTAACCAAGCATATCCGCGACCCATCATCGCCACAGATAAACGGCCCTGCTCCATATAGAGGCGGTTAATGTCGGTGATTTCGAGTTCTCCACGAGCGGAAGGCTTCAAATTTTTGGCTATCTCAACAACATCGTTGTCGTAGAAATACAAGCCAGTTACCGCATAATTACTTTTCGGTTCAAGAGGTTTTTCTTCAAGACTAATGGCGGTGCCATTTTTGTCAAACTCAACGACACCGTAGCGTTCAGGGTCATTAACATGATAAGCAAATACGGTTGCGCCGCTTCCCTGGTTGACAGCAGTGTCCATTAATTTTGGCAGGTCGTGGCCATAAAAGATGTTATCACCCAACACTAAGGCACAATCATCATTACCGATAAACTCTTCACCAATGATAAAAGCTTGAGCCAAGCCATCAGGGCTTGGTTGGACTTTATACTGCAGATTGAGTCCCCACTGGCTGCCGTCACCAAGTAGCTGTTCAAACCGTGGAGTATCCTGCGGGGTACTAATAATCAGGATATCCCGAATGCCAGCCAGCATCAGAGTAGAAAGCGGATAATAGATCATTGGCTTGTCATAAATGGGTAACAGCTGTTTGCTTACTGCCATCGTCACAGGATATAAACGGGTACCCGATCCACCAGCTAAAATAATCCCTTTACGCGTTTTCATTTCATCATCTCTTTTATATACAAAATGCCCGTAAAACGGGCATTAATAATGGGTTCAAGCTGTGGTTGACGTAAATAATTCAGCCAACATACGTTTTACGCCTCTCTCCCACTCAGGTAATACAAGATCAAAACTCAGCTGGAATTTTTCAGTATTCAGGCGAGAGTTATTTGGACGGCGAGCAGGTGTGGGGTATGCACTGGTAGGCACAGCTGTCAGTTTGTTAATCGCCAACTCTATCCCTGCTTTACGAGCTTCTTCGAACACGAGTGCCGCGTAGTCATGCCAGGTGGTTACACCACTTGCCACGAGGTGATAAAGTCCTGCAACTTCCGGTCGTTTCAGTGCGACACGAATTGCATGTGCTGTACAGTCCGCCAGTAGCTCTGCTCCCGTTGGTGCGCCATATTGATCGTTAATGACTGACATTTCTGTGCGTTCTTTTGCAAAACGCAGCATGGTTTTAGCAAAGTTATTACCTTTACCCGCGTAAACCCAACTGGTACGGAAAATCAAGTGCCGGGCACAGTTTGCCTGGAGAGCTTTCTCACCAGCCAGTTTTGTTTCACCATAAACATTCAATGGAGCAGTAACATCATCTTCTCGCCATGGTGTTTCACCAGTACCCGGGAAAACGTAATCTGTCGAATAATGTACCACCCACGCGCCCGTTTCAGCGGCCGCTCTAGCGATAGCCTCTACGCTTGTCGCATTGAGCAATTGCGCAAATTCCGCTTCTGCTTCTGCTTTATCTACAGCAGTATGCGCTGCAGCATTCACAATGACATCTGGGCATATTTTTCTAACGGTATCAGCAACACCTTCAGGATTACTGAAATCTCCGCAGTAATCTGTAGAATGAACGCCAAGGGCGATAATATTTCCCAAAGGCGCTAAAGCTCGTTGCAATTCCCAGCCTACCTGACCATTTTTCCCAAAAAGCAGAATGTTCATTACTGACGCTCTCCGTAATTCTGCTCAATCCAGGTTTTGTAAGCACCACTTTTTACGTTCTCTACCCATTGGGTATTGCTCAAGTACCATTCCACCGTTTTACGGATGCCACTTTCAAACGTTTCCAGTGGCTTCCACCCCAGTTCATCGCTGATTTTTGCCGCGTCAATCGCATAGCGACGATCGTGGCCAGGTCTATCTGCCACATAAGTGATTTGATCACGGTAAGAGCCTTCTATCGGTACGATTTCATCCAGCAGGTCACAAATCGTATATACCACGTCCAGGTTTTTCTTCTCGTTATGACCGCCGATATTGTAGGTTTCTTCCACCACACCTTGAGTTACCACGATGTACAAGGCTCGGGCATGATCCTCCACATAGAGCCAGTCGCGAATCTGATCGCCCTTGCCGTAGATAGGTAAAGGTTTGCCTTCAAGCGCATTAAGGATCACCAGCGGGATGAGTTTTTCCGGGAAATGATAAGGACCATAATTGTTAGAGCAATTAGTCACAATGGTTGGGAAGCCATAAGTACGCGACCACGCACGAACCAGATGATCGCTGGATGCCTTTGAAGCTGAGTATGGGCTACTCGGCGCATAAGCTGTCTTTTCGGTAAATAGAGGCAGCATGCTACCAGCAACCACTTCATCCGGATGTGGCAGGTCGCCGTATACTTCATCAGTGGAGATATGATGGAAACGGAATGCCTGTTTTTTATCTGCATCCATATCGTTCCAATAACCACGGGCAGCTTCTAGCAATACATAAGTACCGACAATATTCGTTTCGATAAAAGCTGCTGGACCTGTAATGGAACGGTCAACGTGACTTTCAGCAGCCAGATGCATCACCGCATCCGGTTTATGGGTGGCAAAAATACGTTCCATCGCCGCTTTATCGCAAATATCCGCATGCTCGAAATAATATTGATTACTATCGCTGACTTCAGCAAGGGATTCCAGATTACCGGCGTAGGTAAGTTTATCAACATTAACAACGGTATCTTGGGTATTTTTTATTATATGACGAACAACTGCAGATCCAATGAAACCAGCGCCACCAGTAACAAGTATTTTCACGTTATAATTCCGAGTCTCGTTTATAGGTATATGACTACTATTAAAATGCTGATGCACAATGCAAGTATGTAGACATTTACGCACGCTACCGCCCCTGGCTTAACAGCTACCAGAGTACTAACTAAATGCCAAGATGTGAGTAGTCCCGCAAACTCCTGCAGAACTCTCTAAAACTGAGACCAATTGTCTTACCAAATGCCGCCAGAAACAAGGATAAATACAACAAAAAGCAGATTAAACTTAGTAGGTTAACTTGTTGTTATTCTTTGTTTTTAACAAAAAAACGACAGTAACATTCCCGTGCATCAAGCATAGACGCTGGGATGTTAACTGCCGCTATTTTTTTGTTGCAAATCGTCACTTAAGGCTAAAATCTATTCGTTCAGTAGATTCTCAATGCCCTTGCGGAACTTCGCCCCTTCCTTCAGATTGCGCAGTCCGTACTTCACAAATGCCTGCATATAACCCATTTTTTTGCCGCAGTCGTAACTATCGCCGGTCATCAGCATGGCATCAACAGACTGTTTTTTCGCCAGCTCAGCAATTGCATCGGTCAGTTGGATACGTCCCCAGGCACCAGGTTCCGTTTTTTCCAGTTCTGCCCAAATATCAGCCGACAGCACATAGCGACCTACTGCCATCAGATCGGAATCCAGCGTTTGCGGCTGATCGGGTTTTTCAATGAACTCGACGATGCGGCTAATGTTACCTTCGTTGTTTAAAGGCTCCTTCGTCTGAATGACCGAATATTCAGAAAGATCGCCTTGCATACGTTTAGCCAGTACCTGGCTGCGCCCGGTTTCATTAAAACGAGCCACCATTGCGGCCAGGTTATAACGTAACGGATCGGCACTTGCCGTATCAAGCACAACGTCGGGCAGCACCACCACAAAAGGGTTGTCGCCAACGATGGGCCGCGCGCACAGAATCGAATGGCCCAGGCCCAGCAATTGCGCCTGACGCACGTTCATGATCGTCACGCCCGGAGGACAGATGGACTGCACTTCGGCCAGCAGCTGACGCTTCACACGCTGCTCAAGGAGTGATTCTAATTCATAAGAGGTGTCGAAATGGTTCTCAACGGCATTCTTGGATGCATGCGTCACCAGAACGATTTCTTTGATCCCAGCAGCCACAACTTCGTCGATAATGTATTGAATCATCGGTTTGTCGACTATCGGCAGCATCTCTTTAGGGATTGCCTTCGTGGCAGGCAGCATATGCATCCCCAGACCCGCTACCGGAATAACTGCTTTCAAATTAACCATTACGTCATTCACCTATTCTTTAGTTGCTGAATTATAGCTTTTTAGCGTGTTTTAGCCAGTATGAATTACATTGCTCAGTTGGCGGGTATGTTACGCCGCTTATCTACGGAATGCAGTAATCTTAATCCCAAGCGTGCGTAACTTTAGCCAGGAATGGTCGTAAAATTACCGCCCCCGCTCCGGCAGGCGAAAATTCACCGCCTCGACGTTCACCACCTGATGATTCACTCTGTCGATATCAACCGAACTTTGCCCGGCTTCGTTCACCGCATGGACGTTGGCCAGCGACAGCAGCGTGTCCTGTTTAGCCATAAACTTGCCGCGCACATCTTTACGGAGGTCGAAGTGCATCTTCAGCGCAGGTCCAACGGCGGATTTTTGCATCACCTTAATATTGCGTAAAAAAAGATGCTGCGGTTGATTGTGCAGTTCCAGCGTTGCCCGCCTCATATCCACGTTGGTGATGGCGACAAACGATGTTGCATTGCCTGATGAAATTTGAATGCCGCGTAAAGTAGAGTCGAGCTGACTATTATCCAGATGAATATTATTCAGCTTAAAGTTTTGCGGAATAGATAAATAACGCCCTTTGATTACGCCGTAACCAATTAACATGCCTGCGCTCTGTTTTATATTGATATTATCAATCACGAAATTGTCACAACCATAAATAGCTATCGTGGCATTATCAATGCCCGCTTTCTTACTGAAATCCGGGGTGATATTGCGAGCCTTAACGTTACGAATGATAAAGTGTTTGCCGTTCTCAACATGGACCAGTTGGCGACAATCAGATCCGGTGATATTCGCCACCACAAAGTTTTTCACCGCCTGCGCGTCTGGGTAGCTATTGTCATACGTGCTGCCCGCCAGTCCGATGCCAATCCCCCAGTTCACGTTGCCATTGGTGCAGTTAATGCGCTCAATAACATGATCCGAGATGAGGATGTCGCGGTCGTTAATCGCCACATTCCACTCGATGGCATCGCCCTGCAGATCACTAAAATGACCGTTGGTGATCTGCACACCGTCCATCTGGTTGTGAAATCCCTGGCGCAGGATGCCATAGTTCGCGTGGCTGACGGTGATATCATCAATGATGAGATTGCGCATCTGCCGCGGGGTCTTGCCGCCGATATAAATTTGTGTCACCGGGCCGAAACCGCTCATCGCGAGTCCTTTGATAACACAATCTGAACCCCGCACGTCGAGGGTGATATTGTGCAGGCTCCCATTGCCCTCCCCGGTTACCTGACTTCCCTCCTGCAGAACAAACCGCCCGCGCCCGTTGCCGCTCACGCGCCCGAGTATGCGTAACGTTTTGCCCGGTGGGATAAATACGCCGGTATTCATGTTTTCACAGACCACACCCGCAGGGACCACGACGGTTTGCCCTTCAGCGAAGGCCTGGCAGAAAGAAGCGACCCAGTCATTCGGGTTATAATCCTGAATATTGACGCTGCGCGCGGCTTCCAGCGCCCTTACAGCAGGAGAATGGAGTACGACAAGCGCAGAGCCTGCCGTAATAAAGGTACGTCGGGAGAGTTTTTTCTCTGGCATACAACCTCGGTTTACAGCGCGTGTAGCAGGCTGGCTAACTGTTTATTGATAACGGATTGATTGAATTCCGTGGCGATTTTTTCACGCGCGCGCAGCACAATCGGTGTCACCTCCTGACTATCAAGCTGACTGAACGCCGCCAACCGTTCAGCCAGCGACTGCGCATCGTTTTCAGGCGCCAGCCAGCCGGATTTACCGGACTCCACCAGCTCGGGAATACCGCTGTGCACGGTAGACACTACCGGGATCCCCACCGCCATCGCCTCCATCAGCGCTACCGGGATCCCCTCCATGTCGCCATCCGCTCCCGTGATGGAGGGCAGCAGAAATACATCCGCCTGTTCTAACATCGCTTTGACCTGATGACTGGGCATAAAGCCGGGCATCTCAATCACATCATCGAGTTGATACTGCTCAATCAGCGTGCGCAGGCGCCGCTCCCACGGGCCAATTCCCAGAATGCGATACCGAAACGCCACACCCTGCGCTTTTAGCTGACGACAGGCTTCGATAGCCACATGCAGCCCTTTTTTCTCGGTGAGTCGCGCAACCGAAAGAATTTCCAGCTTTTCTCCCGGCGCTTTCACCTCACGAGGGGTAAAGCGCGTCATATCAATGCCCATGCGCGATACGGCAATCTTCTGTGGCGGGCAGCCCATATTTTTTAACCGTCCGGCCCACAGATGGCTGATGGGTAGCATCAGATCGCCGCGCTGAAACAGCGTTTGATATTCCGGGGTATAGCGGGCGAGCACTTCCCGGTGCGAAATATCGATGCCATGAAACACCGTGGCGATTTTGCCGCTTATCACGCCCAGTTCACGCAGCTTCGCCGCCGTCACGCCCGCCGGTCCAAAGTGGGCAATAAACACGTCGGCATGAAACGTTTTACGGGTTAACCCACATATCGCTGCCAGAATCAGGTTGCGCGCTTCTTCGCCATAGCGAGAGATATTCAGCGCTTTCCAGGTCGCCGCCCGGGTAATGCCCTGCCACGCCGCCGCGCCTCGGTATTGCAGCTTGGCTCGCTTGCCTTGCGGCTCGTCGAGTAGCCAGTGCGTTTTGTCGGCCAATCGGTACGCCTCATAGGCGGCATGTGTGTTTTCGAGATCGCCCTTGTGCAATGCGACAATTTCGACGTCATGACCCATATCGATAAACGCAGTTATCTGATTCAGCACAAAGGTCTCAGATGAGAGCGGAAATTTAAGCAGGAAAAAGCCAACCTTCATTTTTGCTCCTCAATGCGCGTCAGTACCGATTGCACCATGCGCATGCCGTGTTCACGCTCACGCTGCACGGCCTCTTTCAGCCGTATACTGAGGGCTGGCAACTGCCCGAGCACGTCGGCCACCTGCGTTTGCAGACTGCCGTCCAGCAGATGGCTGATGTCAATCGCCATCTCCGGCAACCCCAGCTGCTGCATAATTCCCGCTGATTTATGCTCGTAGTTGATGGCAATTGCCGGGGTGTCAAAGTTCATGGAAATAATGGCGGAGTGCAGTCGGGTGCCCACGGTTAACTCGCACGCCCCGAGAATTTTCCCCATTTCGAGGTCATTCAGTTCGTCCATCACCACGTGATACCGGGCCGGATCGTTAACGTAGTGGCGCAGGTTCAGTGCTACCATGCGGTCATCTTTGTTGTAACTGTCGATGCCGGTACAGGTTGACAGCGCCATCACCTGGTAACCCTCGTCGAGGATACGGTTCACCACCCCGGCAAACGCCTGCTCATAGGCCTGCTGCGTGGTGCCCAGACGTTTATCAAACGGCGCCAGCTCCCGCAGGGTGATGGCCACGGTTTTTTGCTGTGCCACTGTGTGTAGCCAGTGCCGGACGGCATAGCTGGGTTCAAAATCGTCCTGATGATTATCAACCAGCCAGGCGGTATCGACGCCGTGCTCCACTTTCTCGGTCGTGATTTCGCTGCATTTCATTAAGTCCAGACTGACGGACTCACGCAAAATCAGGGCATTACAGTGGCCGAAGACGTAATTCGCCAGTTGGTTAAATTGTGCATCCTGGAACGGCCCAACGCTGTGACCAATCATGTACAGCGGCTTTTTCGCCATAAATGTGCACAGAGCATGTTCAAACTGCGGCACGCCGTACAGATCGACAAAAAACGATCCCCCCACCTGGATGATGGCGTCATAGCGCGACAGCAGACGGACAAAATCAGTAAAGCCCTGGGCGATGGCGATATTGCGCAGGTTACCGGAATCGGTCACGCGCGAGAGCAAAACCTGATGCTGATAGCGCCGACGCAGGACTTTCTTCACCCGCCCCACTACGCCGGCGGCGTTATTGTGCTGCTTCATCTGCGAATACAGCGGATCGCCCATCACCGGGCGATTGAGCAGCCAGGAAGAGCTCACCGGATAACGGCTCATCACATCCACTTCCGTCTGCGGTTGCAGCGTGTTAATGGCATCCAGCAAACCGCGCAAAATGGCGCTGTCGCCACGGTTGCCGCAGGTATGGTTGCCGAGAATTAATACTTTCATCATGACCTCTTTCAATCATTGCCGGATGGAGGCTGTCGCCTTATCCGACCTACAACAAACCCAATTCAGCCTGCGCGGAGCAAGGTTTTCATTTTTTCACTGCGGCAAAACGGGCGCTTGAGTTCCGCCACCAGCGGGTGGCGCGACAGCACAATCGTCACCGCAAATGCCAGCGCGCCCGCCGCTACCTGCAGACCCAGCAGCAGGCTTAACGCCAGTTGGCCCTGCAGCACAATGCCCAGTCCATAGCTAATCACCAGCGTCGGTATGGAGAGATAAAACGGCAGCCACAGGCTGAGCATGTACTGCCTGTAGCTCGGCCCCAGCACCGGTTTAATCATCACGAAGTAGCTGAGAATGGTGTTAACTACCTGCACCAGCAAAAAGCCCAGCGTCACGCCCATCGCGCCTGCCAGATGTCCGCCAACGAGAATGGCCGGAATAAACAGACAGGTTTTGAAGACATTGAATTTGAAGCTGATATCAACGCGGGCTTTTGCCATCAGTAACGAACCTATCGGATTACCGACAGAGCGCAGCAGCCCAACGACACACAGCAGTTGCAGGATCGGGACGATGGCGCGCCATTTCTCACCGAACACCAGCGGTACCAGATTGTTCGCCACTACCATCAGGCCCAGTAGTGCCGGGAAGTTGATAATGCCGACCACCGACAGGAGTTTGTAGAAGTTCACCCGCAGTTTTTCACTGTCGTCCTGTATTTTGGCAAACGCCGGAAACAGCACGCGGGTGATAATCGGGTTCAGCTTGATGGGCGGGACCACCGCCACGTTCCAGGCCAGATTAAATCCGCCCGCCACGCCTGCGCCCAGCGTTCGGGCCAGCACCAGCGTGGAAAGATTGGTGTTGATATAATTGATGATGCTGTCCGCCGTCAGCCAGGCGCCAAAGCGCAAGTTCGACGTCACCGATGCGAGTGAAAAATGCAGCCCGGGGCGGTAAATCTGGCGGCCAAAATAACCAAACAGCAGCGTACGCAGCGCGCAGTTCACCAGATACCCCAGAATGGCAGTCATCGCCAGCGGCCAGAAATGGGCGCCGATCACGGTCACGGTAAACCCGGCCAGTACCGCGCTGGTTTCAATCATGCCAATTTTGTTGAACGCCATGTCCTTTTGCATCAGCGCACGGAACTGCTGCCCGTGCGGGATCAGCACAAACGCCAGCGACAGCGTTTTAATCAGCGGTGCCAGGTCGGGGTTATTCAGGACATCAGCAATCACCTCACCGAGCAGGAACATCGCCAGGCACACCAGCATCCCTAGCCCGACGTTCAGCCAATACAGGGTGGTAAGTTCAAGATAGCCAATCGCTTTGCGCTGGATAATCGAGTTGGCAATGCCGAAGTCGGAGAGCGTATCGGCCAGTGCGATAATCACCAGCGACACGGTCAGCAGACCGAACTGATGGGCGTCAATGATGCGCGCCAGCACGGTCATCTGAATCAGCCCAAGGCCAATGATGAAAACCGTGGCAATCGCCGACCACTTGGCACCGTTAAGGGTTTTTTCTCGTAAGCTCATGTTTAATACGCCGCTTTGTTAACAAAACCCTTAAATACCGTCAGAAAAACAATCTTGATATCGAACCACACGCTCCATTCGCGAATGTACTCGAGGTCAAACTCCACCCGTTTTTCCATTTTTTCCAGCGTGTCGGTTTCCCCGCGCCAGCCGTTGATTTGCGCCCAGCCGGTAATGCCGGGTTTCACCTTATGGCGCAGCATGTAGCCTTCGATAAGCGTGCGGTATTGCTCGTTGTGTGCCACCGCGTGCGGGCGCGGCCCGACGATCGACATGCCACCGGTCAGCACGTTAATAAACTGCGGCAGCTCATCGAGCGAGGTGCGGCGCAGGAAATTACCCACGCGGGTGACACGCGGATCGTTTTGCGTCGCCTGGGTGACGACCGCGTCGTTTTCCATCACCTTCATCGAGCGAAACTTCCACACCTTGATCGGCTTACCGTCCATGCCGTAGCGGGTCTGGCGGAAAATCACCGGCCCCTTTGAGGTGAGCTTCACCGTCAGCGCAATGCCGCACAGCACCGGGGAAATCAGCAGCAGGATTAGCGAAGCCAGCACGATATCTTCCGCGCGTTTCAGCAAGCGATTAATGCCCGATAGCGGCGTGTCGTACAGCGGCACCACCGGCACACCGTTCATCTCTTCAATGCGTGAATGCAGGATGTTGAAGGTAAAGACGTCGGGGATCAGGATCACCGAACAGGTGGTGTCGGCCAGGTCGCGCACCAGTTTTTTTACGCGGGTGCCGTCATTCATCGACATGGCAATATAGACGTTGTGAATGCGGGCAGCTTTAGCGTCATCCACCAGCTGTTGCAGATTTCCGGCCCAGTCGCGGGAGTTTTTTCCTGGGACGGGATCGTGATAGACGCCCGCCACTTCAAAGCCCAGCCACGGTTCATGGCGAAAGCTGTCCAGCAGCAGCTGTCCGGCAGGGAGATCGCCCGCTACCGCCACCCGACGGGTGTTATATCCACGATTGCGCAGCCACCCTGCAATGTAGCGAATAAACGCGCGGCACAGCAGCAGACCGACGCTGGACAGCAGATACCACGCCAGCCAGACGGCGAATCGGTTATCAAAATCGTTGTTAAAGGCAATTAACCCCGCGCTGAAAACCAGGCTCAGCGTCCAGTTTTGCAGCAGCAGCACCAGCTCGGTGGAAATTTTGACCCCGCGCCAGGAACGGTAAAAATCGGTGATCCCCCCCAGCATCTGAAAAACCACCAGCGTGATCAACGCCACCAGCAGGTGCATGTACAGGAAGGGCAAACCGCTCAGTTCACAGACCAGCCACAGTCCGCCAAACATGATGGTGATATCTGAAAAGCGTTGCACCATTGAGATTAACGACGCATTGGTTTTCGCGCGTTGGCGCTTTTTTAGATGTGTCATCGTGGTTCCTGTTAGTCACCCCTTGCCCACTGTCGGGCAAGGGAAGCACCGACATTACTGATTCAGCAACGCCAGAAGAGTGCGCGTTCGCGCTTCCATCAACGGAATGTCTCCGCGCGATTCCACGTTCAGGCGCACCACCGGTTCGGTATTGGAGGAACGTAAATTGAAGCGCCAGTCGACAAACGACATGCTGATGCCATCGGTTCTGTCCACCGCCAGCGCCTCGCCGGAGAAATGCTGCTCTACCCGGTCAATCGCCACCTTCGGTTCTGCCAGAGTGCTATTGATTTCCCCGCTCGCCGGATACGCCGCCATGCGGTCGCGAACCAGTTCGCCAAGCCGCTGTCCTTTCAGGCACACCAGTTCCGCTACCAGCAGCCACGGGATCATTCCGCTGTCGCAGTAGGCAAAATCACGAAAATAGTGATGGGCGCTCATTTCGCCGCCGTAAATGGCATCTTCATGGCGCATTCGTTCTTTAATGAAGGCATGACCGGTTTTCGACATCACCGGCTTACCGCCCGCCGCCGTCACCACATCGACCGTGTTCCACGACAGACGCGGGTCATGAATGATCTTCGAGCCCGGATTTTTCTCCAGAAACGCCTCCGCCAGCAGGCCGACAATGTAGTAGCCCTCAATAAACTGGCCGTTCTCATCAAACAGGAAGCAACGGTCAAAATCGCCATCAAAGGCAATCCCCATATCCGCGCCGTGTTCAATCACCGCATTACGGGTATCCGCCCGGCATTCCGGCAGCAGCGGGTTGGGAATACCGTTCGGGAAGGTGCCGTCAGGCGTGTTGTGGATCTTGATCAATTCAACCGGGACACCGAGAGACTGAAAACGGGCTTCAATGGCGTCCAGCACCGGGCCTGCCGCGCCGTTACCGGCGTTAAGCACCAGCTTCATCGGTTTAAGGTTTTTGACGTCGATGTAACCAAGCAGATGGTCAATGTAAGCCGCGCGCGGATTGATGGCGGTGTAACGGCCACGTCGGGACGCATCCACAGGCGGGAAGTCGTTGGCTTCCGCCAGCCGTTGGATCTCGCGCAGACCGTTATCGCCGCTGATGGGCCGCGCGCCCTCACGTACCAGCTTCATGCCGTTGTAATCCAGCGGATTATGGCTGGCGGTCACTTCAATACCACCGTCCACGCCGAGGTGGAAGGTGGCGAAGTAAATCTCTTCGGTGCCCGACATGCCGATATCCAGCACATCCACGCCCGCATCCTGCAGCCCTTTTGCCAGCGCCATCTTCAATGCGTTGCTGGTCAGGCGGACATCACCGCCCAGCACCATGGTTTTCGGTTGCAGAAACTCACCGCAGGCGCGGCCAATGCGCCAGGCGATGTCTTCATTGAGCTCTTCGCCCAGCCTGCCGCGAATGTCGTAGGCTTTGAAACAGGTTAATGTCGTCATGTTTTACCCTTCTTCAGGCAACAGTTGGCCCTGACTCTTAATGAGCCTTTTAATGAGTGTTAAATGCATTGCCCGGTGCGCTTCACTTACCGGGCCTACGGTGTTGTAGGCCGGATAAGCGCAGCGCCATCCGGCAAGATATTCAGTGCCTAAACCCGACCGTAGCGATCGGCAAAGCGCACTACGTCGTCCTCTTCAAGGTAGGATCCCGATCGCACTTCAATCAGATCGAGCGGGATTTTTCCGGGGTTCTCCAGACAGTGCGTCGCTCCCAGAGGGATATAGACAGACTCGTTTTCGCCGAGCAGTTTGATGTCTTCATCGATCGTCACCTTCGCCGTCCCAGCCACCACCACCCAATGCTCTGCGCGGTGATGGTGCATCTGCACCGACAATCCCTCGCCAGGTTTTACGGTAATGCGTTTAACCTGGTAACGTTCTCCGGCGTCGATGGAGTCATACTTGCCCCACGGACGGTACACTTCGCGGTGAATATGATGCTCATGGCGGCCGTCAGCTTTAATCTGCTCCACCACTTTTTTCACATCCTGTACCGCGTTGCGATCGGCTATCAGCACCGCGTCTTTGGTCTGCACCACCACCAGGTCTTTCACTCCGACTGTGGTCACCAGTCCGGACTCCGCGTACACGTAGCTGTTTTCGGTTTTGTGACTAATCACGTCGCCGTGATGCACGTTGCCTTCGGCGGTATGAGCGCTGATCTCCCACAGCGAAGACCACGATCCCACGTCACTCCAGCCCGCGCTCATTGGCATCACCACCGCGTCCACGGTATGTTCCATCACCGCATAGTCCACCGACTCTTCCGGGCAGGCGAGAAACGCCTCTTCATCGACGCGGATAAAATCGAGATCGGGATCGACCGTGCTCATTGCCTTTTCGCAGGCACTCAGAATGTCGGGTCGGTACTTTTTCAGCTCTTCCAGATAGCGCCCGGCACGGAACAGAAACATGCCGCTGTTCCAGTAATAATCGCCGCTTGCCACGTAGGCTTGTGCGGTGTCCTGATCCGGTTTTTCCACAAACTGCGCCACCGTAAAGGCAACCGTATCGGTAGTTGCGGGGCAAACGTCACCGCGACGAATATAGCCGTAACCGGTCTGTGCCGAGTCCGGCACGATACCAAATGTCACCAGCTTGCCCGCCTCGGCATGCGGCATCGCATTGCGAACCGCCTCGCGAAACGCCTCTTCGTCGGTAATCACGTGATCTGCCGCCAGCACCAGCATCAGCGGGTCAGCGTCCGGACTGTGACGTTTTGCCGCCAGCGCGGCCAGCGCAATCGCCGGGGCGGTATTACGTCCGGCGGGTTCCAGAATGATATTTTCGGTCAGCTTGTTGAGCTGTCTAAGTTGTTCGGCAACGATAAAGCGATGCTGCTCGTTGCAGATAACCACCGGGCTTTCGCACTCCACGCCGTTCAGACGGCATATCGTGGTTTGCAGCATGGTGAGATCGCCCTTCAGGCACAAGAACTGCTTGGGATACAGGACGCGGGACAGCGGCCATAACCGGCTACCGGAGCCACCGGCCATCACCACTGGAAAGAGTGTGCGTTGACGCATGATTTATCCCCGTATATCTGCAATAAATTGGCTAAGCACGCGGTCTTTTTCCAGCGTGCGTTCGGCATAGTCACGTGCCACCGTGTTGATGTCAGGCATGATTAGCGCCTGGGTAATTCCGGCCACCAGCGCACTCACCGACTCCGGCTCCACGCATACCGCAATCCCCGGATGGTCCTCGCAGAGTTGGCCCAGTTCGGTATCAGGCTCCGCGGTGATCACCGCATTGCCACCCACGGCAAGAATATTGGTCAGCTTGGAGGGTAATACCGCATCCGCCGCACCGCGCTTTTGCACCACTAAATGACAGTCGGCCATCTTCAGCAGCGCAGGCAGTGCGTCATAAGATTGCAGGGGAAAAAATTTAACGTTTTCCAGGCCGCGCTCGCGGACCCTGTTTTCCAGTCGCGCCTTGCCGCCACCCTGCCCGACAATCACAAACAGCCAGGGCTGAGCACTCAGCTCGTCGGCGGCATCAATCACGCTCTCCAGTCCCTGCTTTTCACCGATGTTGCCCGAGTAAAGAATGATTTTTTTTCCTTCAGGCACACCGAGTTTTTGCCGCAACGCCCGGGCATCATCCGCGGTCACGTCGCGAAATCGCGCCACTTCCGACCAGTTAGGAAAGAAGATGACCTTTTCTTCAGCGACCCCTTTTTCCTGCGCTTTATTCATCATCGAACGCGAGATGGTTGAGACATAGTCGACGTTATGCAGGCCGCTGCGTTCAAACGCGCTGGCCAATGTGGCCACTTTGCCGCCCCTGCTGTTCCCGGCCATTCCGAGGCCAAGCATGGCGTCAACTTCATAATCCTGAATGTGCAGCAGCGTGCGTGCCCCGGAGAGTTTCGCCAACAGGCGCATCCCCGGTGTGCAAAACAGCGTCGGCACCACGCCAATAATGCGATCGGGCTTCCAGCGTCGCTGCGCCATCAGCGGGAAAAAACTGCTCACGGCAAAACTGCCCAAATGCAGCAGACGTTTCAGCGTTGAGGGCTGCTTTGGCACATACAACGGACAGCGCCAGACGGTGGCATCGCCTTCTTCCCGACGATAACGCCAGGCGGAATAACGGCCGTTCACTTTCCACTGCGGGTAGTAAGGCGGCGCGGTGATCACCCGAACGTCATGCCCGGCTTGCGCCATCCACTCCACCATTTCGCCGGTGTATTTGCCGATCCCGGTCAGTTCCGGCGAATAATTAATGCCGTACACCAGAATTTTCATAAGCCCGGCACTCCGGCCTGACGTTGCGGCATAAAGTACGCCCGGCTGTTATCGTGAACGTTATCGCTGGCCAGCAACGCCTTCGGCGTCAGCCAGCGGTAGTCGTCATGCTGGGAATCGGGCAGACGCAGGTCTGCCTCACTCACCTTCAGGCGAAAACCGAGCACCACATAATGGGTGGTGAAATCGGTGCCCGAAAAGTTATCGTCATAGAAGTGCTGCCAGACGCCGTAAAACTCCGCGGAAGACAGCGGCAAACGTAACCCCAGTTCCGCCAGCGTCAGGCGCTCAAACGCGTCTTCGAGCCGTTCATCCTTCTGCACCCGTCCACCTGGCACAAACCAAAATCCCTGGGCGGGACGGTTGAGGCGTTGGCCCAGCAGGTACTCACCGCGCGCATTTTCCACCAGCAAATCAATGGAAATCAGCGGCGCACAGCGAACTACCGTGGCAAATTCTTCCTGACGTAAAAACATATTTACCCCCGGTACCGCTGCTGATTTTCAAGGAACCACTGATACGTGCTGGCTAGCCCGTCCTCCAGCGAGACCTCGTGGTACCAGCCCAACTGGTGTAAACAGGTAACGTCCAGCAATTTGCGTGGCGTACCGTCGGGTTTGCTGGCGTCAAACACCACGCGACCTTTGTAGCCCACGACCTTCGCGACCGTTTGCGCCAGTTCGCGAATGGTGCAGTCCACGCCGGTTCCCACGTTGATGTGCGACAACATCGGCTGGGTGTGCTCCTGCCACACCTCGCGGTCCAGTTCCATCACATGAATGCTGGCGGCAGCCATGTCATCCACGTGCAGGAACTCGCGCATTGGCGTGCCGCTCCCCCACACCACTACATCCGGCGCATTTTGTGCGCAGGCTTCATGAAAGCGGCGCAGCAGTGCCGGAATCACGTGCGAGTTACTCGGATGAAAGTTATCCTGCGGCCCGTACAGATTGGTGGGCATCACCGAGCGGTAATCGCGGCCGTACTGACGGTTATACGACTCGCACAGTTTGATCCCGGCAATTTTGGCAATCGCGTAGGGCTCGTTAGTGGCCTCGAGCGTTCCCTGCAACAGTTCGCTTTCGCGCATCGGCTGGTTAGCCCGCTTCGGATAAATACAGGATGAGCCGAGGAACAACAGCTTATTCACGTTATGGCTGTGCGCCGCGTGAATGATGTTGCTCTCAATCATCATATTTTCGTAAATAAAATCAGCGGGGTAAGTATTGTTCGCCACGATTCCACCCACCTTCGCCGCCGCCAGGTACACCTGGTCGATACGTTCGGTGGCAAAAAACTGCTGCACCGCACGGGCATCCAGCAGATTCAGTTCATCACGGGTACGCAGCACCAGCTCCACGTTGTCGCGCGTGGCCAGCAGCCTGACGATGGCGGACCCCACCATCCCGCGATGGCCCGCCACAAAAATACGTTGTTTCATCATCCTCAGTACTCCAGCGCGATGGCGACCTCATAGCCGTGAGATTTCAGCAGAGAATGTTTCTTCGCCGCTTCCAGATCGTTGGCAACCATTTCACTGACCATCTGGCTCAGGGTGATTTCCGGCTTCCAGCCTAGCTTGTCGTGCGCTTTTGCCGGGTCACCGAGCAACGTTTCGACTTCTGCCGGACGGAAATAACGCGGATCGACCGCAATCATCACGTCACCCGGCTTCACGCCCGGCGCATCGTGTCCGGTCACCGACACGACAATGCCTTTCTCCTCAACCCCCTGCCCTTCAAAACGCAATTTAATGCCCAGCTGCGCGGCCGCCATTTCGACAAACTGGCGCACGGAGTACTGCACGCCGGTGGCAATAACAAAATCTTCCGGCTGATCCTGTTGCAGCATCATCCACTGCATGCGCACATAATCTTTGGCGTGACCCCAGTCACGCAGGGAATCCATGTTGCCGAGATACAGACACGACTCCAGCCCCTGCGCAATGTTGGCAATCGCCCGGGTAATTTTGCGGGTAACAAATGTTTCGCCCCGGCGCGGAGACTCATGGTTAAACAGAATGCCGTTACAAGCGAACATGCCGTAGGATTCGCGGTAATTGACGGTTATCCAGTAGGCGTACAGTTTGGCGACCGCATACGGAGAACGTGGGTAGAACGGCGTAGTCTCTTTCTGCGGCGTTTCCTGTACCAGGCCGTACAGTTCAGATGTGGAGGCCTGATAGAAGCGGGTTTTCTTTTCGAGGCCGAGGAAGCGGATCGCCTCCAGCAGGCGCAGCGTACCAATCGCATCGACGTCCGCGGTGTATTCCGGGGATTCAAACGATACTGCCACGTGGCTCATCGCCCCGAGGTTATAGACTTCATCCGGCTGAACTTCCTGTAAAATACGGGTCAGGTTGGAGGTATCCGTCAGATCGCCGTAATGCAGATGAAATTTTGGATTACCCGAGTGCGGATCCTGATAAATATGATCCACTCGCTCGGTGTTAAACGACGACGCACGACGTTTAATCCCATGAACTTCATACCCTTTTTCCAACAGAAATTCTGCCAGGTAAGAACCATCCTGCCCGGTTACGCCAGTAATGAGAGCGACTTTTGACATGTTTACACCTCTTAAATGATCCCCTCAGGGAGTAACTTTCTCAACGCGTTCGCGCGTTACGACCGCAGGATTTCCCCGACAAACGGCATTGGCGGGCAGCGATTTAAAAACGCTGCTTCGCGCCCCAACGACAGTGCCCGCCCCAATCGTCACGCCGGGTGCGACAAATACATCTGTCGCCAGCCAGCATTTCTCGCCAATCACAATCGGCGTGGCGTTAATATCAAAGTGCGGGCTGGCATAATCATGGCTACCGGTACATAAATAACTTTTTTGCGAGATAACAGCATTGGCACCAATCGTAATCGTGCCCAGCGTATATAACACCGCGTCATCACCCACCCATGCGTAATCACCCAGGGTTAATTTCCACGGATAGGTTATTTTTACTGAAGGTCGAATAACGACGTTTTTTCCTATCTTCGCGCCGAATAAACGTAATAAAAATGCGCGCCAGCGGTACATCACCTGCGGTGATAGTCGAAATAATGTTGACTGTACCGCCCACCATAATTGCACTTTAATTGCACCACCTCCGCGAAAGCCTTTCGGCATCGTGAAGCCTTTTAAATCCTGCATATTTACCCCTTACATTTTGCCATATAAGGTTTTGGCCTTACCGGTGGTGCGTAAGCGCAAATGCCAGGACAGTTCGGCCCAAAAGCCCGGCATATGTAATATCTGACGCTGGACCTTTTTTGCATCCCGACATAACTCAAGATTATTTGTCGTCGATACGCCGCCCATAGAAAACTCAGAGACCAGTCCGCTTAATTTTTTAAAGGCATAACCAGATTTATATAATTTTGCGGCCAGCGCATAATCAGACGACACGTTAAATTGCAGATCGTAGCGCCAGGCATGCAGTCCATTGAGCGGAAAAAATATCGCCTGATGACTGGCCGGCAGGCTGTGATAAATATACCAACCGGGCTTGGCACGACGCTTAATTTTGTTTCCATCACCAAAATCCAGCAGCGCATCGCCGATCACCATCGCCTTGTCGCTTTGCGTTTTGAGCTGGCGGATAAATGACGCAGCATCCGCATGCAGAATATCACCGGAGTTCAGAAACAGTGCGAACCGCCCTCGCGCCAGGGCAATGCCTTTGTTCATCGCATCATAAATACCGTTGTCCGGTTCGCTGACAAACCGTAACCGGTGCTCACCGTTGAGACTCTCCAGAAACGCCTGCGTACCGTCCGCAGAACCGCCATCGATCACAATCCATTCAAAGCTGATGTCGCCCGCCTGCGCCAGATGGGCTAGCGATGCGTGGGTTTTGACGATCCCTTTCAGATTACGAAAGGCGACGGTGATAATAGTGAGCAGCATAGGAATTACCTCGCGATATTTAGCGCCTTGCGCAAAATAAACGGACAAACAATTAAAAACGCATATTCCGGGCTAAATACTGAACCGGTAAAAAAAAGCGACAGAGGCGTAAAAAGATAAAGCTGCACCTGATAATTCGGATTATCGCCAAACGCATTTAACATCATTTTCAGAACCTTTCCCATGTACCACACCGCTAATATCACAGCGAACCATGAGAAATAAATAATCAGCAGATACAAACCATTGTCTATTGTTTTTCCGACATCTGCACCGTTAAAAATTCCGAATGACGCTACATATTCATAAAGTGAGCCAAATCTGACTACGCCATCGATATTGAGCAATGAATAACCGACCATCACCAGCGGCCCCACAATACGGTAATACGATGACGACCCTTCCGTGCCTAAATCACCAAGTCGTGCGGCAATGTAGGGAAAAGCAAATATTACGCCAACCATAAACACGCTAAGTGAGATTATCGCCAGCGGTAACTTCTTTTTTATCGCTTCTTTGTTCAGATACTGAAACGCCCACTCCAGCAGGTAAAATAAAATAAAAGTCATTACCCCTGAAAACGATCCTGATAATATCACCCCTGCCAGAATCATAGCATCGGTCTTAGGCGTTTTGATACCAAACTGTTTGATGCTGAGCCAAATTGAGATTAATGCCAGAGCAAAGAATGCCGGTTCGAAATAAAGCGCGGTAGTTCGTTTACCACCAAACTTAATAAAGTTCAGAACATAACTGTTGCTGTAAATAAGATATTTCGAAATTGCTTCCATTAAACTGCTGCCACCGGTGAGAATAATCTGCGCCATCTCAACCGCAGCCAGCGCCACCACCAGCCCCACCACCAGCCAGAAAAAACGTAAAATCTTACGGTGGTTATGCGGGGAGACGGTTTTAAAGCGAATACTCCAGACCATGCCAATAATGATCACCGTATAGACAAACAGCATGGTGGAGGTCACATATTTGCTGGCATCCAGCGACTGACCAAACAGGTAATTAAAGGCCGTCAGCCCACCGCCAATCCCCAGCGCAATCAGCAGTTTTTTGATATTGATACGCTCAACAAACAGCAACAGCAGCAGCGGCAAAAACGTAACCACGGTGACCGGAAAACTTTCCCCCAACTGCACAAGCTTAACGTTGACCAGCAGGTACAGCAGCGGCAGCATCAAATAGCTACAGATTCTGATAGAACGAGACATAGTCCTCCAGCATCTGTTGGCCGCTGTAAGCGCTGCGGCTGCGCTGGCGAAAGGCCGCCAGCGACGTACCAAATACCGCCTGCGCGATCGCCGTTTTATTGCACTGCACCAGCTGCAGGACATCCTCTTCACTGAAGGTTTTTCCCCCCGATTTCGCCAGCACTTCCTGTGCGGCCTCACTGTGCGTGGCAATCACCGGTACGCCGATAGAAAGCGCTTCGCATAAAATCAGCGGGTAGTTATCCACTCGCGAGCTGAACACCAGTCCATCCATCAGGTTAAGCGCACTCATCAGTATGCGCTTGTCGGTTTCAAATCCATGATTGACCACGTTCGCGCCGCTAAACGGCGAGAATTTGCCGAAGGTATGCAGCTCTATTTTGTCGCCCAGCGCTATCATCTGTCGCACCAACTGTTGGTTGGTTTTGCCGTCATAGCGCAGGTCGTGAGCCACGATGGCGATTTTCGGCCGGCTGCGAGGCTCATCGTTTAGCGGCAAATCACTGAGAATGGCTTCGGTCGCGACATCGATCCCGTTGTTGATAATGGCGCAGCGCCCCGCGCCGTACAGGCTGTTAAACGCGTCAGCCACATGCTGACTGGGGGAGATAAACTGACAACCCAGCGCCAGCATGGCGCGAAACATCTGGCGTTTGCCGGGCAGTTGTTGATGCGCTTTATCAACCTTAACCGGCGGATAATTACTCAGCGTCGGGCATTTCCGGCAGCCGGTTTTCCAGCCTTCGCAGCCGTCAGTAAACGCGCAGCGCCCGGTCACGCTCCAGTGATCGTGCAGCGTCCAGACAAAGGTGATATCCGGTTTATGCGCCTGCACCTTTTGACAAAACGTCACCACCTCTTCCAGATTCAGCCAATAGCTGTGCAGCACGTGAAAATGCAGCACCAGTGGGCCTGCGGTGCGGGTGACTGTACGATACAGATTGTCGAGATTGCCAAACAGGTCGCGGTTAGCGAAGCGAAACAGCGCAATATTCAGCGCCGACGTCAGGCGCGGCGTATGCTTGAACACCTGCGGATAGTGATGGTGGCTGAGGCTTTTCTTACCGCTTTTGCCGTAGCCATAAATGAAGCGCGACGACAGCCCATGCTCCAGCGCCCGCAGGTGTAAATCCATCGCCACCCCTGCCGCGCCGCCTTCTGCCAGTCGGACATTAAATTGCAGGATATTCATTTTACGTCCTTTACTCGCGCTTTCTCACCCACCACCAGCGTATTGTCCGGCACGCTGTCCACAACGACGCTGCCAGCGCCAATCGTCACGTTATGACCAATGATGACATCGCCCAGCAAGGTGACATTGGCCCCCAACTCAACGCCGTTGCCGATCGTCGGACAGGCCAGATCGTTTGCGCCGAGGTTGCCGATGGTCACGCCATGACGCAGGGTAAAATCGTCCCCGGCCACCACGCGTTTGTTGATGACTACGCCATAGCCATGATGAATAGTAAAACGACGGCCGATAGTCGCAGCCGCCTGGATTTCATAGCCGAAAATACATTCGGTAATCAGGCGATACATCACCAGCACCGGTGCGGCCCACAGGTTATTCAGCACGTTTTTTTTGCGACAGACAGAGCAAAAATGGGCGGCCCGATAGGCCATCACCATGCAGCACGGCCGCAGACTCCAGCTATTGGCGCGGATATCTTCCAGCATACTTAGCGCCCCCGTAGACCGTCGGCCAGGCGTTTACCGTTACGCAGCGATAACAGGGTCAGCAACGTGCGCCAGTTCATGCGTTTGTTGCGGATCTGATACAGCGTAAACAGCTGATATTTTTTGCTGGCGCGGTCAAATTTGCCTTTGTGCTTACGGTAAAACTGGAAGTAACCGGAGAATTTTTTCGGCGATGAAGTAATGCGCATCTCGCCGTGATTCACATGCAGGATCTGCGTGGCTTCATTGACCTTCCATGGCTCGCCATAGGCCACCACCATGCGCAGAAAAATGTCGTAATCCTGTGCCGCTTTCAGCGAGGTATCGAACAGGCAGGCTTTGAACCGCCACGCCCAGGTAAAGACCTGATTGCCAATAATGTTGCGTTTATAGAACCTGCGCCGTGAGTACACCGACTTGGGATACAGCGGCAGGCTGGCGGGCTGGGAATAGACTTCGCCTTCGCAAATATAATCATTGGCATACAGAAACGCCCGAGTGACCAGCTGATGGCGATCTTTTAGAAACACGCTCAGGCGATTCGGCGTCCACTCATCGTCGTCGTCAATACCGGTAATGTACTGCCCGCTGGCCTGCATAATGGCCTGATTGCGCACCGCACACGCCCCGGAATTAAAGGCATTATGGGTATAGGTGACGCGCGGATCGTTCAGCTCTTCTACATACTGCTTTAATTGTTCATACGCAGAGGAGCAGTCATCCACGATGATCATCTCCCAGTGCGGA
Organism: Citrobacter sp. TBCS-14; assembly: GCF_005280805.1. Taxonomy (NCBI): domain Bacteria; kingdom Pseudomonadati; phylum Pseudomonadota; class Gammaproteobacteria; order Enterobacterales; family Enterobacteriaceae; genus Citrobacter; species Citrobacter sp. TBCS-14. The sequence continues at coordinate 864,417 of NZ_SZWM01000164.1, forward strand.
TAATCCTGTCGCAGGACCGATTTAATCGCCCGGATCGCCAGTTGCTGACGATTCCAGGTCGGCATATAAATTGAAATGAGCGGGTTGTCTGTGGTCATTTTCATTCCCAGGGTATAAATATGTTTCTGTCGGCCGGATAAGGCGTTTACGCCGCATCCGGCAGGGTTGGTTATTTATTTCGAATCCGACGTGTATGCATATTCGTAGTAGCCGTAATCCTGATACCCGCTTGCGCGTCGGAAGATGGAGTTGAGGATCACGCCCTTAACCTGAATCCCGTTTTGCTCAAAGCGGCTCAGGCTGGTTTCCACCTCTTTCAGGGTGTTGACGGCATAACGAGCGACCATCAGCGTGGTGCCAACATGACGGCCAACAATGGCCGCGTCGGTCACCGCCAGAATGGGCGGGGTATCAATCAGTACCAGGTCATAGCGCGCACTGGCCCAGGCAATCAGCTCGCCAAAACGCTCGCTCATCAGCAGTTCAGAAGGGTTGGGTGGCACCTGACCGCGCGGGACCAGATCGAAATGAGGAATAGACGTCGGTTTGGCGCAAGTGGCCATATCGCCCTTACCCACAAGGATGTCGGACAGACCGTTGACGTTATTGGTGCCCAGCAACTCATGCGTGTACCCTTTGCGCATATCGCAGTCGATCAGCAGCACGCGTTTATTGGTCTGGCTGATCACCGCCGCCAGGTTGGCACAGACAAAGGTTTTGCCAATTGATGGGCTGACGCCAGTGAGCATCAGCACATTATTGCGCGCCTGCATCATGGCGAAGTGCAGGCTGGTGCGCAGGCTGCGCACCGCTTCTATCGCCAGGTCCGTGGGGTTACCCACCGCGAGCAGTTGGCTTTGCTTGTAACGTTTGATGCCTTTAATGGTCTGCACGTTATCACGCGCTTTTTGCCATTCCGACAGCGGAATACTGGCATATACGTTAATCCCCTGTTCTTCCAGCGCCTGCGGGCTTTCGATACCGCGGTTGAACAGCGAACGCAGCAGCACGCCGACCACTGATAGCATCAGGCCTAGCAGAATACTGCCGAGAATAATCAGCGCAGTTTTCGGCTTCAGCACGCCGGGCTGAGCAATGGCCGGGTCGACAATACGCACATCCCCTACCGTGCTGGCTTCGGTTATCTTCAGCTCCTGCTGCTTGTTCAGCAACTGCATATAGACCTGCTGACCGGACTCCACATCGCGGGTCAAACGGACAATTTCCTGCTGCGTTTTTGGCATCGCCGTCACCCGGCCGTTCAGTTTGCCTTTCTCATCTTCCAGCGCCTGACGTTTTTCCAGCAGCGTGCGGTAAGCTGGATGCGCTTTGGTGAACAGCTTGGAGATTTCCGCCTCCTTGAACGTCAGTTCATTCAACTGGGCGTCAATGTTAACCATCGAATCCAGCACCGCTTTGGCTTCCAGCGGTAAATCGACCGAATCTTTATCCTGACGAAAGGCGTTCAGTTTGTTTTCGGCAACGTCCAGACGGTTACGCACCTCCGGCAACTGCCTGGCCAGAAATGCCAGGCTTTTGGCAGCCTCTTCGGATTTACGTACGATGTTTTGTTCAAGGTAGTTACGGGTGATGCTGTCAAGGATCTGGCGGATCTGCTCGCGGTCCTCGCCGGTGAACGTCAGGCTCAAAACGCCGGTGTCTTTGCCGGTTTCCGTCACGCTGAGGTTATTTTGCAGGGCGTTTATCATGCCCAGCGTGGAATATTTGCTGACAGTAAAGGCGCTGCCAGCAGCAGCATGAATAGCGTTAACCTGCATCGTGACGCCGCCGCGGTTTAACGGCTGTCCAACCTGACCCTGGGCGCTAAAACCGCCGTCACTGATCAGCTGATAACTTTTATTATTCAGCACCTTAATGGTGAACGCTTGCTCATTCATTGCCTTTGGTAAGGTGAACGTCGTCACGTTAACCGTTTCGTTCTGGCGGCCCATCAGCCGGTCCCAACCCGCCCCAAACAGCGGGAATGTCTCCTTGGTGACGGCGATATCCAGATCCAGATCGTCCACCGTTTTCCCCAATACCAGCCGCGACTTAATCAGCTGAATTTCGGCTTCCGAGGCGGGTGGTTTATTCGATAACGCCGAGCCGATATCCTGCACCAGTGAATTGCCGGTGTTTTGCTCAATCTGCACCAGCGCATCGGCACTGTAGATAGGCGTGGCAAACAGCGTGTAAATGGCCGCGCACAGCGTAAAGGCCGCGGTAATACCCAGCACCCACCAGCGCGCTTCCAGCACCGTCCCGACCAGGCGACCGATATCAATTTCATCATTGCCGGTTGCTGACGCAGCAGACTGTTTTACGTTCTCTGTCATTGTTTTCCCTGCTCCGCGTTCAGTGCCTGAGCCCATTGGCGGGCAGACTGTTCAAGTAAGGCGTACACCGCGTCAAACGCATCCTGGCTTTTACGGTAAGGGTCAGGTATTTCGCGCTCACTGTCCCAGTGACCAAATAGCATCACCTTGCCGCGCATCTCCGGTGCCATATCACACAGCGCGGTAATGTGACGCTTCTCCATGGTGAGGATCAGGTCGTAATCCCGGCACATTTTTCCTGAGATTTGCCGCGCACAATGATTCTCCAGCGACAGGTTATGTGCCTGCGCCACGCTCACCGCACACGGGTCGGCTCCCTTGCCCACCAGCGCCCCGAGACCTGCAGAGGCGACCGTCAACGCCGGATGAAACTGCCTTAACAGGCGCTCTGCCGTTGGGGAACGGCAAATGTTCCCCACGCAGACAACTAAGATTTTGTTAAACATGTCGATTACCAGTTGTGAAGGTCGCTGGCCGTATCCGTCATATAACGAACACCGCTAATGGTCGGCAGCAACTGATTGATCAAACGGTTCCAGCGGGCGACCGGTGCGGTAGTGACATACACCACGTCGTAAGGCTGAAGGCGGAATTCCGTCGCCATCACCAGAGAGGTGGCATCGGACATATCGAGCTGATAAATATTGGCAATCTTGCCGTTGCGTGCGCCCTCGCCTTTCAATGGTCGAATGACGAAGATGCCGCTGGCATTGGAGGTGGTCAGGTCGATCCCTTCCGCATTGCCCAACGCTTCGGTTAGCGTCATACCGCTGAAGTCCATTTTGAGGGTGCTCTGTTTCTTCACTTCCCCCATTACGAAGACTTTCAGATCGTCGTTGCGTGGAACAAACAGAATGTCGCCTGGGTAAAGCAGTCGGTTCTGGCTGAGATCGCCATTTTGCATCAGTGCCTGCAGGGAAATTCGCTGCTCCTGACCGTTATGGGTCAGCACGACGTTACGCCAGTCCGCCGCCTCGGTCAGGCCGCCAGCGGCATTAATGGCGTCGAGAATGGTTAACGGTACGTTGGTAATGGCCTGCTGGCCGGATTTGTTCACCTGCCCGGAGACGTAAGCCTTCTGCGAGCGGAAAGCGGCGATATTAACGTCCACCTGCGGGTCAGCAATGTACTTCGCTAAGCGCCCGGTAATATCACTGCGGATTTCTGCCAACGTTTTCCCGGACACGTTGACTTTGCCAATGTAGGGATAAAACATGGTGCCATCGGGCTGAACCCAGTTGCCGGCATCGCTGGAGCTGCGGTATTGCCCCGCTGGCGTGGTCAGTTCCGGATGGTCCCAGACGGTCACATTCAGGACGTCGCCCGGGCCAACGCGATACTGGTATCCGGAAATCTCCTGGTCCAGCGAAGTATTGGGTTGGGCGACGTTTGGACGTGGGCGTAATTGTTCTACCAGTCGGGGCGTCAGTGGATAAACATTCACCATACGGTCGAGATCGAAATCAGCGTCCTGCTGCTTAATCACGTCTTTACCCATCGTCGACATATTGCTGCCCGGTAGTACGGTACAACCGTTTATCAAGATCACCGACACCAGGACGGGTATCAATTTAATTTTGGATTTCATCATTGATTATTTATCACTTTGGCAGAGTCATTATCACGTGCTTTCTAAATGGCAGTTTCACCTGTTCACATTTACCTTGCCGTTAATTGAAAAGAAATTTAACTGGCATCAATCCTAAAAATATTGAATTCATCTTCGGTCTGTTGACTGAATAAATCAGGCTGTTCATCAGGCGGCCAGGCACGCTACCGCCCCTGGCTTTGTTAGCTACCAATGCACTGATTAATTTAAATTTTTACCTTCCCCTTTATTTTCGCCATACCCTTCTCCGCGTCACATCAGAAAATGCAGCACGGAGCAAGGAAGAAATAGGCTTCTTGTTATATACGGAAAGAATTGTTGCAGCTAAAGGAATAGCAGGCAAGATAACAACACCGCTACCTCTTGCTTTTAAGATTAATATTAAGAATGAAATTTGAATATTTTTAGGATTTTATTGATATTGACAGCGCCAATATAAAAAACAGACCACCTGCGATATTTCCTAAATATATGCCGCGTTAAAAAATTATTTCCTGCAGCAACATTAAGGCTATTTCTCGACTGACTGCCGGATATCAATAACAGAGAAATCCGTTCCCGGCATTGCATTTTTCGCTGGCTTTATCCATGATCGAATTGTGACAATTGTCATACAACTATGGGTATCATTTTTACTATGGAATGGATTGCCGATCCGTCAATCTGGGCCGGACTCGTCACGCTAATCGTGATCGAACTTGTTCTTGGCATTGATAATCTTGTTTTTATTGCCATCCTCGCGGAGAAATTACCTCCAGCCCAGCGGGACAAGGCGCGTATTACCGGGCTCCTGCTGGCGATGGTGATGCGTCTGCTGCTGCTGGCCTCAATCTCCTGGCTGGTCACGCTGACCACCCCGCTGTTTAGCATTCGGGATCTGAGCTTTAGCGCACGGGACCTGATCATGCTCTTCGGGGGCTTCTTCCTGCTGTTCAAAGCCACGATGGAGCTCAATGAGCGGCTGGAGGGGAAAGACAGCGATAACCCCACCCAGCGTAAAGGCGCGAAGTTTTGGGGCGTGGTCGCACAAATCGTGGTGCTGGATGCCATCTTCTCGCTCGACTCGGTGATCACCGCCGTCGGGATGGTCGATCATCTGGCCGTGATGATGGCCGCCGTCATTATTGCCATTAGCCTGATGGTGCTGGCCAGCAAGTCGTTGACCCGCTTTGTCAACAGCCACCCTACCATCGTTATTCTGTGTCTTAGCTTCCTGCTGATGATCGGCTTCAGCCTGGTCGCCGAAGGGTTTGGTTTCCGCATTCCAAAAGGCTACCTGTACGCGGCTATCGGCTTCTCGGTCATGATTGAGGCATTAAATCAGCTGGCCATCTTCAACCGCCGCCGTTTTCTGTCAGCCAATCATACCCTGCGCCAGCGTACCGCTGAGGCGGTGATGCGTCTGCTGAGTGGACAAAAAGAAGATGCCGAACTGGATGCTGAAACAGCAGCCATGCTGGCCGATCATCATGAAGGTCAGATTTTTGCCCCGCAGGAGCGCCGGATGATTGAACGTGTGCTGAATCTGAATCAGCGCACCGTCAGCAGCATTATGACCTCGCGCCATGATATTGAGCATATCGACCTTAACGCACCCGAAGCGGAGATCCGCGCCCTGCTGGAGAAAAACCAGCACACGCGTCTGGTGGTCACCGGAGAAGATGAGCAGGAAGAACTGCTCGGAGTGGTACACGTCATCGACCTGCTGCAACAGTCGCTGCGCGGCGAACCGCTCGATCTACGCGCCTTGATCCGCCAGCCGCTGGTATTCCCGGAGACCCTGCCGCTACTGCCGGCGCTGGAGCAGTTCCGTAATGCCCGCACCCACTTTGCGTTTGTGGCGGATGAGTTTGGTTCCGTAGAGGGGCTTGTGACGCTGAGCGACGTGATGGAAACCATCGCCGGAAACCTGCCGAATGAAGTGGAAGAGATCGACGCCCGCCACGACATTCAGAAAAATGCTGACGGTTCATGGACGGCTAACGGGCATATGCCGCTGGAAGATCTGGTGCAATACGTCCCGATTCCCCTTGATGAGAAACGGGAATATCACACCATTGCCGGGCTGTTGATGGAATATTTGCAGCGTATACCGAAAACCGGGGAAGAAGTGCAGGTGGGCGACTATCGACTGAAAACGTTGCAGGTGGAAAACCACCGGGTGCAAAAGGTCCAGTTAATACCGCTGCACACTAATGACGAAGAGATGGATTACGAAGTGTAGGTGACGTGCCGGATGAGACGCTCTCGCGCCGTCATCCGGCATTATCCGTCAGAGTTTATCCAGCAGTTTTTTCACATCTTTGCCGCTACGGGACTCTTTGTTGCGATCGGCCCAGTCGTTCAGCCGACGTTTCGCTTCATCCTGTACATGCTTACGCAGCAGCTGGTCCACCTGCAGGTTATAGTTCAACGCCTGCCATGGCCCATAAATACGCAGCGGAACCGGCGTGGCTTTCAGGAAGTCAATCAGTTTGCTTTCCCCATCCCAGCCGCCCAACACACGCACGTTAAACTGCGTGTCACACGTCTGCTCAACCAGATCCAGCGTCCCTTTACCGGAAAGCGCTAACATGGAAGACAGCCCTTCCATCTCATCCAACGACACCTTGCCGTTATCCAGCGACAGCTCGGTGACAAAACGATCCAGTCGGGTCACGTTGTCCAGACTCTGCTGAGACTTCACGTCGCCGCCGCTGCGCTCAACGGCCTGCTGTACCAGCTGCTGGAAGTTCATCCCTTCCATGCGTGCGTCGCTCATATCAACATGGGCCTGCCCTTGCCAGCTGTGACGGAACGCCTGCGCGTCAATATCAGAACCGGAAAAATCGCCCGCCAGCGACAGCTTGCCGGTAAGCGCAATCGGATAGTTAAAGGCTTTCAGGATGGTACCGATTTCGACGTTTTCCAGACGCGGATGAAAGACTGCGTGCGGCTGCGCCTTTCTGGCATCCAGCTTGCCGGGCAGCGAAATCAACCCACCCTCACTCGTCCCCTGCAATTCAGTGATACTCAGCAAGCCTGACTGATTCGCCATTTTGGCTGAAACGTTATCAAAGGCCATTTTACGCCACAGGACTTTGTCTGCCTGTAGCGCAATATCTGCGGAAAAACCCCTGAGCCCCTGATACGACACGGCATCGACCTGGGACGCAATCACCGGTCGAGCGAGCGTTGACTGGCTTTGCCCCTGTTGCACCTCGCCGCTCGTTGCCGCCGCGGCGTCACGTTGCACCAGCAAGTTATCCAGATTGAGCAGACCAAAGCGCAGATCGACGCCCCAGTCCGGTTTATCAGACAGCGACACACGGGCTTGCCCGGACAGTGTGCTGTCGTTGGCCGTCAACGCAATCTGGTTAAACGCGAGCTGTTTATTCTCTTCCTGCCACTGAACCTGCAGCTTACCCTGCCCCTGAATCCCCTGCTGCGGCAGATCGGCGCCCTGTAACTGCCAACTGAGCTTCTCGATATTGGCCGCCAGGTTATGCGGGTAGTCAGAAGCATCAACGCTACCGTTAAAGGCTAAGGCCAGATCGCGCTGATCGCGGTTTACGCGACCAGAGAAGTCAAAGGTACCGCGATGCTGGGTGTCCTGTTCCATTTCCAGGTGAATGTCGCGAACCGTAATCTGTTCATCATCTTCATGCTGGAACACCAGCACGCTGTCGGCAACGCGCAGACGCGCGATGTCAAACGACCATCCACGGTCTTCGGCGACATCGGGCAACGTATTGTCTTTCGGGGCAATGGGCGCATCTTCGCCACGCACCGCTTCGGTCTGCGGCGTCAGCTGAATAACAGCACCTTTGAGCATCACCTGCTTCACACTGAGCTGGTGGCTCAACAGCGGCCATAACGCGACGTCCAGACGCATATTGTCAGCACGAACCAGCGGTTCGCTGGCCCCTTCAGCCGTTAACACCATGCGTCCAGAGAGGATGCTAAGCTGGGGCCAAACGTGCCAACGCAGTGGGCCGTCCAGTTGCAATTGATATCCGCTACGTGCAGCAACCTGCTTCACCATATACGCGCGAAAATCATTGGGATTCACCAACATTACTAACGCAGAAAAACCGGCCACCAGCACGACCAGGAGAATCATCAGCGTCGTCAGAAATCGTCTCATGCTATCCCCAAAGGACTGAAAATAAATCAGTCTTTATCAATCCGGCTGGCTACTGCACCCTGCTGGTCGCGATACTTCGCATCCTGGCGGCGATTGTAGGGACGCGCAGCCGGACCGGAGAGCGGTTCAAAACTCAGCGCACCAATCGGCATGCCCGGACGCAAGGCCAGCGGTAATTTCCCGGAGTTATAAAATTCCAGCACAATGCACCCTGACCAGCCCGGATCGATACGGTGCGCGGTCACGTGAACCATCAGGCCCAGACGCGCCAGCGACGAACGGCCGTCTAACCAGCCAACCAAATCTGCCGGAAGCGTGACGGATTCAAAGGTTACGGCCAACGCTAACTCGCCGGGATGCAGGAAAAATGCTTCGCCTTCGGCAAGGACAATTTCATCACTCATCACGCGATCCAGCGCGGCGCTAACTTCATCCTTCGGCCCGCTCAAATCGATATACGCTGCCGTATGACCGCGGAACGTACGAAATTTATTGCCAAGACGCACATCTACTGTTGCGCCATTAATACGCTCGACAGGAGGACGTGGATTGATCGACAGACGACCTGCATCCAACCAGGCTTCAATATCTCGGTCACATAAACGCATGGCACTTTCTCCTTTCGTGCTTCAACCCCTTAACGCCAGGTGCGTTAAGGGTGAACCAGGTTATTACTGAACGGTACACAATTCGCTGAACTTATTCAAAGAACTGACTGATTTTCGCCTTCAGAATATCGATGGCAATGCGGTTTTTACCCCCGCGCGGCACGATGATATCGGCGTATTGTTTTGAGGGTTCAATAAATTGCAGGAACATTGGACGCACAGTTTTCTGGTATTGCGCCATCACCGAATCCATCGAGCGGCCGCGCTCGTTGACGTCCCGCTTGATACGGCGCATCAGACAAATGTCGAGCGGGGTATCTACAAAAATAGAAAAATTCATCTCGTCACGCAAACGTGCATCCGTCAGCAGCAAAATGCCTTCGAGGATAATCACTTTTTTGGGTTCAATATGAATAGTCTCTTGCGTACGCGTGTGTTCAACATAGCTGTAGACGGGTAATTCAATCGCCGAGCCGCGTTTCAGCGTTTGCAGATGCTGGAACAGCAGGCTGTGATCCATCGCGTTCGGATGGTCGTAGTTGGTTTTTACACGTTCTTCCATCGACAGATGGCTTTGATCTTTGTAATAACTGTCTTCGGGAATAACGCCAATATGTTCGTCACCCACTTGTTCACGCAATTCGCGATAGAGAGTACTGGCAATAAGACTCTTGCCGGAAGCCGATGCGCCGGCAATGCCGATAATGACGCACTGATGAGACTGATCAGTCATAAATTTAGCGACCTGATTAACCTGGATGTTAGGAAGGGGGCGTCGAAACGCCAAACGCGGCAATTATAGGGATTTCAGCGGCGCGACGCCAGCCCAGGCTGCACCAATGCAGTCCCTGTCGCAAATTAAAATGGTCAGTTTTAAAGCAGGCACAAAATTTATTCACCCACCTTAGGAATTAATAGCTTGAGAGTGTTATTTTATGAGCAGCTGGCGTATAAATTGTAAAATGTTTGTACTAGCATAATCACAGATTAAACATGATGCTTCCGGCATCTTCGCCACGGCGACATCGGCTATTCGGGTAAAGCGGTAATGAGTAAACCATCCCAACATGTTTTAGTTACCTTACCGCATCCTCTACTGCGCCTGGCCAGTTTAGGTCTGGTGGCATTCATCTTTACGTTGTTCTCGCTGGAGCTGTCCCGTTACGGCACGCAGCTGGCACCGCTGTGGTTCCCGACCTCAATTATGATGGTGGCTTTTTACCGTCATGCAGGAAAGATGTGGCCGGGGATCGCGCTGGCATGCTCCCTGGGCAGCATCGGTGCCTCTTTGTTGTTCTTCCCGACCGACACGCTGAATTTCACCTACACTGCCATCAATATTATTGAGGCCGTTGCGGGCGCCATGTTATTGCGCAGGCTGTTGCCCTGGTACAATCCCTTACAAAATCTTAACGACTGGGCGCGTCTGGCATTCGGTAGTGCCGTAGTCCCGCCGCTGCTGGGCGGTTTTTTGATGTGGCTGCTGCTTCCAGGTGAAACGTCGTTAAATACGTTTCTAATTTGGGTGCTTTCAGAATCCATCGGCGCGCTCGCGCTGGTACCGTTAGGTTTGCTGTTTAAGCCGCACTATCTGCTGCGTCACCGCGATCCCCGTTTATTGCTGGAAACGCTCATCACCCTACTGGTAACTTTAGCGTTCAGCTGGCTGTCGATGATGTATCTTCCATGGCCGTTTACCTGCGTGATCGTTTTGCTGATGTGGAGTGCCGTGCGTCTGCCGCGCATGGAAGCGTTTCTGATTTTCCTCAGCACCGTAATGATGGTCTCGCTAATGCTGGCCGCCGACCCTTCACTGCTCTCCACCTCGAAAACGTTTGTCATGTCCAGCATGCCGTGGCTGCCGTTTTTGATGATTCTGTTACCGGCAAACATGATGACCATGGTCATGTACGCGTTTCGTGCCGAACGTAAACACATTTCAGAGAGCGAAACGCGTTTTCGCAACGCCATGGAATACTCCGCTATCGGCATGGCGCTGGTGGGCACCGAGGGGCAATGGCTACAGGCCAATAAAGCCTTGTGTCATTTTCTGGGTTACAGCCAGGAAGAGCTGCGCTCGCTGACCTTCCAGCAGTTAACCTGGCCGGAAGATCTGAATAACGACCTTGAGCAGCTGCAAATGCTGTCGCGCGGTGAAATCAATAGTTATTCAATGGAAAAACGCTATTACACCCGTGCAGGCGAGGTGGTCTGGGCACTGCTGGCCGTTTCACTGGTTCGTCATAGCGATAACACCCCACTCTACTTTATTGCCCAGGTTGAGGACATTAACGACCTGAAACACACGGAGTGGATCAATAAGCGGTTAATGGAACGTATTACGCTGGCGAATGAAGCAGGCGGCATTGGCATCTGGGAATGGGAATTGCAGCCTGACGTAATCAGCTGGGATAAGCGCATGTTCGATCTTTATGAGGTCCCTGCGCACATCAAACCCAGTTGGCAAGTCTGGTATGACTGCGTGGTCCCTGAAGATCGCGAACATGCCGAAAGCGTGATTCGCGATTCGCTGGCGGCACGTGTTCCTTTCAAACTTGAATTCCGCATTGCGGTCAAAGACGGCATTCGGCATATCCGCTCGTTGGCTAACCGGGTGCTGAATAAAGACGGCGAAGTGGAACGTTTGCTCGGTATCAATCTCGACATGACCGAAGTGAAGCAACTCCACGAGGCGCTGTATCAGGAAAAAGAGCGTTTGCATATTACGCTGGATTCCATCGGTGAAGCGGTGATTTGTATCGACGTCGACCTGAAAATCACCTTTATGAATCCGGTGGCCGAGAAAATGAGCGGCTGGTCGCAAGAGAGCGCATTAGGGATCCCGTTGCTCACGGTGCTGCGTATTACTTTCGGTGATAACGGCCCGCTAATGGAAAATATCTACAGCGCCGACATGTCGCGCACGGCTATTGAGCAAGAAGTGGTCCTGCATTGTCGTAACGGCACCAGTTACGATATTCAGTACAGTATCACGCCGCTCAGCACCCTCGACGGCGGTAGCATTGGCTCCGTGTTGGTGATTCAGGATGTCACCGAATCACGCAAGATGTTGCGTCAACTCAGTTACAGCGCATCGCATGATGACCTCACGCATCTGGCCAACCGGGTCAGCTTCGAAAACCATCTGAAACAATTGCTGCATACGGTACACAACTCCCATCAGCATCACGCGCTGGTCTTCATCGATCTGGATCGTTTTAAAGCCGTCAACGATAGCGCCGGTCATGCGGCGGGAGATGCCTTGCTGCGCGAGCTCTCTTCTCTGATGCTGAGCATGCTGCGCACCAGCGATGTGCTGGCGCGTCTTGGCGGCGATGAGTTCGGCTTGCTGCTGCCAGATTGTAATATCGAAAGTGCCCGGTTTATCGCGGGTCGCGTCATTAGCGCCATCAATGATTACCACTTTACATGGGAAGGCCGTTTACACCGTATTGGCGCCAGTGCTGGGATCACGCTAATTGATGACAAAAATCGTATCGCCACCGAGGTAATGTCGCAGGCAGATATTGCCTGCTACGCGGCCAAAAATAGCGGACGTGGGCGGGTATGCGTCTATGAACCCCAGCAGAGCCAGATGCATGCGACGCGAGGGATACTGTCACCCGATGAACAACGCAACATCATTACCCATAACCCAATATTGATGATCGCCCACGGCGTCGCGTCTCCACGGGTTCCTGAGACCTTTAGCTTCTGGCTGTTGTCGCTGCGCTTATGGAACAGCGAAGGCGACGTCATTGAGGAGCAGGCTTTCCGCGCCGGTCTGGTCGATCCTGCACTCAATCATGCTCTCGACCGTCGGGTCTTTACTGAATTTTTCCAGCATTCTGCCTCCGCTGTTGCCGGTAAAGGGCTTAGCGTTGCCCTGCCTCTTTCCGCCGCCGGGTTGCTCAATCCCGTGCTGGTTGATGAACTGCTGGCATTGATGGAAAACAGTCCGCTTCCGCCTCGTTTATTGCATCTGAGCGTACCGGTAGAAGTGATGAAAACGCATCCAGCGCAGGCCATACCCGCCATGCAACGATTACGCCAGGCGGGTTGTCGCATCATTTTAAGCCAGGTCGGTCGCGATTTAGAGGTCTTTGACAATCTCAAGTATCACGTCGCTGATTACCTGTTACTTGACAGCGAACTGAGCGCCAGCGCGCACGGCAATCTGACGGACGAAATGTGGGTTTCCATTATTCAGAGCCACGCACAACGTCTGGATATCAAAACTATCGCTGGACCGGTAAACATGCCGCTGATTATGGATGCCCTGTCTGGCATCGGTATTGATATGATTTTTGGCGATATTATTGCCGACGCCCAACCGCTGGAGTTGCTACTCAACACCAGCAATTTCGCCATCAACTGATGGTTGCCAGCCTTCCGTATACCAGATATGCAGTAGCGCGTAGGAACGCCAGGGCTTCCAGCGCTCTGCGTAGCGCCGGATTTGCGCTGGCGTCATGCCTGGAAAACGCTGTTTAATCAAGTAATCATCGGGAAGAAAAATGTCCTTCGCCTGCCACCCGCGCAGCGCGAAGTAATTGGCCGTCCAGCGCCCAATGCCTGGAAACGTTTGTAACTGCTTCACCCCCTGCTCGATATCAGGCGGGGTAACAGGCTTAAGCGTGCCATCCAGCGCCGCCCGGGCAAGGTGAATCAGCGCTTCCGCACGTTTAAGCGGCATGCCCAGCGCTTTCAGCTCCAGCGGTTGTGCGGCGGCCAGCGCCTCAGGGGTAGGAAAGCACACGTACTCTGGTGCGTCGGCAAGCCTATCGCCATACAGATGCACCACCTTCGCCGTCAGTTTTGCCGCCATCGCCACGCTGACCAACTGACCTAAAATCGCGCGAACGCCCTGTTCGAACGCATCAACCGATCCCGGTAGACGCAATCCAGGGCGTGCGGCTCCCAGACGCCCCAACGCGCTGACAATGTGCTGCGGACAGCAGTTCAGATCGAACAACTGCGCCATTTTGGCCAGACACTCGCGGGCAACGGGCTGAAGTCCCGGGCTTAACGTTACCTGCAGCACGTTGGCCTCCAGATCCGGGGCAACACTCACCACCCCACGATGCTGGCCAATCGCCAGGCTTCTTGCATACGTCAATGTGCCTACAGTTTCTACGCCATCCACGGCACGGTCAGCGAGAAACCCCAGCATCCAGGGCCAGTCATAGGGCGATTGCCAGTTCAGTGTATACATGTCCGCGTCCTTTTTTTTACCAGCCTACAGCATAAATGCTATTCCGCCGATGCGCCTTGCTTTCATATTCCAGTTGTCGGGACGACAACATTTCGCTAAAGTCTCGCCCCTTCTTGACTGCCCTGGGGAGCTTTACGGTGTTTATTGGTTTTGACTATGGTACGGCGAACTGTTCAGTGGCCGTCATGCGTGACGGGCAGCCGCAATTGCTCAAAATGGAAAATGACAGCACGCTACTGCCCTCCATGCTGTGCGCCCCGACGCGTGAAGCGGTCAGCGAGTGGCTGTATCGCCATCACGATGTCCCGGCAACGGATGACGAAACGCAGGCATTACTGCGTCGTGCGGTGCGCTTTAATCGCGAAGAAGACATCGATGTGAACGCCAATAGCGTGCAGTTTGGTCTGGCATCACTGGGCCAATATATTGATGACCCGGAAGAAGTCTACTTCGTTAAATCACCAAAATCGTTTTTAGGTGCCAACGGTCTGAAACCGCAGCAGGTTGCGCTATTTGAAGATTTAGTCTGCGCGATGATGCTGCACATCCGCAACCAGGCACAAAACCAGCTACCCGAAGCGATCACCCAGGCCGTTATCGGTCGTCCGATCAACTTCCAGGGGTTAGGCGGCGACGACGCCAACGCCCAGGCACAAGGTATTCTTGAGCGTGCGGCCAAACGCGCCGGTTTCCAGGATGTGGTGTTTCAGTACGAGCCAGTCGCGGCGGGACTGGATTATGAAGCCACGTTGCAAGACGAAAAACGCGTGCTGGTGGTGGACATCGGCGGTGGTACCACCGACTGCTCGTTGCTGCTGATGGGTCCGCAGTGGCATCAGCGCGCCGATCGCGAAACCAGCCTGTTAGGCCACAGTGGCTGTCGCGTAGGCGGTAACGATCTGGACATCGCGCTGGCCTTTAAACACCTGATGCCATTGCTCGGCATGGGAGGCGAAACCGAAAAAGGCATCGCCTTACCTATTCTGCCGTGGTGGAACGCCGTCGCCATTAACGATGTTCCGGCCCAAAGTGATTTTTACAGTACCGCCAACGGACGCTTGTTAAACGATCTGATCCGCGACGCGCGTGAAGCAGACAAAGTCGCGTTACTGCTCAAAGTCTGGCGCGAACGTCTGAGCTACCGGCTGGTACGCAGCGCAGAAGAAAGCAAAATTGCGCTTTCCGCACAGGCTAACGTCACGGCGGCGCTGCCGTTTATCAGTGATGAACTGGCGACAGCAATCAGTCAACAGGGGCTGGAGGCGGCGCTCAATCAGCCACTGGCTCGTATTCTGGAGCAGGTGCAGCTGGCGCTGGATAATGCCCAGGAAAAACCGGATGTTATTTATTTGACCGGTGGCAGTGCACGCTCACCGCTTATCAAAAAAGCGCTCGCCGAACAGCTACCGGGGATCCCTATCGCCGGTGGTGATGATTTCGGCTCGGTGACTGCCGGTCTGGCACGCTGGGCCGATGTGGTTTTCCGCTAAGCGGCTCGCAGGCTGAAAAGTGTGCGTATTGACATCATCGTGACTGTGGCTTATGGTCAGGAGTGAGGGTTAGGGAAGGTTTCCCCTCCCCCTGGTGTCTTAGTAAGCCGGTAAGCTAATGACTAAGAGTATCACCAGTATGATGACGTACTTCATCATAACCCTTTCCTTATTTTGGCCCCTTCCTCGGGAGGGGCTTTCCCGTTCCAGCGTCCGGCTGAAATCTCTGGCTTTCCTCCTTTTGCCTTATCCGCACTCTAGCGCACTCTTCCGCATTGGCGATTTTCACCGCCCATTGTTGCGTAACGCCTCGCAAAGCCGCACCGCCATTCAGACGAATCCCGACAGTGTTTCATAATTCCTCCATCTTTCGCCCTTGATCGCTGGCTAAACTAGTATCATTACGCGAAACGTTTCAGGATGAGAAACTTATAACAATGAAAGGCAGTAACAAATCCCGCTGGGTGATAGCAATCGTGACCGTCGTGGCGGCCATCGCCGCATTTTGGTTCTGGCACAGTCGCAGTGAATCTCAGGGGAATGCCCCCGGTGCAACCGGGCAAGCACAGCACGCCGCAGGCTCAGGGCGTCGCGGAATGCGTTCTGGTCCGCTAGCCCCCGTGCAGGTTGCCACCGCCACTGAACAAGCCGTTCCACGTTACCTGACGGGACTGGGCACCGTGACGGCCGCGAATACCGCAACGGTTCGCAGTCGGGTAGACGGTCAGCTCATCGCGTTACACTTTCAGGAAGGACAGCAGGTCAAAGCCGGCGACCTGCTGGCTGAAATAGACCCCAGCCAGTTCAAAGTCGCCCTTGCCCAGGCGCAGGGACAGTTAGCCAAAGATACCGCGACGCTGGCAAATGCCCGTCGCGACCTGGCCCGCTATCAGCAACTGGTGAAAACCAATCTGGTCTCCCGTCAGGAACTGGATGCTCAACAGGCATTGGTGAACGAAACGCAAGGGACGATCAAAGCCGATGAAGCCAGCGTCGCCAGCGCCCAGTTGCAGCTCGACTGGAGTCGCATCACCGCCCCTGTCGATGGCCGTGTCGGCCTGAAACTGGTCGACGTGGGTAACCAAATCTCCAGCGGTGATACCACCGGGATTGTCGTCATTACGCAAACCCATCCCATCGACCTGATCTTCACCTTGCCAGAAAACGATATTGCGACCGTGCTACGGGCGCAAAAAACAGGCAACCCGCTGAAGGTCGAAGCCTGGGATCGTACCAATTCGCAGAAACTCAGTGAAGGCGTACTGCTGAGCCTCGACAACCAGATTGATGCCACCACCGGCACCATCAAAGCGAAGGCTCGCTTCAACAATCAGGATGACACGCTGTTTCCGAACCAGTTCGTTAACGCCCGCATGCTGGTCGCCACCGAGCAAAACGCCATCGTGATCCCCACTGCCGCCTTACAAATGGGCAATGAAGGTCACTTTGTCTGGGTGCTGAATACAGAGAATAAAGTCAGTAAACATCTGGTCAAACCGGGCATTCAGGACAGTCAAAAAGTGGTGATTACCGCCGGGCTGTCGGCGGGCGATCGCGTCGTCACCGACGGTATTGACCGCCTGACGGAAGGGGCAAAAGTTGACGTTGTAGAGGCGCATAGCGCCACAGCCACAAACAATAAAGCCACCGCACGCGAGTACGGCAAAAAAGGAGCACGCTCCTGATGCAGGCGTTACCTCCGGACAACACCGGCGGCCCATCCCGCCTGTTTATTCTGCGCCCTGTTGCCACCACGCTGCTGATGGTGGCGATTTTACTCGCCGGGATTATAGGCTATCGCTTCCTGCCCATCGCGGCGTTGCCGGAAGTGGATTACCCGACCATTCAGGTGGTGACACTCTACCCTGGCGCCAGCCCGGATGTGATGACCTCCGCCGTGACGGCTCCGCTTGAGCGCCAGTTTGGGCAGATGTCGGGTCTAAAACAGATGTCCTCACAAAGCTCCGGCGGTGCATCCGTGGTGACATTGCAGTTTCAGCTCACGTTACCGCTGGACGTCGCCGAACAGGAAGTCCAGGCCGCGATTAACGCCGCCACCAATTTATTACCGAGCGATCTGCCTAATCCACCAGTGTACAGTAAAGTGAACCCGGCGGATCCGCCGATCATGACGCTGGCGGTGACCTCTACCGCCATGCCCATGACGCAGGTGGAAGATATGGTCGAAACCCGCGTGGCGCAGAAAATCTCTCAAGTCTCCGGCGTGGGCCTGGTTACACTGTCTGGCGGACAACGTCCCGCCGTGCGCGTAAAACTTAACGCACAGGCCATTGCCGCGTTAGGGCTGACCAGCGAAACCGTCCGCACCGCCATCACCGGCGCCAACGTCAATTCAGCCAAAGGTAGCCTGGATGGCCCGACGCGCGCCGTCACCCTGTCAGCAAACGACCAGATGCAGTCTGCCGATGAGTATCGTCAGTTAATCATTGCCTATAAAAACGGTGCGCCAGTGCGCCTCGGCGATGTCGCAACCGTCGAGCAAGGGGCGGAAAACAGCTGGCTGGGCGCGTGGGCCAATAAGCAACAAGCTATCGTGATGAACGTTCAGCGCCAGCCTGGTGCGAACATTATCTCCACCGCGGACAGCATTCGCCAGATGCTGCCTGCGCTAACAGAAAGCCTGCCAAAATCGGTCAATGTCACGGTGCTTTCGGATCGTACAACCAACATTCGCGCTTCCGTTTCCGACACCCAGTTTGAACTGATGCTGGCGATTGCGCTGGTGGTGATGATCATTTACCTGTTCCTGCGCAATATACCGGCCACGATTATTCCCGCGGTCGCCGTACCGCTATCGCTGATAGGTACCTTTGCGGTAATGGTATTCCTCGATTTCTCGATCAATAACCTGACGCTGATGGCGCTGACCATCGCCACGGGTTTTGTGGTCGATGACGCGATTGTGGTTATCGAGAATATTTCGCGCTATATCGAAAAAGGGGAAAAACCGCTGACCGCCGCGCTGAAAGGCGCAGGCGAGATTGGTTTTACTATCATCTCATTGACGTTTTCCCTGATCGCGGTGCTGATCCCACTACTGTTTATGGGCGATATCGTCGGGCGATTATTCCGCGAGTTCGCCGTCACGCTGGCGGTGGCGATTTTGATTTCCGCCGTCGTGTCACTGACGCTCACGCCAATGATGTGCGCCCGCATGCTCAGCCAGGCGTCATTGCGCAAGCAAAACCGCTTCTCCCGTGCCTCGGAAAGAATGTTCGAGCGCGTCATTGCCGGGTACGGTCACTGGCTGGCAAAAGTGCTTAACCACCCATGGCTGACGCTTGGCGTCGCGCTCGGCACGCTGGCATTAAGCGTGATGCTGTGGATCTTTATCCCGAAGGGCTTCTTCCCGATCCAGGATAACGGCATTATTCAGGGCACATTGCAGGCACCGCAGTCCAGCTCATTTGCCAGCATGGCTCAACGCCAGCGTCAGGTCTCTGATGTGATCCTTAAAGACCCGGCAGTAGAAAGCCTGACCGCGTTCGTCGGCGTTGATGGCACCAACCCGGCGCTGAACAGCGCGCGCCTGCAAATTAACCTTAAGCCGCTGAATGAACGCGATGACCGCGTGCAAAAGGTCATCGCTCGCCTGCAGGATGCAGTGGATAACGTGCCCGGCGTCGACCTCTATCTCCAGCCTACCCAGGATCTGACCATTGATACGCAGGTGAGCCGCACCCAGTATCAGTTTACGCTGCAGGCCACCTCGCTGGACGCTCTCAGCACCTGGGTGCCGCAGCTACTGGAAAAACTGCAGCAGTTGCCGCAGCTGTCTGACGTCAGCAGTGACTGGCAGGACCAGGGACTGGTGGCGTATGTAAATGTTAATCGCGACAGCGCCAGCCGTTTAGGCATCAGCATGGCAGATGTCGATAACGCGCTGTATAACGCTTTCGGACAGCGGCTGATTTCAACCATCTACACCCAGGCAAACCAATATCGGGTGGTGTTGGAACATGATACCGCCAGTACGCCGGGGCTTTCCGCGTTGGACTCCCTTCGCCTGACCAGCAGCGACGGTGGGATCGTCCCGCTTAGCACCATCGCCAGCATTGAGCAGCGTTTTGCCCCGCTGTCGATAAACCATCTCGATCAGTTCCCGGTCACCACCATCTCGTTCAACGTGCCAGATGACCACTCGCTGGGCGATGCGGTAGAGGCAATACTGCAGGCGGAAAAAACGCTGGACCTGCCGTCAAGTATTACCACCCAGTTCCAGGGCAGTACGCTGGCCTTCCAGGCCGCGCTCGGCAACACAATCTGGCTGATTGTAGCGGCGGTCGTCGCGATGTATATCGTGCTCGGCGTGCTGTATGAGAGCTTTATTCACCCAATCACCATTCTCTCCACGCTGCCGACGGCGGGCGTCGGGGCACTGCTGGCGCTGATGATTGCCGGTAGTGAACTGGACGTTATTGCGATCATCGGTATTATTTTGCTGATCGGTATCGTCAAGAAAAACGCCATCATGATGATCGACTTTGCCCTTGCCGCTGAACGCGAACAGGGGATGGCTCCGCGCGACGCCATATTCCAGGCGTGCCTGCTGCGTTTTCGCCCGATCCTGATGACCACGCTGGCGGCTCTGCTGGGAGCATTGCCGCTGATGTTAAGTACCGGCGTGGGCGCTGAGTTACGCCGCCCATTAGGTATTGGTATGGTCGGTGGACTGCTGGTCAGTCAGGTATTAACCCTGTTTACCACCCCGGTGATTTACCTGCTGTTTGACCGACTGTCGCTGTACGTGAAAAACCGCTTCCCGCGTCAGGAAGAGGACGCGTAAATGAAATTTTTTGCTCTCTTCATCCATCGTCCGGTAGCGACCATTCTCCTTTCCGTCGCCATTACCCTGTGCGGCATTCTGGGTTTTCGCCTGTTACCGGTCGCGCCGCTGCCGCAGGTAGATTTCCCGGTGATCATGGTCAGCGCCTCGCTGCCGGGAGCATCACCCGAAACCATGGCGTCGTCCGTCGCAACGCCGCTGGAACGCTCGCTTGGGCGTATCGCAGGTGTGAATGAAATGACGTCAAGCAGTTCGCTTGGCAGCACGCGCATTATTCTTGAGTTTACGTTTGATCGCGACATCAACGGCGCAGCGCGGGACGTTCAGGCGGCCATTAACGCCGCCCAAAGCCTGCTGCCCAGCGGAATGCCCAGTCGGCCAACGTACCGAAAGGCCAATCCATCCGATGCGCCTGTCATGATCCTGACGCTAACCTCGGATACTTATTCTCAGGGCGAATTGTATGATTTCGCCTCGACACAACTGGCGCAAACCATCGCGCAAATTGACGGCGTTGGCGACGTCGACGTCGGCGGCAGCTCCCTGCCCGCCGTGCGCGTTGGCCTGAACCCACAGGCGCTGTTTAACCAGGGTGTCTCTTTGGATGACGTGCGTAGCGCGATCAATAGCGCCAACGTGCGTCAACCACAGGGCGCGCTGGAAGATGAAACCCGCCGCTGGCAGGTGCAAACCAACGACGAGCTCAAAACCGCGGCTGAGTATCAACCGTTGATTATTCACTACAACAACGGTGCGGCCGTACGCCTGGGTGACGTCGCCTCTATCACTGACTCGGTGCAGGACGTGCGTAACGCCGGGATGACCAATGCCAAACCGGCCATTCTGTTGATGATCCGCAAACTCCCGGAAGCCAACATCATCCAGACGGTGGACAGCATCCGGGCCAAATTACCAGAGTTACAAACGCTGATCCCGGCCGCC
The DNA here is from genome assembly GCF_005280805.1 of Citrobacter sp. TBCS-14. NCBI lineage: Bacteria > Pseudomonadati > Pseudomonadota > Gammaproteobacteria > Enterobacterales > Enterobacteriaceae > Citrobacter > Citrobacter sp. TBCS-14. Next base: position 885,550 of record NZ_SZWM01000164.1, read on the forward strand.
ATTGATTTGCAAATTGCCCAGGATCGTTCGCCGACCATTCGTGCGTCGCTGGAAGAAGTGGAACAGACGCTGATTATCTCCGTGGCGCTGGTTATCCTGGTGGTGTTTGTTTTCCTGCGCTCCGGGCGCGCGACGCTGATCCCCGCCGTAGCAGTGCCCGTCTCGCTGATTGGCACGTTTGCCGCCATGTATCTGTGTGGATTCAGTCTGAACAACCTGTCGCTAATGGCGCTGACCATTGCCACCGGGTTTGTGGTCGATGACGCCATCGTGGTGCTGGAAAATATATCCCGGCACCTGGAAGCGGGAATGAAGCCGCTCCAGGCGGCATTACAAGGCACGCGCGAAGTCGGATTTACGGTGCTTTCCATGAGCCTGTCGCTGGTGGCGGTGTTCCTGCCGCTGCTGTTAATGGGCGGTCTGCCGGGACGATTACTGCGGGAATTTGCCGTGACCCTGTCGGTTGCCATCGGGATTTCACTGCTGGTCTCGCTGACGCTTACGCCAATGATGTGCGGATGGATGCTCAAATCCAGCGCCCCACGAGAACAGTCTCGTAAGCGAGGATTTGGCCGGGTGCTGGTTGCCTTGCAACAAAGTTACGCCACCTCGCTGCAGTGGGTGTTACGCCATACCCGAATGGTGGGCGTGGTATTACTGGCAACCATTGCGCTCAACGTCTGGCTGTATATTTCCATCCCCAAAACCTTTTTCCCGGAGCAGGACACCGGCGTACTGATGGGGGGGATCCAGGCCGACCAAAGCATTTCTTTTCAGGCCATGCGCGGAAAGTTGCAGGATTTTATGAAGATCATCCGTGACGATCCGGCGGTAGACAACGTCACCGGTTTTACCGGCGGCTCCCGTGTTAACAGCGGCATGATGTTTATTACCCTGAAGCCGCGCGCAGAGCGCCAGCAAACCGCTCAGCAGGTGATTGACAGGCTGCGCGTGAAGTTGGCCAAAGAGCCGGGGGCGAACCTGTTTCTGATGGCGGTACAGGATATTCGCGTCGGGGGACGGCAAGCCAACGCCAGCTACCAGTACACGCTGCTGTCGGACGATCTTGCCGCATTACGGGAATGGGAACCGAAAATCCGTAAAGCGTTAGCCACCCTGCCCCAACTGGCTGACGTCAACTCCGATCAGCAGGACAACGGTGCAGAGATGAGTCTGACCTACGATCGTGACACCATGTCACGTCTGGGGATCGACGTCGAAGCCGCCAACAGCCTGCTGAATAACGCCTTTGGTCAGCGGCAAATATCGACCATCTACCAGCCGATGAACCAGTACAAAGTGGTGATGGAGGTCGACCCGCGCTACACCCAGGACATCAGCGCGCTGGATAAAATGTTTGTCATTAATAGCGATGGCAAAGCCATCCCGTTGTCGTACTTTGCTAAATGGCAACCGGCGAACGCCCCGCTGTCGGTGAACCATCAGGGGCTGTCTGCCGCCTCAACCGTGTCGTTTAACCTGCCGACCGGCGCATCACTTTCTGAGGCCACAGAAGCCATTAACCGGACCATGACCCAGCTTGGCGTCCCGTCAACGGTGCGCGGCAGTTTTGCCGGTACGGCGCAGGTTTTTCAGGATACGATGAACTCGCAGGTGATCCTGATTATCGCCGCCATCGCCACGGTCTACATCGTGCTGGGTATGCTGTATGAAAGCTACGTTCATCCGCTAACTATCCTCTCAACGCTGCCTTCTGCCGGGGTGGGTGCGCTACTGGCACTGGAACTGTTCAATGCCCCGTTCAGCCTAATCGCCCTGATAGGGATCATGCTATTAATTGGCATTGTGAAGAAAAACGCCATCATGATGGTCGACTTTGCGCTTGAGGCGCAGAGAAACGGCAAACTGACGCCGGAAGAAGCCATTTTCCAGGCCTGCCTGCTGCGTTTTCGTCCCATCATGATGACCACGCTGGCTGCTCTCTTTGGCGCGCTGCCGCTGGTGCTATCGGCTGGTGACGGTTCGGAACTGCGCCAGCCGTTGGGGATAACTATCGTCGGCGGGCTGGTAGTGAGCCAACTGCTGACGCTGTACACCACCCCGGTGGTGTATCTCTTTTTCGACCGTCTGCGGATGCGTTTTTCGCGTAAAAACAGCAACCCGGTAGCAGACTTATGACAGAACTTCCCGACAGCACCCGCTGGCAGCTTTGGATTGTGGCGTTCGGCTTTTTTATGCAATCGCTGGATACCACCATCGTCAATACCGCGCTGCCTGCAATGGCCAAAAGCCTCGGCGAAAGCCCGTTGCATATGCATATGGTCATTGTGTCGTATGTCTTAACCGTCGCGGTGATGCTGCCCGCCAGCGGCTGGCTGGCAGACAAGATCGGCGTACGTAATATTTTCTTCACCGCCATCATCCTGTTCACGCTGGGATCGCTGTTTTGCGCCGGGTCCAGCACGCTCAATGAGCTGGTAATGGCCCGCGTGTTACAAGGCGTCGGCGGTGCGATGATGGTGCCGGTCGGCAGGCTGACGGTGATGAAGATTGTCCCGCGCACACAGTATATGGCGGCAATGACCTTCGTCACCTTACCGGGGCAAATTGGCCCGTTACTCGGCCCGGCATTAGGCGGCATTCTGGTGGAGTATGCGTCCTGGCACTGGATTTTCCTGATTAACATTCCCGTCGGCATTATTGGGGCAATAGCCACCTTAATGCTGATGCCTAACTACACGTTGCAAACCCGGCGCTTCGATCTTTCGGGATTTATGCTGCTGGCCGTTGGCATGGCGGCACTGACACTGGCGCTGGATGGCAGCAAAGGCAGCGGGATCTCAGACATTACGCTGGCGGCGCTGGTTATCTGCGGCGTGCTGGCAATCCTTCTGTATATCAGACACGCCAGCAACAACCCGCGTGCACTGTTCAGTCTGCATCTGTTTCGCACCCCCACCTTCTCATTAGGCCTGCTTGGCAGTTTTGCCGGGCGCATTGGTAGCGGAATGTTACCGTTTATGACGCCGGTGTTTTTGCAGATTGGGCTGGGCTTTTCGCCGTTTCATGCCGGGCTGATGATGATCCCGATGGTACTGGGCAGCATGGGCATGAAGCGTATTGTGGTTCAGGTCGTCAACCGGTTTGGTTATCGTCGGGTGCTGGTTGCCACCACGCTGGGCCTGTCGCTGGTCTGCCTGTTGCTGATGACGACCGCCCTGCTCGGCTGGTATTACGTGCTGCCCTTCGTGCTGTTTTTACAAGGCATGGTCAACTCCACCCGTTTTTCATCGATGAACACCCTGACCTTAAAAGACTTACCTGACGATCTCGCCAGCAGCGGTAACAGCCTGCTGTCGATGATCATGCAGCTGTCGATGAGTATCGGGGTAACCATCGCTGGCCTGCTGTTGGGCATGTTTGGTCAACAGCATATCGCTCTCGACAGCGGCAGCACCCATACCGTCTTTATGTATACCTGGCTGTGCATTGCCCTGATTATCGCGCTGCCAGCGATGATTTTTGCCCGCGTGCCAAACGATACGCAAACCAACGCGGTGATTTCACGGCGTAAAAGGAGCAACTGATGAAGTTATGGCGACCCGGAATAACCGGCAAACTGTTTCTGGCGATTTTTGCCACCTGCATTGTGCTACTCATTAGCATGCACTGGGCCGTACGGGTAAGCTTCGAACGCGGATTTATTGACTACATCAAACACGGCAATGAACAGCGGCTACAAATGCTGAGCGACGCGCTGGGCGAACAATATCAGCAACATGGCAACTGGCGGTTTCTGCGCAATAACGATCGTTTTGTTTTTCAGATCCTGCGTTCTTTTGAACACGACAACAACGATGACAAGCCAGGCCCCGGTATGCCGCCGCACGGCTGGCGTACCCAGTTTTGGGTCATCGACCAAAACGCCCGCGTGCTGGTCGGCCCACGTGGTCCGGTTCCCGGCGACGGCACGCGCCGCCCAATCACAGTTAACGGGATCGAAGTGGGTGCCGTCATCGCGTCGCCCGTAGAACGCTTAACGCGTAATACAGATATTAATTTCGATAAACAGCAGCGCCGTACCAGTTGGCTGATCGTCGCGCTCTCCACTATCCTGGCGGCGCTGGCTACGTTTACACTGGCGCGTAGTCTGCTGGCCCCCGTCAAGCGTCTGGTGGACGGCACGCACAAGCTGGCCGCGGGGGATTTCACCACCCGCGTTGCCCCCACCAGCACCGATGAACTGGGCAAACTGGCGCAGGATTTCAACCAGTTGGCCAGTACGCTGGAAAAGAACCAGCAGATGCGCCGTGATTTTATGGCCGATATTTCTCACGAACTGCGCACGCCGCTGGCGGTGTTGCGCGGCGAGCTGGAAGCGATTCAGGATGGTGTTCGCCAGTTCACTCCAGATTCGGTGGCCTCTTTACAGGCCGAAGTGGGCACGCTGACCAAACTGGTGGACGATCTCCATCAGCTCTCAATGTCAGATGAAGGCGCCCTGGCCTACCAAAAAACCTCCCTGGATCTGATCCCGTTACTGGAAGTCGCAAGCGGCGCGTTTCGCGAGCGTTTTGCCAGCCGCGGACTGACAATACAACTCTCGCTGCCGGACAGCATGACGGTGTTTGGCGACCGGGATCGTCTGATGCAACTGTTCAATAACCTGCTGGAAAACAGCCTACGTTATACCGACAGCGGCGGCGGGCTGCGTATTTCCGCCGAACAGCGCGAGCGCCAGGTCTTACTGACCTTCGCCGATTCAGCCCCGGGCGTAAACGATGCACAGCTGCAAAAACTGTTTGAGCGATTTTATCGCACCGAAGGTTCGCGTAACCGCGCCAGCGGAGGCTCCGGTCTGGGTCTGGCGATTTGCGTCAATATTGTTGAGGCGCACAATGGGCATATCCGCGCCGCCCATTCGCCTTTTGGCGGGGTAAGCATTACAGTAGAGTTACCGCTGGAACGCGATTTACAGAGAGATGTATGACAGAGTTACCCATTGATGAAAACACGCCGCGTATTCTGATCGTGGAAGATGAACCCAAGCTGGGACAATTGCTTATCGACTACCTGCGTGCCGCGAGCTATGCCCCGACGCTCATCAACCACGGTGACCAGGTTTTACCGTACGTGCGCCAGACACCACCCGATCTGATTTTGCTGGATCTGATGCTGCCAGGCACTGACGGCTTGACCCTATGCCGGGAAATTCGACGTTTCTCTGAAGTGCCGATCATGATGGTCACCGCCAAAATCGAAGAAATTGACCGTCTGTTGGGACTGGAGATCGGTGCCGATGACTACATCTGTAAGCCCTACAGCCCGCGCGAAGTTGTCGCCCGCGTGAAGACAATACTGCGCCGCTGTAAACCCCAGCGCGAACTGCAGCAACTGGATGCTGCCAGCCCGCTGATCGTTGATGAAGGCCGTTTTCAGGCGTCATGGCGCGGGAAGATGCTCGACTTAACCCCGGCGGAGTTCCGCCTACTGAAAACGTTGTCGCATGAGCCGGGAAAAGTCTTCTCCCGCGAGCAGTTGCTTAACCATCTCTATGATGACTACCGGGTCGTGACCGATCGCACCATCGACAGCCATATCAAGAACCTGCGGCGCAAGCTGGAGTCGCTGGACGCCGAACAGTCGTTTATCCGTGCAGTGTACGGCGTCGGGTATCGTTGGGAAGCGGATGCCTGTCGGATAGCGTAATTAAAAAAATCTCACGCTTCGCAGTTATAGGCTACAGTGTAGGGAATTTACACCTACATCGTAGCCAAAAGGACTGTCCATGGTTCAGGATGAACGCATACTCAACGCAATGCGTGAGATGTGCAATACCAAACTGCCGCATACTGACGAGCAACGTGTCTGGCATATCGCCAATATTCCCGTACTGCTGCGCGAAGCGCGCTACGATGAGCTAGACGCCCGCTTCAACCAGGCGCTGACGGACAGCTTCACCAGCCGTGAAGCTGAAAAGCGTTACTTCCTCGCCTGGACCCAAATGTGCAACCGTTTTTATGATATGGATGCTCTCGTCGATGCAGGTCCGCAAGGATTAGCTCTCATCAAAGCCTGGCAGCACGCCCGCCCGCGCTCGACTCACGCCTGGCTTGCCGAAGCCCAGTACTGGAACCACCGCGCGTGGCTTTACCGTAGCTATGGTTGGGCAGAGGAGACGTCTGCCGCAATGTGGGTTTGCGCCGGGGCCTGCAACGAGCGAATGGTCATTGCCGCATTGAATGCTATCGATTGCGAGCCACGCCAGTGGATGGTTGCCTTATTAACCAGCACCAACACAAAAGTCTTCGGTCAACCCGACTGGTTAATTGAATTTCTTGAGGGTACCGATTTCACCGGGCAACCGCTGATGCAGGTGTTAGCCAAATATCATCAGGATTCGCCGCAGGAAATGGAAACGCTGATGGCCTTTTCCGGGCTTTCTCTGGAAGATGCAGCGAGCCCAAATCTACCGCGTCCAGCGGTACTGCCGGATTGCAAGGGCGATGCCGAGGCTGAATACTGGCTCTCTGTGTGTCTGGCTATTTTTCCGCGCGCATTTTACGCGCTGGATGAATACATTCCATTTCAGATGCCACGCTGGGGTGGTTCACACGAGGGCATTCGTGAATTTCTGGCCTCACCAACCTGCGGCCATCTTTGTGCCGCCGAGCGCGAGCATCTGGAATTATTAATCTGGTGGGACACCTGTCGCGATTTGCGTATTAAGGAACTCGAGTACCCACCGGAACGGGAAACGTTTATCGCCAAAGCCGAAGATATTGCCCAGCGGGCGCATAGCCAAAGTTCTCGTCATCATGCGCTGGAGTGGCTGTTAACCTGCTATAACGATCTGAGCGATCTCGACGCCCTGTGGTATACCATTCAACGTGCGGTCGCGGAAAACCTCAAGCTGAGTCATTACTACACCGTGTACGCGCTAAAATTTGCGCTACGCGACTTCCCGGACACCTGGTGGATTTATAATTTCTTGCACCAGAACGCCAGGCAAACCGAGTTTTACGCCGCCAGAATCTACAGCGGCTATTTCCAGTACGCGGGATTATTCGGGTTTGAAAAAGATGAAGCACAGGGTATTGCCGTACTCGATAGCGTAGCTGCACTGGAATATAACAATAACTGGCAGTCAGCCATCAAAGATATTGACTGGCTCGATCTCCCGCAGCATTTTGCCTTACTGGCAGAGCTGGGTGCTCAGAGAAACCTGCCCTGCGCCTACTACTTGCAGGCCCTCGAATACAATAACCCAGACAACAATAGCCTGCTTCCTTATGATCCCGTTACCGCGCTAAATTATTTTCAGCGTGCAGCGGAGATTTTGCACCAACAGGTCGCGCTGCAAGAGAAGACCCCCTATCGACTGGTCGTTAACGCCGGATACCACGCGTATCAACATGACCTGCAGGATATTCACAGCAAAATCGCCGATTGCTACGAACGTTTAGCCCGGCAAGAAACCCATGCCGGCATGCGTTCCGTTTACGAAAAAAACCTGCTTGATAATTTACATCAGGCCGATCGGTTCGGTTCGAAACAAGCCTGGAGCGTCTTCCTGCTGAAACTTCGCGAGGTAAATGATTTTACCCTGGCGCATTCCTATCTGAACATCCTGGAGGAAGAAGGCTACAACGGTACGGCGGAAGCCATGGTGACGCTGTCGTGGCTGTATGGTAATAAACACGACAAGAAACTGTTCAACATGAAAGCCAGTGCGCGCTGGGCCTATTTCTTTATTACGCTTTTCCCGGATCACGCGTTATTTACTGAATTATCTCCGCTACATTTCGATACCCTCGCGAAACGCTGTCGCTTTGCCTGGCATACCTCGAAAATTGCTGATTCAGAACTGCCGAATAAAGATATATGGAACAGATAATGCGCTTAATATTACTCTCCTTCTGCCCTCTGTTGCTGCTTTGCACGCCTGCCAGAGCAGAAATCACCGAGCAGCAGTTGCAAGCCGACTGCGCGAAAGTCCCTACCTACGCCAGCCAGGGTGAGCAGTTCTATAAAGCCAGGAACTATGCCAAAGCGCGTGAAGCCTTTGAAAAACAGGTGACCTGGAGCGAAGGTTGTCGGCTTGATGATAAAACCGTGGCGACAGCCTATAACAACGTGGCGCTAACCTGGATGCGTCAGGGTGAATGGCGCAAAGCGCAAGCCTGGCTGACCATTAATCCCAACGATGCCAAATCAATCTACAATCTGGGGCTTATCAAAGAAAAGTTAGCCGCATTGCCGAAAAGCGACTCCCCTGCCGGGGAATACTGGAACTACGCCGGTCTGGCAACCTGGGAAACGCTGATTGTTAAACCTACAGAGAAAAAACCAGACTTTCAGGTTGATTTCCAAGGGTATTATTTCGGCATGATGGCCCTCTATTACGGACCAAACATCGGCGAATTCTCAGAACTGGTCACGCTGAAAAACAGTAAAGGCGTGATTGCACTCAGAGAGAGTGACTACATCCACTGCGATATCTCGCTGACGGTCACACCTGAAGGCATCGACGCCAGTACCGACGATCCGCAAAACTGCGGCTTCGGTATGTACGTGCGCGCCGACGGGCACTATCTGCGGGTTGATTGAACCCGCAAGGTTTACTGTCTCCTCGCGCAGCGCTACAATGCCCGCCCTTAATATGGGGGCACTCCCCTAACCGCCTCACCGAGTGAGGCGAGTCTGACCTGTCATCAGAACGAGAAAATTATGTTTAAACCGGAACTCCTTTCCCCGGCGGGAACGCTGAAGAACATGCGTTACGCTTTTGCCTATGGCGCAGATGCCGTCTACGCGGGCCAACCACGTTACTCCCTGCGCGTACGCAACAACGAATTCAACCACGAAAACTTACAGCTCGGCATCAATGAAGCCCATGAACTGGGTAAAAAATTCTATGTAGTGGTCAACATTGCGCCACACAACGCCAAGTTGAAAACCTTCATTCGTGACCTGAAGCCGGTGGTGGAAATGGGGCCGGATGCATTAATCATGTCCGATCCAGGTCTGATTATGTTGGTGCGTGAAAACTTCCCGGACATGGATATTCACCTGTCAGTACAGGCGAACGCCGTAAACTGGGCGACGGTAAAATTCTGGAAACAGATGGGGCTGACCCGCGTGATCCTGTCCCGCGAACTGTCGCTGGAAGAAATCGAAGAGATCCGCACCCAGGTGCCGGATATGGAGCTTGAAATCTTCGTTCACGGCGCACTGTGCATGGCCTACTCCGGCCGCTGCCTGCTCTCCGGTTACATCAACAAGCGTGACCCAAACCAGGGAACCTGCACCAATGCCTGTCGCTGGGAATACAACGTGCAGGAAGGCAAAGAAGATGTGGTGGGTAACATCGTGCACAAGTACGAGCCTATCCCGGTACAAAACGTTGAGCCGACGCTGGGTATTGGCGCGCCAACGGACAAAGTGTTTATGCTCGAAGAAGCCCAGCGTCCGGGCGAGTACATGACCGCGTTCGAAGACGAACACGGCACCTACATCATGAACTCCAAAGATTTACGCGCCATTGCCCACGTTGAGCGCCTGACCCAAATGGGTGTGCACTCGCTGAAAATCGAAGGTCGCACCAAGTCTTATTACTACTGCGCACGTACCGCGCAGGTGTATCGTAAAGCAATTGACGATGCCGCCGCCGGTAAACCGTTCGATCCGCAGCTGCTGGAAACGCTGGAAGGCCTCGCGCATCGCGGTTATACCGAAGGTTTCCTGCGTCGCCATACGCATGACGACTATCAGAACTACGAATATGGTTTCTCCGTTTCCGAACGCCAGCAGTTTGTCGGTGAATTCACCGGTGAGCGTAAAGGCGAACTGGCTGCGGTTATCGTGAAAAATAAATTCACCGTCGGCGATAGCCTGGAGCTGATGACCCCGCAGGGCAACGTCAATTTCACGCTCGAGCAGATGGAAAATGCCAAAGGCGAAGCGATGCCTGTGGCGCCGGGCGACGGTTACACCGTCTGGATGCCGGTCCCGGAAGATATCGATCTGAATTATGCATTGTTAATGCGTAATTTTGCCGGTGAGTCCACGCGCAACCCGCATGATAAGTAGTTAGTTACGGTTATTTTTCAGCGTTCGGAAGATTCTTAGAAATCGATCACATACCGTTTCGTTCAATAAGGGTATTATCCGTTTCGCTGAAAAACATAACCCATAAATGCTAGCTGTACCAGGAACCACCTCCTTAGCCTGCGTAATCTCCCTTACGCAGGCTTATTTTTTGCCTGTAATCTACCTTTCCGAAAACCAGGCGAAAAAAAACCGGGCATTACGCCCGGTCTGTGATGCGATAGAAGATTAATGTGCGGCTTCTGGCTTGTGCTTTTGTGCACTCTGGAAGCCATAGGTCAGCTCATTTTTCTCTTTATCCAGCGCTACGGTCACCTGACCGCCATCGACAAGCGAACCGAACAACAGTTCGTTGGCCAGTGGTTTCTTCAGGTTATCCTGGACTACACGCGTCATCGGACGTGCGCCCATTGCACGGTCATAGCCTTTCTCTGCCAGCCAGTCACGCGCTTCCTGACTCACTTCCAGAGAGACGCCTTTCTGATCCAGCTGCACCTGAAGCTCAACAATAAATTTATCGACCACCTGATGGATTACCTCGGTAGAGAGGTGATCGAACCAGATAATGTTGTCGAGACGGTTACGGAACTCCGGCGTAAATACTTTTTTGATTTCCCCCATCGCATCAGTGCTGTTGTCCTGATGAATAAGGCCAATCGATTTACGTTCGGTTTCACGCACCCCGGCGTTGGTGGTCATCACCAGCACCACGTTGCGGAAATCCGCTTTGCGCCCGTTATTGTCGGTCAGCGTACCGTTGTCCATCACCTGCAGCAGCAGGTTGAAGACATCCGGGTGCGCTTTCTCAATTTCATCCAGCAGCAGCACCGCGTGCGGATGCTTAATGACCGCATCGGTCAGCAAACCACCCTGGTCATAGCCGACATATCCCGGAGGCGCACCAATCAGACGGCTGACGGTGTGGCGTTCCATATACTCAGACATATCAAAACGCAGCAGTTCAATGCCCAGCGCTTTGGACAACTGCACCGTCACTTCGGTTTTCCCGACACCAGTCGGACCGGCAAACAGGAACGATCCCACAGGTTTGTGCTCGTGGCCCAGGCCAGCACGGCTCATCTTGATGGCTTCGGTCAGCGCCTCAATGGCTTTATCCTGTCCGAATACCAGCATTTTCAGACGGTTACCCAGATTCTTCAGCGTATCGCGATCGCTTTGCGACACGCTCTTCTCCGGGATCCGCGCTATGCGGGCTACCACGGACTCGATATCCGCCACGTTGACGGTTTTCTTACGCTTACTGATCGGCATCAGACGCGCACGCGCGCCCGCTTCATCGATCACGTCAATCGCTTTATCCGGCAGGTGACGATCGTTGATGTATTTCACCGCCAGTTCCACCGCCGCACGTACCGCTTTGGCGGTGTAGCGAACGTCATGGTGCGCTTCGTATTTCGGTTTCAGCCCGTTGATGATCTGCACGGTCTCTTCCACCGACGGTTCCGTAATATCAATTTTCTGGAAGCGACGCGCTAACGCACGGTCTTTCTCGAAAATGTTACTGAACTCCTGGTAAGTGGTTGAGCCAATCACGCGGATCTTACCGCTTGAGAGCAGCGGTTTGATCAGGTTTGCCGCATCCACCTGGCCGCCCGATGCCGCACCCGCACCGATAATGGTGTGGATCTCATCGATAAACAGAATGCTGTTGGTATCCTGTTCCAGCTGTTTCAGCAGCGCTTTAAAGCGTTTTTCGAAATCCCCGCGGTATTTGGTGCCCGCCAGCAGCGAACCAATATCCAGAGAGTAAAGCGTGCAGTCGGCCATCACTTCCGGCACATCGCCCTGGACAATACGCCAGGCCAGACCTTCGGCAATCGCGGTTTTACCGACGCCAGACTCACCGACCAGCAGCGGGTTGTTTTTACGACGACGGCACAGTACCTGAATAGCCCGCTCCAGCTCTTTTTCGCGGCCAATGAGCGGGTCAATCCCACCCACGCGAGCGAGCTGGTTAAGGTTAGTGGTGAAGTTCTCCATACGATCCTCCCCGCCAGCTTGCTCTTCGTTATTTGGCTGATTACCGGAGTCAGCAGACTGACTCGGTTCGTCTTTGCGCGTGCCATGAGAAATAAAATTCACCACGTCCAGTCGGCTAACTTCATGCTTGCGCAGCAGATAGGCCGCCTGGGATTCCTGCTCGCTGAAGATGGCAACCAGTACATTGGCGCCCGTCACTTCATTACGCCCCGAGGACTGAACATGGAAGACCGCGCGTTGCAGCACACGCTGAAAACTCAACGTCGGCTGCGTGTCGCGCTCTTCTTCGCTCTCAGGCAATACGGGAGTGGTTTGTTCAATGAAGGCTTCGAGTTCCTGACGGAGCGCCACCAGGTCCACAGAACACGCTTCCAGCGCTTCGCGGGCCGATGGGTTACTGAGCAACGCCAGTAACAAGTGCTCGACGGTCATAAACTCATGTCGGTGCTCGCGCGCTCTGGCGAAAGCCATGTTTAAACTGAGTTCCAGTTCTTGATTGAGCATAGGCACCTCCCCCAATGTTTATGCCTGATTCAGGCTTTTTCCAGCGTACATAGCAACGGATGCTCGTTCTCCCTCGCATATTTGTTCACCATCGCCACTTTGGTCTCAGCCACTTCGGCGGTAAATACGCCGCAAATAGCCTTACCTTGATAGTGAACAGCAAGCATCAGTTGCGTTGCACGTTCTACATCATAAGAAAAGAATTTTTGTAACACGTCAATAACAAACTCCATCGGAGTGTAATCATCATTGACTAATATCACTTTATACATAGATGGCGGTTTTAGCGCGTCGCGCAATTTATCTTCCGCCAGCAGATCGAAATCCAGCCAGTCGTTCGTCTTACCCATTGTCAGTCGTCATCTTCAGTTACGGTTACCGGCAGAATAACTTGCCGCTGACAAGAGCCTATGCGCACAATCAATCTACCTCAATTATTAGATAACTATCATCTATCAGTGTCATCCGCGACATCTGTCACATATCCGACAATAGCGTTAACTGCTTCAAATTTTGATGCATTTTTACCCGATTCCGCCCGTCTGGCGCTTGACGCCCCGCCTGATTTCTCTAAATTGTAGTCTCGAGAGTTGGCGAGGTTTTGAACAGCCCCCACTCCGCCACCGGTTCATTCCATCTTACTTATATAAGATTTACGAAGGATGTCGAAGTATGGAAACGGGTACTGTTAAGTGGTTCAACAATGCCAAAGGGTTCGGTTTCATCTGCCCTGAAGGCGGCGGCGAAGATATCTTCGCTCATTACTCCACCATTCAGATGGATGGTTACAGAACGCTAAAAGCCGGACAATCTGTCCAGTTTGATGTCCACCAGGGTCCAAAAGGCAATCACGCCAGTCTTATTGTGCCCGTACTTGAAGCAGAAGCTGTCGCATAGCTCTTCTGTCTCATTGTGTACATCCTGCAGACAAAATGCCAGCCCCCAGAGCTGGCATTTTTATTTCTTTTTCAATACAACACGTTATTCCCGCGCCAGGGCATCCACCGGGTCCAGCCTTGCCGCGTTGCGCGCCGGGAGCCAGCCGAACAAAATCCCGGTCGCCGTTGAACACAGGAAAGCCGTCAACAGGGCGAAAGGTGAGAATCCGATTTCCCAACCGGGCAGGAAAAGCTGTAGCGTGAAAGCAATCAGCATCGATAAACTGATACCGAGCGCCCCACCAACGAGACACACCAGCACCGCTTCAATCAAAAACTGCTGCAGTACATCACTGGCGCGCGCGCCAACCGCCATACGAATGCCAATCTCACGCGTTCGTTCGGTGACGGAAACCAGCATAATATTCATCACACCGATCCCGCCCACCACCAGCGAAATGACCGCCACCAGCGTCAGGAACAGCTGTAAGGTGCGCGTGGTTTTTTCAGCGGTTTTCAGAACGCCATCCATATTCCAGGTGAAGAAATCTTTTTTACCATGCCGCAACGACAGCAGTCGGGTAAGCTGTTGCTCCGCCTGAGTGCTGTCAAAACCTTCCTTCACGCGAACGGTAATAGAGTTCAGCCACGATTGCCCCATAATGCGCCCGGACATGGTGCTGTAAGGCAGCCAGACCCGCAGAATTTTGCTGCTGCCAAACATCGACTGCTTCTCTTCCGCCACACCAATCACGGTGGCCGGCATATTGCCGACCAGCACGACCTCACCCACCACCTTCGCTTTATTCGGGAACAACTGACGTCGGGTGTTACTGTCCAGCACCACCACCTGCGCCCGACCATTTAACTGCTCGGTGTTAAAGGTGTTTCCCTCGCTGAACGTCATACCATAGACATTGAAGTAATCGCCGCTCACACCATTAGCGCTGGCTGCCACGTCGATGTTGCCATAACGCAGCCGTAGGTTCTTCGACACGGCAGGCGTCACGGAACTGACCCACGGTTGCTTCTGAATCGCCGTCAGATCGTCATACTTCAGCGCTTGCTGATATTGCGGGTCATCGTCACCAAAATCTTTGCCGGGATAGATATCAATAGTATTTGTGCCGATAGCGCGAATATCGGCCAGTACCAGCTGTTTTGCTGCATCGCCGACCACCACAATCGACACGACCGACGCGATACCAATAATGATGCCCAGCATAGTGAGCAACGTACGCATCTTGTTGGCAGCCATGGCCAGCCAGGCCATGGTCAGCGCCTCGCGAAAACCACTGACAAACTGACTCCAGCCGGATGCCGTCGTTACCGTAGGTTCGGTTATGCCGTGTCCGCTGGCTGTTTTGTGCGACGGTGGATTGCGCACAATTTCACCGTCACGAATTTCAATCACCCGTTCAGCCTGCGCCGCAACCTGCGGGTCGTGGGTGACAATAATCACCGTATGCCCGCGATCGCGCAGCTGATGCAGAATGGCCATCACCTCTTCGCCGGAATGGCTGTCCAGCGCACCGGTAGGTTCGTCTGCGAGAATGACCTGTCCGCCGTTCATCAGCGCACGCGCAATACTGACGCGCTGCTGCTGGCCACCGGAAAGCTGGGAAGGTTGATAATCCACACGATCGCCCAACCCCAGGCGCTGCAGTAACGCGTGTGCCCGCGCCAGACGCTGCTTGCGTTCGGTTCCGGCATAGACCGCTGGCACCTCCACGTTTTGCGCCGCCGTTAAATGCGAGAGCAAATGATAGCGCTGAAAAATAAAACCGAAATGCTCGCGCCGCAGTTGCGCTAACGCATCACTATCGAGCGTGGAGACGTCACGCCCCGCAACCCGATACGTGCCGCTGGAAGGCTTATCCAGACAGCCGAGGATATTCATCAGCGTCGATTTCCCCGAACCCGACGCCCCGACAATCGCCACCATTTCACCCGCCTGGATGCTCAAAGAGACGTCCTTTAGCACCTCTACCTGCCCTTCGCCTGACGGGTAGCTGCGGCGGATATGGCTCAGCTCAAGCAACGCCGTCATTGTGCCGCTCCGGGTTTCGCCTCGCTGATGATAACTTCATCACCCTCTTCCAGCCCTTTAACGATTTCCACATCGGTATCGTTACGGGCACCGATAGAAACTTCGCGCTCGCGGGTTTCGCCGTTGCGCAGCAGCCTGACGTTATAGCGGTTGTCGCCAACAGGCTCGCCCAGCGCCGCAAGCGGGATGGTCAGGACGTTTTTGACGTCCGTCAGTTGGATATGTACCTGCGCGGTCATATCCAGGCGCAGGATCCCTTTCGGGTTGGGTACTTCGAAGCGAGCATAGTAGAAAATCGCATCGTTCACTTTCTCAGGCGTCGGAAGCACATCTTTGAGCGTACCTTCGTAGCGCGTCTGCGGATCGCCCAGCACGGTAAACCAGGCTTTTTGCCCCGGATGCAGGTGAATGACATCTGCCTCGGAAACCTGGGCTTTAACCAGCATGGTGCTCATGTCAGCCAGCGTAAGAATGTTAGGTGCCTGCTGGGCGGCGATCACGGTTTGCCCCTGCAGGGTGGTAATTTGCGTCACTTCGCCAGCCATTGGCGCCACAATACGGGTGTAGTCGAGGTTCGTTTTTGCCGTATCAAGAGAAGCCTGATTACGCTTAATTTGTGCATCAATGGTGCCAATTTGCGCCTGTTTGACCGCCATCTGCGTGGCTGCTGTATCGAGATCCTGCTGCGAAACCGCCTGCGTTTTCGCAAGCTGTTGCTGGCGAGAAAGCGTCACCCGCGCCAGTTTCCACTCGGCCTCGGCCTGCATACGTTGGGCGCGTAATTCCATCAGCGTAGCTTCGACTTCTTTGATCTGGTTTTGCGCCTGCTCAGGATCAATGACTCCAAGCAGCTGATCTTTTTTAACTTTATCGCCAATCGCCACGGACAGCGTTTTTAACTGCCCGCTCACCTGCGCCCCGACGTCAACTTTACGCAGCGCATCCAGCTTCCCGGTTGCCAATACACTTTGCTGAAGATCGCCGGGTCGCACAATTAATGTTTGATATTGCGGCAATGGCGCATTAAGCGTTCGCCAAAGTGCAATTACCGCCACAATAATGATGACGGCGAAGATAAAATAGCGTTTTTTGATTTTTCCCTTGAGCTTCATAAATGTCCCAATTCCCCCAAAACGTCCACCAGAGTGGAGTGTTAAACGTCAACGATAAATAAATAACCGTTGAAAAGCGCCAAGAATAACAGAGTTATTGATGAATGGTTAAGATCCGCTGTGCTGAAATTACTACAAATACGTCTCAGGCTTCCATCGGATTTATATTATGAGTCAGCTAACTGAAAGCACTTTTCATTCCAGCAATCCTGTCACCAGCTTTAACCTTTTTTACAGCCTAAGCCGTGGTCAATTACGTCCCGGGCAATGCTGGGATAAACGGAGTTTTCGCCGTAAGTTTATCTGGCGTTCTTTACTAATACCCCACCTCACCCGAGAATGGATGACTGAACTGGCTCAGTGGCCGGATCTTGATAGCCTGCTCACCCGCCAGCCCCGAATCCCAGTTCGTTTGCATCGCCCTTACCTTGCCGCTAACTTCGATCGTAAAATGCGCTTAGATGCCGTGCGTTTTCACTATCATGTTATCCGCCAGACATTTTTACCTGCTGAATTTAAAGCATTGTTAAGTAATAGCGGCTTACAACTGGCACAAATTAAAGGCAAAGACGACGAAATATTTACCGTCACCATGATGATGTTCCCGGTACTGGACAAAGAGGGAGAAAGTACCATTCTGGTACAAAATGGCGCTGGAGATGTTCTGACTAAAATAACCTTTACGTTCTGCGAATATCACGGAAAAAGTACGCTTTTTATTGGTGGCATGCAGGGCAATTCACAATTGCCTCACGAGACAACACAAAAAGCAACGAAGTCCTGTCACGGAATTTTCCCAAAACGGATTGTAATGGAAGCGATTTGTCGTTTAGCCGAACGGTTGAATATAGAAAACGTGATGGCTGTCAGCAATGAACAGCATATCTTTCGCAGCCCACGTTACCATGATAAAAATAAGGTTATTCTCTCCGACTATAATGCGTTTTGGGCGTCGGTTGGCGGTGAATGCGACAGCCGCGGGTATTACCATATTCCACGCACGCTGGCACGAAAAAGCGAGGCGGAGATTGCCAGTAAGAAGCGGGCTGAATATCGCCGCCGCTATCAATTACTGGACTCTATCCACGAACAGCTGTCGCTGATGTTCCGCCACTAATCAGCACGTCCGCGTGCCAGCCACAGCACGCGCGAAAACATTTTTCGCAGCAGGGTGGGAACGGCATCAACACCGCGCCGCCCTGCTTCCATCGCCACTTCAATCGCCAGATCCGGTTTTGACGAACGATGAATCGCCTTGGAGATAATTTTACGCATATTCATCGGCACATTCTCCGGGATTTGTGCCACCCGGTGAAAGACATCTGAGAAGCCCTGGCGATACATAAAGTGCTCCATATCCAGCGCGGGCAGCATTGTCAGGTGATCGCGTTCTTCTTCACGGTCGTTACTCAACAGACTGCGTACGGTGGCGGCATATTTTTTCCCGGCTTCATCGCCATCAACCAACACGTGCCACTCTATTCCCATCCGCCGGGCAAATTTCACCAGCGGCTTAAGCCCGGACTGGGCAAATTCAATCACTTTAATCCCTTCGGCATCAAAGTGATGACCGCACTGACGAGCCAGTTCGTTGATCACCCAGGTTTCCGTTTCGCCTTCCACCAGCAGCCAGCAGCGGGCAAATAATGACGATGCGCGATTAAAGCGAATATGAAAGGCAATCCGCCGCCCGTCTTCCGCGCTCAGACCGCCTGGTCCCAAACGCCAGGCGGCGACACGGGAAGATTCACGCACCAGGCGCACCACATGTTCAACGGGGGTAAGCGACAGCAATTCACCGGAGTTGGTAGTCGCCACACGCTGCAGAGGTAACAGATTCAGCAACTGCCAGGCCACTGACAACATGATGGGGTGCAAACGCGTTTCCGGATCTTCGACCAACAGCAAAGGACGGGCGTCTTTGTCCAGCCTGAGCGTACCTTTGGCCTGGAGCAACGTTGAAAACAGCCCCAGCAGGATCACGCGATGCGTACGTCCGCCAGGCTTATCAATCATCCGGTTGATAATATCCAGATAGCGCCAGCTACGCTGCTCATTATTGGAACGCCGACGCATCAGACGATAGCGAGACTGGCCCGCACCTTGTTCAGAAAAGTAGTGTTCCAGCAGTTGTACCATCGCCGACAGCCCCTGGCGGATCTGGCCGTCCGTCAGATTTTGTGGCCGGGTTGCCAGTTCACGCGCCAGGAAATCCAGCTGGCGGGCGGTCACTTCGACTTCCGCAATATTCGGCACCGTGCCGTTGCGGATACGCCGCATAAAGCGCGCATCGCGCAGTCGCAACACCGGCATCAGACGCACGAGGTGGCAAGCCAGGTCGTTAATATTGTCGAGCGCGAGCGGACGCCCTTCGCCATCAAGGAAACTGCGCAGCGTCAGGACGCTACCGTCATCCGCACACTCGCCCTCCAGACGATAGAAAATACGGTGATAGTCATCGTGACAGGGAGACCAGCAGGCTTCCAGCGGACGATAGCGGCGCACCCGATGACGCCCCGGCTGCGATTCACGAAAAGTAAGAATAATATGTAGATGATGTTCCCGGCCCTGGATATCGCCCGGCGGAAACCAGAAGTCTTCACGGTCAAAATGATACAAGTCCGATTCCGGTGACAGCAGCAAGGTCAACGCATCCAGCAGGCTGGACTTACCCCACGCGTTCTCCCCAATCAGCACGTTGTTCTGCTCCAGCATCAACGACAGCCGATTAATACCACGAAACCCAACAATCTCAACGCGTTCGAGAATCATATAGCCTCCGGAAATGCTAACTTTTTCCTTCAAGTTATCAGGAGTATAGCGTCAAGCTGGCGTGCAGAACACCTGAGATCTCACAGACAGAAATCAGAACAATAAAAAAAATAAGAATATTCTTCTTTAAATTCACGCCAGATATTATTACAGCAGACAACCATTTGCTTTTCGCTAATTGAACTATGCTGTATTCACCTCAACACCAAAAAGGATTCACATCATATTGCCTTAAATCAAATTTTTTCATTAATTTAAGTGGCAAAGGGATGATATTTTTTTCTAGAATACACGCTCTTTAATCATCGTCCCTTTTAGCGATGAAATACCGGGCCAGGAAAACGAACCCGGAACTTTTAATTGAGGTGGTTATGTTCAGGAAATTAGCAGCTGAATTCTTCGGTACGTTTTGGCTTGTGTTTGGTGGGTGCGGAAGTGCCGTGCTGGCCGCAGCATTCCCGGAGTTAGGAATTGGTTTTGCCGGTGTCGCACTGGCATTCGGTCTGACAGTATTAACCATGGCATACGCCGTGGGACATATTTCAGGCGGCCATTTTAACCCGGCCGTGACATTAGGCCTATGGGCGGGCGGTCGCTTCCCGGCAAAAGACGTGATTGGTTATGTTGTTGCGCAAGTTATCGGCGGAATTGTTGCGGCAGCGGTGCTGTATCTGATCGCCAGCGGTAAAGCAGGCTTTGACGCCACGGCCAGCGGTTTTGCATCAAACGGCTATGGCGAACATTCGCCAGGCGGTTATTCCATGCTTTCTGCCATTGTTATTGAAATTGTGCTGACAGCAGCTTTCTTGTTAGTGATCCATGGCGCCACGGATAAACATGCTCCGGCAGGTTTTGCACCGATTGCTATTGGTCTGGCACTGACCCTGATTCACCTGATCAGTATTCCGGTAACTAACACCTCTGTAAACCCGGCGCGTAGCACCGCGGTAGCCCTCTTCCAGGGCGGTTGGGCGTTACAACAGCTGTGGCTGTTCTGGGTTATGCCGATTATCGGCGGGATCATCGGTGGCCTTATTTATCGCACGCTGCTGGAAAAACGTGATTAATCGATAACGAAAAAGACCTGGCATTACGCCAGGTCTTTTCCTCCCCGCTTTATTTCCTTTTATTTGCAACTTTACTCCCCTCTTTGCTTTCAGTAGTGTGTATACCCGTCATACTTCAAGTTGCAGATGTGTTGGCTGCGCTCTTTCCCCCCAGTCACGTACTTATGTACGCTCCCGGGGATTCACTCCCTTGCCGCCTTCCTGCAACTTGAATTATTTAGGTTATAGTGGCGCATTTCGTCTTACTTCTCAGCAAGGACCGGGTTTTCATGTTTTCAGGGCTGTTAATCATTCTGATTCCACTTATTGTGGGCTATCTTATTCCGCTTAGGCACAGAGCGGCATTAAAACTCATCAATCGCCTGTTGAGTTGGATCGTTTACCTTATTCTCTTCTTTATGGGTATCAGTCTGGCGTTTCTGGATAATCTCGCCAGCAATCTGCTATCGATATTGCATTATTCTGCGGTCAGCGTGACGGTCATTCTGCTATGTAATATCGCCGCGCTGTTGTGGCTCGAGCGTTCACTTCCCTGGCGGCACAACCATCGGCAGGAAAAGCTGCCATCACGCATTGCCATGGCGCTGGAGTCGCTACAACTTTGTGGCGTTGTTGTGCTGGGGTTTTTGCTGGGACTCACCGGGTTCTCATTCTTACAGCACGCCACCGAAGCCAGCGAATATACGCTGATCTTTTTATTGTTCCTGGTCGGTATCCAACTGCGTAACAGCGGCATGACCTTAAAACAGATTGTGCTGAATCGTAGGGGGATGATTGTGGCCGTCGTCGTGGTGGCAAGTTCAATGCTGGCTGGCGTGATTAATGCGCTGATCCTCGGACTGCCGCTGAAAACCGCGCTGGCGATGGCCTCGGGTTTTGGCTGGTATTCCCTGTCCGGCATTCTGTTGACCGAGTCATTCGGTCCCGTCATTGGCAGCGCCGCCTTCTTCAACGATCTGGCTCGTGAGCTGATCGCCATTATGCTGATTCCGGGCTTAGTCGGCCGCAGTCGTTCCACCGCATTAGGACTGTGTGGCGCCACCTCAATGGATTTCACCCTACCCGTTTTACAACGCAGCGGCGGGCTGGAAATGGTACCTGCGGCCATCGTTCACGGCTTTATTCTTAGTCTGCTAGTGCCTTTGTTGATGGCCTTTTTCTCCGCCTGATACAGCACAAATACCCCTCTGGCGGTAGTCACCTACCGCCAAAATTGCGCTAAATCAATCTCCCTGCAAGTAGTAGCAGAAATCCCTTTAATCCCTTCGCGCGCAGGCATAATCTTAAACATGTATATTAAATATAACTTTAAAAGGTGTGACCATGTTTTGTGTGCAATGTGAACAAACCATCCGTACTCCGGCAGGGAACGGCTGCTCTTACGCGCAAGGTATGTGCGGTAAAACAGCAGAAACCTCCGATCTGCAGGATCTGCTGATTGCTTCCCTACAAGGTCTGTCTGCATGGGCTGTTAAAGCGCGTGAATACGGTATCATCGATCATGAAGTGGATAACTTTGCCCCGCGCGCATTCTTCTCTACCCTGACCAACGTTAACTTCGACTCCCCACGTATCGTCGGCTATGCCCGTGAAGCCATCGCCATGCGTGACGCCCTGAAAGCGCAGTGTCTGAACATTGATGCCAACGCAACGGTTGAAAACCCAATGGCTGACCTGCAGCTGGTGAGCGACGATTTGGGCGACCTGCAGCGCCAGGCGGCTGAATTTACCCCGAACAAAGACAAAGCGACTATCGGCGAGAACATTCTCGGCCTGCGTCTGCTGTGCCTGTACGGCCTGAAAGGTGCGGCAGCTTACATGGAGCACGCGCACGTTCTGGGTCAGTACGACAACGATATCTACGCGCAGTACCACAAAATCATGGCGTGGCTGGGTACCTGGCCTTCCGATATGAACGCTCTGCTGGAGTGCTCTATGGAAATCGGCCAGATGAACTTCAAAGTGATGAGCATTCTGGATGCCGGTGAAACCACCAAATACGGTCACCCAACCCCAACTCAGGTCAACGTTAAAGCGACCGAAGGTAAATGCATCCTGATTTCAGGTCACGACCTGAAAGATTTATACAATCTGCTGGAGCAGACCGAAGGCACCGGCGTTAACGTCTACACCCACGGTGAAATGCTGCCAGCACACGGCTATCCGGAACTGCGTAAATTCAAACACCTGATCGGTAACTACGGCAGTGGCTGGCAGAATCAGCAGGTTGAGTTCGCCCGCTTCCCTGGCCCAATCGTGATGACCTCTAACTGCATCATCGATCCAACCGTTGGTGCATACGACGACCGCATCTGGACCCGTAGCATCGTCGGTTGGCCGGGTGTGAGCCACCTCGAAGGCGACAACTTTGGTCCGGTTATCGCGCAGGCACAACAAATGGCAGGCTTCCCGTACAGCGAAATCCCGCACCTGATCACCGTAGGTTTCGGTCGTCAGACGCTGCTGGGTGCTGCTGATACGCTGATCGACCTGGTGAGCCGCGAAAAACTGCGTCACATCTTCCTGGTCGGCGGTTGCGATGGCGCACGCGGCGAACGTAACTACTTCACCGATTTCGCCACCAGCGTACCGGACGACTGCCTGATCCTGACCCTGGCCTGTGGTAAATACCGTTTCAACAAACTGGATTTCGGTGATATCGAAGGTCTGCCGCGTCTGGTTGATGCCGGTCAGTGTAACGATGCATACTCTGCCATCATCCTGGCGGTGACCCTGGCTGAGAAACTGGGCTGTGGCGTGAACGACCTGCCGCTGTCTCTGGTGCTCTCCTGGTTCGAACAGAAAGCGATTGTTATTCTGCTGACCCTGCTGTCTCTGGGCGTGAAAAATATCGTCACTGGCCCGACTGCACCGGGCTTCTTCACGCCGGACCTGCTGGCTGTGCTCAACGAGAAATTCGGTCTGCGTTCCGTGACCACCGTTGAAGAAGACATGAAGCAGCTGCTGAGCGCGTAAGGAGTTAAGTCATGACAATGCCAACCCATCAGTGCCCGTGGCGGATGCAGGTTCATCACATCCATCAGGAAACGCCGGATGTATGGACGATTTCGTTGCTGTGCCACGATTATTATCCTTATCGTGCCGGGCAGTATGCACTGGTCAGCGTACGTAACTCAGCGGAGACGCTGCGTGCCTACACCATCTCTTCAACGCCAGGCGTTAGCGAGTACATCACGCTGACCGTCCGCCGCATTGACGACGGTGCGGGTTCACAGTGGCTAACCCGTGACGTGAAGCGCGGCGACTATATCTGGCTGTCTGATGCCATGGGTGAGTTTACCTGTGAAGATAAAGCAGAAGACAAGTTCCTGATGCTGGCGGCCGGCTGTGGCGTGACGCCTATCATGTCGATGCGTCGCTGGTTGGCGAAGTACCGTCCGCAGGCCGATGTGCAGGTGATCTTTAACGTTCGTTCGCCGGAAGATGTCATTTTTGCCGACGAATGGCGCGAGTATCCGGTGACGCTGGTCGCTGAAAACAATGCCACCCATGGCTTTGTTTCTGGCCGACTGACCACCGACCTGCTGAAAAGCGTACCGGACTTAACTTCACGTACCGTGATGACTTGCGGCCCTGCTCCGTACATGGATCTGGTCGAAAAAGAAGTGAAAGCGCTCGGCGTAACGCGTTTCTTTAAAGAACAGTTCTTCACGCCGGTAGCGGAAGCCGCCACCAGTGGTCTGAAGTTCACCAAGCTACAACCGGCAAAAGAATTTTATGCGCCGGTAGGCAGCACGCTACTGGAAGCACTGGAAAGCAATAAAGTGCCGGTTGTCGCCGCATGCCGT
Organism: Citrobacter sp. TBCS-14; assembly: GCF_005280805.1. NCBI lineage: Bacteria > Pseudomonadati > Pseudomonadota > Gammaproteobacteria > Enterobacterales > Enterobacteriaceae > Citrobacter > Citrobacter sp. TBCS-14. The sequence continues at coordinate 909,814 of NZ_SZWM01000164.1, forward strand.
GCAGGCGTGTGCGGCTGCTGCAAAACCAAAGTGGTTGATGGTAACTACACGGTTTCCAGCACCATGACGCTAACCGATGCGGAAATCGCCGAAGGCTACGTACTGGCCTGTTCCTGCCACCCGCAGGGTGATTTAGTGCTGGCGTAGTTGCTGAGCATCTGAGATTAAAAGGCTGCCTGGTTATGCTGGGCGGCTTTTTTTTTGCTTGTGAGGCACGTATGGTGATTTGCAGGTTGTGTATGTTGAGGTGATTGTCTGCCATGTGCCAGGAGCGGACCTTTGGGATACCCGTGAATTCACGATATTGTCGGTTCATGCCAGAAAGTCTAAGCGCGCCAGTGTTTTTTCTAGGTCCGATCGTTCTTTCCCTATCAGTGTCTGAAGCGGGAAGGGTAAGCAAGGAGATGGAACGGTGCCCAGGAGCTCAGCTACCGTGGCGATAACTCTCAGACTGCCGTGACGGCGGTAAAACACCCACAGAGGTTCAAGTGCCGTATTGAGCTGATGTGTCTCGCTTTCGTCCTTACTCAATGCAGCCTGCGCCAGGCTCAGGGAATAGTGAGGGAACAGTCCACCAAGCACTGAATACCAGACATCGCAGCCAGCAATCATACCGGAGGCAGACTGTGCGTCACCGCTGATCCCAATGGTAACGCCTTCAGAAACCCTGCTTTTCAGGCTGCCTACACGCTCCAGGGCTGCATTCCTGTCAGTTGGAAGATCGCCGATTTTAATCGAGCCAATGTTATTGAGGTGTGAAAGTGCAACCAACAATTCATCCGTGAACTCGAATCCTGTGGTGGCCGCATTATCATAAATGCAAAGCGGGACAGACAGCTCTGTTGATACTCTGTCATACAGACGAAACACTTCATCGGATGTAATTCTTTGATAGGACACTGGTGCCAGAAGCACACCGTTGACACCGGCGTTTTGTGCATCTTCCGCGAGTCTCATCACTTCATCCGTACTGACATGTCCAATACTGGTCATTACCGGGATGCCGGCAGCTGCGCTCACCGCCAGCCTTGTAGCTCTGAGCCGTTGTTCGCGAGTCAGATAGGCATAACTGCCTGTCGAACCCAGCGCGCCGATAGAATTCACTCCTGCGTCAGCCAGATTCTCAATCAACGATACAAATGAAGCTTCTGCTATTTCACCATCGACAAGGGGCGTGAGGGGAAATGCACTCAGACCAGTAAACATGTTTGCTGCCTTATAAAAGAAATAATCATTCTCCGGACCGGGATGGTTTCCGGGGAGCGTTTCCTATCGGGCGAACTTACGGGAGCCGATCACACACAGAATGACTCCCAGTGTGATCAGCACCATCAGGGGGCTGACGGTTTCATGCAGGAGTGTGGCCGAAAGACCTAAACCAAAGAAAGGCTGTAGAAGTTGCAGTTGGCTGACCGCAGCAATGCCTCCGATTGCCAGCCCTTTGTACCAGAAGATAAAACCAATCAGCATGCTGAAGAGCGACACATACCCCAGCGAGACCCAGGCTGACGTTCCGATGCCGGAAAATGTGGTCGGCATGGTGAGCAAGGACGCGATGAGCATGAAGGGCAGAGAAATAATCAGTGCCCAGCTGATAACCTGCCATCCGCCCAGTACGCGGGTCAGTTTGGCACCCTCGGCATAACCCAGACCACAGGCAATCACCGCCGACAGCATCAGTAAATCACCGGTAAGCGATACGGAGGCGCCTTGCGAAAGAGCAAATCCCATCACCAGCAGACTGCCAATCACTGAGAAGATCCAGAATGTCAGCTTGGGTCGTTCGCCACCCCGCAGGACACCAAAAGTCGCGGTTGTCAGGGGCAGAAGCCCCAGAAAGACGATCGAGTGGGCAGAGGTGACATGTTGCAACGCCATCGCCGTCAGTAGTGGAAAGCCAATCACCACGCCCAGTGCCACGATGACAATTGGGATAAGGTGCGATGCGTGTGGACGTTTTTCCCGGAAACCGAAGATCAACATGACTGCCAGTATTCCGGCAATGGACGCTCGGAGGAATGTCAGGAAGAACGGATCTATATCAAGTACGGCGACACGCGTGGCAGGTAACGAGCCACTAAAAATCACGACTCCCAACAGGCCGTTAACCCAGCCGGAGACTGAGCTGGGATCGGTTTTATGTACCACTGAATTAACCACGTTGACCTCGTTATCTACGTTTTGCCCGCAGGCTTGAGCATTTGTCAGGCGGATGGTAATTTCAGTAACCTGATACAATCAAATTATTGTCATGGATACATTTGATGAAAGCGCGTTACAAAGCCATCGTGGATAAATTTGCGGAGATGATTCGCAGCGGGAAAATCCTGCCCGGCAGCCGTTTGCCGACTCACCGCGATCTTTCTGCTCAGGAACATATCTCGCTGGCCACGGCGACACGGGTCTACAGCGAATTAGAAGCAATGGGTCTTGTGAGCGGTGAGACCGGTCGGGGGACATTTGTCCGGGAAATTTCGTTGCCTTATGGCCATGGTATCGACCAGCTTGCCGTGGCAACGGACGTGCTGGATCTTAATTTCAACTATCCCGCCCTGCCAGGGCAAGGTGAGCTGCTGCGCGACGCGCTCCGGCAGATATCTACCGCCGGGGATATCGAATCGCACCTGCGTTACCAGCCTCATGCAGGCAGGCTCTCTGAGCGAGAGATCATTGCAGAACACCTGTCAGGAAGGGGGTTTAAACCGACGGCGGACAATGTTGTTATTGTGAATGGCGCACAACATGGGCTGACGGTGACAGCAATGGGCCTGCTGAGGCCTGGAGACGTTGTAGCTGTAGATGCACTTACCTACCCGGGATTTAAAGTCCTGGCCGAGTTGTTCCATCTTGAACTCATCGCGATCCCGTCACTTACTAATGGGCCGGATTTCAGTGTACTCAGGCAGTTATGTCAGAAAAGACATATCAGGGCAGTGTATGCCATGCCGACCTTACATAACCCCCTGGGATGGGTGCTGACACATCGCCAGAGAAAGGATCTGGCGACCATTGCCCGTGAACATGACTTACTGGTTATTGAAGATACCGCCTATTCCTACCTGATCCGTCGCCCCCCTCCACCGATTGCATTTTACGCACCTGAGCGTACGGTTTACGTCACCGGCTATTCGAAGAATGTCGCAACCGGTCTTCGGGTTGGCGCCGTTGTATGCCCTGAAGCATACCGTTCCGCCCTCGAAAGGGCCGTCCGGGCAACAACATGGAATACCCCGTCAGTAATGACCACGCTGGTATGCAACTGGATACAGGATGGCACTGTTGAACGCTTTGAAGAACTTAAGCGCCAGGATGCCCGTCAGAGACAAACGGTGCTCAGAGATGCTCTGGGCGATATTCCCTGTATTACACATCCAGGCTCCTATTTTGCCTGGCTGCCACTTTCCGATGAATCACGGGCCGATCGTGTCGTTAAGGTTCTGATGGATAGCAATATTTCGGTTTCAACTGCCGAACCGTTCTGCACCTCACAGACCATTCCCCAGGCTATTCGGGTAGCGCTTGGCTCTGTCTCGATTGAGAACTTGTACAAAGCATTGTTGAAAGTACGCAACGCCGTAGAAAATGAACAATATCGTTAATTTCAGAGGTAGGGGGTCAGTAATGAAAAAACCTAATTTTATCCAGCTAAAAAAGAGAACGTTCACTATATAAACAATTATGCGAACGTCCGCTTTTCGCTCACAGCGGACCTTCAGCTCAGTCAGCAATGTCCGCTGCGTGCCAGGAGCGGATATTAAAGAAGAGGATCTTTGCTTAAACGCAGCGGGGTTTCTCCAATCTAATATCAGATTCACTAATATTTTCTTTTTTAACCCAGCCCAGTCGCATGTAAAATTTTGCCGCACGACTGTTTTTGTCGGTTTCAAGCCAGACTGCCTTATGGTGTTTGAATAATTCCTGCTCTGCGAGGTCAACAAGGCTGCGACCTACACCTCTGCCTTCATATTCAGGGAGAACAAAGACCGCAAAAAGACATCCTTCATCTGGCAAAATCATCGAGAAACCAATCACTTTTCCGTCATCTACGGCAACCCATGCGCAATGACTTTTCTCAATCATATCGGTGACAACGCTCTCGGTAATTCCCATCTGCTCCATTTCTTCTCGACTGAGATGATTTTCTTTAACCGAAGTTCTGACTTCAAAAATACCCTCTATATCAGTGGATAGAGCTAATCTTGTCCTTATATTCATTTGTCTTATTCCATGCTTGAGACAGTTTAGTTTTGATGATCAGGCAGTGATATTCTCTGAAGATATAGAATCCTGAGTAAAATTGCCGCTGATGTCCGCCTCTTGCTCAAAGCGGATCCAAAGTCAGCTTTTAACCACTCGATACTTGTTGCAAATCACCGAGTGATGAGTTCACCGAACATACCAGTGTGGCATGATCCCACCACGCATTGTTATTCACTCTTATTGCAAGCACGTTAAATTGTGCTTTCTGTATCTCATCAATTAAAGCCGGGAGTGGTTTCAGAGTACGCCAGGGTTGACCATCTTTCACTAAATGGTGCCTGACCGGATCATAAGAACTAATGTCGGCCGAATAACCGGGGGTTCCGCACATGGAACTGATCACAAAACGACCTCCGGATTTGAGCAATCTCTTCACCTCTGCGAAAAAGAGAACCCGGTCATTATCTATCAGGCAATGCAAACAACTGCCGTCAATAATCAACTCAAACGTTGAGTCCTTACATTGATGTATACAGCAAACATTTCCGACAAAAAATTGTGCGGAGATACCAGCTTGCTGAAAACGCTTTTCTGCCCATCTGATAGCAGTCTCAGAAAAATCCACACCCCACACAGAATACCCTCGTTCAGCAAGGGACTGTGATGCCATAGCTCCGTTACCACACCCCATTTCAAGTACCGGCGCACCTGAGCGGGGTAAATAGTGATGTAAATTGAGCCAATGAAAGATTTTTTCCTGCTGTTTTTTTGCCCTAATATAACCTTCGCCAGCCCAAGCGACAGCTCCGTTTGCTATCAGTTGCCTGTATTGATTTTCATAGGGATTCATATTGAAGACGCCTTTTTTGCAACAATCCGCTTCACGTTTTACGCCATTTGTCGATGAAGTGAAGTTTATGGGCCTGGGTGCCAGTAATATCAGTAGACTTCACGACTCTTCAAGGGCCGCTTCATTCCAGAAGCGAAATCCAAGCCGTTCAGAGGGTTAAGTGCTGGGAAAGCCTTCAAGTATGTTAATTATCAAATCGAGTGGGAAGATGATTTCATTGGTCTGTCTGAGCTCTTCTAAGTTCCACCAGTAGTGATCGCGAATGACTTCTTTTTCGTTGTTACTCCAACCTGATCGGTCAATATCTGATTTATCTGCACTAATAATAAAGAAACGTTCTTCAGCAAGAACGTTTTCACCACTTGGCAGCATCATAGGGAAGGTTCTGGAGGCTATTTGTAGTCCTGTAGTTCTTCTTGTCAGGCCCGTTTCTTCAAATAATTCACGTAACGCCGCCTGCTCAAAAGACTCGTTGTGCTCAAGTCCTCCCCCTGGCGTTGCCCAGTATGTTTTCCCTTCCAGAGCATCATCTTTATGGCAGAACCTGAAGAGCAGAACATGATTTTCAGGTGAAAGGACTATCAATCGAGAGGCAGGGCGAGTACGCATATCTTCCCTCTTAAATAAAATTTAAACTCTTATTTCGGATGTTCATCTAAACATAAATTGCAGTCTGCAAGTACACATTGAGAATACTTTTTCTTGCCACGTCAACTGCGTTTATCGTCTTCTCTTTGCTCAAAGCAGACTGCCATCAATCACTAAATTTTTTGAAAAAATTGGTACTCTTCGTAAAGGTCTTCTTGAGTTCGACATTTTCCAGCATCAACACCGCCGCCTAAAAAATCCAGCCAATCGCTGGGTTCAGATTGCTGACAAAAGTATCTTCGGGTAGCCCGGCCGAACGAAGTGACGCCGGGAACATCCCCGGAGTCGGTACTTATGCGCCTCGTCCGGGCTACTCGGGGATGCCCCCTGATACCGCCCCTTCCTTTATCCCACTGCTTTCACCGCCAACTTCGGTATCAAACCCGGGCTCCGGCCACCCCTTGCCGCTCAAATTCAGCGCAGGCGTGCTGGTACGCGGTTAGGTACATAACCTATGGCGTAAAGACTTTTATTTTTAACAGGTTACTGAGAAATTGGTGAGTCTGTGTGGGGATCGTAGTCGCAAAAAGGTGAGCATAAACATTTCACCCCTCAATTTTTCAACCACAATTAACATTCACAAACTAATCAATACCCCCGACCATCGTCGAGCTTTTCAAAAAAGGATCCCCATGAAAAAAGTGGCCATCGTCGGCATCGGCCCCACTGGAATCTATACCTTCCATGCCCTGGTTGAACGCGGTGAACCGATGACCGTTCAACTCTACGAGCAAGCGGAAGAAGCGGGTGTGGGCATGCCTTACAACAACGACAATAACGCGGACCATATGCTGGCGAATATTGCCAGTATTGAAATCCCGCCGATTTACATCACCTATCTGACGTGGCTACAAAACCAAAGCGATGACTACCTGACACAATTTGGTATAGAACGCACGTCATTGCATGAACGGCAATTTTTACCCCGCGTGATCCTTGGCGACTATTTTCGCGATCGCTTTTTAGCCATTGTCGATAAAGCCCGTGAGTCCGGTTTTGAGGTTTGTGTTCTTGAGTCCAGCGAAGTCACCGATCTGCGCGCAAACCCGCAGGGTGTTACGTTGTGGGTAAACCACGCACCACAGCCTGTCGAGGTGGATTTTGCAGTTATCGCCACCGGCCATCTGTGGCCTGAGGGAGACGACACACCACGTGAGTTTTTCCCCAGCCCGTGGACCGGCCTGATGGACGCACAAATTAACGCCTGCAGAGTGGGCATTCTGGGTACGTCGTTAAGCGCTATCGATGCGGCAGTAGCCGTGGTCAGTCAACATGGCGCCTTCACCACCGATGCTGATAACACCCTCCATTTTACGCGCAAACCCGGTAGTCAAAGCCTGAAGTTGACTCTGATGTCACGCAGCGGTGTGCTGCCGGAGGCCGATTTTTACTGCCCTCTCCCTTATGAACCGCTGAACATCGCCACCGGTCAGGCGATTGAACACGTCATTGAGCAGGGGCAACGCGGATTACTGGATCGCCTCTTCTCGCTTATCGTCAAACAGCTGCAAGACGCGGCACCGCAGTGGAGCCAGCAGATAGCGCTTGAGACACTGACGGCAGATACGTTTTCTGACATCTATTTTGCTGACCGAATTCAGCACAATCCTTTTGATTGGGCGAAACGCAACCTGCAGGAAGTCGAACGCAACAAGCGGGAGCAACGCACCGTCACGTGGCGCTATACCCTGCTGCGGCTGCATGAGGTCATCGAACAGGTCGTGCCTCATCTTGACGATGGCGACAGAGAACGCTTCAAGCACGGTCTGGCACGCGTGTTTATCGATAACTATGCGGCGATCCCTTCGGAATCCATTCGCCGCCTGCTGGCGCTGCATGAGGCCGGGTTAATTGAAATCCTCGCGCTGGGCTCAGATTATCAACGCCCAAATGAGCAAGGTATGACGGTTATTTACCACAACAATCAGCGTAGCGAATTTGATGTGTTTATTGATGCCCGAGGGCAAAAAGCGTTGAAGAGCAAAGATATCCCGTTCCCCACGTTGCGCCATCAACTCCTCGCCTGTGGTGATGAGATCCCGGATATCAGCGAAAATTATACGCTACGTGCGCCAAAGGATGCCTGTGGTCGCATCGCCTTTGGCGGGCTGCCATGGCTAATGCACGACCGCCCTTTTATTCAGGGTCTGGTCGTCAGCGCTGAAATCGGCGCAGCGATGGCAAACGCCCTGACACAAGGCACGGTGGGACGTCGGCGAAAACGCTGGGACCGTAACGAGGAAGACTAACGACCTGATAGAATCAGGAGGCGAGCAGCAATGTAACTACGTTGTCGCCTCCGCATTTGTCGTCCGATGGCAAACTAGCGCCAGGCCGACTGACCGCCCAATGCGTATTTTCCGGCACCCAAAAATGCCACCGCCAGTGCGCCAATAAAGAAATACACCAGACTTTCAATAGCCCATGCGCCGGTTTTATCCAGCGACCAGGTTTCGCCCATTCCGACCATCAGCCACGCGACAACCATAGTGAATGCCAACCCTAACGCAGCCGGACGCGTCAGAATGCCGAGAATAATCAGGCACGGTGCCAGCACCTCGCCAAGCAAAACGCCGTAGGCAATGAAACCCGGAAAACCTTTCGCTATTAGCATGCCGCTAATGCCATCAATTCCGGCAAACAGTTTATGCAGACCGTGAAACAGCATCAGTCCCCCCACCGCCAGGCGTAACAAAAACTTGCCAAAGTCCTCATGCGTCAGCATGCGATTTACTGCATTTAATAAGTTCCTAACCATTTGAATTCATTCCTTGTTTGCCATGTCCACAGTCAAGCTACGCGTTATCTTCGTCAAATGTAAGCTGCCGAAAATAAGGGGTAATGAGAAGCATAACTATTATCTTCATCTAAACTTGTAACCGGTATCACATTAAAGGAGATGGAAAACCATGAAACAAACGGTTGCCGCTTTTATTGCTAAAACGCTTGAACAGGCTGGTGTGAAACGTATTTGGGGCGTAACGGGTGATTCACTGAATGGTCTTAGTGACAGTCTCAATCGCATGGGAACGATCGACTGGATGCCAACCCGGCATGAAGAAGTTGCCGCCTTCGCCGCAGGCGCGGAAGCGCAACTGACCGGTGAACTGGCGGTGTGTGCCGGTTCATGTGGACCGGGAAACTTGCACCTGATTAACGGCCTGTTTGATTGCCACCGCAACCATGTCCCAGTGCTGGCGATTGCCGCACATATCCCCTCCAGTGAAATTGGCAGCGGCTATTTTCAGGAGACCCACCCGCAAGAGTTGTTCCGCGAATGTAGCCACTATTGCGAGCTGGTTTCCAGCCCTGAACAGATCCCACAGGTGCTGGCGATTGCCATGCGCAAAGCAGTGTTAAACCGCGGTGTGTCAGTCGTCGTGCTCCCGGGCGATGTTGCACTGAAAGCCGCGCCGGAAAGTGCCAGCACGCACTGGTATCATGCGCCGTTACCGGTGGTCACCCCGGCGGAAGAAGAGATGAGAAAACTGGCGCAGCTGCTGCGCTATTCCAGCAACATTGCGCTGATGTGCGGCAGTGGTTGCGCGGGTGCGCACAAAGAGCTGGTGGAGTTTGCCGCAAAAATCAAAGCGCCGATTGTCCACGCCCTGCGCGGCAAAGAGCACGTCGAATATGACAACCCCTACGATGTGGGTATGACCGGACTGATCGGTTTTTCATCCGGTTTTCATACCATGATGAATGCCGACACGCTGCTTTTACTGGGCACCCAGTTCCCCTACCGCCCCTTCTACCCCACCGACGCCAAAATTATTCAGATTGATATCAATCCGGCAAGCATTGGTGCGCACAGCAAGGTGGATATGGCGCTCGTTGGAGATATCAAAGCCACGCTGCGTGCCCTGCTGCCGCTCGTAGAAGAAAAAACCGACCGCAAATTCCTCGATAAAGCCCTGAGTGATTATCGCGATGCGCGCAAAGGACTGGATGATTTAGCCAAACCCAGCGAAAAAGCCATTCACCCGCAGTATCTGGCGCAGCAAATCAGCCACTTCGCCGCTGATGACGCCATCTTTACCTGCGATGTCGGCACCCCCACGGTGTGGGCCGCGCGCTATCTGAAAATGAACGGCAAGCGCCGCCTGCTCGGGTCGTTTAATCACGGGTCGATGGCGAACGCCATGCCGCAGGCGCTGGGTGCACAGGCAACGGAACCCGGACGCCAGGTGGTCGCCATGTGCGGCGACGGCGGCTTCAGCATGCTGATGGGCGATTTTCTTTCGGTGGTGCAGATGAAGCTACCGGTGAAAATCATCGTGTTCAATAACAGCGTGCTGGGCTTTGTCGCGATGGAGATGAAGGCCGGTGGGTATCTGACCGACGGAACGGAACTGCACGACACCAACTTTGCCCGCATTGCCGAAGCCTGCGGGATCACCGGTATCCGCGTGGAAAAATCGTCGGACGTCGACGAGGCGCTGCAAAGAGCGCTGTCGATTGATGGCCCGGTGCTGGTCGACGTGGTGGTCGCGAAAGAAGAGCTCGCCATACCGCCGCAAATCAAACTCGAACAAGCGAAGGGTTTCAGCCTGTATATGCTGCGCGCTATCATCAGCGGACGCGGTGATGAAGTGATCGAACTGGCGAAAACCAACTGGCTAAGGTAAAACAGTGGGCATTACCTCACTTAAAAAGGAATGCCCGTGATCGACCTACGTAGTGATACTGTCACCCGCCCGAGTCGCGCCATGCTGGAAGAGATGATGGCGGCCCCGGTCGGGGACGACGTCTACGGCGACGACCCTACCGTCAATGCCCTTCAGCAGTATGCCGCTGAACTTTCTGGTAAAGAAGCGGCTATTTTCTTACCGACCGGCACCCAGGCAAATCTGGTGGCGCTGCTCAGCCACTGTCAGCGCGGCGAGGAGTACATCGCAGGCCAGGGCGCGCATAACTATTTATACGAAGCCGGTGGTGCCGCGGTGCTCGGCAGCATTCAGCCACAGCCTATCGACGCCGCGCCGGATGGCACGCTGCCGCTGGACAAAGTCGCCGCTAAAATCAAAGCCGATGATATTCATTTTGCCCGTACCCGCCTGCTCAGTCTGGAAAACACCCATAACGGTAAAGTGCTGCCGCGTGAGTATTTGAAGGAGGCCTGGGAATTCACCCGCGAACGAAATCTGGCGCTGCACGTTGACGGCGCGCGTATTTTTAACGCCATCGTCGCCTACGGTTGTGAGCTTAAGGACGTCACCCAATATTGTGACTCGTTCACCATTTGCCTCTCCAAAGGGCTGGGGACGCCGGTCGGGTCACTGCTGGTCGGCAGCCGTGATTACATCAAACGTGCGATTCGCTGGCGCAAGATGACCGGCGGCGGTATGCGCCAGGCCGGTATTCTGGCGGCTGCCGGGCTGTATGCGCTCAAAAATAACGTGGCGCGTTTGCAAATTGATCACGACAACGCTGCCTGGATGGCAGAACAATTGCGTGAAGCGGGTGCCGACGTTATGCGTCACGACACCAATATGCTGTTTGTCCGCGTGGGTGAAGAACACGCTGCTGCGCTGGGCGAGTACATGAAATCTAAAGACGTGCTGATTAACGCCTCGCCGATTGTGCGTCTGGTGATGCATCTGGACGTTTCGCGTGAACAACTTGCTGAAGTCGCCGCTCACTGGCGTGCTTTTTTAAACCGCTAAGGAGACCGGCGTGCCGCAACGGATTTTGGTACTTGGCGCCAGTGGTTACATTGGTCAACATCTGGTAAAAGCGCTCAGCCAGCAAGGGCATCAGGTGCTGGCGGCGGCACGTCGCATCGAGCGACTGGACAAACAGCAACTGCCCGGCGTCAGTTGTCATAAGGTTGATTTAAACGAACCAGATACCCTGACGCCGCTGCTAGCCGACGTTGATACGGTCTATTACCTGGTGCACGGGATGGGTGAAGGTGGTGATTTTATCGCCCACGAGCGTCAAGTGGCGCAGAATGTCCGCGACGCCCTGCGCCATACGCCAGTGAACCAGCTGATTTTCCTGAGCTCCTTACAGGCCCCCAAGCATGAACAGTCCGATCACCTGCGCGCACGGCAGATAACGGCTGACACGTTGCGCGAATCTGGCGTCCCGGTTACGGAGTTACGGGCAGGTATTATCGTCGGCGCGGGCTCTGCGGCCTTTGAGGTGATGCGTGATATGGTCTACAACCTGCCGGTACTCACCCCGCCGCGCTGGGTACGATCGCGTACCACACCGATTGCACTGGAGAATCTGCTGTACTATTTAGTTGCGCTGCTGGCGCACCCGGCAAACGGCCACCGCGTACTCGAGGCGGCGGGGCCGCAGGTATTAAGCTATCAAGAGCAGTTCGAACATTTTATGGCGGTCAGCGGCAAGCATCGCCTGCTTATCCCCATCCCTTTCCCGACCCGCTGGATTTCAGTGTGGTTTTTAAATGTGATCACCTCGGTTCCACCGACGACCGCCCAGGCGCTGATACAGGGCCTGAAACACGATCTGCTGGCCGATGACACCGAACTGAGGGCATTGATCCCCCAAAAGCTCATCGCCTTTGACGATGCGGTACGCAGCACGCTGAAGGAAGAAGAGAAACTGGTCGACTCCAGCGAGTGGGGATACGACGCGCAGGCCTTTGCCCGCTGGCGACCGGAGTACGGCTATTTCGCCAAACAGGCCGGGTTTAGCGTCGAGACATCCGCCAGCCTGAAGGCGCTGTGGCAAGTGGTGAATCGCCTCGGCGGCAAAGAGGGCTATTTCTTTGGCAATATTCTGTGGAAGACGCGCGCAGCCATGGATCTGCTGGTGGGGCATAAACTGGCAAAAGGTCGGCCGGAGCGTCCGCTTTTACAGGTCGGCGATACCGTGGATAGCTGGAAGGTTATTATCGTCGAACCGGAGAAGCAGCTAACACTGTTATTTGGTATGAAGGCGCCAGGACTCGGTCGTCTGAGTTTTACCCTGGAAGATAAAGGCGATCGCCGTCGCATTGACGTCCGCGCCTGGTGGCACCCGCACGGTATGCCCGGTCTGTTCTACTGGCTGCTGATGATCCCGGCTCACCTGTTTATTTTCAGGGGGATGGCAAAGCGTATCGCCAAACTTGCAGAACAAATCACAGACTAAAGACAAAAAGAGGCTGTATTCTTTCATGTTTCCCATTGCATACAGGCGTAATTCACGGAAGAATGCGCACGAAGTTCTATTAAACACAGCGGATTGATATGAAGGTACTGGTTACCGGAGCCACCAGCGGCTTAGGCCGAAACGCGGTTGAGTTTTTACGCAAGAAAGGCATCAGCGTCAGAGCTACCGGTCGCAACGAAGCGATGGGTAAGTTGCTGGAGAAAATGGGCGCAGAATTTGTGCATGCGGATTTGACCGAGCTGGTCTCTTCGCAAGCAAAAGTGATGCTCGCAGGCATCGACACGCTATGGCACTGTTCCAGTTTTACCTCGCCGTGGGGAACACAGGAAGCCTTTGACCTGGCTAACGTCCGCGCCACCCGCCGTCTGGGCGAGTGGTCGGTTGCCTGGGGCGTGCGTAACTTTATTCATATCTCCTCCCCGTCGCTCTATTTTGATTATCACCACCATCGCGATATCAAAGAGGACTTTCGACCTCACCGCTTCGCCAACGAATTCGCCCGCAGTAAAGCAGCCGGCGAAGACGTGATTGCGCTGTTAGCCCAGGCCAATCCGCAAACTCGCTTTACGGTACTGCGTCCGCAGAGCCTGTTTGGCCCGCATGATAAAGTTTTTATCCCCCGCCTGGCGCACATGATGCATCACTATGGCAGCGTCCTGCTCCCACACGGCGGCAGCGCACTGGTGGATATGACCTACTATGAAAATGCGATTCACGCGATGTGGCTGGCAAGTCAGGAAGCCTGTGACAATCTGCCATCAGGTCGTGTGTATAACATTACCAACGGTGAGCATCGCACGCTGCGCAGCATCGTGCAGAAGCTGATTGACGAACTGAATATTGATTGCCGCATCCGCTCCGTGCCTTATCCAATGCTGGACATGATTGCCCGCAGCATGGAGCGTCTGGGGAATAAATCGGCAAAAGAACCCAAGCTCACACACTACGGTGTCTCAAAGCTCAATTTTGACTTTACGCTGGACACCACCCGCGCCCAGGAAGAGCTGGGTTATCAGCCTGTCGTGACGCTGGATGAAGGGATTGAGCGTACCGCGGCCTGGCTGCGCGACCACGGTAAGCTGCCGCGTTAACCTTGCCCGTATTTCTCCAGTAGCGCTTCGGCAATGGCCTGCGTTTCGGCATCCGCCACGCCGTTCCACAACGCCGGGCGGAAGTGCATCTGGAACGCCATAATCACCCGCTGCTGTTCACGCGGCGTCAAGTCCGGTTTCACCTCGTAGCCGTAGCGCGACAGCAAATCAAGTAACGATGCGGTGTCCACCGGCGTATGGGGTGCGCGTCCGCCAAGATAAAACGCGACGCGCTGAGCATCCGGCCAGGCGCCAATACCCTGCGCGGCCAGTTCACGCCACGGAAACAGCGGGCCGGGATCGTCTTTACGCTGCGGAGCGATATCCGCATGCGCCACCACGTTCTGCGCCTTGATGTCGTAGCGGGCAATAATGTCCTTTGCCAGCGGGATCAACGCCTGGATCTGCGTCGCTTCAAATGGCGCAAAATATTTCACGCCCGCTGATTTTTGCCAGCCACGGTTTTCCAGTTCAATCCCAATCGACGTGTCGTTAATCCGCGTAGCGCCTCGCCAGAAGCTGATCCCTGCATGCCAGGCCAGATCCTTTTCCGGGACCAGCTGCCAGATCCGCGGCTTGCCGCCGTGCAGCGGTGGTACTGCCGGGATCAGATAGTGCGAGCTGACGTTTTTATCCGTCAGCGTGGCCAGCGATGAGTCAAAATCATCAGCCGTGTAGTGAATTACCAGCACTTTAATGCGTGGATATGCCGCCTGCGCCTGGCGTCGGGTATCCAGTTGATACCCGTTTTTGTCGACAATCCCTGGCTCGCGCGCACAGCCCGTCAGCAACACAGCAAATGCCAGCAGCCATAACAGACGCTTCATCGGCGAGTTTTCACCGCAGTCCCGCTGACGCTCACCATCAGCATGCTGCCATCTTTACCCACGGTTTCGTAATCAATATCAATACCAACGACCGCATCTGCTCCCAACGCTTTCGCCTGTTCGCCGAGTTCCTGAAAGGCAATTTCACGCGCTTTGCGCAGCTCTTTTTCGTATGAGCCAGAGCGACCGCCGACAATGTCCCGGATCCCGGCAAAAAAATCGCGGAAGATATTCGCGCCTAAAATCGCTTCACCGGTTACCACACCGCAATATTCCACGATGCTTTGCCCTTCCAGCGTAGGGGTGGTCGAAAACTGCATGGTATATCTCCTTATTACGCTAACAACGCTGCCTTAAAGCATTATCGAACCAATACCCTATCATTGAAAGGTTCCGATTGTTTAATTTTCAACATGATCGAAATGATGCAATAAAAATATTATTTCTCAGCACATTCGGACACGCGAACGGAATCAATGAGTGTAGAAAAACTTTTTAATGAGCACATTCCCTGCGTATTTTTCTCATCGCAGGCCGCTAAGGGCAGCACAATTTTTCCGGGAGGCGATTGCAACGACAAAGGTTGCATATCACGCATTTCCTGCAATGTCTGATACATAAAAGAAACCTGCACCCAATCAGAATGATCGCTAACCCGTTTCCACCTTTCGAAAACAAACTCTCCACCCGGCGGCGTATTATCTGGCTGACCGGGCAGAGACACGTTAAGGCCTAATGCCCCGCTGATATTGGCAAGATTGGTGTCATGCCCCGCAATAAACAACAAAGAGACGGGCAACTGAATTGCGTATTTATTTTCTGTTGCCCCCTGTGTTACGAGCGCTGTACGTATCAAATCAAGTAACGGTGTGGCCCTGCTACGGGCAACCTCCGGGGTTTTCTGCAGAAGGTCAAACTGCGCATTGTGCAGACTTAATAATGTACGCCATTCTTTATCGCCATGAATACGCCCCCAGGCCACCTGCGACATCCCTTGTGCTTGTTGCAGCAGGAAGATTTCCGTCAGGGTTGAAGCCAGTCCCCATGAGCCTGACAACGATATATTTTCTGGAGAGACCTTGAGTTCAGCAGGTAAGACGTCGGTTAGCGTACACTGTGCAGACTGCCCAGCTGCTTGACACTTTTCTGACTGGGAGAAATTTAACACCCGTTCCAGGGCTTGAAATGCGGGTTGGTAGTGGCGCGTGTACTCATCAAGACTTCCGCCAGCCCGGGTCAGGATGGCCTCTTTCACCTGCGATGTGTTCAGCGAACACTGCCCCGCCTTGATGGGATTAAAAAGGGGATCAGATTTTGACTTATCTTGTTGATAATGAACCTGTACTTTACATTCCGGGGCCAGTCCTGCCAGGAATGCTTCACCCGTTTTACGGGTACGTTGATCGCTATCGGCAATGACCGCGACCTGCCCTGCCGTTGGACACGTTTTATTATCCAGCAGACCTTTGTCCGCCAGGCGTAAACGTTGATACCGTCCTAATTCAGTAATGAGTGCCCCGCCGCGAGGAGTCAACCACCCCAGAGGAACGTCCCATTGCGGCCAGCGGTCGGGAGTGACTTGCTGCATAAGCGGCGTGAACTTTGTCGGTGCCCTGACGCCATGACGACTGACGATGACAACACGCTCAAGCTGCATTCCGCTCTGTTCATCGGCGCGTAATGAAACAGGGGCCAATATAATCGTTAAGAACAATAAACGAATGATCAGTGTACTCATTACCAGCACCACCTCGTCGTTAATGAATAATCAGAAGCCCGCACACGACAGGACGAACGTCTTATCTTGTCGACAGCCAAATCATCCTACGCCTGTGATAATAAATATCCACCAGGATGAAATACTGGGTTATCGCGTACGGCTGAAATTCACACACTTTTGCCACCGCCTCGTTCACACACGGAACGAGATCACACTTATAATTTCATTTTGAAATTATAAAAATAAAAAGCACCGCCTCAGCTGGACGGCGATGCTTTAACGCATACTGGATGGTATTTGAAAATTAGATCAACTTAATTTTAATGTCATAACTTTCAAGCCCGGTCATTTTCTCACGAGCGATAAACTGAATATCGGAAACTTCTTTCCCGGTCTTTTTCTTCAGCTCAACAATTTTCTTTGTGATGAACTCAGATATATCCGCTTCAGTTTTATTTTTTAATTTCTCGACGTCCATTATGCACCTCTTCTGGTCTGTAACGGCATCAACGCGCCAGTAGATAGTATTATCTGTATAACCATGGATATCTATAAACTATACGATAAAAAGATTCAATAACCCAGGCGAAACTGGTCATTACACACCCAGAAATTGTTTGCAGATTAAACGACAAGAGAGGGACTGAAGGCAGGTTCGCAGTAAACGATGTTCTGGCATCACGACAACAACGTCAAGATGACGATCTCACGATAAACAGGTAGGGTCATCTGTTAAGTCATTAAAAAAGGCCCCTTGAAGGGGCCTAAAAAATTATTTTCTGAAATCCAGCGGAGTCTGGCCGGACTGAATGTACATTGCAACATTATCAAATGTAATCATTTTAGATTTGCAAAAAATACATTTCGCGCCAAACGGATTTCCCTCAGTCACATCGAAGCTCGATGTTCTGTACTGCGAACCATGGCAACATGGGCAGCGAAAGTGAATATGATTAGTAATAATAGTTACCTTAGAGCGCCACAACATTAACAGCGGATGGGCCTTTAGGTCCCTGCTCCACGCTAAACTCGACTTCCTGATTTTCATTCAGCGTTTTAAAGTCGTTACTTTGGATAGCAGAAAAATGCACAAACACATCTTTGCTACCATCTTTGGGCGTGATGAATCCAAAACCTTTCTCAGGATTAAACCACTTAACTAAACCCGTCATTTTATTAGACATATATTTTATTCCTTAATTTGAGCCCTTCGGCATATTTGGTTTTATTACAGAATCGACTTAGTGCTTAGCGGAGTGACTCAAAGAAGGGATAAATGGATAAACCTGAAAATGAGAACTGCGGAAGTAAACTACTTTGTAAATCGTCTATTATTCAAACCGACTCAACTATTAACGCATGAGCCCAGGAATTAATCAACCCTTATTTTAGCCATCCGGATACCCTGATAGCCTAAGGACTGCTCCGTCATTGTGCACTTATACATACCGTCGCAGTCCGGCTTCCACATTTTGTTGCCTCGTAAATAAGCATGCAGATACGTGGATGGTCTATACACTATAGGGAGCATCCTTGGCGACAACATCATGCCGCAGTTTGATATACTGAACCGAGGTAAGCAGTCAATAGCCACAGATGTACCAGTCGGTGAAATTTGCGAAGTTATGCAAGTAAAAACAAAGTGTTAATCGATTACACAGTCATTGAAAGGATAGAATTTTTCATCGTAGAATACTATTAGTAGAAAGCTAATAAGGAAATCATTATGCGCTACTCGAAACTCTCTCTGTTGGTCCCCTGTGCACTTCTTCTCAGCGCCTGTACCACCGTAACTCCGGCTTATAAAGACAACGGCCCGCGTAGCGGCGCTTGCGTGGAAGGTGGGCCAGACAGCGTGGCACAACAGTTCTATGATTACCGCATTCAGCATCGCAGCAACGACATCACCGCCCTGCGTCCGTACTTAAGTGACAACCTGGCGAAATTGCTGACCGATGCCAGCCGCGATAACTCGCACCGCGAGCTGCTGACCAGCGACCCCTTCTCCAGCCGTACCACCTTACCGGACAGCGCCAGTGTCGCCAGCGCCTCGACCATTCCGAATAGTGATGCACGTAACATTCCGCTGCGCGTAGAGCTTAAGCAGGGTAATCAAACCTGGCGTGATGAAGTACTGATGATCCGTGAAGGCCAGTGCTGGGTCGTGGATGATGTTCGCTATCTGGGCGGTAGTGTACATGCGCCAGCCGGGACGCTGCGCCAGTCTGTCGAAAACCGTTAATCCCGCCATTCATTCGTTCAAATCATAAACCCCATAAATTGTCTGGCATTCTGCATAGAATGCCGACAATTATTCTTGCCCACTGGTGACCCCGCTATTTTGTGCTATGTTTAGAGAAGAATGCGGTTTGCATTTAACTTTTAACGCATAAATATTGCATAACTATTCTGTCAAAGGTAGTATCTGCGGCTTCAATAGCTATCAGACTGCCAGTATACGAGTGTCAATGAGTATTCAATTAAACGGCATTAACTGCTTCTACGGCGCACATCAGGCGCTGTTCGATATCACGCTGGATTGCCCTCAGGGCGAAACACTGGTGTTACTTGGCCCAAGTGGAGCCGGGAAAAGCTCGCTACTGCGCGTACTCAACCTGCTTGAGATGCCGCGTTCGGGCACGCTCTCTATTGCCGGTAACCGTTTCGACTTCACGAAAACACCTTCTGATAAAGCCATTCGCGAACTGCGTCAGAACGTGGGCATGGTCTTTCAGCAATACAATCTTTGGCCGCATCTTACTGTGCAGCAGAACCTGATCGAAGCGCCCTGCCGCGTGCTGGGTCTGAGCAAGGACCAGGCGCTGGCGCGTGCCGAGAAGCTGCTGGAACGTCTGCGACTGAAGCCCTATAGCGATCGTTACCCACTGCATCTTTCCGGCGGCCAGCAACAGCGTGTGGCCATTGCCCGCGCGTTAATGATGGAGCCACAGGTGCTGCTGTTTGATGAACCGACCGCAGCGCTTGACCCGGAAATTACCGCACAAATCGTCAGCATCATTCGTGAGCTGGCAGAAACCAATATTACTCAGGTGATCGTCACCCACGAAGTGGAAGTCGCCCGTAAAACGGCCAGTCGTGTGGTGTATATGGAAAACGGTCATATCGTCGAGTTTGGGAATGCGAGCTGCTTTGCCAACCCGCAAACCGAAGCGTTTAAAAACTATCTCTCTCACTAAGATTCGGGACAATACAATGAAAAAAGTTCTGATTGCCGCGCTAATCGCAGGTTTTAGCCTTTCCGCTACCGCAGCCCAAACCATTCGCTTCGCTACGGAAGCGTCTTATCCTCCGTTTGAATCCATTGATGCTAATAACAACATCGTGGGTTTTGACGTTGACCTGGCAAATGCGCTGTGTAAAGAGATCGACGCCACCTGTACGTTCACTAACCAGGCTTTCGACAGCCTGATCCCAAGCCTGAAATTCCGCCGTTTTGACGCGGTAATGGCCGGAATGGACATCACGCCGGAGCGTGAAAAGCAGGTGTTGTTCACTACGCCTTACTACGACAACTCAGCGTTGTTTGTTGGTCAACAGGGTAAATACACCAGCATTGACCAGCTGAAAGGCAAGAAAGTGGGCGTACAAAACGGCACCACGCACCAGAAATTCATCATGGATAAACATCCGGAAGTCACCACCGTCCCGTATGACAGCTACCAGAATGCCAAACTCGACCTGCAGAACGGGCGTATTGATGGCGTCTTTGGTGATACCGCTGTCGTGACCGAATGGCTGAAGGACAATCCGAAACTGGCCGCCGTTGGCGATAAAGTTACCGATAAAGATTACTTCGGTACCGGTCTGGGCATCGCCATGCGCCAGGGCAATACCGAGCTGCAGCAGAAATTCAATGCTGCGCTGGAAAAAGTGAAGAAAGATGGGACGTACGAAACCATCTATAACAAATGGTTCCAGAAGTAATATTAGATGAATGAATTTTTTCCTTTAGCAAGCGCCGCCGGGATGACCGTCGGCCTTGCCGTTTGTGCGCTGATCATTGGCCTGGCTCTCGCAATGTTGTTTGCCGTCTGGGAGTCTGCTAAATGGCGTCCAGTGGCATGGACGGGTTCAGCCCTGGTGACGCTCCTGCGCGGACTGCCGGAAATTCTGGTGGTTCTGTTTATCTATTTCGGTTCCTCCCAGTTGCTGCTGACGCTGGCCGATGGGTTTACGATAAATCTTGGCATCGTGCAGATCCCGGTGCAGATGGAGATCGAAAACTTCGACGTCAGTCCGTTCCTGTGCGGCGTCATTGCGCTGTCATTGCTGTATGCGGCCTATGCGTCGCAAACGCTGCGTGGCGCACTGAAAGCCGTCCCGCTCGGGCAATGGGAGTCTGGTCAGGCGCTGGGGCTGTCCAAAACCGCGATCTTCTTTCGTCTGGTGATGCCGCAAATGTGGCGTCATGCCCTGCCGGGACTGGGTAACCAGTGGCTGGTTTTGCTGAAAGATACCGCGCTGGTAAGCCTGATCAGCGTCAACGATCTGATGCTGCAAACCAAAAGCATTGCCACGCGTACTCAGGAGCCGTTTACCTGGTACATCGTGGCGGCGGCCATT
Organism: Citrobacter sp. TBCS-14; assembly: GCF_005280805.1. Lineage (NCBI taxonomy): Bacteria > Pseudomonadati > Pseudomonadota > Gammaproteobacteria > Enterobacterales > Enterobacteriaceae > Citrobacter > Citrobacter sp. TBCS-14. Next base: position 930,862 of record NZ_SZWM01000164.1, read on the forward strand.
TATCTGGTGATAACGCTGTTGAGTCAGTACATTCTCAAACGCATTGACCTGCGCGCGACACGTTTTGAGCGGAGACCGGGCTGATGCTTGAGTATTTACCAGAACTGATGAAAGGGCTGCATACCAGCCTGACGTTGACGGTTGCCTCCATCGTGGTTGCGCTGGTCATGGCGCTGATTTTCACCGTCATCCTGACGCTGAAAACTCCGGTGCTGGTGTGGCTGGTACGCGCCTACATTACGCTGTTTACCGGTACGCCGCTGTTGGTGCAAATCTTCCTGATCTACTACGGTCCGGGGCAGTTTCCCGCGCTGCAGGAGTATCCGGTCCTCTGGCATCTGCTGTCAGAACCCTGGCTGTGCGCCTTGATTGCGCTGTCGTTAAACAGTGCCGCGTATACCACGCAGCTGTTCTACGGCGCTATTCGCGCAATCCCGGAAGGTCAGTGGCAATCCTGTGGTGCATTGGGGATGAGCAAGAAAGATACGCTGGCCATCTTGCTGCCGTATGCCTTTAAACGCGCCCTCTCCTCGTACTCCAACGAAGTGGTGCTGGTGTTCAAAAGTACCTCCCTGGCCTACACCATCACGCTGATGGAAGTCATGGGTTACAGCCAGCTGTTGTATGGTCGCACCTATGACGTCATGGTCTTCGGCGCGGCGGGCGTGATTTATCTGATTGTTAACGGCCTGCTGACGTTGATGATGCGCTTAATCGAGCGTAAAGCACTGGCGTTTGAACACCGCAATTAAGTCAATAACTGCATAAAGCTGAATAGTAAAGGCGGACATGTCTCTGGACTGTCCGCTTTTTTTTATTCCACATAAAATATTTAATCATTTTTATTGCATATAAATTCATTAAATGGCATTGTAAATCAACGCCGCAGACACGGTGAATCATCATAAGATTGACAGACGGGAGTTCCACCATGAAAAAGTTAGTCCTGGCCGCATTACTTGCTACCTTCGCCACCGGCGCCTCTGCTGCTGATAAAATCAATTTCGGTGTCTCAGCAACCTACCCGCCATTCGAATCGTTGGATGCCAGCAATAAAATCGTTGGTTTTGACATCGACCTGGCTTCAGCATTGTGCAAACAAATGCAGGCTGACTGTACTTTTACTAATCATGCGTTCGACAGCCTGATCCCTGCGCTGAAATTCAAAAAATACGATGCGGTGATTTCCGGTATGGACATCACGCCAGAACGTAGTAAGCAGGTCTCCTTTACTCAGCCCTACTATGCCAACTCAGCGCTGGTCATTGCGAAAAAAGACACCTATAAAACCTTTGCTGATTTGAAAGGCAAACGTATCGGCATGGAAAACGGCACCACGCACCAGAAATACCTGCAGGATAAACATCCTGAAGTGAAAACCGTGGCGTACGACAGCTACCAGAATGCGATCATTGACCTGAAAAACGGGCGTATTGATGGCGTATTTGGCGACACTGCCGTGGTTAACGAGTGGCTGAAAACCAATCCGCAGTTAGGCGTAGCAACGGACAAAGTAACTGACCCGCAATACTTCGGCACCGGCCTTGGCATTGCCGTTCGCCCGGATAACACCGCACTGCTGGAAAAACTGAACACCGCGCTGGCCGCCATTAAAGCTGACGGTACCTATCAAAAAATCAGCGATCAGTGGTTCCCGCAGTAATCCCTGCCTTACCTGAAAAAGCCGCAAATCGCGGCTTTTTACGTTTAACGTCCGCGCTTTCGGTCAGTTCTTACGCCATAAACCCATTCCTGGCATACACTTGTTAAAACGATAAAAGTGAGGCAACAGGATGATAGCATTCCCAGCCAGCTTACTGATCCTGAATGGAAAAAGTGCTGATAATCCCCCGCTGCGCGAGGCGATTGCCCTGCTACGCGATGAGGGCGTTGAGATCCATGTGCGCGTCACCTGGGAAAAAGGCGACGCCCGGCGTTACGTTGATGAGGCCCGCCAGTTGGGCGTTGCCACCGTCATTGCGGGCGGCGGTGATGGCACCATCAACGAAGTCTCCACCGCGCTCATCCATTGCCAGGGGGAGGATATACCCGCACTGGGGATTTTGCCGCTGGGAACCGCAAATGACTTCGCCACCAGCGTGGGTATTCCTGATGTTCTGGATAAAGCCTTGAAGCTGGCCATCGCCGGCAATGCGGTTGAAATAGATATGGTGCAGGTCAATGATAAAACCTGTTTTATCAATATGGCGACGGGCGGATTCGGCACGCGGGTCACGACAGAAACACCAGAAAAACTCAAAGCCGCGCTGGGCGGCGTGTCGTACTTTATTCATGGGCTCATGCGCATGGACACGCTGAAGCCCGACAGTTGCGAAATTCGCGGGGAAAACTTTCACTGGCAGGGAGACGCGCTGGTGATCGGCATCGGCAATGGTCGTCAGGCTGGCGGCGGGCAGCAACTTTGCCCCACGGCACTGATCAACGACGGTCTGCTGCAACTGCGCATTTTTACCGGCGATGAGCTTCTTCCGGCGCTACTTTCGGCACTTACCCAATCCGACGACAACCCCAATATTATTGATGGCGCGTCATCCTGGTTTGATATCCGTGCCCCGCATGAAATCACGTTTAATCTCGATGGCGAACCGCTAAGCGGGCAGGAATTTCACATCGAAATCCTCCCCGCCGCGCTGCGCTGCCGGTTACCGCCTGGTTGTCCCTTGTTACGCTAGTACGCCGCCACTTCCCGCGCCAGTTCGCGGGAATAGCGCTGGCTGCCGCTTATTAACATCCGGGTATACTCGGTTTGCGCCTCACCGTTGACCAGCGCATCCACGGTGAGCGTTTCAAGAATTTTTCCGTATTGCATCACCGCCACTTTCTGACACAAATGCGCAATAACCCCCAGATCGTGGGTGACCAGCAGATAGGTCAGGCTGGACTCCTTTTGCAATTCAGCCAGCAGGTTAAGAATTTCGGCCTGTACCGATACGTCCAACGCAGAGGTCGGCTCGTCCAGCAACAGCACCTGCGGTTCGAGGATTAGCGCCCGCGCAATCGCCACACGCTGACGCTGCCCGCCAGAAAGCTGATGCGGATACCGGTCGCGAAATGCCCGGTTCAGACCGACCTTATCCAGCAGCCCGTTAACCCGCCGATCCCGGTCAGCAATGCCGTGGATCAACAGCGGCTCTTCGAGGATATCGCTGATGGTATGCCGGGGATGCAGCGAACCATATGGGTCCTGGAATACCATCTGTACCAGGCGGCAGCGTTCGCGGCGAATACGGTGATCCAGGGCTTGTCCGTCGATCGCCAGTTCACCCTGCCAATGGGTAAACAGTCCAGCCAGACACTTCAGTACGGTTGTCTTTCCCGAACCAGACTCTCCAACCAGACCGTAGACCTCTCCGGGCTGAACCCCAAACGTCACGTCATACAGCACCTGATTGCGTTTTTCTCCCTCACCAAATGCCAGGTTCAGATTTTTAACGTCGATCATATCCCCTCCTCACTCAGCCAACTGGGCTGACGTTGCAGCACCGGCAGCACCGCCCGGCGGTTGTGGATTTCTGGCAATGCGCTAATCAGCCCCTGAGTATAGGGATGCTGCGCATGATGGAGATCGCCTGCGGCGATGGATTCCACCACCCGCCCGGCATACATCACCAGGACGCGATCGCAGAAGCTGCGCACCAGGTTGATGTCATGGCTGATAAAAATAAGCCCCAACCCGCGCGACTCCACCAGCGAGTCAAGCAGCCCCAACACCTGCAGACGCACCGACACGTCCAGCGCCGAGGTGGGTTCGTCGGCAATCACCAGTTCCGGATCGGTGATTAACATCATCGCGATCATGACACGTTGCCCCTGGCCACCAGAAATCTCGTGCGGATAGAGCTGATACACCCGCTGCGGCTGACGAATACGCACCACCTCCAGCATTTCCAGCGCCCTGGCTTTGGCCTCAGCCTTGCGCCCCGGATGATGGGTAAGCCAGGCTTCGGCAATCTGATCGCCAACGCTCACCACCGGATTAAGGGAGTATTTCGGGTCCTGCATAATCATCGAGATACGCTTGCCGCGAATTTGCCGCATCTGCGCCTCGCTGGCATGGGCTAAATCCACATCGCTAAACTGCATTTTGTCTGCCGTAACCCGTGCTTTTTTCGGATGCAGGTGCAGCAGCGCTCGCCCGACAGTGGATTTACCGGAGCCTGACTCACCCACAATCGCCAGTTTTTCACGTCCGAGTTGAAAGGAGACGCCGCGCACCGCCTGGGTGACCGCGCCGCCGTTGATAAAATCGACGTGCAGGTTACGCACATCAAGCAGAGGCGAATCATTCGCTGCGAGGATCGAGGATGTCACGTAAGCCATCTCCTAAGAAGTTGAACGCCAGGCTGTTGATCAAAATCGCCAGCCCCGGAATAGTCACTACCCACCAGCATTCCATCATGTAGGTGCGCCCGCTGGAGATCATCGCCCCCCATTCCGGATCCGGTGGCTGAGCCCCTAACCCCAGAAACCCAAGGCCCGCAGCGGTCAGAATGATCCCCGCCATATTCATGGTGATACGAATAATCACCGACGGCAGGCATAGCGGTACGATGTGACGCCACAGCACACGTCCTGCCGATGCCCCCTGCAGGCGAACGGCAGAGATAAAATCGGCCTGACGCAACGAGAGCGTTTCCGCACGAGCCAGACGCGCAATCGGCGGCCAGGCGGTCAGCGTAATGGCAATTACTACGTGCTCCAGCCCCGGACCGAGTGCCGCGACAAAGGCCAGTGCCAGTACCAGGCTTGGAAAAGAAATGAAAATGTCGGTGACGCGCATCAGTACCATGTCGACCTTGCCACCGAAGTAACCCGCCGTGACGCCAAGCAGCAGACCGAGCGGCCCTACGGTGACCGACACCAGCAGCACGATATACAGCGTGATGCGCGAGCCATACACCAGGCGGCTAAAGATATCGCGGCCAAACTCATCGGTCCCGAACCAGTGCTGCGCGTTCGGCGCCACCAGCGCACTGTTTAAATCCTGCACCAACGGGTTGTACGGTGCGATAAGCGGGGCAAAAATGGCCACCAGCAATAACAACGCAATAATTCCTCCGCCAATGGCGGTCAGCGGGTTACGCGCCATCTTGCCCATGAACCCGCGCGCTCGCAGCAGCGCCTGCTTCGCCCGCAGACGTTGTTCGCTATTGCCGCTATCCCGCGGCGTATCCAGAGAAACCGTCATGATTTTGTCCTCGGATCAAAGAATTGATACAGCATGTCGGAGAGCAGATTGAGCATGACGAAAATCACCCCAACCAGCAGCACGCAGCCCATCACCGCATTCATGTCACCCAGCAGCAGGCTGCCGGTTAAATAGGAGCCAAAACCGGGCCAGGAAAAGACGGTTTCAATCAGCACCGCGCCTTCCAATAGCGAACCGTAGGCCAGCGCGACAACCGTGAGCAGTTGCACCAGAATATTGCGAAACGCATGGTTCCAGATGACCTGACGCTCGGTCAGCCCTTTGACGCGCGCGGTGATAATGAACTCCTGTGAAAGCTGCGCCAGCATAAAGCTACGGGTCATACGGCTGATGTAAGCCAGCGAGTGAAAACCCAATAGCGCAGCAGGCAAAACCAGATGATTAATGGCATTCCAGAACACGGTGGCATTACCGGCCAACAGCGCATCGACGGTCATTAATCCGGTCTGGCGCGGCACCAGCCCGTCCAGTCCGAGATCCAGACGCCCCGCGCCGCCCACCCAACTTAGCCAAGCGTAGAACACCAGCAACCCCATCATCCCCACCCAGAAAATCGGTGTGGAATAACCTGCCAGGCTAATGATGCGCACCACGTAATCCGACAGGCTATTGCGTCGTGCCGCTGCCAACACCCCCAGCGGGATCCCCAGACCCGCCCCTACCACAATGGCCATCGTCGCCAGCTCAATGGTGGCCGGGAAAACGCGTACAATGTCATCCATCACCGGCTTACCGGTCAGCAGCGCATTACCCAGATCGCCGTGCAGCAGATTGGTGAAGTAAATACCAAACTGCGCCGCCAGCGATTTATCAAAGCCTAACTGGTGATACACCTGCTGATAGGTACTCTGATCCGCATCAGGTCCCACGATCGCCAGTACCGGGTCGATCGGCATGACGCGACCGATAAAAAAGGTCAGCAGCAGCAATCCAAACAACGTCATTGCCACCTGTATCAGACGGGTCGAGACACGCCGGGCGCGTGAGCCAGGTGCAAGTATGGCAACGCTCATTGTTCACCTCCGGTTTTATACACATCACGCAAAAACGTGGTGGCCGACGGATGCGGCTGATAATTCTGCACCTCACGGCGCACAACGACCGAATCCACCATTTGCGACAACGGAATTAGCGCGGGAACAAGCTGGTCGTAGCGGGTCTGGATCGCCTGATACGCGCGAGTCTGCGTTTGCGGGTCACGCTCCAGCAGGGCGCTGTCGATCATGTCATTAAGCGGTTTATCGTAGAAACCAGTGCGCCAGCCCTGAAAGTTGGTAAGCCGGGCTGCATCGCTGTTATCCGGGTTATAGACCAGCGCCCGCAGGCTGGAGTGCGGATGCGGTTCCATGCCGCTGCCGCCGCGCCCGACCAACATGTCAAATTTACGCTCGCGCATTGCGCCGTAGATCTGATTACCGGTTCCGGTGATGATTTTGGCGTTAATACCCGCCTGCATCAGCGTGGACTGCACGGCAATCGCGATATTCTGGAAAGGCTGGTCAGCCAGCACCCGAAGCGTGGTGTCGAAACCGTCCGGGTATCCCGCCTCCGCCAGCAGCTTTTTAGCGCGCGGAATGTCGAGGCGATAGCCGGGGTCAGGCAGCGTGGAGGGCATTCCTGCCTTGATAGGTCGCTGATGCAATACGCCGTATCCCGGCATCAGCGCTTTATTGATCCCCTGATAATCAATCAGGTAACGCACGGCTTCACGGACTTTCGGATTGGCGAAGTGCGCCTCCTTCATGCTCATTGCCACGTAATACATCGTGCCTCGCTGGACGGCATCCACGCTCAGGTCAGGATCGCTACGCAGGGCATTGATGTCTGAAACCGCCATATTACTGGCAATATCCAGATCGCCCTTGGCAATCATCAGACGCAGGGTCTGGGATTCCTGAAAATGACGCAACACCACGCGGCTCATTTTCGCCTCGCCGCGCCAGTAGTTCGGGTTACGCGTCATGCGCAGGACATCTTTCGCCTGCCAGGTATCAAGGGTAAACGGGCCAGACCCGGCTTCATTGGTGGTCAGCCAGTGGTTGCCCCAGTCGTTATTCAGCACATGTTGCTGCACGGTTTTGCTGTCCAGCACGCCGAGATTCCCCAGCGCCCCCAGTGAATAGATAATCAACTGCGGATCGTTGGCTTTGGGCAGCGTGATTTTCACTGTAAACCTGTCCGGGGCGCTGACCTGTTGGTCGATATTTTTTTTGCTAAAGCCGTAGGATTTCCACACCGACGACTGCGCCAGATTCAGGTGCAGGATCCGACGCATCGACCACACCACATCGTCAGCAGTTAGCGGATTACCGGAGTGAAAGGTCACGTCATCGCGCAGATGAAAAGTCAGGGTGGTGCCATCCGGGCTGACATCCCAGGATGTCGCCAGCGCGGGTTTCACATGGGTCAACTGGGCAGGATCCAACTCCACCAGCGAGTCATATAAATTCACCACAATGCCCACCACTTCGTTGCCGGTCATGGCGGCCGGATCGAGGGTCAGCAGGTTATTCATGTTCATACCAATGATGAGCTGATCGGGCGGCGTTTTGGCGTACGCCGCACTGCTCCCCATCGACACGGCGAGTGCGAGTAAACACGCGCCCAGTAAGGAAGTTTTTTTCATCTATTGTTTGCCTGTACTGTAGGGTACATGTTGCCGGATGACGCTTGGCTTATCCGGCATTTATTGTTTTCAGTCAGTCGTGGCTGACGGTGTTGGCTTCGATATAGGCAAAATTGATGTCTTCCCCCAGACCGGGGCGCTGTGGCAGATGCACAAAACCGTCGGCGTCCATCGGGTCAACAATGCTGTTCAGGTAGGCGGCCGGTTCGTCGTAGTCGAGGAACGGATGCAGCAGGCCGCGCTCGTACCAGCGACAGTTTCGAATCGCGCCAATCACCGCGAGGCTCGCCGCACCGTTGCCGTGTACTTCGCAGTCCATGCCAAACGACTCGGCCAGGTTGGCCACTTTCAGGGTGGGCGAGATCCCCCCCACACCGTTGGCACCAGCACGTAAAATGTCGCATGCGCCCGCCTTCACCCAGTCCGCGCGGCTGTGGTGTTTTCCACCGAGGCTTTCCGGGCCAATGATCGGAATGGAGAGATTTTCGGCAAGCCAGGCGTAAGACGCCATGCTCTCTTCTTCCATCGGCTCTTCAAACCAGGCAAAGTTGAGTTTTTCCAGTTCCTTGCCGATGTACAGCGCTTCTGTACGGCTGTACCAGTGATAGCCGTCGATCATCAGATCAATATCCGGCCCGACCGCCTCGCGCACGGCGGCACAGGCTTTCACATCCATCTTCGGATTTGGCGCGAAGGAGACCGGCGGCATCCAGGTATGCAGTTTGATCGCCTTATATCCACGAGCGACCAGTTTTTCGGCAAAGCAGGCATATTCTTCCGGCGTCGACAGTCCGCCGGGCAGATCGTCACCACACATGGTGCTGCCGTAGGCCGGGACCTTATCGCGAAAACCACCCAGCAGCTTGTAGACCGGCATGTTGAGCTTGCGGCCTATCAAATCCCACAGCGCCTGCTCAACAAAAGACAGCGCGCGTTCGGTCAGTTGATGCGCGCTTCCCCGCTGCCAGTGCACCAGATCCTGCCAGATGCGCTCCCGATTAAACGGGTCCTGACCGACCATCACTTTGCGAAAAAAGGTATTCACCACAAACGGGCGCACCACTTCCGGCGGTGCAAACGAATACCCCTGGGTTCCGTCATCGGCGGTAATGGTCAGCATGGCCATTTTGGCGAGGTTTTCCGGCCCCGGATGGGAATGTCCGGCGGTATCAGAAACCCGGCGGGTGGGATACTGGAAGACGGAGACATTGATAGCTTCAATTTTCATTATTGGGTCCTTAGCGCAACTTTGAAATGCTGTTTCACATCTAAATGTATGTGCAAAAAAGCAACTTTGCCTCGGACATTCCGCGCTAAGGCATGACTATTTTCTGTGCAAGTGCACAGGGAGAGGTGATGCTTTTCACAAAAGGCAGGAGAAACGTGAGGTAGATCGGACTAATATTGCGATTATACTGAAATGATATTTTGAATTTAATTTTTCAAGAAACGCGGGTTGCCGTGACATGACCACAACCCGCGATAATTTACGCAATGGTTACTTTGTTATCCAGATAAACGTCTTGCACGGCGTTAATCAACTTAACACCATCTGCCATGGTTTTCTTGAACGCTTTACGTCCGAGGATCAGACCCATACCACCGGCACGCTTGTTAATTACCGCCGTGCGCACCGCATCGCTGAGATCGGTTTCGCCCCCTGCCGCACCGCCGGAGTTAATCAGCCCGGCGCGGCCCATATAGCAGTTCGCCAGTTGATAACGCACCAGGTCAATCGGGTTGTCGCTGGTCAGCTTGCTGTAGACGCGATCGTCGGTATAGCCAAAGTTAACGGCCTTATACCCGCCGTTATTTTCCGCCATTTTCTGCTTAACAATATCCGCCCCGATGGTGGCCGCCAGGTGGTTTGCCTGCCCGGTCAGGTCGGCGGAAACGTGATAATCCACCCCGTCTTTCTTAAATGCGGAGTTGCGCAGATAGGCCCACAGCACCGTCACCATCCCCAGTTCATGCGCACGTTCAAACGCTGCAGAAATCTCTTCAATCTGACGACGCGATTCCTCGGAGCCAAAATAGATCGTAGCCCCGACCGCCACCGCGCCCATATTGAATGCCTGCTCCACACTGGCATACAGCGTCTGGTCAAAAGTATTCGGGTAGCTGAGCGTTTCGTTGTGGTTAATTTTTACGAGGAACGGAATACGGTGTGCATAGCGACGAGATACGGAAGCCAGCACGCCGTAGGTCGACGCCACGCAGTTACAGCCCGCTTCGATAGCTAGCTCCACAATATTCTTCGGATCAAAGTACAACGGGTTGGCGGCAAACGAGGCTCCGGCGGAATGCTCCACACCCTGGTCGACCGGCAGAATCGACAAGTATCCCGTGCCAGCGAGTCGGCCCGTGTTGTACAGCGTCTGCATATTACGCAGCACGGCAGGCGGACGATTATTGTCTACCATCACGCGGTCGACGTAATCATGCCCTGGCAGGTAAAGTTGGTCAGAAGGAATGGTCATACAACGATGCTGTAAAAGGTTGTCGGCATCTTTGCCAAGCAACTGCGCAATATCAGTCATAGCTATGCTCCCGTAAGTTCCGGTTGGATACCGGAATGTGAATTGTCCTGACCCGCCTTGTTGCGGGCAGCCATAAGCCTGGTACCGACTGCGCTTTTTTTCCATCTTTAGCGCACTTTTCAGTCATTTCCGCTGGCTCGATTCAGGCATTAAAAAACGTTAAGGCGGTCAAAATTAAAACACAAAGGTATTTTAAAGGTATTATCTACTGGTACTATGAAAACGTACCTTACCTGTCATGAAGGATGTAAAGATGAAAACTACAGCAAAGCTGTCGTTCATGATGTTCGTGGAGTGGTTTATCTGGGGCGCCTGGTTTGTACCGCTTTGGCTGTGGCTGAGTAAAAGCGGATTCAGCGCCGGAGAAATTGGCTGGTCCTACGCCTGTACCGCCATTGCCGCAATCCTGTCACCGATTTTTGTCGGTTCGCTCACTGACCGCTTTTTCTCCGCGCAAAAAGTCCTGGCGGTGTTAATGTTCGTCGGCGCCATTCTGATGTACTTCGCCGCGCAGCAGACCACCTTCGGCGGCTTCTTCCCGCTATTGTTGGCGTATTCACTGACCTATATGCCCACCATTGCGCTGACCAACAGTATTGCCTTTGCCAACGTCCCGGACGTCGAGCGTGACTTCCCACGTATCCGTGTGATGGGCACCATTGGCTGGATTGCCTCCGGTTTAGCCTGCGGGTTCTTACCGCAAATGCTGGGCTACAGCGATATTTCCCCCACCAATATCCCGTTGCTGATCACCGCCGGGAGCTCCGCGCTGCTGGGTGTCTTCGCCTTCTTCTTACCGGATACGCCGCCAAAAAGTACCGGCAAGATGGATATCAAAGTCATGCTGGGGCTGGATGCACTGATCCTGCTGCGTGATAAGAACTTCCTTGTCTTTTTCTTCTGTTCGTTCCTGTTTGCGATGCCGCTGGCGTTTTACTATATCTTCGCCAATGGTTACCTGACCGAAGTCGGAATGAAAAATGCCACCGGCTGGATGACGCTGGGTCAGTTCTCGGAAATCTTCTTTATGCTGGCGCTGCCGTTCTTTACTAAGCGCTTTGGCATTAAAAAGGTATTATTGCTTGGTCTTATTACTGCAGCGATCCGCTATGGCTTTTTCGTCTACGGCGGCGCGGAAGAATATTTCACCTACGCACTGCTGTTTCTCGGCATTCTGCTGCACGGCGTCAGTTACGATTTCTACTATGTTACGGCCTATATCTACGTGGATAAAAAAGCGCCTGTGCATATGCGTACCGCCGCACAGGGGTTGATCACCCTCTGCTGTCAGGGATTCGGCAGTCTGCTGGGCTATCGCCTGGGCGGGGTGATGATGGAAAAAATGTTTGCGTATAAAGAACCGGTTAACGGTCTCACCTTTAACTGGGCGGGCATGTGGGGATTTGGCGCAGTCATGATTGCCGTCATTGCCGTACTGTTTATGATTTTCTTTCGCGAGTCTGACAAAGAAATCACCGCAATTAACGTGAACGACCGCGATCTGGCATTGAAAAAAGGGGAAGTAAAATGAAAGCAGAGCGTATTCTCGGTGCTCTTTATGGGCAAGCGTTAGGGGATGCGATGGGCATGCCGTCAGAGCTATGGCCCAGAACCCGCGTGAAAGCACACTTTGGCTGGATCGACCGCTTTTTGCCCGGCCCCGCGGAAAATAACGCCGCCTGCTATTTTAACCAGGCGGAGTTCACTGATGACACAGCCATGGCGCTGTGCCTGGCAGATGCTCTGCTGGAATGCGACGGGGAAATTGTCCCCGACGTCATTGGCCGAAATATCCTGGCCTGGGCGGAAGATTTCGATGCCTTCAATAAAAACGTGCTGGGCCCCACCTCGAAGATTGCCCTTAAGGCCATCCGCGACGGAAAACCCGTTACTGAGCTGGAAAACAACGGTGTCACCAACGGTGCGGCCATGCGCGTTTCACCGTTAGGCTGCCTGCTACCCGCACACGATCTTGATGCCTTCATTGATGATGTGGCGCTGGCGTCCAGCCCGACGCATAAATCGGATCTGGCGGTGGCCGGGGCCGTGGTAGTCGCGTGGGCAGTGTCGCGCGCGATCGACGGCGAACAATGGTGCGATATTGTCGATGCGCTTCCCGCCATTGCCCACCACGCCCAGCAAAAACGGATCACCACCTTTAGTGCATCGCTCGCGGCGCGCCTCGAACTGGCACTGAAAATCGTCCGCGATGCTAACGGTACCGAGTCTGCCAGTGAGCAGCTGTATCAGGTGGTGGGAGCTGGCACCAGCACCATTGAATCCGTGCCCTGCGCTATCGCCATGGTGGAACTGGCACACACCGACCCTAAGCGCTGCGCTATTTTGTGTGCGAATCTTGGCGGTGACACCGACACCATCGGTGCCATGGCGACGGCAATTTGCGGCGCACTGCACGGCGTCGGCGCGATTGACCCTGTGTTGAAACAGGAACTGGATGCGGTCAATCAGTTGGACTTTACCCGCTACGCCAGCGGATTAATGCGCCTGCGTGAGCAACGGGAGGCGCGATGAGCACCACGCGTTTGCAGGCACTTATCCCGCAATTGCACACCCAGCGCCCGGTGACGGTAGTCGGTGCAGCGGTGATCGATGTGATTGCCGATGCGTATGCCCTGCCCTGGCGCGGTTGTGACATCGAGCTTAAACAACAAGGCGTTAATGTTGGCGGCTGTGCGCTGAACATCGCCGTCGCGCTTAAGCGTTTAGGTATCGACGCCAGCAATGCCTTGCCGCTAGGTCAAGGCGTGTGGGCAGATATCATCCGCAACCGGATGGCAAAAGAGGGTTTACACAGTCTGATTGACCATGCCGAAGGTGATAATGGCTGGTGTCTGGCGCTAGTTGAGCCGGACGGTGAACGCACCTTTATGTCCTTCAGCGGCGTCGAAAATCAGTGGAACGCCGACTGGCTTGCGCAGTTGACGATCCCGCGCCACAGTCTGGTGTATCTTTCCGGCTATCAGCTGGCTTCGCCGTGCGGCGAGCTGCTGGTGCAGTGGCTGGAGAGTCTGGATGAGGTGACGCCATTTATCGATTTTGGGCCACGCATCGGCGACATCTCCGATACCTTAATGGCGCGAATACTGGCCTGTCACCCGCTGGTGTCACTGAATCGGCAGGAAGCAGACATTGCCGCAGAACGGTTCAGGTTAAGCGTGGATGTCGAGGGTTTTGGCGCTGAGTGGGTGAAGCGCTTTGCCACGCCGGTGGTAGTTCGCCACGATAAAGACGGCGCATGGTATTTCAGTGAAACGACATCCGGCTGCGTGCCTGCATTTCCAACGACCGTGGTTGACACCATTGGCGCTGGCGACAGTCACGCAGGCGGCATGCTGGCCGGGCTGGCATCTGGCTGGTCGCTAGCCGATGCCGTGTTGCTTGGCAACGCGGTGGGATCGTGGGTGGTCGGGCATCGCGGCGGCGATTGCGCCCCCTCGCGCGACGCGTTACTCCTCGCACACAAAGACGTATAGGTCGCTGCGGCAGTAACTGATGCTGTATTCAATGGGCCGGTGCTGCTGGTCAAGCGCGACCTGCTTGATCACCAGCACCGGCACTTTGCTGTCCATCTGAATGTGCGACTGGAACTCCGCATCCGGCATGCGGGCGCTGACGCGGGAGCGCGTACGCTGCGGGAAAATATGCTGGTTGCGAAAATAGTCGTACAGCGAGACGCCGATGGCATCCACATCATGAATAAGATGCGCAGGGACCCAGGACTCTTCAATGGATACGGCGTCTTCATCCACATAGCGAATACGCTTAAGCAGAAAAACGTCACTGCCGGCGGTAATCGCCAGCTGCTGCGCCACCTCTTCCGGACACGGCACCACGCGTTTATTGACCCACAGCGTATCTGGTTTTTTTCCGCGTAACACCACCTGCTGAGAAAAGCCGCGCGCTTCTTTTAGCGAATACTCAAAGATATTGTTGATCTGCGTTCCGTAACCACGGGCGCGGGTCACTACCCCTTCTTCCTCCAGCGCCTGCATCGCTTTACGCACCGTAATGCGCGAAACGCCGGTCAGCTGGCTGAGATCGCGCTCACCAGGCAGAATATTGCCATGCTCGAGGATGCCGCTGCGGACAGCGTTCTTCACCGTTTGGGCGAATTTAAGATACAGCGGCGTGTTATCCGCCGCCGAAATGCGTTCATTCAGTTGCGCGATAAGCTGGGTATGCGCTTGTTCCATTTATCTTTTTCCTGACCGCTGAATCTTCAGCCAGTATACGCATTTATCCCTGTTACCACCACGCGTGGAAATGGTGTACCGGACCTATCCCCTCGCCCACTTCCAGGGAATCTGCCTGGGCCAGTGCCGCCGAGAGCCACATTTTGGCCTCCTGCACCGTATCGGCCCAGTTTGCATGACGCGGGCGTAGCGCAGCCAGCGCTGCCGACAGCGTACAACCGGTGCCATGGGTGTTTTTGGTCTTCACTCTTGGCGCGGTAAAGCGCTGCTCGCCCTCGCGGGTAAACAGCCAGTCAGGGCTTTGCGCGTCATCCAGATGACCGCCCTTCATCAGCACCGCCTCGCAGCCCAATGCCCGCAGAGCACGCCCCTGCGCCAGCATTTCCTGCTCCGTTTGGGCATGGGTTGTTTCGAGCAATGCGGCGGCCTCCGGCAGATTCGGGGTAATGATCGACACCTGCGGCAGCAGGCGAGTACGCAGTGTTTCTACCGCAGAGGAGGACAGCAGCGGATCGCCGCTTTTCGCCAACATCACTGTATCAAGCACCACATTTCGTACCTGAAAGCGGCGTAAACGCTCAGCGACCGCTTCCACAATATCCGTTTCTGCCAGCATACCGATTTTGGTGGTATCTATGCGTACATCGCTGAACACGGAGTCCAGCTGCGCGGCAACAAAATCAGGTTCGATCCGATAAACCGACTGCACACCGCGCGTATTTTGCGCCACCAGAGCCGTGATGACCGAGCAGCCATAGGCCCCGAGCGCAGAGAATGTTTTTAAATCCGCCTGAATACCTGCACCACCGCTGGGATCGGTTCCGGCAATTGTTAATGCGTTAATCCGTTTCATGCCAGCTCCTGCGCGTTCAGGTTATATAAAGCATCAAGGAATGCAGGAATAAAGCTTCCTGGCCCTGTCGAGTGCTCAGTGGCGAATTCACCAGCCTGTTTCATCCAGCTACAGGCAGACGCGACGTTACTCAGCCGATCCCCCTGCAACGCACAGCTGGCAGCCACCACCGCCGACAGCGCACATCCGGTGCCAACGACACGCGTCATCAATGGATCGCCACCGCGAATACTCACGGTACGCTGGCCATCGGTAACGTAATCCACCTCCCCGGTTACCACGACGATGGAGGCGACCCGGCATGCCAACGCCTGTGCCGCTGGCAAAGCAGCGGCGGCTGTATCGGTGGTATCTACACCGCGCCCACCTCCGCGCATTCCCGCTAGCGCGAGTATTTCAGAGGCGTTACCGCGAATGGCAGCAGGCTGGAGCGAGAGCAAATCCAGGCAAAAACGACGGCGAAACTCCAGTGCCCCAACGGCAACGGGATCGAGCGTCCAGGGCGTATTCGCCCGCTGCGCCTGCTCGACCGCCGCACGCATAGCAATGGCACGGCTCTCGGTCAGCGTACCGACATTAATCAACACTGCATGGGCAACAGCCGCAAACTGGCTGGCTTCTTCGGGTTCAATCACCATCGCAGGTGACGCGCCCAATGCCAGAAGCGTATTGGCGGTAAAATTCTGCACGACCTCATTGGTCATACAATGCGTGAGCGGAGAAAGGGTTCTAAATTGCTGTAAGGCGTGGGCCGCGAGTGCGCGGCTGTGCAGGTCAGGCTGCATGGTTCAGCTCCTGCCCGCGTGAAAGAAGGGACACGAGCAGTGTCAGACTTCCCTACGCTGGCATTATCCAGATCAGGTGGTACGGGTATTTCTCAGCCTTCACAAGGAAGGGCACCCCGAGTCATTTAATTTATAAAACAATCACTTACACATTGAAAATGTGTAGATATTTAGTGTAACCGGGGCTTAGCCCCAGGAGCAAGAATTTTCGATTTAACACAGCATTTATCACAGTGCTTATCTCACCGGTTTTTCGGGGGGATTACCCTAACACCCAATGTAGTTTTACTTAAATCACTTTTATTTCAATAGGTTTCTCGGAAAAATATTCTCCGTATACATCCATAAGTAGTACAATTAACGCTCAATACCAGCATAATTAAGAGGGATTTTGATATGGCAATACCTGTGTATCTATGGCTTACCGATGATGCAGGAAATCAAGTTAAAGGCAGTGTTGATGTGCATGGTAGAGAAGATTCTATAGAGATTTTAGAGCTTATGCATAATGTATAGTTACCAACTGACGACAAAACCGGAAAGATCACCAGTAAGCGCCAGCATGGAGATTACGCACTAATCAAAGAAGTCGATTGTTCATCTCCTTACCTCTATCAAGGTGTATCATCCGGCAGAAAATTTAAACAAGCTGTATTGAAGTTCTACCGCATAAACTATAACGGACAAGAAGAAGAATATTTCCGTGTAACAATGGATAATGTCAGAATTAATGAAATTGAACCTTTCATGTTTGACATAAAAAACCCTACATTTGAAAAACACAACCATCTTGAAGCATTCTATTTGGCATATGAAAAAATCACCTGGCATTATCTTGATGGAAATATAATTCATTCTGATTCATGGAACGGAAATAAGGAGGCAGCGTAATGACTTGGGTTTATAAAGTAAGTGCCCACAACTTTTATCTGAATGGAACCTATCAATTTGATGCTAAATATTCTGGCAGACCTGGATATAAAAATGATTCTGCTAATGAGTGTGTAAAAGATAACGGCCCACTTCCTAGAGGCACTTACACTATCGGCCCCGCTTTCTACCATCGTAGAACTAGAGCATGGACGATGAGACTTACGCCATACATTGAAAATCAAATGTGTGGGCGTGATGGTTTTATGATTCATGGTGATAGTGCTGCCAATCCTGGAGAAGCTTCTGATGGTTGCATTATCCTTAACTTGCCATATCGTAAAATCATTGACGCTAGCAGCGATAAAGTTTTAGTAGTGGAAGATTAATTATGTTTAAAAAACTGTTAGTCTATTCATTTGCTTTAATCCCAATATTTGCATATGCAAAAGATTATGGATGCGCCGCTGTTGGCTTATCAATGGAATCATCTTTATTTGATGCGCTATCAAAAGATCTAAAAATTGATACATCAACTGTTGATAAAAATAAAGCCAAAGTAGATATCATTGATATTTCTCCAATCTCTGAAACCTATGCGGAATCTTTAGCACGAATTGATTACAATAAAGATCCTAGTAAGGAGAAAACAGAACATACATATAATAAGATTTATTTCTCTAGCTATTATTATAATGGTGTAAAATCTATCACAGCTAAATATACTTATATGAATAAGGCGAAAAAAAAAGATGTGTTTATTGCATCCAGCCTGATGAACAAGGATGAATGCTCTATTAGATTTAATGGATACATCACGTTATCAAGAGAGTTTTGATACTTATGGGGCAGTAATGCCCCTCTTAAAAAGAGTACTTTAGAAGTACAACCATCTCATTAACCCCCTATCCTAATACAAAAAGCATTTTCAAGATAAAACACCTGCGACCTGATCAGCAATAAATAATTGATTAAATCCACTAATACGTATTTAATATAGAATAAAGAGATAAAAGGTAGTTTTCCATTCGATCATCATGAGCAGTTAAGGAGCTATTTTGTTAATGCTAGATTGTAGGTGGTTAAATCACCTATTTAAAGATAACTTATCTACATGTAAACATTAAATAAAAAAACACACCCTAAAGCCATAGCCCCGGATGTTTTTTTGTGTTCTCTGTTGTCATCTAAATCCTTGGCCTATCAGATAGTTATTTCACTTCACTAAAAAAGATTATGATTTAAAGATTAATCTGTATTGATTTATACCGATAACCGCGGTTAGGCTTTATATCAATCAAACACATTGATGTTTCATATGGATAAAAAGGTTTTTGTCTATACCTCTTAAGGTTAACAACAACATGACAAAAGGAGTGATTGTTTCCGCAATCGTTTCTTTATGTCTTGTAGCTCCAGGTGTATTTATCAGGTGATGTATAACATCGTCATTTCAAAAATGGCGGGTTAGTGTAATAATAATTAATTATAGGCTTGGGAATGAAGTATAATAAATTAATGATGATAGCTATCGTAGCAGGCGCTTTTTCACTTTCCGGTTGTAATCTGGAAAAACAATATCTTGATGATTGTGAAGCTAACGGCATTGATCGTACCGCGTGCTTTGAGCAATATCATGCTGATAATCGCGCCAACGCCGATCGTTACCAGGTTTACACGGAGAATAGCCGTAAACTGGACGCGAAAAAACATTCTCATCATAACTAAGGTTTATCATGAAAACTAAATTAGCCCTGATTGCTCTTGTATGCTCTTTCGCCGTTATGCCTGCCCATGCAATTAATGCACACTATCGCGCTCAATTAGAACGTTCTGGTTGCACACAAGTTAGTGATGGTGATGGGACTTGTGATATTCACAAAACCAAAGCGCAAAATGCGAAGGCTAAATCAGGCTCTAACGCATTTACTGCTGATGCCGATCACGTACTAAATCAACCAATTTCTACCAGTGCTGAATATCTCCTTGCTAAAGGATGGAAACCTAATAACGGTTTATGGAAGAAACAAGGTTATGTACTCTCTCTTAAAGTTGAAGCCGATACAGTCGTAAAAGCCCAACTTTCCAAGGGGTAAACAATCATAAGGCGACTTCGGTCGCCTTTATTGGTTGAAGATAGTAAAGATGCTGACATCTTGCGATGTCGTCCTGTGACTGCATCACAACAAACTGATGTAAATTGCAGAGCAGCAGCGGTATTGCTAAATTGCGGTTCAACGTTGCCGCCTGCTCGTACTTCATTTACACTTTTTACGAAATAACTGGAGTTCTCACAAAATAGTGCTTGTCAGATATCCTGTAAGCCCGGAATGATACACGACCGTTGTTGACGACCCGAATGAGTAGAGAGGATGGGTATGAAGAATAAAATGTTGCTGGGTGCACTGCTGCTCGTAACCAGCACCGTCTGGGCAGCGCCTGCCGCCATCGCAGCCCCTAAAGGCATCGATAAATATGAGCTGAGCGGCTTTATTGCTGACTTTACCCATTTCAAACCCGGTGACAAGGTTCCGCCCCTGTATCTCACCGAAGAATACACCATTAAGCAGTGGAACCTGCGTAACCTGCCCGCACCGACGGCAGGCACCCACTGGACCTACATGGGCGGCGCGTATGTGCTGGTCAATGATGCCGATGGCAAGATCATCAAAGCCTACGACGGCGAGATTTTTTATCACCGGTAAAAAAAACGCACTCGCTCTTATGGGGAGTGCGTAATTAAAGATGCTAATTATATGAAACAACAATTAGTGCATTTGATTGCAACTCACCTGATTTTACTTTATTGACATCAAATACATAATACCTAACTATCAAAGGAATGGTTTCAATGTTATTTATTACATTTCCCTTAGGGAATTTCTTCAGTACACTACCAGACCCATTTCCCTGATTAACGTGTATCAAGCTATTCGTAATTCCATCTCTTAAAACAAAACCAACCCCATTATCGCTATTGGATTTTAAGACTGACTTATTCCCATCCCAAACCAAATCACTATGTAGTGACACCAGTACATCCCGACTAGCCAGTGATGATACCCCTATACCATCCTTACATTCCAGAGTGATATCTCCGCGCTGAGATGGAGTATTAACTTCACCCGCCCCTTTCAGTTCATTCATTGCAATAGAATCAAGTGTTATTGATAAATTCCCCGGGATACAGGTTGTCATTTTTTTATTGTAAGATATCGTTAAATGAGTACTATACAAACCTTTTCCATTTAACTTACTTAAGATAGTGTTAATGCACGTCCCCCAGTTTTTCGGATTAGTAGCACATATCAACCATTGCAAGAATGCGTTACCTGAATTCCAGATTGTTGCCCCAGTCATCACTGCAACATTATTTAGTGTTATGCTATATCCGCCATTTGCACTTACATCTACAAAACCAGGTGAACTTAACTCTTGAATGGAAACAGTATAGTCCCCAGAGAAGGCACCATTCTTTTTCGATAAAGAAATGCTATTGCTAGCATTCCATTTAACGCTTACCTTTAGTCTAACACTATCACCTTCACCCATCCCAATTATATAATCAGCGGTATCTAATTTACTTATATTATCTGACTCTTCACATGTTGAGTCAATAAATGGATTATTGAAAACTTGTGTTTGCACTCCACCGTCTATAATTATCAAATCTTTGACTTCAAAAATATCCTGACGTTCAATCGTCCCTTTACATGCTGAATAGCTTAATGAAGGAAATACACAGAAAACCAATAATATAATTATTTTCATATTGATATCTCAGACTAATCACCGACAAATATAAACTTTACTTTCATCAATCGTTTTGCCGAAAGTGATTGAGCATGAAAGTCCCTGTTGTTTATCAACCGCCACGTTTATCTCCGGTGGCACGTCGTTGGTACGAATAAATAGCTGGCTCCCCTGACCTACCACACCAATATTGTGTCCGTGATTGTCTTCAACTTCATAACCAAACGTCAGCGGTGAGCCATCAGGACGTAGTGCCCGGATGTACCAGGGTTTGCGTTGGTCAGTATCAAACCTTGCCAGCACTACCGCTCCGCGATACGGCGCGGCGCTGCGACGGTTGCCTTGCAGGTCGGTTTCACTGTTGGTATTGGAGACATCCAGCATCAGGTGGTTTTCACGATATGGCGTCAAGCCATCGTAAACGACCACGCCATTACGGTTGGTGGTACGGTATTTCTGCCCATTTACATACGCCCCTTCCAGACCCGGCGCGTGCATCACGGCAAACGTTTCCGATAGTCGGTTGGCTAAATTCACGCCCCCAGACCAGGCCACCAGCCCCCCGGAAATACTGCCGCCAGTTTGTGTATATTTAGACGACTGACTGTAGCTGCCGTTCAGTGTCGCAACTGGCGCATTCCACGTCAGATTCCCCCCCGCCGTTGTCTCGCTGTCCTGTCGTTGATGGCTGAGGTTGACGCCATAGTTAAACTGATCGCGACTGCCTGCGGTGCCGGAAAGTCCGGTATTATTGGAGGCAAAACCATCATCATCAAAGGTGGTCGAGTTCGATACATATAGATGCCGGCGCGGAGCGCTAATATCATCTCCCCAATCGAACGGAATAGAGATAAAGACGTTAAAACGCTTATCTTCGTGATGATCCTCGTTGTAAGTCTGACTGGCTGAAAAAGTATAGCTAATCCGTTGCCAGCTATTAGAATAACTCAACTGATAATCTTTACTGTTACCGCTACGCCCCCAGTAATCGCGCCACAGCGTACTGAGCGAAAACGAGCCCCAACCCTGCGGCAAAGACTGGCTGACGTTAGCTGAAAAACTGTTCTTACGACCAAAATCATTCTGATAATAGTCTGCGATGTCGTACACATCATTTTCATCACGATGATAACTGTTTTTATTATTTGCCCAAACGTGATCGTTAAAAGTGCGATAATCTTTGGAAGAGTAGCGATACGCCGCCAGGCCAAAACGGGTGGCGGTTTGCGTCAAATATTTATTATAAGCAATCTGGTAGCTCTGCCCGTCAAACACGTC
This sequence comes from Citrobacter sp. TBCS-14, assembly GCF_005280805.1. NCBI lineage: Bacteria > Pseudomonadati > Pseudomonadota > Gammaproteobacteria > Enterobacterales > Enterobacteriaceae > Citrobacter > Citrobacter sp. TBCS-14. The sequence goes on from NZ_SZWM01000164.1 coordinate 953,011, forward strand.
ACCGCTATCCTGCTTGCTGTGGGACTGGGTTGCATCGACGGAAATCGCGCCAATACGCGTATTCCAGCCGGTACCCAACGTAAACGCATTATAGTTATCCGCCAGCATGGTACCGCCGTACAGCGTTAACAGATTATTCAGCCCATATTGGTAGCTCATCTGTGCAAAGTCTGTCTGGTTGCTGGCCCCTTCAATATGGCTACGCCCGGCGGCAAAATCATATTTTGACACCCCAGGTTGCAGCATATTGGGCACCGCAGCATACGGCACCAGATAAGTTGTTACCGATCCGTCAGCCTCTTTGATACTGACGTCAAGATCCGCACCGCCGCCGGCCAGTTGCAAATCAGCAATAGAGAACGGGCCAGGTGGAACCTCTTTCTGGTAAACGACAAAGCCGTTCTGTTCGATGGTGACCAGCGCGTTGCTCTGCGCAATCCCCTGCACTAATGGCGTGAAATTTTGTTTAGAGTTCGGCAACATCTGCATATCGCGATACAGACGCACACCGCTAAAGCGCACCGCATCAAAAATATCCGATGAGGTATACATATCCCCGGCACGCAGAGTGCCCAAAATTTGCGGGATGCCGCGTTCCAGATACAGGGTATTACTTTTCCACTCCCCGCTGCTGTCATCAGTTTTGTTATAGCTGGCATCAGAATGCAACTGCCACCCCAGCAGGTTTAATCCACTGGTAAAGCGGGCATAGGTGCTTTTACTGTTACCTGAATCTTTATAGTCGCTGTAATACTGGCTGGCGTAATACGAAGTATAAAAGGCGTTAATTCCGCGATCCCAGTTTTCCGGGGGAACATAGCCATTCTCCAGTTCATCCACATAGGCCTGCGGGACGCTGAGGTCCAGACGAAACGTACCAATATTCCAGGCATAGCTCCCACCTTGTACAGCCTGTGTTAATGTGGGGCATTCATTCTTCTTATCCAACGCCTGCGTATTTATCCCCAGACGTGTTAACGTATCGCGAGATAAACAGGTGTCATCCGGATTATCCTTAACGGTAATATCATACTTACCACGCCACTGCTTATTGACGTAGATATCGATGTCATATTGTCCGGGTAGCAGTTGATTATCATCGAGGCGGAAATCGGAAACCTTCTCGCCCTTCATACCACCCATCATAAAGTTAGTGTCAAACGTTTCTTCTGCGGCGTGGCCGTCGATACCGAGCAGCAACAGTAATACCGCCGAAGCAATCGGAGTCATCCTTAACATAATCAACTCCTGTTATTTTAGGCTGACGTTATCGCTGATATAATTACCGTGGTCGTCAATAATGGTCATTTCATACTGATTAGCATTCGCACTTTTTAATGTCACATCTGCACTGGAAAGTGGTGCAAGCATAATGCTTTCGTTATTTATTTTTACATCATTAGCTTTTACTTCCGTCACCGTGACCCAGTTAGCGGCATCATTCTTAATGGAATAAATACTGGCGCTACGTTTCATAGACAGTTTTTGAAACGTAAGCTTATTAACTGGTGAGATACCTTTAGGTCGATAAAATAGTTTAATCCTATTCTGCATCGCGAACTTGAGTACATTCTTTCCTACACTGTCAGGATTGTTCGGAGGAATATCCAGTACATTGAGGTAAAAAAGACTCTCTTTATTATTGGGCAACATATTGGGCATTTTTTTAATTTTCAACTGCTGGCCTGATTTGGCCGCTACTTTAGCAACCGGAGGAGTCAGCAGAAAAGGGACCTGGATCTTTTCTGGCGATAAAGATATATCACCATCATCAATCCATGACTGTACCAGCGATGAACGTTCTCCCTGGTTCATCAGTTGCACCAATACTTCATTTTTTTCCGCAGGGTAGATAATGCGAGTACCGTAGATCACAATTCCCGCATGCGCTGGCAGAACTATAGATGCAATGAATATGACTGTGAGTCCTTTCATTTTGATGCCTCTTATACTTAAATTTATTCTCTACAGTCTGTGTAGTTGCTTAATAATAACCGTCACCCTTACCAAAGGATAAAAACTGGCGGCGACAATGCCGCCGACATAAAACTAATCTTCAGAAACGCGCAGAACTAGATTTGAAATCACATCACCAGCGACCACATCATCACTGGTTAACTTCAAATATTTAGCACTAAAAGGTATTGAATAATTCCCTTTGGTAGTTTCATACTTTGAAATATTTAATGGTTTGGATACATCAAGTTCTGTAGTTTCCGCGCCTAAATATAAATAATAACCTACAGTGTTATTACCACTTTTAACTGCTTTATCATTACCAGTGATTTTACCTCCACTAATTAATGAAAGCTTAAGACCAGCCGTATCACCTGTACATTTAATTTTTAGTACGTCACTGGTTACACCAACTGCATCGTTATACGTTGAATATATAGACAATGCTGAAAAAACGCTGGTTGGTACAGTAGGCATATTTATACTTACAGAGTCTCCACCTGTTTCGAAGGTGCATGGTGCCCCAGTTACTTTCCCTGTAATGGTCAGCTGTCCTGTTTCGGTATCAGCAGCAAAAGCCCCAGCGCTCATAAATACAGCAGACAGTACAGCAGCAGAAATAATTGAACGTTTCATAGTATCTTCCTTAATGAATTAATTTCTATTTGTTAAGAGGTTCAACTCTTGAAATTAAATTCGCACACAAGAAACGTTACCGCAATGTAAACACCTTGTTTTATTGATTTAAAACAAGTTATAAACAGCAATATAATTACAACAAATAAGTAAGAGCGAATACTATTTTTGCATTTAATAAATTAGCGTAATTAATCATTCGACATTATTCGTGAAGGCAATAAAAAAGCACCAATCATTCATAATCATGATTAGTGCTTAATAGTAATTTCCGTATATTAATCGTAACGGCTTAACACTATTTGCCGAGTGGCATCCCTTCCCAGGGGCACAAGCTCGGTCACCACGCCTCTTACAGGATGAGACGCAACCTCGTGGAGGTCAGGAGTTAAGGTTACGATACCACAGCGTTGCTGCACTTTATTGTTAACAACATCAGCGCTACACGTCGGTTCAGTCACCCTGCCACTGATGGTTAATGTGGCGCTATCTGAAGCGAAGGCAGACGAACTCATTCCATAAGCCAGAGTAATAAGTCCCAACAATAAACCAATTTTCATTGCATTCATTATTCCTGTATGGGTGGAAAACAGCGCATTCGCCGTCGGTCCGGTTAATTATGGGTTAACTTCCTTGCTAAAACCAATTGAGATTGTAGATTAATTGGTTTTATTTGATCAATTATAATGATGCATTGAGGTGATTTATTCGGAAAAAGACATGAATTATACAGGCAGGATAAACAATATTACGAAGCTTTTTCACTCTAAGTATTCACCGCATCAATAATACATTGATGCGGTGAATATCTGTAACGCTATAAATTACACCGCGCGGAAGGCAATCTCACCGGGGATAACTTCGCCCTGCCAATACAGCTGTGCGGCGATACGTCCTGCCAGGTCACGGTAAATGGCGGTAAATTCGCTGTCTGGACGGCTGATAACCGTCGGCGTACCGCGATCGAGGTCTTCACGCAGAGAAATATGCAGCGGCATTTGTCCCAGCAGTTGAGTACGATATTGCTCCGCCAGCTTCTGCGCGCCACCGGTGCCGAAGATCGGCTCATGATGACCACAGTTGCTGCAGATATGCATACTCATATTCTCAACAATGCCCAGAACCGGCACTTCCACCTTCTCGAACATCACAATGCCTTTTTTGGCATCGATAAGCGCAATGTCCTGCGGTGTGGTTACTACAACCGCCCCCGTTACCGGGATGTTCTGCGCCAGCGTCAGCTGAATGTCACCGGTGCCCGGCGGCATATCCAGGACCAGATAATCCAGATCTGGCCATAACGTTTCTTGCAGCATCTGCAGCAGCGCTTTACTGGCCATCGGGCCGCGCCACACCATGGCGTTATCGTCGGTGACAAGATAACCAATGGAGTTGGTTGCCAGGCCATGAGACATAATCGGCGCCATATGGGTGCCGTCCGGTGAGGTCGGGCGCTGATTTTCTGCACCGAGCATCGTCGGGATAGACGGGCCATAAATATCGGCATCGAGAATACCGACCTTCGCCCCTTCCGCAGCAAGCGCCAGCGCCAGGTTAACGGCGGTTGAGGATTTCCCTACCCCGCCTTTACCGGAACTGACGGCAATGATGTTTTTCACACCGTTGATGCCCGGCTGGTTTTTCACGCGTTTCAGCGTCGCAATATTGTGCGACAGCTTCCAGTCAATGGCTTTCGCGCCGGTGATACGCAGTAGATCGGCACTGCATTGCTCTTTTAATACTTCAAACGCGCTGTGCCAGACGAACGGCATCACCAGCTCAACGTGCAGCGTGTCATCCATCCAGGCGACATGGTGCAACGCTTTTAGCGTCGTCAGATTATGCTTCAGGGTTGAATGTTGAAAATTCGCCAGCGTCCCGGCGACCATAGCGCGCAGGGTTTCTGGTGATTTGGCCTGGGATTGTGCGTTCATCCCGACTCCTTTTTGTTGTTCTGAAAGACGATTGTCACCAGCTAGTTTACTCCAACCGCGACAATTATTCATTTACGGATAAATGCCCTTATCACTTGGCGCAGTAATTACCATTTTGGTACTATCAAAGCCCTTTTCACTACAAAAGAAGTAATTGCCCACTATGACTCAAGTCGCGAAGAAAATTCTGGTAACGTGCGCGCTGCCGTACGCCAACGGCTCCATCCACCTCGGCCATATGCTGGAGCACATCCAGGCTGATGTCTGGGTCCGTTACCAGCGAATGCGCGGCCACCAGGTAAACTTCATCTGCGCGGACGACGCACACGGTACGCCAATCATGCTGAAGGCTCAGCAGCTTGGCATTACACCAGAGCAGATGATCGGTGAAATGAGTCAGGAGCATCAGACTGATTTTGCAGGGTTTGATATCAGCTACGACAACTACCACTCCACGCACAGCGATGAGAACCGGGAGCTGTCCGAGCTTATTTACACGCGCCTGAAAGAAAACGGTTTTATTAAAAACCGCACGATCTCCCAGCTGTACGACCCGGAAAAAGGCATGTTCCTGCCGGACCGTTTCGTTAAAGGCACTTGCCCGAAATGTAAGGCTGCGGATCAGTACGGCGATAACTGCGAAGTGTGCGGCGCGACCTACAGCCCAACCGAACTTATCGAGCCGAAGTCCGTGGTGTCTGGCGCGACGCCGGTCATGCGTGACTCCGAACACTTCTTCTTTGACCTGCCGTCATTCAGCGAAATGCTGCAGGCATGGACGCGCAGCGGCGCGTTGCAGGAACAAGTTGCGAACAAAATGCAGGAGTGGTTTGAATCCGGCCTGCAGCAGTGGGACATTTCCCGCGACTCACCGTACTTCGGTTTTGAAATCCCGAATGCGCCAGGCAAATACTTCTATGTCTGGCTGGATGCGCCGATTGGCTATATGGGCTCGTTCAAAAACCTGTGTGACAAGCGCGGCGATACCACAAGCTTTGATGAATACTGGAAAAAAGATTCTGACGCCGAGCTGTATCACTTCATCGGTAAAGATATCGTTTATTTCCACAGCCTGTTCTGGCCTGCCATGTTGGAAGGCAGTAACTTCCGTAAACCGACTAACCTGTTCGTCCACGGTTATGTGACGGTGAACGGCGCGAAGATGTCAAAATCTCGCGGAACCTTCATTAAAGCCAGCACCTGGCTGAAGCACTTTGATGCCGACAGCCTACGCTATTACTACACGGCGAAGCTTTCTTCACGTATCGATGACATCGACCTGAACCTCGAAGATTTTGTTCAGCGCGTTAACGCCGACATCGTCAACAAAGTGGTCAACCTGGCGTCCCGTAACGCGGGCTTTATCAGTAAGCGTTTTGACGGCGTACTGGCAGTTGAACTGGCCGATCCGGCACTGTACAAGACCTTTACCGACGCCGCTACAGTGATTGGCGAAGCGTGGGAAAGCCGCGAGTTCGGTAAAGCCATTCGTGAAATTATGGCGCTGGCCGACGTGGCTAACCGCTACGTTGACGAACAGGCTCCGTGGGTTGTCGCCAAACAAGAAGGCCGTGACGCCGATCTGCAGGCGATTTGCTCCATGGGTATTAACCTGTTCCGCGTCCTGATGACCTACCTGAAACCGGTTCTGCCAACGTTGAGCGAGCGTGTCGAAGCATTCCTGAACAGCGAACTGACCTGGGATGCCATCCAGCAGCCGCTGCTCGGCCACAAGGTCAACACCTTCAAAGCGCTGTACAACCGCATCGACATGAAACAGGTTGAAGCTCTGGTTGAAGCATCAAAAGAAGAAGTGAAAGCGGCTGCCGCACCGGTTACCGGCCCGCTGGCGGACGACCCGATTCAGGAAACCATCACCTTTGACGATTTTGCCAAAGTTGACCTGCGCGTGGCATTGATCGAAAACGCCGAGTTCGTTGACGGCTCCGACAAACTGCTGCGCCTGACCCTGGATCTGGGCGGTGAAAAGCGTAATGTCTTCTCCGGCATCCGTTCAGCCTACCCTGACCCGCAGGTACTGATTGGCCGCCAGACCATTATGGTGGCTAACCTGGCACCGCGTAAAATGCGCTTCGGCATTTCTGAAGGTATGGTGATGGCCGCCGGCCCTGGCGGGAAAGATATCTTCCTGTTAAGCCCTGACGAAGGCGCCAAACCTGGCCAACAGGTGAAATAAACAAAAAAAGCCGGATTATTATCCGGCTTTTTTTTGCCCGTTAGCGCTACGCATGCACGGACCTGCGGGTATTAAATCACGCTTTCGTGTGATGTACCCGGTGAGTCAAACCACGCAGGAAATAACGTAAAAACTGGTCTCCACACTCGCGGTAGTTTTTATGTTCCGGCGCACGCATCATGGCGGTAATTTCCGGCATCGACACGCGGAATTTCTGCTCGGTCATAATGGCCAGAATATCATCGGTTTTCAGTGAAAAGGCGATACGCAGCTTTTTCAGCACCGTATTGTTGTTCACCCGACGCTCAAGCGCCAGCTCCGGCGCCGAATCATCTTTACCGCGCAGATGGTAGATCAGGCCGTTTAGAAAACCGGAGAGAATGATGTCCGGGCAACGAATAAACCCGTCTTCATCTTCTTTCGTCATCCAGGTGTCGAAACCTGCGGCGGTGGATTCCATGTCAGCAAGCGCAAGGATCCGCACCATGTCGTTATTGTTCGCTTTCAGGGTGTAGCGCAGGCTACGAAGAATGTCGTTACTTAGCATAGAGCCTTCAACTGTCGGTGATGCAATGGCGCGCAGTGTACCAGTTTTACAGACCAATCGCCTCTTTTAGGCTTTTAAGATAACGGCGGCTCACCGGCACGGTCAGGCCGTTACGTAAAATCAGCTCGGCCTGGCCGTTATCTTCCAGGCGAATCTCCTGCAACTGCGCCATGTTCACCAGGTATTGTCGATGGCAGCGCAACAGCGGCGTGCGGCTCTCCAGCGTTCTCAGTGTAAGCTCGGTAAAGCCTTCTTTACCGTCGCTGCTGGTGACAAAAACGCCGCTCATGCGGCTGCTGACAAACGCCACATCGTCCATTTGCAGCAGATAAATGCGGCTGTGTCCGGAGCACGGAATAAATTTTAGCGCCTGCTGGTTTTCCGGCAGCACCGACACATCCTGCTTCGTGCGCTCCTGGCGTAAACGGATCAGCGTTTTCTCCAGCCGGGTTTCTTCAATCGGTTTGAGCAAATAATCAAAGGCATGTTCTTCAAAGGCTTTCACCGCATACTCATCAAATGCGGTGAGAAAAACAATATACGGACGGTGTTCAGGATCGAGCATGCCCACCATTTCCAGACCGCTAATACGTGGCATCTGGATATCGAGAAACAGCACATCAGGGCGCAATTTATGCACCGCGCCGATGGCCTCAACGGCATTCGAACATTCCCCCACAATCTCAATGTCGCTTTGCTCCTGCAACAGGATCCGCAGATTTTCCCGCGCTAACGGTTCGTCATCCACAATCAACACTTTGATCATGCCAGTTCCTCCAGGGGAAGTCGTAAAGTGATTCGGGTAAAGAGGTCAGGTTCACACACTACGCTGATGCCAAAATCATCGCCAAACCGTTCACGTAGTCGCTTATCCACCAGATTCATCCCCAGCCCGCTGGCCTCGGTTGTCGGCAGATACAGGCCGGCATTATCTTCGATATCCAGCATCAGATACTGCCCTTCTCGCCGGGCGGTAATGGAGACCTCACCGGTATCAAGTAGCTGAGAGGTGCCGTGCTTAATCGCATTCTCGACAATGGGCTGCAACGTAAATGCTGGCAATTGCTGATGCGAAAGTTCATCCGGTACCGTTAAAGTGACCTGTAGGCGCGACTGAAAGCGCGCCTTTTCAATTTGCAGATAGGCGTTAACGTGTTCAATTTCATCTGCCAGCGTCACAATTTCTGACGGCCGTTTGAGGTTTTTGCGAAAGAAGGTCGACAGATATTGCACCAACTGACTGGCCTGCTCGCTGTCGCGGCGGATCACCGCTTTAATGGTATTGAGCGCATTAAACAGAAAATGGGGATTCACCTGCGCATGCAGAAGCTTAATTTCTGACTGCGTGAGCATCGCTTTTTGCCGTTCATATTGCCCGGCAAGGATCTGCGCTGACAGCAACTGCGCAATCCCTTCGCCAAGCGTGCGATTGATCGAACTAAATAAGCGGTTTTTGGCTTCATACAGTTTGATGGTCCCCATCACCCGCTGGTTTTCACCACGCAAAGGGATCACCAGCGTCGAGCCTAATTTGCAGTGCGGATGCAGCGAGCAGCGGTAAGGTACCTCGTTGCCGTCGGCATACACCACTTCACCGGTATCAATCGCTTTTTGGGTATAAGAGGATGAAATCGGTCTGCCTGGCAGATGATGGTCGTCACCAATTCCGGTAAAGGCCAGCAGCTTATCGCGATCGGTTATCGCCACTGCACCAATGTCCAGCTCCTCATACAGTACCTGGGCCACCTTCATGCTGTTAACCTCGTTAAACCCCTGGCGCAATATGCCTTCCGTTGAGGCGGCAACTTTTAGCGCAGTGGCTGAAAACGCCGAGGTGTATTTTTCGAACATGGCCCGTTTGTCGAGCAAAATACGCATAAATAAGGCTGCACCCACGGTATTGGTAACCATCATCGGCGCGGCAATATTGCTCACCAGATGCAGCGCATTATCAAAGGGACGCGCAATCAATAAAATGATCAGCATCTGCACCAGTTCGGCAAAAAAGGTGATCGCGCCCGCCGTCAGCGGGCTAAAGACTTTATCAGTGCGACCGCGGCGGGTCAGTACGCTGTGTACCAACCCGCCGAGAAGTCCTTCAACAATGGTCGAGATCATGCAGCTCAGCGCGGTCATTCCGCCCATCGAATAACGATGCAGGCCGCCAGTCAACCCGACTAGCCCCCCAACCACCGGGCCACCAAGCAAGCCGCCCATCACCGCGCCAATCGCACGGGTGTTGGCAATGGAGTCTTCAATATGCAGCCCCAGGTAGGTACCCAGAATGCAAAAGATGGAAAAGGTGACGTAGCAAAGGAGTTTGTGCGGCAGCCGGATAGTGACCTGCATCAGCGGGATAAATAAACGCGTTTTGCTCATTAACCACGCAATAACAAGAAACACGCACATCTGCTGTAGCAGCAGCAACACCAGATTAAACTCGTACATACCCGCCAACCACAGTCTTCTTAAAAGCGCGTAACATACATGGGCTGCGCGTAACTTTCTTTGAACTGTTGCAAAAAATGAGGAATTTGTGAGAACGGTCACTCAAAAGCGTGGGTATGACTACAAAATCACCCATTCTTTGAGCAAAAAACAGACAAAACTACCTGGTTCGCAAAAGAGCGTCTAAAGTAAAACTGGGACCTCGCGAGCAAGAGTGAGACAACAAATGGCGCTTTACACCATCGGTGAAGTGGCTTTGCTTTGTGATATTAACCCTGTCACTTTACGTGCGTGGCAGCGGCGATATGGATTACTGAAACCGCAGCGCACAGACGGCGGTCATCGTTTGTTTAACGACGCGGACATCGACAGGATCCGCGAGATCAAACGCTGGATAAACAACGGTGTGCAGGTCAGTAAGGTTAAAATGTTGCTCAGCAATGAGAGCATTGATGTGCACAACGGCTGGCGCGAGCAGCAAGAAACGCTGTTGAGCTATTTGCAAAGTAATAATTTGCATAGTCTGCGATTGTGGATCAAAGAACGTGGCCAGGATTATCCCGCCCAGACGCTGAACACCCATCTGTTCATTCCGCTGCGGCGACGCCTGCAATGTCAGCAACCTATTCTTCAGGCACTGCTCGGCATTCTTGACGGCGTGCTGATTAACTACATTGCGATTTGCCTCGCCTCAGCCCGTAAGAAACAAGGTAAAGACGCGCTGGTCGTCGGCTGGAATATTCACGATACCACCCGGCTATGGCTGGAGGGCTGGGTCGCCAGCCAGCAAGGATGGCGGGTTGACGTACTGGCTCACTCGCTCAATCAACTGAGACCGGAACTGTTTGAAGGCCGGACACTTCTGGTGTGGTGCGGCGATAACCAGACGGCCGCTCAACACCAACAATTAACCGAGTGGCGTGCGCTAGGCCACGATATTTATCCACTCGGTATTTAATATTCCATTAACAAACGTGTACAATCCTTTTATATACCATAAGGAGTACATCATGAGCGCAGCTAAAATCGGCGTGATCACCCTCTTCCTGTTGATGGCCATCGGCGGAATCGGCGGTGTGATGCTTGCAGGCTATACCTTTATTTTACGTGCCGGGTAAGGTGTTGCGCGACTCGCTCAAACCCGCGATCGACAATGATGGCCGCCAACGCGACCAGAAGCGCCCCCTGTATCACATAGGCAGTATTAAACCCGCTCAGCCCGATGATTATCGGCGTACCCAGCGTGTTTGCCCCCACAGTTGAGGCGATCGTTGCGGTGCCAATGTTAATAATCACCGACGTGCGAATACCAGCCAGAATAACCGGCGCGGCCAGCGGCAGCTCCACTTTGCGCAGCCGTTGACCGCTGCTCATCCCCATTCCACTGGCAACATCCAGCACGCTGGCTGATATCCCGCCCAGACCCGCCAGCGTCGCCTGTAAAATCGGTAACACGCCGTACAAGATCAGCGCGATGATGGCCGGCTGTGGACCAAACCCCATCACCGGAACAGCGATGGCCAGCACGGCGACCGGCGGAAAAGTTTGCCCCACGGCGGCAATGGTTTCCACCAGCGGTCTGAATTCAGTTCCCCATGAACGCGTGACCACGATCCCCGCCCCCATGCCAATGATCACCGCCACCAGGCTCGAGATCCCCACCAGACTAAAATGGGCCAACGCCAGCGCCAGAAAACTCTCCTGCTGATAAACCGGTCGCGGCAGCTGCGGGAACAGCGCGCTAAACAGCGCCTGGCTATGAGGCAACCCTGCCAGCAGCAGCAGAAAACAGATAACCAGCCATAACAGCGGATCAGTCAGACGTTTCACGGTGCGGCCTCGGTGAGAGTAAATCCTGAAAATGGAGCGTCCCGCAGGCTCCGCCCTTTGCGTCAACCACCGGCAGAACGTCGCACCCCCGTGCCACAAAAATAGAGAGCGCATCGCGCAGTGTCATCTCGTCTACCAGCGGCTCGCCGCTGAGCTGCTCATGGCGGCGGGTAAAATCACCGACAGTGCGCAGCGCCAGTAGCCGAACACCCAGTTCGCTGCGGCCAAAAAAGGTGTGCACGAAGTCGTTAGCCGGTGCTGTGAGCATCGATAGCGGCGTGCCTTGTTGCACCACCTGACCTGCGTCCATCAGCACCAGGTGTTCCGCCAGCCTCAGCGCTTCGTCAATATCATGGGTAACCAGCACAATGGTGCGTCCCAACAGCCGGTGAATGCGGGTCATCTCCTGCTGCAAGGCGCTGCGCGTTACCGGATCCAGCGCACCAAAAGGTTCATCCATCAGCAGCACCTGGGGATCGGCGGCCAGCGCACGCGCCACTCCCACCCGCTGTTGTTGCCCACCGGAGAGCTGATGAGGATAACGATGACGCAACCCCTCTTCCAACCCCAGCAACGCCATCAGTTCATCTGTTCGGTCATCAATACGTGAACGCGACCATTTCTGCAGCTGCAATACGGTGGCAATGTTCTGTGCAACGGTCCAGTGCGGAAACAGTCCAATAGACTGAATGGCGTATCCCATCCGTCGTCTTAATTCCAGCACCGGCAGGCTGCGGATCTCATCGCCAGCAAAGCGAATCGTCCCGCTATCATGCTCCACCAGACGGTTAATCATTTTGAGCGTGGTGGACTTCCCCGACCCCGACGTACCAATCAAGACGGAAAAGCTGCCTTCGCGAAAATGCAGATTGAGATCGTTGACCGCGTGTTGTTGGCCAAAGGTTTTACAGACATGGCTAAATTCAATCATCAACGGTCACCTTCAGCAGAGCTAAACCTAAATCAAACAGGGCATCGATCAGCACCGCCAGCACCACCACCGGGACGACACCCAGTAGTACTAAATCGACGGCACTGCTGAGCAATCCCTGAAAAACCAATGCGCCAAATCCCCCCGCGCCAATCAGTGCGGCAATAACGGCCATCCCCACCGTCTGCACCATCACGACGCGTAAACTGCGCAAGAAGACAGGTAACGCCAGCGGGAGTTGTACCGAACAAAAGCGCTGACGCGAGCTCATTCCCATTGCCCAGGCGCTTTCCAGCACATCGAGAGGAACCTGGTTCAGCCCCGCCACCACGCCGCGCACCAGCGGCAGTAGCGCGTACAGCACCAGCGCAATCAGCGCAGGGGCCAACCCGGTTCCGGCAATGCCCAATGCACGTAACCAGGGAAAATGCTGAACCAGCCCGGCAAGCGGGGCAATCAGCAGGCCAAACAGCGCCACGGAAGGAATGGTCTGAATAATATTCAGTACGGCAAATACCGGCCCCTGGCGCGACGTAGAGAAGGCGCACCAGATGCCCAACGGGATGCCAATCACCAGCGCTGGCAGCACGGTTCCGAGCAGGATAGTCAGATGTTGCGCCAGCGCATCGTCGAAGACATCCTGACGATTGGCATACTCTTTGAGCAGCGAAAGGTCGTTGAACATCCCGGTCAGCAGCAGCGCAACGGGGACGATGGCAATGTGCATATGCAGTAACCAACGCCACAGTGGCCTCGCGGTGAGACGACGAATCGCGTCGCTGAGCGCCAGCAGCATCAGTCCCAGCCCAAGCCAGAATCCGCTACCCAGACTGGTTCTCGCCAGCGGACTTCCCGTCTGCGCCAGCCCGCTTGCCGTTTTACCGGCGGCAATCAACGCCGCTATCAGCAGCAGTTGCACTACGATCAGGGTTAACACGTTGCCGGCGCGACCGGGGATAAAACACAGCGCCACCAGTAGCAGAAACATCGCCGCCAGCCCCCACGCAAAACCGGGCCAGAGTTCCCAGAGTTGTCGACCTTCGCCAGAGACCAGACGATTGGGGGCATAACTGATGAAAGGCAGCACGGCTGCCGCCATTAGCAGAAATACCAGCAGCAACAGCACTCGATTAACAGACATCGTTGATACAACACTCACCTGATGCAAACTCCGTTACTTCACCCATCCTTTTTGCTTCAGGTAATCTGCTGCGACTTTTTTCGCATCCAGCCCTTCAACGGCGATACTGGCATTAAGCTGTTGCAGCGTTTTTTCATCGAGACTGGCAAAGACCGGCTGCAGCCATTCCGCCATTTGTGGGTAGGCCTGCAGTACTGATTCACGCACCACTGGCGCAGGAGCATAGATCGGCTGGACACCTTTTGGATCGCTGAGCGTTTGCAGCCCCAGCGCCGCAACAGGGCCGTCGGTCCCGTAGGCCATCGCGGCATTGACGCCTGAGGTTTGCTGCGCAGCGGCTTTAATGGTCACCGCCGTGTCTCCCCCTGCCAGCGATAAAAGCTGATTTTGATTGAGCGTAAAGCCATATGCTTTTTCAAACGCAGGCAACGCATCCGCACGTTCGATAAACTCTGCCGAGGCGGCCAGTTTGAACGTGCCGCCGTCTTTCAGGTAGCGTCCCAGGTCAGCCAGCGAAACGAGCTTATTCTTTTCGGCGACATCCTGACGGAGGGCAATGGTCCAGGTGTTATTAGCGGGCGCAGGCGTTAGCCAGACCAGTTTGTTCTGTTCCGCATCCAGTTTTTTGACTTTTTCATAACCGGCCTGCGCATTTTTCCACGCCGGGTCATTTTCATCTTTAAAGAAGAAAGCCCCGTTTCCGGTATATTCCGGGTAAATATCCAGTTCGCCGGAGGTGATGGCCCCGCGCACCACTGGCGTGGTTCCCAACTGGACTTTATTGACGGTTTTCACGCCGTGGCTTTCAAGCACCTGCAAAATCATATTGCCGAGCAGCGCCCCTTCCGTATCAATTTTTGATCCCACCGTGACGGGTGATGCGGCCTGCAGGGGTAAGCTCATCGCGGCAAACAGCGCCAGCGAGCCCGCCCAGACCTTTGAGATTATCATGCTGCTCTCCTCATCCTTTGACAGTCCTTTTCAGGACATAGAGGGAAAAGCATAGTCGAAAAATCTGACCTTAACCTGGCAATTGAGGGGTAACGGAGGGAAGGATTAGCAGTAACTCGGTGATAAATATAAAAAGACCGGCAAAACCTCAGGGGCTTTGCCGGTGGGGATGAATCTATGGACCTGACACGTGTGGAGCCATCAGGTCTGACGCAAATTCACCTGATCATTACAGCAGTTCAAACTCGCCCTGCTTCACTCTGGCAGAATCTACGCCGATAAAGACGTTGAATTTGCCCGGCTCCACATCGTATTGCATACGCTGGTTCCAGTATTTCAACGCCTCAATATCAATCGGGAAACTGACCGTTTGCGTCTCGCCCGGTTTGAGATTCACCTTCTCAAATCCTTTCAGCTGTTTGACAGGACGACTCATGGAAGCGGTCACATCCTGTAAATACATCTGAATCACCGTCGCTCCTTCGCGTTTGCCGGTGTTGGTAACCTGCACGCTGGCGGTGACCGTTCCATCACGCTTCATCGTCGGTGCAGAAAGCTTCACATCAGAAACGGTAAAGGTGGTGTAGCTCAGACCATAGCCAAAGGGATACAGCGGGCCGTTGGCTTCGTCAAAGTAGCGTGAGGTGTATTTGTTCGGCTTATCGGCGTTATACGGACGACCGGTATTCAGGTGGCTGTAATAGACCGGGATCTGTCCGACAGAGCGCGGGAAAGACATCGGCAGTTTACCTGACGGGTTGTAATCGCCAAACAGGACATCGGCAATGGCGTTGCCGCCTTCCGTCCCGGCAAACCAGGTTTCCAGAATCGCGTCGGCCTGCTGGTCTTCTTTCACCAGCGCCAATGGACGCCCGTTCATCAGCACCAGCACCAGCGGCTTGCCGGTGGCTTTCAGCGCGGTAATCAGGTCACGCTGGCTTTGCGGAATCGTGATATCGGTCCGGCTGGAGGCTTCATGCGCCATACCTTGCGCTTCACCGACCACAGCGACCACCACATCAGACTGCTGCGCGGCCTTGACCGCTTCATCAATCATGGCCTGCGGCGAGCGTGGGTCGACTTTCACCGCCTCTTCATACAGATTGAGGAAGTCGACAATGCCTTTATCGTTAGTGATATTCGCCCCTTTGGCGTACACCACTTTGCCCTTATCGCCGAGCGCATTTTTAATGCCCGTCAGAACCGTCACTGACTGTTCGGCAACGCCTGCTGCCGACCAGCTGCCCATCACATCACGCTTGCTGTCCGCCAGTGGTCCCACGACTGCCACAGTCCCCGATTTCTTCAGCGGTAACGTTTCCAGACGGTTTTTCAGCAGCACCAGACTTTCGCGGGCAACGTCACGCGCATCTTTACGGTGTAAACGGCTTTCCGCGTTGGTGTCCTGCGGGTCAGTCTCTTTGGCCCCCAGATGGCTGTACGGATCGTTAAACAGCCCCATATCATATTTGACGTTCAGCACATGACGCGCGGCATCGTCCAGTTCAGCCATCGTCACCTTACCTGACTTAATCAGGCCCGGTAGATACTTACTGTAATACTCATCGCTCATGCTCATGTTAATGCCGGACTTGATCGCCACGCGCACCGCGTCTTCCGGATCGGAGGCGGTACCATGTTTGATCAACTCTTTAATCGCGCCGTGATCGGAAACGGTAATCCCTTTAAAGCCCCACTCATCGCGCAGCACATCTTTCAACAGCCAGGCGTCAGAAGTCGCAGGGGTGCCGTTCAGCGAGTTAAGACCCACCATCACCGCCCCGCTCCCGGCGTCTAACCCGGCTTTGTACGGTGGCATATAGTCGTTAAACAACCGCTGCGGACTCATATCCACGGTGTTGTACTCTTTTCCGCCTTCTACCGCGCCATAGGCGGCGAAGTGTTTGACGCTGGTCATCACCGAATAGCGATCGGCCGGGCTTTTACCCTGCATCGCTTCGACCATGGTTTTGCCCATCGTGGCGGTCAAATAAGTATCTTCCCCGAAACCTTCTGAGGCGCGTCCCCAGCGCGGATCGCGCGAGACATCAACCATTGGCGCCCAGGTCATATTCAGGCCATCGTCTGCGGCTTCATAGGCAGAAACGCGCCCCACCGTTCTGACCGCATCCAGATTAAACGATGACGCCAGACCGAGGCTTATCGGGAACACGGTGCGCTGACCGTGCAGTACGTCATAGGCGAAAAAGAGAGGGATTTTCAGGCGGCTGAGTTCCATCACCTGATCCTGCATTTTACGGATATCCTCGCGGGTAACGGTGTTAAAAATCGCCCCAACCTGCCCGTCTTTGATCATCTCACGGATGGCTTCTTTCGGGTTATCCGGCCCGACGCTTATCAAACGTAATTGGCCGATCTTCTCATCGACGGTCATCTGTTTGAGTAAATCGGTAACAAATGCATCCCGTGCTTCAGGGGTCAGAGGATGGTTACCAAACAAGGAGTCCGCCAGCGCTGGCTGCAACGCCAGGCTCACCGCGATACCTACAGAACAAAGCCATTTCATGTTGATTCTCTCTTTATTTTTTCCCGACGAGGCAGCGAAAATATAACAAAAACCGCAGTTTGCCGTAAGCCTAAACGGGAGAGATAAAGAAAGCTAAGGTTATTCTCCTAATTTTGAAATCCGGGATGAATGAAGCACAGCCAATTCAGAGACAACCTGAATGAGAAAGCGTATTGTCATACAGAGCGCTATGCTTGTTTCTGATATTTTTGCCCACCACAAGGAGTGGAGAATGTCTTCCATTACAACAACCGATAATAAAGCGTTGCTTAACGAACTGGCCCGTCTGGTGGGTCATTCGCACCTGCTTACCGAACCGTCTAAAACGGCCCGCTATCGCAAGGGCTTCCGCTCAGGTCAGGGCGAGGCGTTAGCCGTTGTCTTTCCTGGCTCATTGCTGGAACTGTGGCGTGTGCTGAACGCCTGCGTCGTCGCCGACAAAATTATCCTGATGCAGGCCGCCAATACCGGGCTAACCGAAGGCTCTACGCCCAGCGGCAATGACTACGATCGCGAGATTGTTATTATCAGCACCCTGCGCCTCGACAAACTGCATGTCATCGGCAAAGGCGAACAGGTTCTGGCGTATCCCGGCACTACGCTCTATTCGCTGGAAAAAGCACTCAAGCCATTTGGTCGCGAACCGCATTCGGTGATTGGCTCTTCATGCATTGGCGCATCGGTGATTGGTGGGATTTGCAACAACTCCGGCGGCTCGTTGGTACAGCGCGGCCCGGCATATACCGAGATGTCGCTGTTTGCACGAATTGACGAACAGGGCAAATTACAGCTGGTCAACCATCTGGGTATCGAACTTGGCCAGACGCCGGAGCAGATCCTCAGCAAACTTGATGACGAACGCATTAAAGATGACGATGTGCATCACGACGGGCGTCACGCGCACGATCACGATTACGTTACCCGCGTCAGAGATATCGAAGCCGATACCCCCGCACGCTATAACGCCGACCCGGACCGGCTGTTTGAATCTTCCGGCTGCGCGGGAAAACTGGCGGTGTTTGCGGTGCGCCTCGACACCTTTGAAGCCGAGAAAAATCAGCAGGTGTTTTATATCGGTACCAATCAGCCAGAGGTGCTGACGGAGATCCGCCGTCATATTCTGGCAAAGTTCGAACACCTGCCGGTCGCCGGCGAGTACATGCACCGTGATATCTACGATATCGCCGAGCAGTACGGCAAAGATACGTTTCTGATGATAGACAAGCTCGGCACCGACAAAATGCCGTTCTTCTTTACCCTGAAAGGTCGCACCGACGCGATGCTGGAAAAAGTGAAAATTTTCCGCCCGCACTTTACCGACCGTGCCATGCAGAAATTTGGCCATTTATTCCCCAGCCATTTACCGGCGCGGATGAAAAGCTGGCGCGATAAATACGAACACCACCTGCTGTTAAAAATGGCCGGTGGCGGCGTGGCCGAAGCACAAAGCTGGTTGACCGAGTTTTTCAAAACGGCCGAGGGCGATTTCTTTGCCTGTACGCCGGAAGAAGGCAGTAAAGCCTTTTTACACCGCTTTGCTGCAGCCGGAGCGGCGATTCGCTATCAGGCCGTCCATGCCGATGAGGTCGAAGATATTCTGGCGCTGGATATTGCGTTGCGCCGTAACGACACGGAATGGTATGAGCATCTGCCGCCCGAGATCGACAGTAAGCTGGTGCATAAGCTCTATTACGGACACTTTATGTGCTATGTCTTCCATCAGGATTACATTGTGAAGAAAGGTGTGGATGCGCATGCGCTGAAAGAGCAAATGCTGGAACTGTTGCAGGCTCGCGGGGCGCAGTACCCGGCAGAGCACAATGTGGGACACCTGTACAAAGCGCCGGAAACCTTGACGCGTTTTTATCGCGCCAACGATCCGACCAACAGCATGAACCCAGGGATCGGTAAAACCAGTAAACAGAAGTTCTGGAAAGAATCGTAGGCCCGATAAGCGTAAGCGCCATCGGGCACGTTGCCGGGGGCGCTTCGCTTGCCCGGCCTACGGTTTAATCGTTCTGCGCCGTTTGTTCGCTCGTCGCTGACCCCGTCGCCGCCATCTGTGCGGCTTTTTGCTTTTTATAGCTCAGTGCCGCCGCCGGAACCGGCATCACCTTGCCAGTTTCTATCCAGGTACGTAAACGGCTGGCATCGGCAAAATGGGTGTATTTACCAAACGCATCCATCACCACCAGCGCCACCGGTTTGTTGTTGATGACCGTGCGCATCACCAGACAGTGACCCGCCGCGTTGGTAAAGCCGGTTTTGGTGAGCTGGATATTCCAGTTATCGCGATACACCAGATGGTTGGTGTTGCGGAACGGCAGCGTATAGGCCGGGTTGGCAAAGGTGGCCATGTCTTCACGCGTGGTACTTAACTGACCAATCAGCGGATACTGTTTGCTGGCAATCAGTAATTTAGTGAGGTCACGGGCGGTCGACACGTTATGAATGGATAACCCTGTCGGTTCCACAAAGCGGGTCTTAGTCATCCCCAGTGATTTCGCTTTGGCATTCATCGCTTTGATAAACGCGTTATAACCGCCAGGATAATGATGCGCCAGGCTTGCCGCCGCACGGTTTTCCGATGACATCAGCGCCAGCAGCAGCATGTCTTTGCGGCTGATTTCACTGTTCAGCCGTACACGAGAATAGATGCCTTTCATTTCTGGCGTCTGGCTGATGTCTACTTTCAGCTTTTCGTTCAGCGGCAGTCGTGCATCCAGCACCACCATCGCCGTCATTAATTTGGTGATCGACGCAATCGGACGCACAAGGTCCGGATGGTTCGAATAGATGACCTTATTGGTATTCAAATCAACAATCATCGCACTACCAGACGCAATCTCGGGTTGAGAGGCCGCTGCGGTAGCCGCCGTTTTCGCCACGGCTTGGGGTGCAAAAGGAACTGCCAGCACCAGGGCAAGGCTTAATAATGAAACTCGAAATTTAAGCATGATGAGATTTCTGATAATGGTTCACGCACGTCACAACGCACACCGCCCGAGATAGAGAATAATCTCAAGCTAGCGCAGGCATCATAACCACCCGGCAGCATTGCCGCCACCGGAGAATCATCTCGAAATGCTGCGTTGCTGGCTTTTACACCAGCAACGCAGAGTAGACAGGTTGTTAGCTTAGAACAATCGGTATCCGTACCCCCACAGGATAACCGTAATCGCCAGCAGAACTTCGAGCACCAGGACGCCAATTGCCAGCGTTGAGCTGGAAAAGCTGAGTCCTTCCTCTCTGCTGATATTCAGGAATGTCGGGATGCCGAGATACAGCAAATAGCCGGTGTAAAACAGCGCGATAGTTCCGACTAAGGCACACAGCCAGACCAGCGGATACAGCGCCACCAACCCACTTAAAAACAGCGGCGTGGCGACATAGCCGGCAAAGACCATGCAATGTGCCAGCGACGGACGCTGCGGATAGTTACGTGCCATCCACCAGATAACCCTGCCCATAACAGCAACACCGGCGAGCATCACACCGTAAAACAGAATTGCCATCGCAAATCCGGTCAACAGGGATAACTGCAATACATTGCCGTCGCCAAAATTCCAGCCGATTTGCGTGGTGCCAATAAATGCGCAGACGACCGGGATGGCCGCCATCAGCAGGACATGGTGGGTATAGTGATGCGAAACGCTTTCGTTTTCGCTGTTGATCACGTGCATTTCACGATCGGGATGGGAAAATAGCCCCCAGACATGGTTCATACCGCCCCCTTCTTGTCAGCTCCGGACCTCAACACTTCAAGTATAATTCAGCTTTTGATTATTTTATGTACACGGTAAAAATACCGATGCGCTGGGTGACGGCTTTTCCGGCATCAACAATTCATCAGGTGTATGCTAATGGTTGTGGAGGTCATACAGACGTATGGATATAAACAATCTTATTGCCCAGTACGGCTATGCGGCGCTCATCATTGGCAGCCTGGCCGAAGGCGAAACCATTACCCTGTTGGGCGGCGTGGCGGCGCATCAGGGATTACTCAAATTTCCGCTGGTTGTTGTTTCTGTCGCGCTGGGGGGAATGATTGGCGATCAGTTGCTGTATCTGCTTGGTCGTCGTTACGGCGGCAACATTCTCCGTCGCTTCTCGCGTCATCGGGCAAAAATTCAGTATGCACAGAAAATGATCCAGCGGCGCCCATACCTGTTCGTGGTCGGGACACGTTTTATGTATGGCTTTCGGGTCATTGGCCCCTTGCTGATTGGTGCCAGTCACCTGCCGCCGAAAATCTTTTTACCGCTGAATATTCTCGGCGCACTGGTCTGGGCCTTGCTGTTTACTACCCTTGGTTATGTGGGTGGAGAAGTGGTCGCGCCGTGGCTGCACAGCCTCGACCAGCATATCAAGCATGGGGTATGGCTGATTCTGGTTGTTGGGCTGGTGGTGGCGGTCCGCTGGTGGATGAAACGGCGCAATAAACAAAAAACCGACCCGACAGCCTGAATCTGCCGGGCCAGACTCTCAGGATGCGTGGTATCCGCCACCCAGGGCGCTGGTGAGCTGAATAGACGCATCCAGCCACTGACCTTGTAGTATCAGGCCGTTACACTGTTCACGCAGTGCCGGAATTTTTGCCTCACTGACGCGGGAGCCGGCGATAATCCCGGCGTTGAACCGCGCCTGCGCAAGCCCCACTACCCGCTGCGCGTCATGTTCGATCTGCAGCTGATGCTGATTCTTCTGCGCCAGCGTATCCACCTGCGTTGCCGCACGCGCGACATCATTCACCGCATCAACCACCGCTTTATTGTAATTGGCCACGGTCAGGTTACTTTGCGCTTTGGTGATGTCGAGATTCGCATTCAACCTGCCGCTGTCGAAGATCGGGAGCGTTAATCCGGCGGTGACCCCCATTTGTTGGGCAGAATGGCGGAACAGATCGCTCAGATGTAAAGCATCCTGCTGCAGGAAAGCCATCAGGTTAACGTCGGGATAAAATGCCGCTTTTGCCGCATCAATACTGCTCAGAGAAGATTCAATGTACCAGTGAGCCGCCTGCAGGTCCGGTCGGCGGGCCAGCAAGGAATAACCTAACTGGGACGGCAACTGGCTTTCGACGACCGGCATCGTGGTGGCATGCAGCTTCAGCGAGGTGGACTGCGTGTTGGTCAGCGCGCTCAACCGCGCCTCGATGACCTTCATTTTCCCGTTGACGTCGTTGAGTTGCTGCTCCGTTTTACCGGAATCAATATCGGTTTCAACGCCTTCTACCGAGGAGGTCAACCCGTTTTGGTACAGCTCGCGATCGACGGTAATCACATTTTGCTGCTCGGTTTCGATTTGCGTCAGCACGGTCTTCAGCGCCGCCTGCGTCTGCCATTCCCAGTATAAGCGGGAGACACCGCTCGCCAACAGCTGTCGGGTTTGCTCGCGCTCAGCTTCACGCGCTTTGACTGCACCAATGCGTGCTGTTACCTCCGCCCGATTCTTACCCCACAGATCCAGGTTCCAGCCAGCGGTTAATCCCATGGTGCCATTGGTGTACCACGGCCCGGTGGTGCCCGCCGCCGGATCGGTGAGGGCAAACGGTCCCATCAAGCCTTCTGCCGACATTTTCTGGCGCTCGACGTCTGCCGAGAAATCAATCTGCGGACCATCCTGCGCCTCAACGGCCTTCGCCTGCGCCTCTGCCAGTTGGATACGCTGCTCTGCCACCTGCATATCAGGCGAATTCTTTAATGTGCTGTCAATCAACGCATTCAACTGGGGATCGTGATATGCCTTCCACCATTGGCTATCCGGCCAACCATTTTTTAATGCCGCGGGTAACGCAGAATCCACATTTTCAGCGGGCGTCTGCTGTGAGAGCGACTGGCGGGTATCGTGCATTGGGGCACAACCGGGCAGCAGAATAAAAAGCGGCAAGCATGCCGCTGCAAGAAGCACAGAATTACGATTCATGGGGATATACTTGTAAGAAATGATGTGCAAAGAGTACGACTTGTCGCAGATGCTTTTTTAGTTACGCGTGGCAATACATCTTTGGACATCAAAATATATAATTAGAAAAATATATTCCCGTTTAATAATACGGATAAAATAATTCTAATAATTTATGAATGGAGGCACGATGTCACAAAATATCTATGATGATCCGCACTTCTTTGCCGGATATGCCACGCTGGACCGCTCCGTAAAAGGACTCGACGGCGCGCCCGAATGGCCAGCATTGCAGGCCATGCTCCCTCCGTTACAAGGTCAGCGCATTCTCGATCTAGGCTGCGGATACGGCTGGTTTTGCCGCTACGCACGCGATAACCACGCGGCAAGCGTCGTGGGCTTAGATATTTCAGAGAAAATGTTAGCCCAGGCTCGCAACATGACCACCGGAGAGGGTATTTCGTACCAGCGCGAAGATCTTGACACGCTGACGTTGGCCACGGATTCCTTTGAGCTGGTTTATAGCTCGCTCGCCTTGCACTATTTGCAGGATATAGAGCGATTATTGGTAACCATTTACCAGGCGTTAACACCAGGCGGAATGTTGGTCTTTTCGGCAGAACACCCAATTTATACAGCGCCCCTCACCCAAGGTTGGATAAAAGACAAAACCGGGCAACTCTCCTGGCCGGTGAATCACTATCAGCAGGAAGGTGAACGCATCAGCAACTGGTTTGCTGAAGGGGTAAAAAAACAACACCGCAAGCTGGCAACCTGGATCAACGCGCTTATTGGCGCCGGGTTTGAGATTGTCTGTGTTGATGAGTGGGGACCGTCTGCTGAACAGATTGCCGCCAACCCCGCGCTGGATGAAGAGAAAGAGCGCCCGATGGTGTTTCTGCTCAGCGCACGTAAGCCGGCATAACAGTGCCTGCAGGCAGAGTTTTCAATAGTTTCCTATACTAAATTTGAACTTACCAAAAAGGGAAGGCTAATGAAAATTCTGCTGTGGGCTATTTTAATTATTTTTCTGATTGGACTGTTGGTGGTGACTGGCGTGTTTAAGATGATTTTCTGACATCAATGCCGGATGGCGGCGTAAACGCCGTCTCCGGCCAGTAATATAATGACCGGTTAAATCTCAATGGCCTGAATCGCCCGCGCGATATCCGGTGAATTATTGAGAGCGCGAATCTCCTGAAACAGCGTCGTCGCTTCGGCATATTCTTTGCGTAAATATCCCAGCCACTGCTTAATACGCGCCACATGATATAGCCCGGTATCACCCTGCTTTTCCAGACGGGTATATTTTTTCAGTAATGTCACCACGTCGGGCCACGGCATCCGCGGTTCGTTATATTTCACCACCCGACTCAGGTTCGGGATATTTAGCGCCCCGCGTCCGATCATCACCGCATCACATCCGGTGACCGCCATACAATTTTGCGCGCTCTGCCAGTCCCAGATTTCACCGTTGGCGATAACCGGAATCGTAAGACGCTGGCGGATCTCACCGATAGCCTGCCAGTTGATATGCTCCGCTTTATACCCTTGCTCTTTGGTGCGGCCATGAACCGCCAGTTCGCTGGCACCCGCCTGCTGAACGGCATCGGCGATTTCAAACTGCCGGTCGCTGCTGTCCCAGCCCAGGCGCACTTTCACCGTTACCGGCAAATGACCCGGCACCGCCTCGCGCATCGCCTTCGCACCCTGATAGATAAGTTCAGGATCTTTCAATAGCGTTGCGCCGCCACCGCTGCCGTTAACCAGTTTTGACGGGCAGCCACAGTTCAGATCAACACCGTACGACCCCAGCTCAACCGCGCGGGCCGCGTTCTCTGCCAGCCATTGTGGATGCTGCCCCAGCAGTTGGATGCGCACCTGCGTGCCGGATGGGGTACGGCTGTTGTTATGCAGCTCCGGGCAGATCCGATGAAATACTTTTGCTGGCAGGAGCTGATCCACCACGCGCACAAATTCGGTGATACACAGATCATAATCATTAACTTCAGTCAGCAGCTCGCGCACCAGTGAGTCGAGCACGCCTTCCATCGGCGCCAGTAAAACACGCATATTGTTACCTGCAAAAAAGAGAGGCGCTATGGTAGCGTCTCCGTACAAGAGATCAAAGCACTGTCAGCAGCACACAGGCGTCAGCCTGTCGATTGGGGCTATTGCCTGATGTTCCAGTTATCTATTTCCACTATGCTTAGAATTCATGATGTGATCGGTAGCACGTTTTTAAGTTTAATTGTATGATGAATAGGTCTCGTCAAGGGTTTCTACTATGAGCAAGTCACTGAACATTATCTGGCAATATTTACGCGCGTTTATCCTGATTTATGCCTGCCTGTATGCGGGTATTTTTCTTGCCTCACTGCTGCCTATCACCATCCCGGGTAGCATTATTGGCATGCTGATTCTGTTTGTTCTGCTGGCATTACAGATACTGCCAGCGAAATGGGTTAACCCCGGTTGCTACGTCCTGATTCGTTACATGGCGCTGCTGTTTGTCCCGATTGGCGCCGGGATCATGCAGTACTTTGACTTGCTGCGCGCGCAATTTGGACCGGTCGTGGTGTCCTGCACCATCAGTACGCTGGTCGTTTTCCTGGTGGTGAGCTGGAGCTCACACCTTGTGCACGGTGAACGCAAAATCGTTGGGCAAAAAGGGTCAAAAGAATGATGGCGTATATCTGGTGGTCGTTACCCCTCACGCTGGCGGTATTTTTTGGCGCACGTAAGTTGGCAATGCGGATCAAAATGCCGCTGCTAAACCCGCTGCTGGTTGCCATGGTGGTGATTATTCCTTTTCTGATCCTGACCGGCATTCCCTACGATCACTATTTCAAAGGTAGCGAAGTGCTGAACGATTTACTGCAACCAGCCGTGGTCGCGTTGGCATACCCGCTGTACGAACAGCTGCACCAAATCCGCGCCCGCTGGAAATCCATTATTGCCATCTGCTTTGCTGGTAGCATTGTGGCGATGGTCACCGGGACCACTATTGCGTTACTGATGGGGGCATCGCCAGAAATTGCCGCATCTATAATGCCTAAATCGGTCACCACGCCGATCGCCATGGCAGTGGGGGGTAGCATCGGCGGTATTCCTGCTATCAGCGCCGTCTGCGTCATCTTTGTCGGGATCCTGGGCGCCGTGTTTGGCCACACACTGTTAAATGCGATGCGCATTCGCACCAAGGCGGCGCGTGGACTGGCAATGGGGACCGCGTCACACGCCCTGGGTACGGCACGCTGCGCGGAGCTTGATTACCAGGAAGGTGCGTTCAGTTCCCTGGCACTGGTTATTTGCGGGATCATCACCTCGCTGGTGGCCCCCTTCCTGTTCCCGGTGATTCTGGCTGTAGTCGGTTAGCGCCATTTTTAGTTCATTTATTTGCGATGCGTTGCACATTTTTAATTTAAGTTTCATGAGTTGCATACACAGTGAGATTTGGATCACATATAAAGCCGTAACAGGCCCGTAAACTACGATTCCATTACATTGTTATGAGGCATCGCCATGCATCCACGTTTTCAAACTGCTTTCGCCCAACTCGCGGGTAACGTGCAATCAGCCCTGGCCCCCCTTCTGGCGGATGTCCATTTCCCCGCCATGTTGACTGCGGAGCAGGTCTCTTTGCTGAAACGCGAATCGGGACTGGACGAAGACGCGCTGGCATTCGCTCTGCTGCCGCTGGCTGCCGCCTGCGCACGTACCGATCTGTCCCATTTTAACGTTGGTGCCATTGCGCGCGGCGTCAGTGGCAACTGGTATTTTGGTGGCAATATGGAATTCCTCGGCGCGACGATGCAGCAAACCGTTCATGCCGAGCAAAGCGCCATCAGTCACGCCTGGCTGCGCGGAGAAAAGGGACTCGCCGCCATTACCGTCAACTACACCCCCTGCGGCCACTGCCGTCAGTTTATGAACGAGCTGAACAGCGGGCTGGATTTACGCATTCATTTGCCGGGTCGTGAGCCGCACGCGCTGCGTGACTACCTGCCGGATGCTTTTGGTCCGAAAGATCTCGACATCAAAACATTGCTGATGGATGAACAGGATCACGGCTTTGCGCTGCAAGGTGACGCGCTGACGCAGGCGGCGATCGCCGCAGCCAACCGCTGCCATATGCCGTACAGCAACGCCCCAAGCGGTGTGGCACTGGAATGCAAAGACGGTCAAATCTTCAGCGGTAGCTACGCTGAAAACGCCGCTTTTAACCCCACGCTGCCTCCGCTGCAGGGTGCATTAAACCTGTTGAATCTGAACGGCTACGATTACCCGGATATTCAACGCGCCGTACTGGCAGAAAAAGCCGATGCGCCGTTGATCCAGTGGGATGCCACTGCCGCTACCCTAAAAGCTCTGGGCTGCAACCACATCGAGCGCGTTTTGCTAGCATAAAAAGGTCGTCATGTAGGCCGGATAAGCCAACGCCGCCATCAGGCATTATCGCCATAGCCTGATGGCAACGCGTTAGCGTCTTATCTGACCTACATGATCTAAACAGTATTGCTGAAAATCCCCTCAATCAGACTGCTGTTTCTTGCGCTACGCCGTCGAGTACAGTAGCCTGATTAACATTCCATCCCATTGCCGAGTTATCTACATGTTAAAGCGCGTGTTTTACAGCTTGTTAGTCCTGATAGGCTTACTGCTGTTGACGGTGCTTGGCCTCGACCGATGGATGAGCTGGAAGACGGCACCCTATATCTACGACGAATTGCAGGATTTACCCTACCGTCAGGTCGGCGTGGTATTAGGCACCGCGAAATACTATCGCACCGGCGTGATTAACCAGTATTACCGCTACCGCATTCAGGGCGCATTAAACGCGTATAACAGCGGTAAGGTGAATTATCTGCTGCTCAGCGGCGACAATGCCCAGCAAAACTACAACGAACCGATGACGATGCGTAAAGATCTGATTGCCGCTGGCGTCGATCCTGCCGACATCGTGCTTGATTACGCCGGTTTCCGTACACTTGACTCCATTGTGCGCACCCGCAAAGTATTTGATACCAACGATTTCATCATTATCACTCAGCGATTCCACTGCGAGCGCGCGTTGTTTATTGCGCTGCATATGGGCATTCAAGCCCAGTGCTACGCGGTACCGTCACCAAAAGATATGCTGACCGTACGCGTACGCGAATTTGGCGCACGTTTTGGCGCCCTGGCCGATCTCTATCTTTTTAAACGTGAGCCGCGTTTTTTAGGTCCGCTGGTGCCCATCCCGGCCCTGCACCAGGTTCCGGATGATGCGCAGGGCTACCCGGCGGTCACGCCTGAACAATTGTTAGAATTACAAAAGAAACAAGGAAAATAAGCATGGATGTGCAAACCCTCTTCGTCGTTTTAGCCTTTCTGTTAATCCCTGTATTTTGTTTTCGTGAAGCCTGGAAGGGCTGGCGTACAGGTGCGGTGGATAAAATAAAGAAGAACGCCCGTGAACCCGTTTATGCCTATCGTCATCAAGAACCGCTGCAATTCTGGTCATACGTTCTTGTTTACGCCGGATGCGGATGTTTATCTTTTGGCATGGTGATTTATTTAATCTTTTATCGATAAAATCCAGTTATTAATATTAGCGCTTGAGAATAGCTAATATTATGATAATAATTCCTATTTTAACATAAGGGATTAATGCTGCTTATCGGCATTTCCCTCACACCATCTTTTATTTGTGAAACCTTTCACAGAATACTCTTCCTGCAATGCTTAGCCTTAAGAAAGGCTTTTTTATTTTTATATTTTGTTATTAACAGTTCGCCTTAATTTACTCAAGCATTAAGGAAGAAAAGATGCCACAACAAAATTATCTGGATGAGCTAACGCCCGCTTTCACCCCCTTATTAGCAATAAAAGAGGCCTCGCGCTGTTTATTATGTCACGATGCCCCCTGTAGTCAGGATTGTCCGGCACAAACTGACCCAGGGAAATTTATCCGCTCCATCTATTTTCGCAATTTTAAGGGGGCAGCCGAAACTATTCGCGAAAATAATGCGCTCGGCGCCATTTGTGCTCGGGTATGCCCCACCGAAAAATTATGCCAGCGTGGATGTACGCGCTCAGGAATAGATAAACCGATCGATATTGCACGGCTGCAACGTTTTATTACCGATTTTGAACAGCAGACTGCGATGAAAATTTATCAACCGGCAACCAAAACACGTGGCAAAGTCGCCATTATCGGCGCAGGGCCAGCTGGGTTGCAGGCCAGCGTGACGTTGAGTAACCTGGGTTATGACGTAACGATCTACGAAAAGCAGGCTCAGCCGGGTGGCTGGCTACGCTTTGGCATTCCTGAGTTTCGCCTGCCTCAATCCGTGTTGGATCTTGAGATTGCCCGTATCGTTGAAATGGGCGTCACCATCAAGTGCGATTGCGAAGTCGGCAACACGATCGCCGTCGAACAACTCAAAGCTGAAAATCGCGCCGTGCTGGTGACTGTTGGGATGTCTTATGGTTCCACCCTGCCATTGTTTGATGAGGCGGATAACGTTGAGATCGCCGTCGATTTCTTGCAACGCGCGCGACAGGCGCACGGTGATATCACCTTACCGCAGAGTGCGTTAATTATCGGCGGGGGCGATGTCGCCATGGATGTCGCCAGCACGCTGAAACTCCTCGGCTGCCCGTCAGTTACCTGTGTCGCTCGTGAAGAATTAGCTGAATTTCCCGCCAGTGACAAAGAGTTTACCAGCACGCAGGCATTAGGCGTGTCGATCATCGACGGTTTTACGCCGGTAGCGGTTGCCGGAAATAAAGTCACCTTTAAACACGTGCGTCTGCCAGGGGAACTCTCTCTTGAAGCCGAGCATATTATTCTCGCCGTCGGTCAACACGCGCAGTTGGATGCATTTCACGCGTTAACAGCGCAACGTAATCTTATTGAAACCCACAATTATCAAACCGCCGATCCGGTTATTTTCGCCGCTGGCGATATTGTCAAAGGAGATAAAACCGTGGTGTCTGCCGTGAAAACCGGTAAAGAAGCCGCTCAGGCAATTCATCACTATTTAGAGGGGGTTTGCTCATGTTAACGAAAGATCTTTCTATTACCTTTTGCGGCGTAAAATTCCCCAACCCGTTTTGCCTCTCTTCTTCTCCGGTAGGCAACTGCTTTGAGATGTGCGCCAAAGCCTATGACACCGGCTGGGGCGGCATTGTGTTTAAAACAATTGGTTTTTTTATTGCCAACGAAGTCTCCCCACGATTTGACCATCTGACAAAAGAAGATACCGGCTTTATTGGCTTCAAGAATATGGAGCAGATTGCCGAACATCCGCTGGAAGAGAACCTGGCCGCCATTCGTAAACTGAAACAACATTACCCTGATAAGGTGCTGATTGCGTCAATCATGGGCGAAAATGAGCAGCAATGGCAGGAGCTGGCACGACTGGTTGAAGAAGCCGGTGCAGATATGATTGAGTGCAACTTCTCGTGTCCGCAGATGACTTCACATGCGATGGGCAGCGATGTCGGGCAAAGCCCGGAGTTGGTTGAGAAATACTGTCGGGCAGTTAAACGCGGTTCCTCCCTGCCGATGTTAGCCAAAATGACGCCAAATATCGGTGATATGTGCGAAGTCGCTCTGGCGGCTAAACACGGAGGCGCTGACGGTATCGCGACCATTAACACCGTAAAATCCATCACCAATATCGACCTGAAGCGGAAGATCGGCATGCCGGTGGTCAACGGGAAATCCAGTATTTCTGGCTATTCCGGCAAGGCTGTAAAACCCATCGCACTGCGCTTTATCCAACAACTGCGTTCACACCCAGAACTGCATGATTTCCCGATTAGCGGCATTGGCGGTATTGAAACCTGGGAAGATGCTGCCGAATTCTTGCTGTTAGGCGCAGCCACGCTGCAGGTCACCACCGGGATCATGCAGTACGGCTACCGTATTGTGGAAGATATGACCAGCGGACTGTCGCACTATCTTGCCGATCAGGGGTTTAACTCACTGGAAGAGATGGTCGGTCTTGCCAATGCCAATATTATTCCGGCTGAAGATCTTGACCGTAGTTACATCGTCTACCCCCATATCAACCTCGAAAAATGCGTCGGCTGCGGACGCTGCTATATCTCCTGCTATGACGGAGGACATCAGGCGATGGAGTGGGATGAGCAGACCCGTACACCGCACTGCGACACGGAAAAATGCGTCGGCTGCTTGCTGTGTGGTCACGTTTGTCCGGTCGCCTGCATCGATTTAGGCGAGGTCAAATTCAAAACAGGTGAGAAAGCACATGCCGTAACGCTGTAACACAAGTAACAAAAAGCCCGGTGCAGTCATTTCTCTGCCCCGGGCTTTTTGTTGTCTATCGTTACTTCTTACGCGCGTATTTCAGTGAGTCCAGCGCCACGGCGAAGATAATAATGCCGCCTTTAATGATGTACTGCCAGTAAGGGTTCACGCCGATGTAGGTCAGGCCATAGTTGATGACGGTGAAGATTATCACACCGGTCACTACACCAAAGACGGTACCGACCCCGCCACTGAACGACACGCCGCCCACGACACAGGCCGCAATGGCATCAAGCTCATACATAAAGCCGAGGTTGTTGGTTGCCGAGCCGATACGCCCTGCTTCCAGCAAACCACCGAAGGCATAGAACACCCCGGACAGCGCATAGATAATCAGCAGGTTCAGCGCAACGTTAACACCCGACACTTTCGCCGCTTCCGGGTTACCGCCAATGGCAAAAATGTTTTTACCGAAGCGGGTCTTATTCCACAGTACCCAAACAAAGGCCACCGCAATCAGCGCATAGAAGGTGATGTAGGAGAGTCGGAAACTGCCCAGCGCAATAAAGCCCTGCGCAAAGGTGGAGAACCCGCTGTCAAAGCCAGAAATAGGCGATGCCCCAACGAAATCGTAATACAGTGAGTTGATCCCGTACACGATGATCATCGTACCAAGGGTAGTAATAAACGGCGTCACGTTCAGGTAAGCAATGATGATACCGTTCACCAGGCCGATAATGGCACCGATGGCACAAACAATCAGTACCACCACGATGATCGGCATAGTGGCCATTTCCGGGAACACCTTGTTGGCGTTCTCCATAGATTGCAGCAACGTTGCGGCAACCACCGCCGCCAGGCCAACCTGACGCCCGGCTGACAGGTCAGTACCCTGGGTAACAATCAGTCCGGCTACGCCCAGCGCGATAATAATACGCACCGAGGATTGGGTCAGAATGTTACTCAAGTTCAGTAAACTTAAGAATGTGGGGTCCTGGAAAATAATAATGGCCAGCAGAACTAAAAGAACAACGTAAATTCCGCCTTCTTTCAGGTAAGTAAGAAAACTTTTCTTATTTAACGCACTCATGAGGAGCCCCTAATCTTAAAGGTGCAAAGACGCAAGACGGAGGATTTCGTTTTGCGTTGTTGTTTTCGTGTCAACAATTCCAGCCACGAGACCATTGCTCATAACCAGAATACGATCGGTAATACCCAGCAGTTCCGGCATTTCAGAGGAGATGATAATAATCCCCTTCTCCTTTTTCGCCAGTTCTGCAATTAGCTGATAAATTTCAAATTTTGCACCAACGTCGATTCCTCGCGTGGGTTCATCCAGCATCAGTATCTCTGGCTGCGTTAACAACCAACGACCAATAACCACCTTTTGCTGGTTACCACCGGACAGGGAACCAATTTGCGTACGATGGCCCGGTGTTTTTACCCTCATTGAGTCAATAACCCATTGGGTATCGCTCTTCATGCGGGAATTATCCAACAGACCCACTTTGTTTTTATAGTTCTGAATATTGGAGATTAACGAGTTAAATCCAATATCCAGATAGGCATAAATACCGGTTGAACGGCGCTCTTCCGTGACCAGCGCAAAACCATGGTTAATGGCTTCATTGGCGCTGTGGTTATTAATTTTTTTGCCGTGGAGCGTAATCGTACCCGATGATTTTTCACGAATACCAAAAAGGGTTTCAACGATATCCGTGCGTTTTGCGCCGACTAAACCGGCAATACCGAGGATTTCCCCTTTATGCAGATCAAAAGAGATATCACGAATTGACGGTTGACGTAACGACGTCAGATTGCGTACTTCAAGAATCACTTCACCAGGCGTGTTCTCTTTGTCCGGGAAACGTTGGTTCAGCGAACGTCCCACCATCATGGCGATGATCTTATCCATATCCAGCCCTTCAAGCGGCTGGGTGGCAATCCACTGGCCATCACGCAGGACGGTGATTTCATCGCACAACTGGAAGATTTCTTCCATTTTGTGAGAAATATATACGATACCGCAGCCACGTTCTTTCAGCTTACGGATGATGGTGAACAGATGATTAACCTCTTTTTCGGTTAACGATGAGGTCGGTTCATCCATGATGACGATTTTGGCGTCATACGAAAATGCTTTGGCAATTTCTATCATCTGCATTTGTGAAACCGATAACGTACCGACACGCGCACGCGGATCGATATCAATATCCAGCTCATCAAATATCGCTTTGGTATCACGGTACATTTTATCCTGGTCGACAAACATGCCTTTGGTGGGATAACGCCCCAGCCACATGTTGTCCATCACAGAACGTTGTAAAACCAGGTTTAATTCCTGGTGTACCATTGAAATACCGTTTTCAAGCGCTTCTTTAGCAGAATGAAAATCGATTTCTTTACCCTGAAATAAAATACTGCCGGAATCTTTTTGATAGATCCCAAAAAGACATTTTAATAATGTCGACTTTCCAGCACCATTCTCGCCCATCAAGGCATGAATAGAATGTGGGCGGACTTTTAAATTAACATTATCAAGAGCCTTAACGCCCGGAAAGGACTTGTTGATGCCGCTCATTTCCAACAAGTATTCGCCTGACGACTGAGTATTAGTGCTGACCATAATTATACCTTGTTGGCCTTGCAAAGCGTGTTATTAAGGGCGCAACCAAATTGCGCCCACAGACGGAGTATTTATTTGTTAGTGAACTCTGCCAGATTATCTTTATCGACGCCGACGTAAGGAATACGAACGATTTTATTCTCGATTTTCCAGGTCGTGCCATCCGCTGCGCCTTTGCCGGCTGCCAGGTTTTTCGCCAGATCGAAAGTCGCTTTCGCCTGGTTGTTAGCATCGTTCAGCACGGTACCGGCCATTGCGCCAGATTTAACCAGTGCCAGTGCTTCTGGCAATGCATCCACGCCAAATACCGGTACGCTGGTTTTGTTGTGTGCTTTCAGCGCTTCTATCGCACCCATTGCCATAGCGTCGTTGTTCGCGATAACGACTTCAATTTTGTTAGCATTTGGACCGGACATCCACGCATCAACTTTATCTTTCGCCTGAGCGGTATCCCACATAGCGGTATCTAACTGCAACTGCTCAGTTTTAATGCCCTTGTCGTTCAGCTCTTTAATCACGTAGGTGGTACGTGCTTCAGCATCCGGGTGTCCCGGCTCGCCTTTCAGCAGAACAAACTGAATTTTACCGTCTTTGTTCAGGTCCCAGTTCGGGTTTGCCGCCCAGTGCTTAGCAATCAAATCGCCCTGAATGATGCCGGATTCTTTGGAGTCAGTACCGACGTAGAAGGCTTTGTCATAGCTGTCCAGCGCTTTACGAGAAGGCTCTTTGTTGAAGAACACGATAGGAACGTTCTGACCGCGTGCTTTCTCAATGACCGTGCCCGCTGCTGCCGGGTCAACCAGGTTGATCGCCAGAGCTTTCACGCCTTTTGCCAGCAACACATCAATCTGATCGTTTTGTTTAGACTGATCGTTCTGGGAGTCATTCATCAGCAGCTGTACATCTGGCGCCGTTTTGGCATCTTTTTCGATTGCTTTACGTACCACAGACATAAAGTTATCGTCATACTTATAAATCGTCACACCAATACGGGTATCAGCAGCGTGCGCAGCCGCACCGAATAACATGCTTGCCATTACAGCAGACAGGGTCAACACCTTCTTATTCATGGTATCTCCGGTTTTATTATGCAGGGTAGTACTTGAGATAAATGCTCGGCGGGACAGAACGTTACTAAACTGTTACTGAACGCCGAAGCTCACTTTTAAAAATATTTCTTCCGTGTCTGGCAACGCTCCAAAAACAGGCTTTAATTGTTGTTTAAGACGCCCACACCTCGATGAAAGTGATTATTCACCGTTACATAGTAGTTACAGCGCAACAAACAGTGTCATCATAGCTATCGCATTGTTAAGATACTGTGAATTTACTCACAGATTGAAAGCGGTTACATCAGGTGACATTATCAGTTAGTGATCGGTGCCGCATTCTGTCGCAACGCCACAGAATGACGTCGCACCAGTGTCGGCATAAAACAGTGCGTTGCCGCCGGATCCAGCGTACCCGCCGCCCCTTGTAGCGCAAGCTCTGTCGCCATTTTCGCCATTGACGCAATGGGGTAGCGCACGGTGGTCAGTTGAGGGTCAGTGTAACGGGCAATCGGGATATCATCGAAACCAATGATAGACAGGTGTAATGGAATGGCGATGCCGTTGTCTTTTAACGCCGTCAGCGCTCCGGCAGCCATGTTGTCGTTGTAGGCAAAAACCGCCGTCAGCTGCAAATTGCGCCCCAACAACTCCACCATGGCTGATTCGCCCCCCGGCATATCCGGTGAACCGGTACCTACCCAGCTTTCCGCCGGCGTAATACCGTGTTCCTGCAACGCGCTCATCCAGCCCTCTTTGCGCATCGCATCATCTTCAATTCGGTGGCTTGACGCCAGGTAGCCAATACGTTGATGACCGTTATTGAGCAGCATGCGGGTGGCCATTTTAGCTCCGCTGATATTGTCCAGGCAGACACAGCGATGGGCGTAACCCGGCACAATGCGATTGATGAGCACCATGCCCGGGATGTGTTCCATAAACTCGCCTAGCTCGCGATCGCTCAGCGCTTTTGAGTGGACAATCAAGGCATTACAACGTTGGCGGATCAGGACTTCGATGGCATGACGTTCTTTTTCAGCTTCATGATAACTGTTGCCAATCAGCACATATTTCTGGTGCTGCTGAGCCACCAGATCCACGGCTTTCACCAATGCACCAAAAAACGAATCTGATACATCCATCACCACGACCCCAATGGTGTCGCTCACCTGCGTCGCCAGCGCTTGCGCATTGGCATTGGGTCGATAGCCTAACTGTGTCACAGCCTTCATTACCGCTTCACGGGTGTCAGGACTCACCAACGCACTGTTATTCAGTACGCGGGAAACCGTCGCTACAGAAACGCCAGACTGCCGTGCCACATCACGTATGGTTACCATATTCACTGCCCTGTTTAAGATTGCGGTTGCCCACGGACACCCCAGGCTGTGTATTTTGTCAGCACGAGGTACAGGACTGCGTGAGTCATGTCACAGGAATGAAAACGGTTACATCCATTTTGTTAATGAATGTGATCCAGATCGTTATCTGGATGTTCGCGGCAATGATGTCCCTGAAGCACGCAGGGTTAATTGACGCCATAGCCACTCCACCGGGCCCTGCCGGTAAAAATGCAGCCAAATGACGGAGAAAAGCAGGTTAACAGCCCAGACGGGAATAACGAAAAACAGCAGCGTCAGCCGGTCGAATTGCATAAACAAACCGAACTGATAAAACACCGTGGTGCAGATAAGCGTCTGCAGCAGATAATTAGTCAGCGCCATACGTCCTACGCAGGCAATAGCGATAACAATCTTAACGCGACTCAGTTGCGGCCAGAAACCAAACATCAACGCAGCGTAGCCGATGGTCTGAAACGGCGCGCTCAGTTCACGCGGGGCTTGTAGCAGGAAAGCACACCAGCGGTACGCCCAGTCGAGATGCCACTGCAGCATAATCGCAGGCAAATTGATTGCCATACCGGTCACCACCAGCAGCATGCCTGTACGTCGATAATGCGACAAACTGTACTGCCCTTTCAGCCAGCCACTGCGCATTAATGCGGCCCCCAACAGCATCATCCCCGCCAGTTGCCAGCCGTATTGCGCCCCCAGCGCCAGCAGGCTGTTTGACAGCATATCCACGCGGTTACTCACCGCCTCCATGCCGCCATTAATCTTCCAGTACTTTTCATACAGCAACGCGGAGGCATCCGGTGTCCAGGCGCGACTGGTTTCCCCCCCAGAAATCGAACCCAGCAGCAGCAGTACGCCGATCCCCACCAGATACAGCAGAGCACCGGTGTTAAACAGGCTTTTTACCGATGGGGCATCACGAATCAGCCGCCAGCCGATCAGACCGATTAAGCCATACGCCAGCAGGATATCGCCATCCCAGAATAGTAAGCCGTGAATAAACCCCAGTAAGACCAGCAGCGTGAGTCGCGACTGGATCCAGCGTTTTCCGCGTGGCAGCAGCATTTGCAGGCCCGCGCCGAAGAGCAGAGCGAACAGCGTGAGGAATTTCACCTGCGCGAAGAGATCGAGCACCGCCCAGGTCCAGGCATCCGATAAAGTAATGCTGCCAGACCAGGCCGGGTTGAGATATGCCGCCTTTGGCAAACCAAAGGCGCTGATATTGAGAAGCAGGATCCCGAGGATGGCAACGCCACGAATAAAATCCAGCGTGACATTACGCTCCATGGTCCTGCCCTTGTCAGTTGTGGTGACGTACAGCGCGCAGGAATTCCTGACGCGTATTCTGGCTGGATTTAAATAATCCGCCCAGTGAGGTGGTCGTAGTGGCGCTGGTCGCATCGCGAATACCGCGCGCTTTCACACAGTAATGCACCGCATCAATCGACACCGCCACATTATTGGTTCCCAGCAGGGTTTGCAGTGCAGTCAGGATTTGTTGGGTCAAACGCTCCTGTACCTGCGGACGCTGGGCAAAGAATTGCACGATACGGTTAATCTTCGACAAACCAATCACGGATTCTTTCGGGATATACGCCACCGTCGCTTTGCCATCGATAGTGACAAAGTGATGTTCGCAGGTGCTGGTCAGCGTGATATCACGAACGGTGACCATTTCATCAACCTTCATTTTGTTTTCAATGACGGTGATTTTAGGAAAATTGGCGTAATCGAGACCGGAAAAAATCTCATCGACATACATTTTTGCGATGCGATGCGGCGTTTCCATCAGGCTGTCATCGCTCAAATCAAGATTGAGCAATTGCATAATCTCGGTCATATGGCCGGAGATAAGACGTTTGCGCGTTTCGTTATCCATCTCTTGCACGGGCGGGCGCAGCGGTGTTTCGAGACCACGCGCAACCAGCGCTTCATGAACCAGGGCCGCTTCTTTACTGAGTGATGACATTTATTCTTCTCCTGCAGGTGTGGCGCCTCTGCCCTGCGTGGGGCAAAGTTTTTAGGCTGTGTCACAGCCAGAACATTGTGCGTGAGGCTGCGCACATAATCCAGTATTCACCGCGATAATTATTGAAATTGGCACCGCCTTTCAACGTGTGGCTTTCATGCACCGCTCGATCGGGTCGATACGGAGTGTTAACGCGAGGTTATATAGATGATGATGTATGTTTGCCCATTGCGGAAGTGAAAGTTACTCACGGCATCATGAATTATCTGTATTATGGTGAATTCGCAAACATATTCAGATTCAACACAACAAGGAGCCGTGCATGGAAATGCTCGAAGAGCACCGCTGTTTTGAAGGCTGGCAGCAACGCTGGCGTCATGATTCCGCCACCTTAAATTGCACCATGACCTTCAGCATTTTTCTCCCACCGCCGCGCGAAAATACGCCGCCTCCGGTACTGTACTGGCTGTCGGGCCTGACCTGTAATGATGAAAACTTTACCACCAAAGCGGGTGCGCAGCGCATTGCGGCTGAGTTGGGGATCGTACTGGTGATGCCGGATACCAGCCCACGCGGTGAACATGTTGCGAACGATGACGGGTACGATTTAGGCCAGGGCGCCGGCTTTTATCTCAATGCTACCCAGGCCCCCTGGGCCGCGCATTTCCGCATGTATGATTATTTGCGGGATGAGCTGCCGCAGCTTATTCAAGCGCATTTTAACGTCAGCGAGCGCTGCGCCATCAGCGGACATTCGATGGGCGGTCACGGCGCATTGATTATGGCGCTGAAAAATCCCGGCAGATACACCAGCGTTTCCGCCTTTGCACCGATTGTTAACCCCTGTCGCGTGCCGTGGGGCGTGAAGGCGTTTAGCGCCTATCTGGGCGAGGATAAATCGACCTGGGCCGAATGGGACAGCTGCGCATTAATGTTAGCCAGTAAACCGGAAGAGGCAATTCCAACGCTTATCGATCAGGGTGATAGCGATCAGTTCCTTGCCGATCAGCTCCAGCCCGCCGTACTGGCGGAGGTAGCCCGTCAGACCGCGTGGCCGATGACGTTACGTATCCAGCCAGGCTTTGATCACAGCTATTACTTTATTGCGTCGTTCATTGAAGATCACCTGCGCTTCCACGCGCAGTATCTGCTGAAGTAACCCCCCGAGGGCGCAAGCCCTCTTTGTTTCTCCATCATTCCTTCACTTTTTCTCCTTTTTTATTTAACAGCTATCTCTTTGATTTTATAAACACTTCCCAGAATATCATATCAAACACAAATGATTTCTATTATCATTTGTGTTTACAATAATTCATACTTTTGTACAATCCCTCCGCTTCTTTACTGAAAAGAGTCCTTAAAAGACAAATACATACAATTGTCATGGCCTTTCACATGACACGCAGTTAGATTCATTTAAATGGAATGATACAAATGACTATACCTCACGTTAAGGCCGTTGCTGCCGCAGTATGCGTCGCCAGCCTCCCATCACTCGTCTATGCCGCTGACCAGGATACCGTAGTGGTCACCGCGACCGGTTTCGAGCAAAAGATT
Organism: Citrobacter sp. TBCS-14; assembly: GCF_005280805.1. NCBI lineage: Bacteria > Pseudomonadati > Pseudomonadota > Gammaproteobacteria > Enterobacterales > Enterobacteriaceae > Citrobacter > Citrobacter sp. TBCS-14. The sequence continues at coordinate 992,832 of NZ_SZWM01000164.1, forward strand.
CAGGATGCCCCCGCCTCTATTTCTGTGATCACCAAGCAGCAAATTGAGGATAAAGCCTACCGCGATGTCACCGATGCGCTCAAAGACGTGCCTGGCGTCGTCGTCACGGGTGGCGGTAGCAGCAGTGATATCAGCATCCGCGGGATGGCCTCGCAGTACACGCTCTTCCTGGTCAACGGTAAGCGGATCAGCACACGCGGCACGCGACCGAACAGCGATAACTCCGGCATTGAACAAGGCTGGCTGCCGCCGCTGGAATCCATTGAACGCATCGAAGTGATCCGTGGCCCCATGTCATCGCTGTACGGCTCCGATGCAATGGGCGGGGTGATTAACGTGATCACCAAAAAGGTATCGAATACCAAAGGCTGGAGTGGTTCTCTACATGGTGACGCCACCTTCCAGGAAGACCGTGACTCCGGCGATATTTACCAGACTAACGCCTATGCGTCCGGGCCGCTGATTGACGGATTACTCGGCGCAAAAGTCACCGGGTTATTCTCTCACCGTGCCGAAGATGAAATCGTCAATGGTTATAACGAACAGCGTATGCGTAATGGGGGATTAACCCTGAACCTTACGCCGGATGATAAAAACGACATTGACTTCGATTACGCCCGTGAACTGCAGGATCGCGACAGTACGCCAGGTAAATCCACAGCAGAAGAAAGCTGTCGCAACGGAAGCTGTAAGCCAAACAGCAAAAGCGAAAACAAGTATGTGCACACGACCTATTCATTAACCCACAGCGGTTACTACGACGACTTCAACACCACCAGCTATATTCAGCAGGAAGAGACCGATAACCCGGGTCGTCAGATGAAGTCCTATAACACTATTTTTAACAATCAGAACCAGATTTTCCTCGGGGCACATACCCTGACGGCAGGCGGACAGTACCGTTATGAAAAACTGCGCGATAATGGTAACCAGCTGGAAGCGGCAGACGGTCTGAACAAGCTGACCCGCTGGAGCTGGGCGCTGTTTGCTGAAGATGAATGGGCCGTAACCGATACCTTCACGCTGACCGGCGGCCTGCGTATGGATAAAGATGAAAACTACGGTGATAACTGGACACCACGCGGCTACGGCGTATGGCATCTCAGCGATCAATGGACCCTGAAAGGCGGCGTGTCTGCAGGTTACCGCGCGCCGGATCTGCGCCAGTCGTCAGCAAGCTGGGGACAGGTGACTGGCGGTGGTCGTCTGAACGGCATCATTGTGGGCAACCCGGATCTGAAACCGGAAAAGAGCCTGAGCGAAGAAATCGGCCTGCTGTGGGATAACGGCAACGACCTCAACGCGGGCGTGACGCTGTTCAACACCGACTTCAAAGACAAGATCACCGAAGTTCGCCGCTGTAACAGCAGCGCCGATCCGGCCTGTACCATCGGCGGAACCCACTATGATTTTGTCAGCGATCGCGTTAACGTCGATGAAGCCAATATGCGCGGCGTAGAATCCACCTTCGGCTGGAAAATCACCTCCGATCTCAACTGGACGGCAAACTACACGTTCACCGAATCTGAACAGAAAAGCGGTCAGTTCTCCGGTCAGCCGTTAAACAAAATGCCGAAGCATATGTTTAACACCACGCTGGACTGGCAGGCCACGCAGGATCTCGGTTTCTGGAGCCGTCTGAACCTGCGCGGGAAAACCTCTGAGTACCTGAGCCGTACGTCGATGGCTCAAGGGACACCATCCTATACTCAGGTCGATGTTGGTGTGCGTTACTACGTGAGCAAGGATGTGCTGGCCACCGCTGGCGTGTACAACGTGCTGGATAAGCAAATCGATTACGAGACCTATGACACCATACTCGATGGTCGTCGTTACACGGTTGGCCTGACCTATAACTTCTAAGTTTGACGCAATAAAAAACCCCGGCATTTACCCTGCCGGGGTTTTTTGTTATTTCCTGCCAAAATGCTTAAGACGATTTCTTCACGCGATCCGGGAATTGCATTTCGCTGTAACGCACGAAACGCGTCCCTCTGGTCAGTTTATAGCCGAACCAGATAATCAGGAACAGCGGAATACCAATATAGGTCGCCATCACGCCGCCCCAGTCAATGGTGTCTCTCAGGAACGCTTCGTAGTTTTGCCCCAGGGTGATAATCAGGCACAGCACGAACGCAAAGATCGGTCCCAGCGGGAAGAAGCCTGAACGATACGGCAGATCGTTTATATCACGCCCCTGCATCACATAACCGCGACGGAAGCGATAGTGGCTGATGGCAATCCCCAGCCAGGCGATAAAGCCCGTCATACCGGAGGTGTTCAGCAGCCACAGGTACACGGTCTGGTTGCCAAACATAGAGGTCAGGAAACACAAACCTGCCACCACCGTGGTCGCATACAGCGCATTACGCGGGACGCCGCCACGAGACAATTTGGCGAAAATACGCGGCGCTTTGCCGTCGCATGCCAGGGTGTAGAGCATGCGCGTTGAGGCATACATACCGGAGTTACCCGCCGACAGCACCGCGGTCAGGATCACAGCGTTCATTACCGCAGCCGCAGAAAGCAGGCCCGCGTGCTGGAAGACCAGCGTAAACGGACTGACGCTAATGTCTTTCACATCGTTGCGCAGCAGGCTTGGATCGGTATACGGAATAATCAGACTGATAATCAGGATCGCGAACACATAGAACAGCAGGATTCGCCAGAACACCTGACGCACCGCGCGCGGAATGTTCTTCTCGGGATCTTCAGATTCACCCGCCGCAATACCGATAAGCTCAGTACCCTGGAAGGAGAAGCCGACGATCATCGCCACACCAATCATGGCTGCAAAGCCACCGGCGAAAGGTGCATCTCCCGTAGTCCAGTTGCTCCAGCCCACCGGCTGAGCGCCTTTGAAGATGCCGAAAATCATCAGCACGCCAACCGCGATGAAGATAATAACGGTGGTGACTTTGATCAGCGAGAACCAGTACTCTGCTTCACCAAAACCGCGAACAGAGATGTAGTTCAGCAGGAAGATGACGCACAGGAACAGCGCACTCCAGATCCAGCCTGGCGTATCCGGGAACCACCAGCTCATCACCAACTGCGCAGCGACCAGGTCGACGGCAATGGTGACCGCCCAGTTGTACCAGTAGTTCCAGCCCAGCGCGAAGCCAAAGCCTTCTTCTACATAGTTCTGACCGTAAGTGGAGAACGAACCAGAAACCGGCATGTACGCTGCCAGTTCACCGAGACTGGTCATCAGGAAGTACACCATCAGGCCAATCAGAATATAGGAAAACAGCGCGCCGCCTGGACCCGCCGCAGAAATGGTTGCACCAGATGCAACGAAAAGACCCGTACCGATGGAACCGCCAATGGCAATCATCGTCAGGTGGCGCGCCTTCAGTTCACGACGTAGCGTGGGCGCTTCTGTGGTTTTAGTTTCGGAAACCATGGGAAAATGCTATCCATCCAAAAAATGAGGCGCGATTGTAGCAGACGAAATGGCATTCTTCCGGCACAAATACGCTGTTATAAGAGACCTTCATGACTGGCCGTGGATTATAAGTAAAGCCGAAAATAGTCGGCATGCTGCCTGAAAAAATATCGCCGCCCTACTGCTGGTCGCTGTAGCGTAAAAAGCGCAGCAGCGCATTGGAGAGATGTTTTTGACGGTGATGGACACGCCAAAGAGTACGGACTAAACGCGGTAACGGTACAGGCACTTCACTCAGCGTTCCCGCCTGTAGCTGCTCCTCAATCACCCGACGTGACAGGCAGCTAATCCCTAATCCATGACGCACAGCATGCTTAATGGCCTCGGAGTTACCCAACTCCATGGCCATCTGAAATCGCGGCAAATGAGATAACAGCAAGTAATCCACCAATTCACGCGTACCGGACCCGCGCTCACGCAGGATCCACGGTGAAGCCGCCAGTTGTTCCAGCGTAACGGGACCTTTTACCAGCGGTGACGTCGGTGCAGCAAACACCACCAGCTCATCCTCCAGCCAGGGTTCTGAGATGATTTCCGTACTGTGGCATGGCCCTTCTATCAGTCCAATGTCGACCCGGAAATCCAATACGGCATTAATTACGTCCAGGCTGTTCCCCACGCTCAGTTCCAACGGCAGATCGGGAAAATCATGACGATAGTGGGCAATCATGGCAGGTAAAATGTAATTGCCGATGGTGCTGCTGGCATAGACGCGAATCGCCCCATTATCTTCCCGGAAAAGCTGTTCTATCTCGGCCGTTTGCTCAAGCAGCGCCAACGCGCGGGGATAGAGTAAACGCCCGTGCTCATTGACCACCAGACGTTTACCTACGCGATCGAACAGCTGTACACCAAGCTGGCCTTCTAAATCAGTCAGCGCTGCGCTCACTGCGGATTGCGACAATGACAGCATGACAGAGGCCTGGGTTGTCGAGCCACTTTTCAGTACCTCGGCAAACACTTCAAGTTGTCGCAGGGTGATATGCATGGTCGTTTTCCTCTAGATGGCCCGTGTTTACCACTTATTCAGATTAATTATAAATATATAATCAATTTTATTTTTATACCACTTCACCTTACTATTTTCTCCAAGAAATCATTCCATTGACAGGAGGGGTTATGACCGAACTCGCCCTAAAGAATCATCGACGTACAGTGTGGCATTTTATTCCGGGGCTTGCCCTGAGCGCAGTCATCACCGGAGCCGCGTTATGGGGTGGTTCTATCCCCGCGGTTGCGGGGGCCGGGTTCAGCGCCCTCACCTTAGCCATTTTACTGGGGATGGTCCTCGGCAACACCGTCTATCCGCACATCTGGAAAAGCTGTGACGGCGGCGTACTGTTTGCGAAACAATATTTATTGCGACTGGGGATCATCCTTTACGGCTTTCGTCTCACCTTCTCGCAGATTGCTGACGTTGGCGTCAGCGGGATTGTGATCGATGCGTTGACGCTGACCAGCACCTTTATGCTTGCCTGCTTCCTCGGCCAGAAGGTGTTTGGTCTGGACAAACACACCAGTTGGCTGATTGGCGCCGGGAGCAGCATTTGTGGTGCCGCGGCGGTACTGGCAACAGAGCCGGTCGTGAAAGCAGAAGCCAGTAAAGTGACGGTCGCTGTCGCCACCGTGGTCATCTTCGGTACCATTGCTATCTTCCTGTACCCGGCGATGTATCCGTTGCTTTCGCACTGGTTTAGCCCTGAAACCTACGGGATTTACATTGGGTCAACCATGCATGAAGTCGCACAGGTTGTCGCTGCCGGACATGCCATTAACCCGGATGCAGAAAACGCAGCCGTTATTGCCAAAATGCTGCGCGTCATGATGCTGGCTCCGTTCCTCATCCTGCTGGCAGCTCGTGTGAAACAACTGTCTCCGGCTAACGGCGGCGAAAAGAGCAAAATCACCATTCCGTGGTTTGCCATCCTGTTCATTGTGGTGGCGATATTTAACTCGTTCCACCTGCTGCCGCAGTCTGTGGTGAACATGCTGGTCACCCTCGATACCGTGCTGCTGGCAATGGCGATGGCCGCACTTGGGCTGACCACTCACGTCAGCGCGCTGAAAAAGGCCGGTGCCAAACCGTTACTGATGGCGCTGGTGCTGTTTGTCTGGCTGATTGTCGGTGGTGGTGCAATCAACGTTTTGATTCACAGCGTGATGGCATAATCAAACACGACTAACCCCCGTTGACCCGCTATACTCTCCCCTTTTGTATTTGAGTATGGCGGGTTTTTCCCGTCATATTTCGAGTTGCAGGCGCTGCTCAAAACGTAATGCGTTTTGTCCTGCAACTCGAACTATTTGGGGAATCAATTATGAAATATATTGGAGCGCACGTAAGCGCCGCTGGCGGTCTGGCCAATGCCGCTATTCGCGCCGCAGAAATCGATGCCACCGCATTCGCCCTGTTCACCAAAAATCAGCGCCAATGGCGCGCCGCGCCGTTGACTACTGACGTCATTGATGACTTCAAGTCGGCCTGCGAGAAGTATCACTTTAGCAGCGCACAAATTCTTCCTCACGACAGCTACCTGATTAACCTCGGCCACCCGGTCAGCGAGGCGCTGGAAAAATCACGCGATGCCTTTATTGATGAAATGCAGCGTTGCGAGCTGCTGGGGTTATCCCTGCTTAACTTTCATCCGGGCAGCCATTTAATGCAGATTCCGGAAGACGAATGCCTGGCACGCATTGCCGAGTCCATCAACATTGCCCTCGCGCAGACCCAGGGCGTAACCGCAGTTATTGAAAACACCGCCGGTCAGGGCAGCAATCTTGGTTTTAAGTTTGAGCATCTGGCCGCCATTATCGATGGCGTAGAAGATAAATCCCGCGTGGGCGTCTGCATTGATACCTGCCACGCCTTCGCCGCCGGATACGATCTGCGAAGCGCCGCCGAGTGTGAAAAGACCTTTGCCGAATTTGAACGTATTGTCGGCTTCAACTATTTACGTGGGATGCACCTGAACGATGCCAAAAGCACGTTTGGCAGCCGCGTTGACCGCCATCACAGCTTAGGTGAAGGCAATATCGGTCACGACGCCTTCCGCTGGATTATGCAGGATGACCGTTTTGACGGCATTCCGCTGGTGCTGGAAACCATCAATCCGGATATCTGGGCGGAAGAAATAGCCTGGCTGAAAGCGCAGCAAACCGATTCTGCCGCCGCCTGATCGGGCGGATTGAGTGAATAAAAAAGGGCCGAATCATCGGCCCTTTTGTGTCAGCAGCAGAAATTATGCTTTCGCCACCGCGTCCTCTTCTGGACGTTTCAGGAAGGCATAAGACAGACCCGCTACCAGCGTACCGGCAATAATCGCCAGCAGGTATCCCACTACCGGCGTAATCGCGCCAGGGATCAGCAGCACAAACAGGCCGCCGTGAGGCGCCATCAGCTTCGCACCCACCGCCATCGACAGTGCGCCGGTCAACGCGCCACCGACGATGCAGCATGGCAGCACACGCATCGGGTCACGGGCGGCGAACGGGATCGCCCCTTCGGTGATGAAGCACAGGCCCAGCACCAGAGCCGCTTTGCCCCCTTCACGCTGTGCGTTGTCGAATTTACGACGCGCCACCAGCGTAGCCAGACCCAGCGCCAGAGGGGGAACCATCCCCGCCGCCATAATAGCCGCCATCGGTGCATACGTCTGCGTACTGAGCAGGCCGACACCGAAAGCATACGCCGCTTTGTTGACCGGACCGCCCATGTCGGTACACATCATGCCGCCAAGAATCGCCCCAAGCAGCACTGCGTTCGCCGTTCCCATGGTTTGCAGCCAGTGGGTCAGGCTTTCCAGAATACCGGCAACCGGTTTACCAATCAGGTAAATCATTGCCAGCCCAACCACCAGGCTCGAGAGCAGCGGAATGATCAAGATTGGTTTCAGCGCTTCCATACTTTGCGGCAGCTTCAGCTTGGTGCTGATGAGTTTCGCCACGTAACCGGCAAGGAAACCGGCGATAATCCCACCAATAAAGCCAGAACCGGTACTAACCGCCAGCATACCGCCGATAAGACCCGGCGTCAGACCGGGACGGTCAGCGATGGAAAATGCAATATAACCCGCCAGAACCGGCACCATGAGCGCAAAGGCTGAACCGCCGCCAATTTGCATCAACGCCGCAGCCAGTGTGCCCGGCTCTTCAAATGCTTTAATACCAAAGGCAAAAGACAGTGCAATACACAGACCACCGGCAACCACCATCGGCAGCATGTAAGACACGCCGGTCAGCAGGTGACGGTATGCACCTGCGCTCTCTTTCTTACCTTCTGTTGCTCCGGACTGCCCATTCCCTACAGGCTGGTACGGCGTCGCTTCGTCTACGGCTTTATCCAGCTCCTGCTTGGTTTTCTTCAGCGCCAGTCCGGTAGAGGTGCGGTACATCGGTTTTCCGGCAAATTTCGCCAGATCAACTTCAATATCCGCCGCCACAATAACCAGATCGGCCTGCGCCACCTCTTCCGGGGTAATCGCATTGCCTGCGCCTACTGAACCACGGGTTTCAACCTTCACCCACCAGCCGCGTTTTTTGGCTTCAGTTTCAATGGCTTCAGCCGCCATAAACGTATGCGCCACGCCGGTCGGACAGGCCGTTACCGCCACCACGCGTTTGGGGCCACTGCTAGCTACAGGCGCTGCCGCAACCGGTGCGCTGTAGGGTTTCGCATGACCTTTCGCTTCGCTCAGGAACAGTTCAGGATGCGCCACCGCACGGGAGATGTCTCCCAGCCAAACTTTTTTGCCGTTCAGCGCACTGTCGTTAGGGAGGGTGTCACCCAGGACAATCGCCATCTCTGCATCATTCGGATTATCGATAATATCCAGATGCGCTTTTTGTGCCGCCGCTCCAAGCAGGGTTTTCGCCATGTAAGCGCGAGCCTGGCCGAGATTAGCGTCAATAATCAGCAGCGTTTTCATTATGCCTCTCCTGCTGTCAGTTAAACGGTTTTAAGTCGAC